>CBFGJX010000001.1:0-224405 GCA_965649225.1 Caldifarciminota bacterium
CCGCGTCCGGTCGCCACCTTTTCAACGAAACGGTCGTAGAAACCGTCGACATGCTTCTGAATCAGTGAATCCTCGGCCGGTGTATACTGCCGGACACCCAGTCGAGCGTCAGCCCGACTGCCGCGCTTCACCACCTCGCGGCGGACCCCGAAACGATTCAGCAGGCCTTCGGTCACGAAGCCGTAGTCAAAAACGCCGATTGAACCTGTCAGCGTCGTCCGGGAACACCAGATCCGGTTGGCATTGCAGGCAATATAGTAGCCACCCGACGCCGCGGTGCCGGCCATCGACACTACCACCGGCTTCTTCTTGCGGAGAAGTTCAATCTCCCGCCAGATAATCTCCGACGCAAGACCATCGCCCCCCGGCGAATCAATCCGGAGCACAACCGCCTTGACCCGACGATCCCGGCGGATTGCCCGCAACACTTTGGAAATCGTCTGTGCTCCCAGTCGCCGGCTGCCGGTCAAAATATCGGTGCCGGACCGGCCGGCAACAATTGTCCCAACTGCCGGCACAACCGCAACGACCGGCAGCGCCCCCCACCGGTCATCAACCAACCGCTCACCGGACCAGGCCGACTCTGTCACCCGACGGCCACGGCCAAACAAGCGCCGTGCTCCGGACTCGACCTCATCATGGTACATGAGCGTATCAATCAGGCCTGCCGTCATTGCTGACCGGGCATCAAACCAGGCGATTTCCACCAGTGAGTCCACCTGCTGCTTCGACAGGCCACGCCCGGCCGCCAAGTCATCACGGAAAGCACCATAGACCGCGTCCAGGTACTGGCTAAGCTGCTCCCGGTTCGCCGGCGAAATCGAATCTTCGGTGAACATTTCAATTGCCGACTTGTACCGGCCGTGCCGGTGACTCTGAAAAACCAGGTCCAGCTTGTCAATTGCGCCCTTCACCAGCAAGGTCTGAGCCGCAAAACCCTCAATAGCAACACCGCCGGCGGGATGACAGACAACAAGATCCGCCGCACTCGCCAGCCAGTAGCTGCCAGTACTGAACTCAGTGGCATACACCATCACTTTTCTGCCCGACTGCCGAAGACGCAGCAGTGCGGCACGCAACTCTTCAATCTGTGCCGCCGTCAGTCGTGGCTGGTTCAACCGCAGCAGCACGCCGGCAACGCTTCTGTCCTGCGCGGCCCGTTCCAGCCAGTCGGTCAACTGCCACATCGAACGTCGACTGCGCTCAAGCAGAATGAAGCCCGACTGCGTTTCGGCAACAGTTCCAGCCAGCTCAATTTCAAGGTAGCGTCGTCCGAAAGCAAAGACGGTTGGTCGGCGCTCGACCGAAGCTCGAACGGTCAGCACCGACGCCGCCGGCCAGCCGCCGCCAGTCGCCGCGGCGCCAACCGCACCGAAGCCGACGTGACTGCCGTCAAACCGCAGCCCGGCCGACAGATTCACTTCGCCGGTCGTCGCCGGTCTCAGTGCCGCAGCAACCGCCAGGCCGTTTACCGGCCTCAGTTCAGCTCCGAAACTGCCAGACAGCGTCCCCGAACGAAAAACCGCGACATCGGCCCAAAGAGTCAGCCGCTCGCGCAACGGTCTGAAGGCAAGCCCGGCCTCAACTGCCGGCCGGCTCTGACCGTCGCTGTGCCAGACGGCCCCGACAGCAACCCACCGCGCCGGCCTGACCGCCAGCCCGACATCCATGGCCGAGTAACCTTTCTCCCGCCGATACTGAATCCCGGCCCCGGCCGCTCTTGACCCAAAACCCGAACCAAGCCGCAAACGCGCGCTCTCCGCTTCCCAGGCGAAGGCAAACGGTCCGGCCGCCAGCGCCACAGCCGCATCGGGCCGCGCTCCGGACGCTGTCCAACCGGCCGGTGAATAATAGCCGGCAAAACTGATTCCGCGTCCGACTCCGAGTGTGGCGGGATTGACCAGCGGCCCCGGCCGCTCTTCGGCGGCAACCGAACCGGGCCAGTAGCAGCCGCCCGTCAGCACCAGCAGCAGAACGACTGTCATCACCATCAGCCGATGCGGATGCCCCGCACCGATGCCCATAGCCGTTTGGGCACCTTCACTGTCACCAAGGCACAGCGGTCCTGATGTTTGCCCTCCAGAACCCGCAGCACCTCACCGCTCCCCACACGCTTGCCACTGCGGTCAACGAGCCCGACCCGCATGCCAACCGCCGGCCGCGGCAGCAGCTCAAAAGGCAGAGTGACCGCAGCATGCTTCGCCGACCAGTCACGGTGAACAACAAAAATCGCCAACCCGGGGCAACGGGCAACACAGGCCAGACAGCCGTTGCACTTGTCGAAATCCACCCGGGGAACATTGGTCAGATTGCCCTCAATCGTTATCGCCTTGCGCGGACAGGCAAAAGCACACGGGTTGCAGGGAATGTTCTCAACACATTCAACCACGACGACCGGCCCCCGCCGCAACCGCTCTGGCGGCGGCAGCACCCCGCGCAGGTCCCGTTCGGAAAGGACTCCGGTACGCTGGAAACCACTCGGCTGTTTTGCCATCAGAAACCCTCCAGACGGAAACGACTGACAAAATGACGCAGTGGCAGATCGGCACCGTACTCAACCCGGACCGGTGGAATCCGTTCCCGGAGTTGAAACAATACTCCGATTACCTCCGCCAGGGCCAGCAGGTCAACATCCTCATAGCACAACCGCGGCACGGCAGCGCGGACATTATTCACCCGTGGGTCCGGCTTCACTTCACGACCGTTCACCCGCCGGCCAAAAGCATAAAGTCCCAGCTCACACAGTCGGTGACCAGCCACCAGCAACAAGCCGGTCAGGGCGATACCCGGGAAATCGTCATCACCGAGTCGTGTGCCGGCAAAAAAGCGGTCAAGGTCGATATAGACGGCATGGCCGCCGTACGGTTTGACGGTTACCTCAGCACCACAGGCCCGCTCGACTGCCGCACCAAAACGGGCAACCTGACCGATCCGCCAGTTCAGGTAGTCATCACGCACAACCGTTTTCAACCCCTCGACCAGTGCCTTTAAATCCCGTCCCGCCAGGCCGCCATAGGTCGGATGCCCCTCAACGAGAATCTGATGGGCGGTCAGCATCGCGGTCAGTTCCGGCCAGTTTCGCAGCATTGCGCCATCCTCACGCAGCACCAGCGCACCACCGATATTGCCCAGCCCGTCCTTTTTCAGACTGATATGAAAACCATCAGCAGCATCAAACATCGCGTGGACGATTTCGGTGATTGTCATCGCCCGGCACTCCGGCTCATACTCCCGGATAAACCAGGCATTCTCGGCAAACCGGCACGCATCCAGCATCAACGGAATTCCCCGGGCCCGACAGACACTGCTGGTCGCACGGATATTGGCCAGTGCCACCGGCTGACCGCCACCGGTGTTGTTCGTCACTGTCAGATAGACCAGTGGCACCCGGCCGGTCATCGCCGGGTCGTCAAGCAGCGCAGCCAGCGCATCGACATCGATGTTTCCCTTGAAGCGTTCCCGCGGGTCCTTGGCCCGCGCCGCTGCCGAAAAGAGATTGCACGGCTCAAAGCTGTTGTCCTCAAGATTGGCTTGGGTGGTATCGAAATGACCGTTGGAAGGGACAACATAAAACGGACGGCCCTGGCCGTCGCGACGGGCGCGCGCACCGAGAATCCGGCCGAGACAACTGAAAAGACCATGCTCCGCTGCCCGTCCCTGATGGAACAGAAACACGTTCTCGGCTGTCCGCTGGTTCTCATAGCCCGGGCCGAACGTCTCGACAATCTGGCGCTTGAACTCAAAATACCCCTCGTTTGAGCCGTAGGACTCGTCTCCCAGCAACAGTTGCGACCACTGACGCATCGTCATCGTCGTCGTACCCGAGTCGGTGAGAAGGTCACAGCCGGGAATCATCGCCGCCGGAAAACGAAACACATTCCAGCCCGCCTGCTGAGCAGTTCGCAGTCGCTGGTCGATGTTACTCGCTGTCGGTTCCCGAAAAGATACCGCCGCGTTGCGATAAGGCCTGGGCTTTGCCGTGACCGCGCTAAGCTCTCTGACCCAGTCGGTTGTTCTGGTTGGCACGCGCGATTATAAAATCCGCCCTGCGCCAGTCAACAATAATACCGGCGAAGACACCACTGCGACTGCCAGCGGCAGCAGCAATCTCGGCCACTGTCGTCGCCGGATCATCCGACGACTCCAGCCCGACCGGACCGAACCCTGATAACCACAGCCGGGTCTGACTGGACAACAGTTTCAAAGACCGACACTTGCCAGCCGAGGAGCAGCAACTGCTGCCCCACTGCAATTCCCGACCCTGTTCATTTGAGACAAAACGAGCAGTACCGGCTTCAATGCCGCCTGGATTACGGCTCCCGGACGGCCACAAACATCCCCTCTCCCGCGAGACACACTTGGCACATGACTGTAAGTATCCGCGAAAAATCTACTTGCCGAATCGCTTCCCGCAGCTTGCCCCCCGGGCTGTCTGTCAAATGTCGCCGCCCGAACCGCCTTTCTGAGGCTTGCCATCACCAGAGTCCGTTTTGCCCGAAACCGGCCTTCGTGATTTACCAACAAAGGTTATTGCAACCCGCTATCACTAAGCCCCCGGCAGAATACTACCGCGACAGCCCGGGCGGCAGTTTGACAATTCAACTGCCCCGGGCTGTCTTGGCTTGACACCTGACAGTGTCGGGCTAGCCTGTCCGCGTGACAGTCAGCGGCTTTTTCCGAAGCATTGGCGAACGCTTTTCCAACGACATCGCCATCGACCTGGGCACGTCATCAACCCTCATCTACGTCAAAGGCAAGGGAATCGAACTGCGCGAACCATCGATCGTCGCCATCGACGAGACCAACCATGAAGTCGTCGCGGTCGGTACCGAAGCCAAGCGGATGCTGGGCCGCACACCGGAAGGCATCCGCGCGATCAGACCGATGAAGGATGGCGTCATCGCCGATTTCGGCGTGGTTGAGATGATGCTGAAAGCCTATATCGGCATGGTTCAGCGCAAGAAGCTTTTCGTCCGGCCCAGAGTCATTGTCTGCGTCCCCTCCGGCATCACCGAAGTTGAAAAGCGGGCGGTGCGCGACTCGGTCGAGGCCTCGGGTGCCCGCGAAATCTATCTGGTATCAGAGCCGATTGCCGCCGCCATTGGAGTCGGACTACCGGTCGAAGCACCAACCGGCAACATGATTATCGACATCGGCGGCGGCACAACCGAGATTGCCGTCGTCGCGCTGTCCGGGGTTGTCAACGCTTCATCAATCCGGGTCGCCGGCGACGAGATGGACGATGCCATCGTCAACTACATCAAGAAGAATTACAACCTGATCATCGGCGAACAGACCGCCGAGAACATCAAGATGACGATTGGCTCGGCCTACGCAACCGGCAAGGAAGAAACGATGGAAGTCAAAGGCCGGGACCTTGTCTCCGGCATCCCGAAAACCATCCGCATCTCCAATACCAAGGTACGCGAGTCACTTGAAGAACCGGTATCGCTGATCGTTGACGCCGTCCGCCTCGCCCTTGAAAAGACCCCACCCGAGCTCGCTGCCGACATCGTCGACCGCGGCATCTACATGGCTGGCGGCGGCGCGCTGCTGCGCGGCCTCGACCTGTTGCTCAAAGAGGAAACAAGCCTGCCGGTCTATGTCGCCGAAAACCCGCTGGAGAGCGTCGTGCGCGGCGCCGGCCGCATCCTGGAGAACATCAGCGTCAACGAAAAGCTCGTCATCCGTGCCAAGTAGCCTCGGACTGCCGGCAACGGCTCTGAAATGAACCTGCGACTGACAAGTCCGGCCTCCACCCGCGCCGCCGCGTTCTTCTTGCTCTGCGGGCTCGTCATCATGCTGCTGCCGACCCGGCTGCGTCGAACCGGTACGGTCATGGCCCAGACCGTTACCCTTGCTCCCTTGCGGGCAGCGACCGCCCTGACCCACCGGCTCAGCACCAACGCTGCCGAACAACAACGGCTGGCGGCCCTTGCCGCCCGGCTTGCGATCGAAAACGCCCGCCTGCAGACCATCTGTCATACCGTCGAGCCCACCCTCTCGGCCGACCCCGAGCTGCTGCCGGCGCCGATAATTGCCCGCGACCCGGCAACGTTTGAGCAACTGCTCGTCATCAGCCGTGGTGCTCATGACGGGATTCGCATCGGCAGTCCGGTTGTCTGTGCCGACGGCATCGTCGGCAAAATTACCGCCGTCGGCCCGCGCCACGCGGTCGTCCAGACCATTCATGCCAGCGATTTTCGCGTCGCAATCCGGTCCCGGCGCTCCAACTGCCCCGGACTGCTCGGGCCCGGCCCTCGCAGTACACTGAATCTACGGCTCGCTTCCGGCGACGCCGATTTCACGGCCGGCGACACACTGATCACCGCCGGCATGGGCGGCATCTTTCCACCCGGACTTGCGGTTGGCAAGGTCATTTCGGTCGCGACTGAAACCGACGCGTTGTTTCCGCTGGTCGTTGTCGAACCATTTGCCCGGGTCTCGCGCCTGCAATCAGTCTTTGTCCTGCTGCTGCCGTCGTCGCCGGCCAGCGACCCCTGGCTGGAAGGTGTCGGCTGTGCCGACAGTCTACTGCCAAATACCTCGGACACGCGTTGAGAACCGCCATCGTCGCTGCCGCTGTCTACCTGGCCTTTCTGGCTCAGGCCGGTTTTGGCCCTGCCATGCCTGACCTTGCCTTCATCCTGCTCGCTCTTGCGGCACTGCACGAAAAACCGCTGACTGCCGTCATAATCGCCGGCATCCTGGGACTGCTGCTGGACAGCCTTGACTTTCGGACTGCCGGCATCAATCTCGCGACAGTCCCGGTCCTGATCTGGGGCATTGTTGCGATACGCCGCTACATCTACCGCGTCAGCTGGGCCGGACCAGTACTTACCGCTCTGGCACTGTTGCTGCGCTGGGTACTGCGACTGATTGTCGCTCCGCTGCCACCTCAGCTAATGCCGCTGGTTGCCTCTTTCCTTCTGTCGCTGGCCCTCATTCCGCTTGCCGACTGGCTTTTTTCCCGCCTGCTGTTTGCCGGATGGAACCCCGATTAAGACCGGTTGCCCGGCTGTTTTCACTCCTGCTCGCCGTTCTGGTAATCAGGTTGGCAATTCTCCAGATTGCTCTCGGCGCCCGTTATGCCCGGCTCAGCGACCGTAATCGTATCCGTCAGGTCGTACGTCCGGCCCCGCGGGGACGCATTTTCGATCGCAAAGGCCGCATCGTTGCCGATTCCCGCCCTTCATTCACCGCTGTCGTAACCCCGACCGAAACCGACTCGGCCACGATAGTGAAACTTGCTGCTGCCCTCTCGCTTCCCGCCGACTGGCTGCTCAACCGGCTCAAGCCGGTCGCTGCCTGGTCGACACCGGTTCCAGTCAAACGCAACCTCTCGTTCGAAGAAGTGGCGTTGCTGTTGGAAAACAGCTTCCGGCTGGCGGGCGTTTCCGTACGAACCGAACCGCTGCGCTGCTACCCACTCGGACCGGCCGGAGCCCATCTGATTGGTTATGTCGCCGAACCAACAGCCGAAGAACTCCGCCAGGACACCTCGGTGAAGAACATCGGCCATATCGGCCGCACCGGCATCGAGGCCCAGTACGAAAAAATCCTGCGCGGCCGGTCCGGAATCGAATTCATTGAGGTCGATGCGCGCGGCCGCGAAATCGGCCCCCTCAAGGAAAAGCGTCCAGAACCGGCAATTCCCGGCCAGGACCTTTACCTGACAATCGACAGTGAACTGCAGCAGCTTGCCTGGCAGCTGACTGAGGGCTACGACCGCGCCGCCGTTGTCATGCTTGAAGTCAAAACCGGCGCCGTACTGTGTCTTGTCTCCCGACCGGCCTTTGACCCCGCGATGTTTCTAGGACGGATATCCACCGCCGACTGGCAGAAGCTGTCCGACAACCCATCGAGACCGTTTCTCAACCGCACTGTTGCCGCCGGCTATCCCCCCGGCAGTACGATGAAGCCGATCGTCGCACTTGCCGGCCTCACCCGGCGAGTCATCGACCGTAACACCCGGTTCCAGCCCTGCGCTGGCTCGCTGCGCTACGGCAACCGGACCTTCCGCTGCTGGGGAGTCCACGGCTCAACCGACCTGGTCGAGGCTCTTGCCTTTTCCTGCAACGTCTACTTCTACCAGCTTGGCCAGCGGATCGGTCTTGACAATCTCACCGCTTTCGCCCAGTCGGTTGGAATGGGCAGCCTCACCGGCATTGACATCCCGGGCGAACGCGCCGGCAACATTCCCACCCGGCGATGGCTGGACAACCGCTACGGCCGCAATCGCTGGGGTGCCGGTTCACTGTTGAATTTCAGTATCGGTCAGGGCGAGGTCCTCGCCACACCATTACAAATGGCCTGGCTCTATGCCGCCATTGCCAACAACGGAGTTGCCTGTCGTCCCCGCATAGCTGACCACTCCCAGCAGTCTGGGCAGATCAGCTGGCAGTCACGACCCGAGACCAACCCGCTGCCGATGTCAGAAAAAAGTCTGGCTGTTGTCCGGCTTGGCCTCGACCGGGTGGTTGAATACGGCACCGGCTCCGCAGCCCGCAGTGCCGAGCTTTCGCTCTCCGGCAAGACCGGCACTGCCCAGGCGCCACCACTGGCTGACCACGCCTGGTTTGTTGGCTACGCCCCATCAGACGACCCCGAAGTTGCCTTTGCTGTACTGGTAGAAAACGCCGGTCACGGTGGTTCGGTCGCCGCACCGATTGCCCGCCAGCTGGTACACCACTGGTTCTTTGGCAACAGCAGCCCGGTTGAGTCGGACACAAGCTTGTCCCCTGCGGCCCCAGAAACGATTCCAACCCCGCCCGACAATGAAACGCCCTGACGCGATTCTTATCATCACTTCGCTGCTGCTGGCCCTGGTCGGGCTGGCGCTGATCTACTCGGCAAGCGGACCACACTACCTTGTCCGACAATTGCTCTTTCTGCCGGTTGCACTGATTGCCGGCACCGCCACTGCCCTGATTCCCCGCCGGGTAATCTGGGGTTTGGCCGAACCAGCCTGGCTGCTGACACTGGCCGCACTTGTCGCGGTTCTCGCAATCGGGACTGGGCCGGGCTCCAGCCGCTGGTTTTCTCTGGGTGGATTCTACATTCAACCATCGGAACTCGCCAAGCTCACCACTGTCGTCCTCCTCGCCAAGCAACTCGGCTGGCAGCGACCACTCAATCTCAACCCCCGCCGGCTCGCCCTGCCCCTGCTGATTGTCGGACTGCCGGCGGCGGCGATAGCGTTGCAACCCGACCTGAGCACATCGCTGGTCTTCGGTGCAGTCACCGCGCTGATGTTCTACTGGCAGGGGATGCGTCCCCTTCACATCCTGTTGCTGTTCTCCCCCCTGCTATCGTTTGCTGCCGGTTTTTCAATCTATGTCTGGGCGCCGTTTTTTATTCTACTCGGAGTTCTGATGCTGCGGCGAACAGATATCGGTCGCACCGCGCTGGCTCTGACCGTCAACGCTTTCTTTGGCCTGTTGAGCCCGATCGTGATGTCAGCACTGAAAGACTATCAACGTGCCCGAGTCCGTGCTTTCCTCGCGCCCTGGCTGGACCCGCATGGCATCGGCTGGAACGCAATTCAGTCCCAGATTGCGATCGGCTCCGGCCGCCTCCTCGGCAAAGGATTCCTGCACGGCACCCAGAAAAAGCTCGGGTTTCTTCCCAACCGCCACACCGACTTCATCTTCTCTTCACTGGCCGAAGAGTTCGGGCTGCTCGGCTGCCTGTTTGTTCTCGGGTTGTTCGCCTTGCTCATTGCCCGGATACTCGCTGTAGCCGCCGCAACCCGCGACCGTGCCAGCAGTCTGCTCTGTATCGGCCTCGCCGGAGTCCTCACCTACGGCATCTTCGTCAACATCGGAATGCTGATGGGGCTGCTGCCGATCACCGGTATTCCCCTGCCATTCCTCAGCTACGGCGGCTCTTCGCTTGTTGTCTGCTTCACAATTGTCGGTCTGATCACAAATGTCGCTGCCCGCCCTGACTGACCCATGCTCACCCTGCGTTCGCTGAACCGGGACGAACTCGCCCATCTGACCGACAGTCTCGGCTGGGAACCGTGGCGGGCAAAGTCAATCTGGCGTTGGTTGTGGCACCGCGGCGTCACCGACCCGATGGAAATCACCGACCTGCCGCTTGTGCACCGCCAACGGCTTGCCGAAATCAGCACGGTTGGGGTGCCGGCGATGCGCCACCGGCGCACCGATTCATCAGGTACTGAGAAGTTCACCTTCGTCCTCACCGACGGAGCAGTAATTGAAAGCGTTGTCATCCGTGACCGCGAACGCCGTACGGTTTGTGTCTCAACCCAGGCCGGCTGTCCGCTGGGCTGCCGCTTCTGTGCCACCGGACAAGCCGGCTTCACCCGCAATCTCACCTGGTATGAAATTGCCGGCCAGGTTGTCGACTGTCGGCGACTCAGCAGCGAACAGCCGACGAACGTCGTGCTGATGGGGATGGGTGAGCCTTTCCTCAACTATGACGCTTCTGTCGCGGCCGTTCAGGTCATCAATGCAGCCGATGCGATTGGAATCGGTGCCCGGCACATCACCGTCTCCACTGCCGGCATCCCGGAAGCAATCCGGCGGTTTGCCACTTTGCCGATTCAGGTCAGACTTGCCGTTTCGCTCAATGCAGCGCGACCGGACCTGCGTGCCCGGCTGATGCCAATCAGCGGCCGGTATCCGCTCGAAAGCGTCATCAAGGCAGTACGAGAATTTGTTGCCACCACCGGACGGCGGGTTACCTTCGAGTATGTTCTCTTGGCAGGTGTGAACGACCAGCCGGAAGACATCCGGGCCCTTGCTGAACTCCTCCGCGGAATACCCTGCAAGGTGAATCTGATTCCTTTCAATCGTTTCCCGGGAACTCAGTTTCGCCCACCGACTACCGAGGCAGTCGAACGCTTCGCCCAGCAGCTCTATCCTCTCCTGCCAGCCGTTACAATTCGTCGCTCACGGGGCGGCCGGATAGCCGCCGCCTGCGGCCAGCTCGCCGCCGGCAGTACCGCCGGCGATTGTTGACAACGTCTGCTGGCAATCTACGATTGCCCGATGCCTCAGCCTGATGTCGAAGGTTCGCCCGTCATGCGGCCCAACCGGCAATCGCTGACAACAACATCACCATGACAAGACTGCTGATATATTTAGTCATCGGGACGCTGCTGGCGCTGGCTGGAGTTGCGCTGATGGTCTTTGGCCGTTTTCACGACAGCCTGGCAACGCAACTGTTTGGCGTCGCAATCTACGCGGCCGCCGTGCCGCTGTTGTTTCAGGCGAAACTGACCAAGCTCGAGCAGCGAATTCGCCATCTCGAGCACCGGCTGCTTGAAGACCACCGACCGCGCGAGTGTTCAGCAGCAAAGCCGGCACCGGACGAAGACGAATAGCCTTTGATCGCTGATTACCGCTTTCCCGGAGAATCCCGAACATGAATCAACCAACCGGTCTTCTTTTCCCCGGCCAAGGGTCCCAGTACGTCGGCATGGGAGCAGACCTCTACGAGCAGTTTCCCACTGCCCGCGAGATTTATGACCGGGCCGAAGACATTCTCGAGCTGCCAGTCAAACAACTGTCGTTTTCCGGTCCCGAAAACCAGCTTCGCGAAACCCGCTACACTCAACCTGCAATTCTGGTCCATTCGATGGCGGCGCTTGCCTGCCTGCCCGGCGCCGCCAGTGCGGCCCTGGCCGCCGGCCACAGCCTCGGCGAGTACTCTGCACTCTACGCTGCCGGTGCGCTGGACTTCCGGTCGGCACTGCTGCTGGTCAAACGCCGCGGTGAGCTGATGTTTGCCGAGGGCGAAAGAAATCCGGGCACGATGGCGGCAATAATCGGGCTGGACGCCGCGACGGTCGAACTGATCTGTCGCGAAACGCCTGGCATTGTCGTTCCGGCCAACTACAACGAGCCTCGTCAGACAGTCATATCCGGCGAGGTTGAAGCCGTGAAAGCCGCTGCCGAAACTGCCCGTCAGCGCGGCGCGCTCAAGGTCGTGATGCTGCCGGTATCCGGCGCATTTCATTCGCCGCTGTTGACTCAGTCAGCGACCGAGTTTGCCGAATATCTTGCCGGTTTTCCGATCGCCAACGCCCGGTTTCCAGTCATTGCCAACGTAACTGCCGAACCGGAGACCGACGCCGCCCGAATCCGGACCAATCTTTCCCGCCAGCTCATCAGCCCGGTTCGCTGGACCGACACAATACTGACTGCCCGAACTTCAGGCTGCCGTGATTACTTTGAGGTCGGCCCCGGCTCGGTACTTGCCGGGCTGACCCGCCGCATCGACCGCGAGCTGAATGTCCGCGCGGCTGGCAAAGCCAGCGAGCTGACTCAGCTGCAGAAAGGTAGCTGACAACTTGCAGTGGCGGCTGTTACTGCTGACCTTTGCCACCGTCTTTCTGGCCGAGCTGGGCGATAAGACTCAGCTGGCGACCTTTTCCTTCGCCTGCTCCAATCGCACCGGATTCTGGTCGGTCTTCATCGGCAGCGCCCTGGCCCTGATTGCCAGCTCACTGCTCGCCACCTGTCTTGGTTCAGTGGTATCTCGCTGGCTGCCAATCCGCTGGGTTCATCTCGCCGCCGGTCTGTTGTTCGTTGTGCTGGGAATCCTGCTGGTACTCCGGGCTGTCCGGCCCGCGTGAAACTAAAAGTCACTCCCGAAGATTTCATTGTCCGCGAGCGTCTGGCGCTCAAACTGAAGCCGGCCGGGGCCTATTCCGTTTACCGCCTCGAGAAACGCCATTGGAACACTCTGGACTGCATCGACCACCTCGCCCGTCGTCACGGGCTGCGACCGCTCGCCCGCGCCGGGCTGAAAGACCGCCACGCGTTGACCACGCAGTACCTTTCTCTGCCCGGCAGTGGCCCCCGCCTCGTACGGGAAGCCAACTACTGTCTTCGTCTGGTTGGCAAGGCTGACGAGCCGGTATCCCCTGCGCTGCTGATCGGCAACGACTTCATCATCACCATCCGTTCTCTGACTGCCACTGAACTAGAGTCGTTCCAGACCAACCTTAGACTCGTCCGGCAGTACGGACTGCCGAACTACTTTGACGAACAACGATTCGGGTCCGCCCGCCATGCCGAGGGTTTCATCGCCCGCCGACTCGCCGACGGCCATCTCAACGGCGCGCTGAAGCTCTATCTGGCAACGCCGGCCGCGACCGACCCGCCCGCCGTCCGTAGAACCAAGCAGGCTCTGGCCGCCCACTGGGGCGACTGGCAGACATGCGTTCGGCTGGCAGCGAACGAAGCGAAACCGGCGCTCGACCATCTCGTCCGGAACCGAACTGACTTCGCCGGCGCCATCCGTCGCCTGCCGCGCGCCCTGCTCGAGTTGTTTCTTAACGTTTGGCAATCCTGGCTCTGGAACGAAACGGTCGTTGAGCTGATTCGCAGTCTGGGCGTCAAGAGTTCCACGCTGGACTACTCCCAGGGCCAGCTGGTCTTCTGGCACCAGTTGACCCCGGAGCAGATGAAATTCCTGGGCCACGCAGTGCTGCCGACTGCAGCTCCGGGAATCAGCTTCGCCAGCGAACGCGTTGGACGCGCCGCCGCAGCTGTTTTCGAGCGCGAGAACATCAGGCCCGAACGCCTCCGGCTACCCGTCAGAATCCCCGGTGTCTATTTCAAATCCTTCGAACGGCAGATCCTGCTCCGTCCGACCCGACTTCACCTGTCGGCTCCCGCCGATGACGAACGCTATCCCGGCCGCTCTAAACTCCGCCTCAGTTTTCAGCTTCCGCCCGGTTCTTACGCAACCATAGTCGTCAAGCGTTTGTCCCTCAATACCAAGTGACAAATCTTGTTTTTATCTTACTTCTCGGTATTCCCGGCAGCCTTGACCTCAATCCCAGATTGCGCTGGTACACACTTGAAACTGACCACTTCACTGTCCACCTGCCAGCGCATGGATTACCCGACGCTGCGGAGCTCGAACTACCCCTGGAGCTGTCTGCCATCGCTGAAGAGATTCACCCCCGGCTTGTTGCCTTCACCGGCTGGAGTCCAGCCGAAAAAACCAACGTAATCGTGGCCGATTTCTTCGATTACAGCAACGGCTGGGCCGCCCCGTTACCCAACAATACCATCACCATCCTGCCCAGCCTGCCCGCCGGTGACCGGACAAATTACGACAATTGGCTGAGAACTCTGTTCGTTCACGAATACACCCACATCCTGCAGCTGGATGCCGCCCGAAACGGAATGGCATTCCTGCGCCGTGTTTTTGGCCGACTGATAATGCCGCTGGCGCTGGCTCCCGCCTGGCTGCATGAAGGCTACGCCATCCGCGCCGAAACACGCTTCTCCCGGTTCGGTCGCAACCGCAGCCCCGAATACAGCCTGCTGCTCAAAACCGCCGCCCGGTCGGCAACCCTGTTGCCGCCCGACCGCTGCTCGAACTACGAACTCAGACGCTGGCCCGGCGGCCTGGCGCCATATCTGTACGGCAGCAGCTTCCTTGACTGGCTTGCCGAGAATTTCAATTCGGCTCTGCCCGAATCATTGAATCACGCCCTGGCCCGTTCGCTGCCCTGGACCGAATCGCATCACCTGCGGCGGCTCACCGGCCACAGTCTCAGTAAGTTGTGGCAAGCCTGGCTGGCCAGCATGTCCGAATCCAGCGAAACCTCCCACTCCGACACGCCCTCGCTTCAGCTGCTCACCCGGGACGGCTTCTGGAAGTCATCGCCGACCTGGTCCCGTTCGGGTCGGGAGATTTATTACTTTTCCCGGACTGGTATCGATTACCCGGGCATTCGCGTGCTTGACCGCGCAACCGGCCAGGAAAGAAGACTCTGCCGGAGCGTGGTCAATGGTTCGCTGGCACTCTCCCGCGACGGCCGGCGGCTGCTGTTCGGCGAACTCAACATCGTCGACAACACATTTGAAATCAGCGACCTGGTCAGCGTTGAGCTGTCGTCTGGTCGAAAAAGAAGATTGACATCTCAACTGCGCGCCCGGGATCCCGACTGTGCCCCGGACACCAGTCTAATAGTCTTCGTCAGCGAGCAAGCCGGCCGCAATCGTCTTTGTCTGCTTGATACTATCACCGGCCAGATAAGTTTTCTGGTCGAACCGCAGGAACGGATTGCCTATCACTGCCCACGCTTCTCACCTAACGGTCGCTGGATTGCGGTCGGCACGAATCGACCCGGTGGACTAGCCGACATTGAACTGATTGATGTCAGAACCGGCTGGACAACACCTTTGACCGAAGACGCGGCCAACGATATCAACCCGTGCTGGTCGCCGACCGGCCGCTACGTTTACTTCTCTTCTGACCGGACCGGCAGCTGGCAACTCTTCGCCTTTGAAATCGCTACCGGCAGGTTCTGGCAGTGCACCGACTTAAGCACCGGAATATTTCAACCTGCGATCGCACCTGACAACCGCTCTATTGTCGCGATCACAGGCGGCCCGGCCGGTGAGGAAATCGCTGTCCTGCCCGTCGATGCGTCAGGCTGGCGTCGTGTCGCTTCCGAATCCCTCGACCAAGACCAGACGCTGACCACGCTGCCCGTCGAAGATAACCACCCTGCCCATTCTGCTCACATTGGCACGAACCAGCCAACACTCTACTACTACAGCCCCTGGCCGACGCTGCGACCAAGATTCTGGTTGCCTGACATCAGTCTCAGCCCCGAGCTCCGAACCGGTGCTTTGGTACTGGGTTGGGACGCACTGGCAATCCACCGCTACAGCTTCGCTGCCGGCTATGCAGTCACGTCGCGCTCACCATATGTCATCGGCAGCTACAGTTACTGGAACTGGTATCTCAAACCGACTCTGGCGATTACGGCAACAATACCAGCCCAGAACGGCGAGATTGTCGTCGGTTTGCCGTTGCGTTCTTACTGGTCGAGACACTGGCTTGACTTCGCCATCTCTCTTCAACACGATTCAGCCTTCACCGGTCAAATCTCGACATCCTGGTCCTGGTCAACGACCTTCATCGGCCGGTTCGCCGTTGCTCCCACGCGCGGCCACACTCTCGGGATTGCTGTTGAGCACAGCGGACCGGAAACCTTCACCTCTCACCGGTTAACACGAACCTTTGCTGTTGCCTCAATCTACTCCAGCATCATCCGCCGTGACTGGAGTCTGCGAGTTCGGCTTGCCGGTGGTATCGCCCTCGGCGAACCCGATTACGTCAAGCATGCCCTCCGGCTTACCGGTGGCCGTGGACCATTGGCTGTCAGAGGATTCTCATCGCTCGACCGGGACGGCCCGGCACTCGCGACCGCCAGCCTCCAGTTGCACACCCCGATCTATTGGGTCGAACGCGGCCTTGGCAGCCTGCCTGTTTTTGTCCGCAACCTGAATGTCGCACCCTTCATCGACGCCGGCGCTGTAAGCGTCACCGACACAGTCTGGCTCGGAACCGGAGTCGAACTGGGGGTCGATTTTCTGCTCTCGCACCTGCTTCCGGCCCGCCTGTCCTTCGGTACCGCCGTCGGCCTGCTGCCTCAGCGCGACCACCAGTTCTACCTGACATTGTCCTCCGAATTGTTGTCAACCCTGACGGCCCGACCCGTTTCGGGATTGCGCCGAATGTTAGCGCAGGCCGACTGAGCACCAGAAAGCCATGGCCGGCCGCATGGCCGGCCATGGCAACGACCACTCTCAGTTACTTACCGCAGATCGGACACTTTGCTTCTGTGCCATCCGGCGGCCGCGGGTGCGAGCTTTCATCAATCACGCCGCGGTCAAGATGCTTGTGAAACGCATAGCAGTGATTGATGTAGGCCTCCCGTGAGGAAAGTGCCGGCTCGTACCAGAAAAACTGGTACTCAGGCCAGTGAGACTTGATCTTGTCGCGCAGGTTATGCTCGGCACGCCCGATAAAGCTGACCTGCCGCGAGTTGCGTGACAGACAGTAGACCCCGCCGACCCTGTTGGGCACAGAGATATCGACATGCAGGGGCCGTAGCAGATATGGACCACGCATGCTGCCTCCTGATACTCACCAGTGGGATAGTACCAATACACTCTCTGACATCGAAAGTAACCCGTTCGGGCTGTTCGCGCTCGATTAAATTATACCCGACAACGGTCAGCCGGTCAAGGCAACCACCGGCGAAACCGTTATCTGGCGGTCAGAACCCGCTTGACGGACGCGCCCTCACTACCAGCGACTCGAACAAAGAACACCCCTTGGCGCAGCGATGCCCTTCCGACGACACCAGGGTCATTTCTCGCCAGCACTCTGCCCGTACAGTCAATGACCTCAACCGGCCCGTTCAAAGGGACGCGGACGCAGGTTCTGGTCCGGGCAAGCCTTGCCGTACTGCTATCCTTTTCTCGCCCCGCCACTACCAGAGCCGCCAGGTCAAGCGCTCGCCTTGCATTTACCAAGCCGAAACCGTACAGCTCGTCGCGCCCGGCAGCTCCCATGTCAACACTGGCGGCAGCCAGTATGCGCCTGGCGTCACCGGCCGTCAAAGCCGGCATTTGTGAAAGAAGCAAGGCCGCCACGCCCGAGACCTGCGGTGTGGCCATTGATGTCCCTGAAGCGAGGGCAAAACTACCGCCGGGTATGGTTGACGCGATATCAACCCCCGGCGCACAAAGCTCCAACTGGGAGCCGCGATTAGAGAAACTTGCTATTGCCGACGCCGGTGACAATGCTCCAACCGCTACGCAATCACGGTAGGCAGCCGGAAAATTCACTGCCCACGAACCCTCATTGCCGGCCGCAGCAAGCAGCAGACAGTTTCGGGTGGCCGCGTAGCTACAGGCGTCGGCCAGCGCAGTCGGTGCGCTGCTGCCTCCGAGGCTCATGTTCAGGACACGACACCCGTTGTCGGCCGCCCAACGGATACCGGATGCCAGTGCCGAAGTCGTCCCCGTGCCCGAATCTGCCAGCACCTTCACTCCGACCAGCCTGGTCTCCGCCCAACCGGCCAGGCCAATCCGATTGTTGATCGCCGCCGCAATAATGCCAGCAACGTGAGTACCGTGAAAAGCATAGGGATGACCGGTATCATCCGGCCGCGGGTCAGGGTCGTTGTTGACAAAATCATAGCCCGGGCTGCCGGGCTCGAATGCCGTTGCCAGGTCCGGGTGATTGTAATCGACACCATTGTCGAGTACTGCCACCCTGACCCCCCTTCCACCAGTAGTCAAATCCCACGCCTGGTCGGCGTACATCACCCATTTGTCCCATTGGTATTGACGGAACAAAGGGTCATTGGGAATGAGTGCGGCCCGGACAAAGCAGTCGGGCTCGACATAGCGGATCGCGTCACCGGCGCGCACCGGCCCGCTTCCGGTCGTCACCACCACCGCAAACGCCAGTGCCGTATCGATGCGAACTATCTCTACCCCTGCTTCCGCGCAAAAAGAGATCGCCTCGGTCAGCTTCCCCGGCTTGAAGCCGACGACATACTGACCCGGGACTGCCGCAACCGGGTCAACAATGCTCGCGGATACAGCAGGGGCAATGTCGGCCTCGAGCGATCGGTAGTGCGCCAGTTCAAGCGAACCAACCGGGACGAAATCCGGCCGGTTAAAAGCCAGCATCAGCAGCAATGGCAACATGGCTACTCCAGGTTGAATCGCACCCAGACATTACGTGGTGAACCTTCAGAATTGACAAAGACCAGGTAATACCCACCTGCTGCGGGTACTGCACGCCTTAACACCAGGCCGGACAGATTCCGCTGTTCCTCCACTGCCTCGTGCGCCTGGCCAGCTCTGAACTTTTCAAAGTTGCTCGCATCCAACCAGGCAAAACGTGTGAGATTGCCGACCTGAACCAGCAATTCACCGGCAAGAGTGTCACCGGCACCGGCGCTGAAGTGAATTGACGCATAGCTGCCGTTGTTGATGGTTAGCGTCCCATGATAGACACTTCGCTGATTACCACGGACAATCTGGACTGACAGGGTCTCTGAGAACCCACGGTTACCGGCGAGGTCAACAGCCGCCGCCCAAATCCGATGCCAGCTCCTGTCAGCCAGGCCATCGGTATCCCACAACGCTTCATAGGGAGCTGAGGAGTCAAACCCGACCATTACGCCCTCAACGAAAAACTCCACTGACCTAACTCCGAGACTGTCAACTGCATCAGCTTGAAGCGACACCAGACCGCTGACATTGCTGGAGTCGGCCGGGCTACGCAGATAACAAAAGGGCGGGTCACGGTCAAGGCCCAGCAGCCAGTCGCAGCCGCCGCCCAGAACGACGCAGACGACTGCCAGAACCAGTTTCGCACGCAAGGACTGGCTATAATTCATATTGGTCACCAACCTGTGGTATTACGACATCTCTGACTCCGAGACCACGCACGGCGTCGGCAAACGAAGCGGCCGCATCGGCTTCCGCGTGCACTACAAAGACCTTCTTTAAACGCAGGATATTCATACCGGCTACATAAGCCAGCAACCCGTCCCGGTCGGCGTGGGCACTGAACTCATTCATGACGACAACGTCGCAGCGCACAATATGCTCCTCCCCGAAGATTCTGACTACCGGCGCTCGTTCGACAAGCCGCCGACCAAGGGTATTTTCGGCCTGAAATGATACTATCAGAACGACATTGCGCGGATCGCCGACCGAATGTTTCAGGTGATGCAACACACGTCCTGCCTCGCACATCCCGGAAGCCGAGATTATGATGCAGGGCTCGTTTGTCTGGTTCAGCGCTTTTGACTCCTCAACCGAACTGACGTACCGCAACCCTTCAAAGTCGAATGGTTGTCGGTGCCCGTTGAGCATGCCAATCGCTTCTTCGTCGTAGTACTGGGGGTAATTGCGGTACACCTCTGTTACGCTGCTGGCCAGCGGACTGTCAACGTACACGGGGAGATCGGGAATCCGTCCGTTCTGACGCAGACGGTTCAAGGCGTAGACAATCTCCTGCGAGCGTTCAACGGCAAATGCCGGAATGATAATCTTGCCCCCGCGAGCGTGGACACGATTGACGACCTCACTCAAACGGTCGTCAACCTGACGGTAATCACCGTGCTGACGGTTGCCGTATGTCGCCTCAATCACCAGATAATCCGCCTCGGTAACCTGAACCGGGTCACGCACAATCGGCATCCGGCGGCGTCCGAGGTCACCGGTAAACAGTAGTCTTCGTCCACCCGCCTCGATATCGACCAGGGCCGACCCGAGTATGTGCCCGGCATCGTGCAATACAACAGAAAAAGGACCGAGTTTGTTGCGTCGAGCGTAGCCAGTCCCGACAATGTAGTTCAACGCCTCTTCCGTATCTTCAACAGTGTAGACCGGCTGGCGTTCACCGTTACGCCGGTGCCGATTGACGTAGCGAACGTCGGACTCCTGAATGTGCGCCGAATCAAGCAGCAGCAGTCTGGACAGTGCTGCCGAACCGCGTGTCATCAGTACCTGACCACGGAAACCATACTTGACCAGATTGGGCACATTGCCAACATGGTCAATGTGAGCATGCGACACCACACAGTGTTCAATTTCACGCGCCTTGAACGGCAGGTTACGGTTGGTGTGTTCAGCTTCATCGCGGTGCCCCTGGAACAGGCCGCATTCCAGAAGCAGGCTGTGCTTGTCCAGGCTCAACAGGTGCTTTGAACCGGTCACGGTGCCGGCCCCACCCCAGAAGCGCAGCTTCAACATGCCCTTGGTTGGACGCCTGCCCACGACTACAGAGTTCAGCCAGTCTGCCCGGCCATCAACTCTCTCATGCGAGCCATATTGCGCCGGTCGTCAGCAGCACTACGGCGCGGAGTCTCCATGATTCCCGGCAAACCCCGCAGCAAAGGATGCCCGACAAGTGCCTGAAAACCAGCGCTGCCGATCTGTCCCTTGCCCACATGCCAGTGCCGATCGATTCCGCTGCCGAGCGGCACTCTCGTATCGTTGAGATGCAGCAGCCACAAACGCCGCAGGCCGACAAGCCGATCGAACTCCCGCAGCATCCGGTCAATCACCAGCCGGTTCCTCAAATCATATCCGGCGGCAAAAAGATGAGCGGTATCAAGACAGACACCGACTTGATCCTGCTGCACGAGTCCATCGAATATCATCGCCAAGTGTTCAAAACGTGAACCGGCGTCACCTTGTCCTCCAGCTGTGTTTTCGAGCAACAAACGCACGCCCGGCCTGCCGAATCGCCGCAGTGCGGCATCTACCGTCCGGCTGACCTGTCGCGCCCGTCGGCTGTGATCGAACGAGCTGTTTCGCCCGGCGTGAACGACAACGAAACTTGCCCCGATAAGAAGCGCCCGTCCGAGCTCAGCAATCAGCGCAGCGATGGTACGCCGACGCAGCAAGGCTGCGTCTGTCGCCAGATTCAACAAGTAGGGCGCATGCACTATTACCGGCACTATCCCGGCCGCAGCCGTCTCGGCACGAAAAGCTGCTGCGGCCCGGGAACTAACCGGCGATGTCCGCCACGACCGCGGGCTGCGCGTGAAGATCTGGACTGCTTCGCAACCCAGCTGCACCGCCCGCGGGGTAACTTTGTCAAGCCCGTCTGCTATCGAGACGTGGAAACCCAAGCGCAATTCTGAAAGATGTTAGGTACGACGACGGCCCAGTCAACTAAGCCAAAGCAGACTCTGGTGGTGATTGACATGCCGCCGGGCGGGGGTAATGTTGTTTCGTTGTTTTACCGCAAAGACCGCCGTCAGACACACGGTCGGCCCTGTCCGCTTTTTTTTAATCCTCCAAGGAGGTCCGCTATGAGGAGTGCCGTGGTTGCACTGCTGACTTTTGCCGCGGTTGTGTCCGCCGCGAGCATCAGTCACACGTTCGTTTACTCACCGAGTTCGCTGAAGCTGGATCAGCAGGATGGCTACACAATAGTTGACTTCGCCGGTCTGCCGCACATCGATCGGCTCGGAGCACCGGATCTGCCTGTCGCACCGGCCCAGCTGCTTATCCCGGCAGACGCCGAACTTACCGGGTTTGAGATTGTTGATTTTCGTGAAGAACCAGTCTCCGGCTCCTATCTCATCCGTCCGGTACAGTACCCTCAAGCCTACACAACGAATCCGCTGAGCTTTCCCTTCGTTCAGCCAAATCAAAGCTACTATGGCAACATTTTCCCGCCCTTACCGGCTGAACTGACCTCTCCCGGCACGAAATCCGGCTTCCAGCTCGTCGGTTTTCGCGTTTACCCGGTTCGCTACAACGGCGCCACACGCCAGCTTTCTGTAGTGACCCGACTCACCGTCAAGCTGACGTACAAAACCGGCCGCCGACACGTCGCCCGGCGCAGCGAACTGCAGATTGCCCTGCACGGCAGCGCCTTGTCCGGGCTTGTCCTCAACCCCCAGGACATCGACCGCTTCGCACCACCTCGCAAGACCGGCGAACGCCAGTCAGCCTTCCTGCCCGCCGGCACCTACGAACACGTCATACTGGCGGCCGACATTTACAAGGATTCGCTGACCAAGCTGCGGGACTGGCGTACCCGGCAGGGATGGCGCTCAATCATTGTCCCGATTGAATCGGTCTGTGCGGTCTACCCCGGTGTCGACACCGCCGAACGGATGCGTAACTTCCTGAAAGATGCAGAAACCACCTGGAGCACTGTGTTTTGCTTTATCGCCCGCAAGGACTGGCCGGCAAACCAGTTCCGGCGTGGCTACGCTTACGTCTCCGGCTACCCGGTCGAGAATCTGCCCACCGACATGTATTTCTCGTGTTTGGACGGCTCCTGGAATGCTGACGGCGACAACACCTGGGGCGAGCCCAACGACTCGGTCGACTGTCTCGCCGACATTCACGTTGGAATGATTACTATCGACAGCTGGGCAGAGCTTTCCAAGTATCTCGCCAAAATCTTCCGCTACGAATTCTCACCCGACACCGGCTGGTTCACCAAAGCTCTGCTGGGAAACGACGTCACCTTCTCTAACAACTTCAACGATTCGATTGCCAACGCCACTCCGACCCCGCCGTGGTTTGACCTGAAAATGTACGCATCCGGCGGCATGGTAACCCCCTCTGTTCAGCGCTACGTTGACTCCTTGCAGTCCGGTTATCCGCTCACTGCAATCATTGCCCACGGCAATATCGACCTCTACGGCATGGGCGGCAACGTCACCTCTCCGATAATGAATGCCCTGACCAATGTCAACAAACTGTCAATGATAACGGCGGTCTGCTGCCATACCGGTGAATGGGATCAGGTCGGCAATACCAACGGCGACTGTATTGCTGAGAACATGGCGTTTCACGCGCCCAACGGCTTCATCGGCGTGATGATGAATGCCCGCTACGGCTGGGTGTCTGTCGCCGAATACTTCAACTACTCGATCAGCTACGGGCTGCTGGGCTACCGGACAGCACGACGCGTCACCCAGGGGCAGGCGCTTTCCTACGGCAAAGACTACTGGCACCCGCTTGTCGCAGTCACAACCGACACATCAAAGTTCCGCTACGAAGCCTACGAAAGAAATCTGTTTGGTGAACCGGCAGTACCAATTTGGACAAAACGCGCCTTTGTTGCGTCGGTCACCCGGCCCAGTGCAATCAACATCGGGTCAAACATCCCGGTGCCGATTACAGTCACCGATAACACCGACGCCCCGGTTGAATCGGCAATGGTCTGTCTGGTCAAAGGAACTGAGACTTTCGCTCGGGGCTTCACCGATGCCTCCGGCCAGGTTACGCTTCTTGTCTCACCGTTGACTCCTGGCATGATGTCCTTGACAGTCACAGGCGCCAATAACCTGCCGGTTCTCGACTCAATTGTTGTCATGGCGGCCGGCAAGTTCGTCTCCTATCTCCGTCACTCGGTCAACGACTCCACCGGCGGCAACGGCGACGGCATCATCAATCCCGGCGAGAGTTTCCGACTGCCAATGTGGGTAAAAAACTACGGCACTCAGACCGCCCAGAGTGTCAACGGCCGGCTGATCACTCATGCTGCCGGGGTAATGATCACTGATTCGATCAAGGGTTTCGGCAGCATCCCCGGCGGTGACAGTTCACGCAATGCGCAGGGTTTTGCAATGACCGTCGCCACTGGCCTCCCCAATAATTACCCGATACCCTGCTCGCTTGTCTGCCGGGACAACCTGGATTCAACATGGGTGTCGTACGTTACGCTGCGGGTCGGCGCACCCAGCATCAGTTTCGTTGACAAGACCGTCCGAGACGAAAACTCCTCACGGCCAAATGGCAAACTCGACCCCGGCGAAACCGCCGATCTCGAGGTCACCCTCCGTAACGGCGGTCTCGGCAACGCCTACAACGTCCGGGCAATACTGCGCTCAGGCGATGCACGTTTGACCATCACCGATTCAATGGCCGCTTATGGTACCGTTCGACGTGACAGCCTCAGCACCAACACCAGTGACCGGTTCACACTCGCAGCCAGCGCCTCCATACCGCCGGAAACTCCTGTCGCCTGCACACTGGACGTGTTCGCCGATGCCGGGTATACGGAACGCCTTGTATTCACCATCGTCGTCGGTGAAATCAGGACTGTTGATCCAATGCCTGACGGCCCACGCCAACCCGCTCTCTACTGGGCGTACGACGAAGTGGACACCGGCTACGACGAATGCCCGACCTACAACTGGATGGAGATTCGTAATCTTGGAACAAGACTGACACTTTCTGACGACCAGACGGTCGTAATTGACATTCCCAGTGGATTCGGGCCATTCCGCTTCTACGGCCAGAACTACACCCAGCTTTCAATCTGTGGCAACGGCTGGGTCGGGCTCGGCTCGACGACGGTCTCCGCCTACTCCAACACCAGCTTGCCTTCAACCACCCTGCCACCGGCTTTCCTTGCCAACTGGGACGACCTCTATCCTCCCACTGGCGGTGGTGTCTGGTGGTATCACGACACTACAAACCACTGTCTCATCGTGGAGTGGGACTCGGTAGCGTACTACAGCGCGCGCACAATTTTTGAAAGCTTCCAGATCATCTTCTACGATGCCACCCGTGCCGCTCGCGATGGCAACTGCGAGGTCATCTTCCAGTATCGGACTGCCAACCAGCCCGGCAGTTCGGCAACCGTCGGCATGCAGGACCCTTCCCGCACGATATTCATTCAGCAACTATACGATGGCAGTTACACCCGCGGCGCCTCTGCATGGATACCAGGACATGCCGTCAAGTTCACCTCCGACGACCCACGAACCGGCCTGTTTGATAACCCGGTCACCCGCGCTCTCCACGCCGGACAACTCGTCGCCGTTCCCAGCGTCTTCCGCGGCACGACTACCATCAACTGGCAGGTCAAACGCGAAGGCCCGGTCGAACTGGCCGTCTTCGACGCCAGCGGCCGCAACCTGCGTTCACTGGTATGTGGTCGCGTGACACCGGGTACGTACATATCGAAATGGAACGGCACTGACGACAACGGACGTCCCCTCGGCTACGGCGTGTACTTCATTCGCCTCAAGAGCGAAGACGGTACTGTCAAGACCAAAACCATTCTGGCCCGCTGACCGGCAGTAACCAGAACAATCGGGCAGGGCCTTGGGTCCTGCCCGATTGTTTGTCGGGGCCTTACCCCATATGCCTCTGTGTCTGCATATCGGTACCGCCAGACAACAACCAGACTCCGACTGTAGCAGACAACTTGACCCATTCGGCGATGACGGCTAAGCTTCACCGCTAATAGCTCAAAGGTGGCACGATGAAAAAGTCGACAACCACATTGGAGAAAAACACCGTTAAAACGCTCCGGTCTGCTCTTGACCGTGCCCGCGCTCTGGACATCCGCCATTTGGTCGTAGCCTCAACAACCGGTCGGACCGCCCTGCTGCTCGCCTCACTTCGCTCTACCGCTGAATCAGTTGTCTGCGTCACGCACCACGTTGGTTTCCGAAAACCCGGACACAGCGAACTGACCCAAGCCACCGAGGCAAGATTGAAAAAGCTGGGCATTTCCGTTGTCCGCGCCGGACATGCCCTTTCAGGGATTGAACGCGATCTGCGAATGAGATTTGGTGGTATCGGTCCTGCCGAAACCGTCGCCTGCACCTACCGGACCTTTGGCGAAGGAACCAAAGTCTGCGTCGAAATCTCTACAATGGCGCTGGATGCGGGGCTAATCCCCTACGGCAGGGACATCGTCGCCATCGCCGGCACCGGCACTGGCGCTGACACAGCTCTTGTCATCAGACCGGCGCACTCACGCAGCTTCTTTACCACCCAGATTCGCGAAATCATCTGTAAACCAAGAAGTTGGTAGGAGGAACATCGATGCCAGACTGCCCTTTCTGCAACATCGTTGCCGGCAAAGCCCCCGCCCGTAAGGTGTTTGAAGACGAGCACACAATGGCAATGCTCGACTTGCACCCGATATCGCGCGGCCATTGTCTTGTCATACCAAAGCGTCACATCGTCTGGTTCACCGACATCGAACCACAGGACAACATTGCCGGGCCTTTTCTTCGCACCTGTTACTTGCTCGCCAGAAAAATCAAACACGCTTTTGACTGCGAGTATGTCACCATGTTGATCCGCGGCACAAGGGTACCACACTTGCACATGCTGCTGGTGCCGACCATCCGCGGCGAGGAGAACCTGCTCGACAAAACATTGGCACTGCATCACTTTGCCCAGGTCCGCATGCGTGAACCGTTCTCAACCGCTGAACTTGATGAAATTGCGGAGAAAATCCGCCGTGCGGCCGTCTAGCAACCGCGGACAATATCAGGCTGAAGACTACAGCACGCGCTGGCAGGATCCGCTGTTCGTGCGGACATGGGACAAGCAGCCACTCAATCCCCTAAAACGACAACAACTTCAAATCCTCGCTCACATTGCGATGACATGTTGGCGTCAACACAGTCACATCCTCGATCTCGGCTGTGGAACAGGCAAAACAGCGGAACTGCTGCTCAGTCATCTGCCTGACGCCCGATTTACCGGCGTCGACCGCTCTTCTACCATGCTGCAGCTGGCGCAAAAACGACTACGCGCTTTTGCCAAGAGGGTTCGTCTCGTTTGTCACGACCTCAATCAGGTTGACAAACTCACGACCCAGCGACGGTTTCGGTTAATTACCTGTGTCGATGTCATCCATGAGCTGAGCTCACCGGCGCAGCTCGCCATCCTGCGTTTCTGTCGCAATCATCTGACACATAACGGCTTGTTGATGGTGATTGACCGTATCGCCCTTGACACCGCCAGACTCGCCAGTCCGCTGCAAGGCCTATTGAAGCACCTGCAGGCGCAAACCGGATGCCGAGACGGACAGCTGGCAAGTAATGTAACTGCCCCCACTACCAGGACAAAGAAAACCCCTTGAGCCTTGATCAGTACCTGCTGAGGTTTCGACAAGCCGGACTTGCTTCTGCCTGCCTACACCTCTACCTGCATAAAGCTCTGTTTGTTGCCCGAAGTCTGACCTGACAAGGGCAGCGCCCGTCTTCCCCTAGTGTGTCTGTAGTCGGTCCGCCATGTGTCGGCCGGCTAATCATTTTCCATCGGCTGGGACTTCGTTTTCTTCTTCAATCAACGCCACATCCACAACTGCATCGCCTTTTTCAACCGCCATCACCTTCACGCCCGTCGTGTTACGGCCACACTTGCGGATTTCTGAGCACTTTATCCTGATGACGTTACCGTTTCTAGAGGACACGATAATCTCTGATGAATCACTGACGGCGATGGCAGCAGCCAACCGGCCTGACTTCTCGACCGGCTTTGCTGCAATCACTCCGGATCCGCCGCGACTCTGTGGTCTGAATTCGGAGAAATCCGTACGTTTGCCAAAACCGTTCTCGAAGACCGTCAGCAGCGAGTAGCCCTCGCGAACCACAACCGCGCCAATCACCAGATCGCCTTTTGACAACCTGATGCCCCGTACTCCTGCCGCCGTTCTTCCCATGTCGCGGGCATCAGTTTCATTGAAGCGAATACTCTGCCCCTCGCGCGTGACCAGAAGAACATCGTCGCCGCCCGACGTCAACAAAGTTGCAACCAGCGCGTCGTTGGGTTCCACCGCCATCGCGATAATGCCCTTGCGGCGAGGGTTCGCAAAAGCATCTAGTGCGACGCGCTTCACCTTGCCCTGCTTGGTAACAAAGAATACAAAGCGGTTTGCGTCAAAACTCCGTACTGCGAGGTAGGAAGCCATCACCTCAGACCGGTCCATTTCCACCAGATTGGCGATCGAGCGTCCGCGTGCCGCATGAGAACCCTCTGGAATCTCATACACCTTCTGCCAGTAGCAGCGCCCCCTGTCGGTGAAGAACATCATGTAGTCGTGAGTCGAAGCGATGAAGAGACCTTCAACAAAATCCTCATCCTGGACACTGACGCCGGTCCGTCCCTGGCCCCCACGTCCCTGCCGCCGGTATACCGAAACAGGCATCCGCTTGATGTAACCACGATGGGTTATCGTGACGGCCATGTCTTCCTCTTTGATGAGGTCCTCTACCGACAGCTCCTCAGCAGCACCACGGACTATCTGAGTTCGTCGTTCATCGGCGAATTTGCGCTTTAGTTCAAGCAGCTCAGTCCGTATTTCACGCATCATCAGGGCCCGCGAGTCAAGGAGTGCCTTCAGTCGGGCGATCTCTTTGATCAGCTCAGCGTACTCCCCGTCGATCTTGTCACGCTCCAGTCCGGTTAGACGGGCAAGGCGCATCTCCAGGATGGCATCAGCTTGCTTCCGGCTCAGTTTGAAACGTCGCTCCAACCCCTCCCGAGCAGCCTCAGTATCCTTCGACTTCTTTATGAGCTCAACAACAGCATCTATGTTCTTGAGGGCAATCTTGAGCCCTTCAAGAATGTGCGCCCTCTCCTCGGCACGCGCCAGCTCAAACCGGGCACGTCGGGTCACGGTTTCACGCCGAAAAGCCAAGTAGGCATCAAGGATGTTCTTCAGATTCATCACCTTCGGCACGCCATCATTCAGCACGAGCAGGTTGGCGCTAAAGGTAGTCTGAAGCTCGGTGAACTTGTAAAGCTGATTAAGGATGATCTCCTTCACCGCGTCGCGCCGCAGTTCAAGCACGACCCGCATGCCATCCCGGTCTGACTCGTCCCGCAGGTCGGCAACCCCCTGAATCTTCTTTTCTCGCACCAGCTCTGCAATCCGGGCGATCAGGTTCGATTTGTTTACCTGGTAAGGTATCTCAACGATGACCAGCTTGTCGCGACCAGCCTTCACCTCTTCAAACTGCACCGTTCCCCGTAATACCAGCGACCCACGACCCGTTTCGTACATCTGGCGTATGCCCTCAGTACCGACAATCGCTGCTCCGGTGGGAAAATCAGGGCCCCGAACGTGACGGATCAGTTCCCGCAGGCTGATATCGGGATTGTCAATCAAGGCAACCAGACCATCGACAAGCTCACCGAGATTATGCGGCGGTATGTTCGTAGCCATTCCGACCGCAATGCCAGAGGCACCATTGGCAAGCAGGTTCGGGAAAGCAGCTGGCAGAACCTGCGGCTCCTTCAATCGCTCGTCAAAATTGGGCTGAAAATCGACAGTGTTCTTATCCAGGTCAGCAAGCAATTCTGTTGCCAGCGGCGACAGCCGAACCTCGGTGTAACGATAAGCCGCCGCCGCATCTCCGTCGATTGAGCCAAAATTACCCTGCCCCTGTACCAACGGGTAACGCAGAGAGAAATCCTGCGCCATCCGAACCATTGCATCGTACACCGCGGTATCACCGTGAGGATGGTACTTGCCGAGCACTTCACCGACGACGGCAGCGGACTTGCGAAATGGCCGAGTGGGCAGAAGCCCCATTTCACTCATCGTGTAGAGAATCCGTCGCTGGACCGGCTTCAGTCCGTCACGAACGTCCGGCAATGCCCGCGCTACAATCACCGACATCGCATAGTCAAGAAATGACTTGCGAACCTCGTCCTCAATGTATACCTTAACTATCGATTCATCGCGTGCCATGTGCCGAACTATATTGCCGGCTTCAGGGATGTCAAACCGGACCAGCCAGCTCCGTTGACACCTGCAGCAATTTGACTATGATTCAGTGCTGTTCCACAGACCACTTAAGGAGGACCCAGATGTCCATTTGGCGATCGCGAATCTGGCTCGTGTTGGGCATGACAGCTATTGTGGCAGCTCATGCATGCGCGCAGCAGATTCCACTTGATGCCCTGTTGCGCGGCGGCCGGATTCATTACGATGGTCAGCGCTACGAACGGGCTCGTGAACAGTTCCAGAAAGCCCTTGATACATACGGCGCCACGGCGGAACCAGCTACGCTGGCCCAAATCCATCTCTGGCTGGGACTTTCTGACGCCCAGCTGAACCAGCGCCGTTCGGCGGCCGATCATTTCCTGACTGCGCTTAACCTCGACACCGCTCTCGCTGGCCGCATCCGGTCAAATGAGCAATGGCAGTATTATGCCTACACTAGCCTGATTTTTCGAACGCGAGAGGACTACGGGCTCGGCGAATACGAAAACGCCCTGACAGCAGCCCTGGCGGCAGTTAAGGTCGACCCCGAGAAGCCACAGGGTTACACTCTGGTTGCCAACGCCTACAGCGCGCTGGGACGCTTCGACGAAATGCGACGCACGGCGGAAGACTTGCTCAAGCTTGACGCCCAGAGTGCCGAAGCGCTGAGCCTGCTGGGCCTGTATTTCCTGCAGAGGCCGGACAGCCTGTGGCCAACCCCGGAAGCACGTCTGGCCCGCTTCGATTCCGTTGCCTACTACTACGATCGCGCCATCGCCGTCTACACCAATCGACTTGGCTCAGCCCGAAAACAGCTCGCAACCCTGCTGAAAACCGATGACCAGAATCGAATCGACGCAGTAGCCAATCAACTCATCCAGCTCAGTCGTCGTCGAGACCAGTCAGCCTTGGAAGAGTACATCAAGCGCGACTTAGGAAAAGAGCGCCAACTGACCGAAGTGGCACAGATTGCCAGTCAGCTCTTCTTCGCTGCCCAGAACATAAATTCATCAGCAAGTCGCGCTGGAACGGCGATGTTGCGTGCCGCGACAGAATCAAAGGCAGATGCATCGGAACGCTACCGTATCAAGGCTGAGAGCCTTTTCAATGTGGCTGTTCAGACGGACCCGACCGATTTGACATCGCTCTTTGATCTTGGCCTGACGCTCTACCAGGCCGGTAAGGACAGCGCCGCCGAGACGTCGATGCAACTGGTCATCGAGCGTGCGAATCTGCCGCTGACTGCCGTACCCAGCGGCTGGGTGGATTCGCTGCTAGCGTTGGTGACGCCCGAAACCACCCCCATCGGGTACGCCGAAATTCCTGAGCGCCTCGGTCAGGCGGTCGACTCACTTTTGTCCGCGCTGGGTCGCAGCCAGACGATCCATACCTGGCTTTACTTCCTTGACCTGAAGAACCGCAAAACAGCATCGCAGGCAACCATCGCCGACACTGCCGGCATGTTTCTCAGCAGCTTGACACCGCAGTTCCTTGAACAGGTATATCTTTGGCTGGGAAGCAGCCAGACTGCCCTTGCCAACTCGTTCAGCGACGCCAAACGGACCGATGCCGCACGCGCAAAATATGTCGTCGCACTGGCCAATCTTGAAATTGCCACGAAGCTCAATCCGGCTTCCGCAGACGCCTGGCAGAACATCGGAATCTGCTATCGTGAATTGGGACAGAACCAAAAGGCTTTTGATGCATTCCAAAAGGCAGACAGGCTACGCAAGAACAAGTGAGGTGATCGCGTGACCAAGTTACTCAATCTGCTCATCTTTGTTTTGGCAGCTGCTCTGGTTTTCGTCATTATCTATCCTCAGCTACAGGAGAATCGAACGGTGCAGCTCCGATTTGCCTGCGACAGCTCAGCCGCCGCCTTGCCGTTTCTTGTGGCATACGAGGAGTCACTTTTCAAACCCAACAAGATAACCCCTGAATTGTGCTTCTACTCCGACCCCGACCAAGCGCTGGCGGACCTCTTTGCCGGCAAGTACGACGTCGGCATTTTCCCGTGGAGTACCGTACTGAAACACTGGGCCACTAAAGGTGAAACCCTGAAAGTCTTCATGAGCCAGGAGTATCGGCAATCTCTTTATGTCGACGCAATCGTCGCTCCCGTCAAAGGAAAGGTCAAAACGATCGCTGACTTGCGCGGACGAAGGCTGGCCTTCGTTCCCCAGTTCCGCGACTACGTCCGTGTGATGCTGGCAAGCAACGGCCTGACTGAACGGGATGTCACCCTCATTGAGGCCGGTTACTCTTCGATTCTTGGCGAGCTTGACGCCGGTAAAGTTGATGCAGCCTGGCTTGTCGAACCAATGCTGTGCCCGTTGGACACGGCCCGATACCGACTGGTACAGCCCGCAGCATCGGCTCGTTTCGTAACACAACCATTTCCGGGTGCCGCAATCGGATTCGCCCCTTCCCTCCTGACACGCAGCCGCACGCTCGCAGTACGGTTGAAGAAGAGCATCGACGCTGCAGCAGCGCTCATTGAAGGCAAGGCCGACAGTGCCAAGCTTGTTCTGGGACGCTATTTCAGCTATTGCACGACTCAATGTGGTGCCTGCCGCGTGCCGGAGCCGCAGCGTCTGGCTGAAATCAATAAGACCGCTCTCACGTCACTCGCTGCACGTCTTACCGCAACTGGAGTAATTCCTGGAGATATCGACCCTAAGGCCGCCCTGGTCGAACCATCCAAGGTTATCAAGTGACGGAAATCATCCGGTCGCGCTAGATGGGGGGCTGGCGGTCCCCTGTAACCCGAAACCCGCCCAAGCGGGGTCGATGGGCAGTCTGAGGCATCATGTGATTGAACAAGCCGGCAGCCGTATATTGACGTTGAGGATCGGGTCTGGTGACGTTGACCACCGCCAACCCCGTCAGGACCGGAAGGTAGCAGCGGTACGCGGTTCGCGCAGCGGTCATCGGAGTGCCTGGTCGGAGTCACTTACGCTGCGGCCTCGCTCACTGGCGTCGAAGCTGCCCGCGCGACCGGGCTGAGACACCATGGCAGAAAACAGGATCCTGACACTCAAATACCGCCCCACGCGATTAGACGAGCTCTGGGTCCAGGAACACGTTCGTACCACGCTGGCCAGCGCCATCCAGAACGGTCGTCTGGCCAATGCCTACTTGTTCGCCGGTCCCCGAGGAGTCGGCAAAACAACTACGGCCCGCATTCTTGCCAAGAGTCTGAATTGTGAGCACGGCCCGACGGTGACACCCTGCAACGAATGCAGCTTCTGTCGCGAAATTGCCAGCTCACGCAGTCTCGACGTAATTGAAATCGACGGCGCCTCGAACCGGGGAATCGACGCAATTCGTGATCTGCGCGATAGCATCCGTTATGCTCCCAATGCAGCGCGTTTTAAAATCTACATCATCGACGAAATTCACATGCTCACCGAACCGGCCTTCAACGCTCTACTGAAAACGCTGGAAGAACCACCCGCCCATGCCAAATTTGTGTTTGCCACTACCCACGCCCACGCAGTGCCACCAACTATTATCTCTCGCTGCCAGCGTTTTGATTTTCGCAAGGCGACGCCCGGTGAAATCCGTGATCGCCTAGCCTGGCTTGCAGAAAAAGAACGTATTGCGATCACTGACGGAGCCCTGCTGACGATTGCACGCAGAGCAGACGGAGCACTGCGCGATGCTGAGAGCATGCTTGACCAATTGGCAGCATTCCGTCCCGAAGGAATCGATGCGCCCGACGTTGAAGAACTGCTGGGTATTGTGCCTGGACAGTTTTACAGCACCTTAGCCAGCCTGGTTGTCAAGGCGGACGCAGCCGGCATGCTTGAGCTAATCGCAAGGATCTTTGAAAACGGCCGTGACCCCATCGAATTTCTCCGGGGCGCGGTTGAGTATTTTCGCCAGCTGCTGACGGTAGCGACCGGTAGTTCCGTCGGCCTCAGTGACCTTACTCCCGACGAGGCCGCTGCCATTAAGGAAATGGCCAAGTACTTCAGCCCCCCCCGCATTTTGGCGATACTCGACAGATTGACTACGCTTGAGGATACGGCTCGCAACTCCGAAATACCGCGGGCATTGCTTGAGGTAGCGACGCTCGAGCTAACGATGCTCGAACCCCCTCCCCGGCCGTCTGCTCCCTCTCCATCGCCGCATCAACCGGATTGCACGAATGAAAAAGAAGTTTCTGAACCGAGCATCTGGAACCGTCTGCGTCTTGAGACAAACAAGCATAGACCGCTGCTTGCTGCGGCCCTTGACCTTGCCAGCGAGTCCAAACTATCCGAGGATACACTCACCCTGACTCTGCCTGCAGATCAACGTGGGGTTTTGGCAAACATTGAGGCCGAACGCACGTTCATTGAACAGCAATTGCTGTCAATCGCCGGACGAGAAATAAGACTCGCACTGAAATTGGCCTCACCATCATCCGGCGTCGATCCGGTCTCTGCCAGACTGACGCGGATTTTCGGCAGAATTGAGGAACATTGAGACAGGCTTCTGATATCTCTCTAAGCCAGGATGCGTGACCCGCTAGAACAGCTGACCGCCAGTTTGAGCCGTCTTCCCGGCATTGGCCGAAAGTCAGCCCAGCGCATCGCATTTCATCTGCTGCGTGACCAAGGACTAATCGACGAACTGACCGGCTCCATGAACGAAGCCCGTCGTCTGCTGCACGAATGCCCTGAGTGCTTCTGCTATACGACCGAAGAAGTCTGCTCAGTCTGTCGGGATCCGTCCCGCGACCATAGCTTGCTTTGTGTCGTCGAAGAGCCGGCTGACGCACTCGCCCTCGAACAGGCAGGCAGCTACCGGGGCATCTACCACGTACTGGGCGGGGCGTTGTCACCAATTTGCGGGGTCGGACCACAGTCACTGCGCATGGACGAGCTTCTCAAACGCGTCGGCACTGGCATCCAAGAAATAATCATCGCAACCAATCCTACTACTGAGGGCGAAGCTACTGCCGTATATATCGCCCGTGCGCTGAAAGACCGACCGGTACGTGTCACCCGTATCGCTCGCGGGCTGCCCGTTGGCGCCGACATTGAACTTGCCGACGTCGAAACCATAAGCCGGGCCCTCGAAGGCAGGAACGAAATATGACTGGAGCACAAAGCAAGAACCGGAGACCAATAACGAACAGCCGGAGGCCCAAATGAAGTTCACCCTCACTGGCCGACACTATGACATAACACCCCACCTCAGGAACTATGTTGAAAACAAACTAGGCAAACTCAACCGCTTCGACAAGCGGGTTGTTGAAACGACTGTCGTTTTGTTCAGAGACAGCATCAAAGACGTCGCCGAGGGGAAGGTTCACTTCGGCCGCAGGACTATCACCGCCAAGGGGCAAGGCGATGACATGTATGCCGCAGTAAACGACTTGGCCAGCAAACTGGTCAGCCAGCTCGAACGTCACGAAGGGCGCTTGCGCAGCCGCAAACGCGTCCCGCCGCAGGCTGCCTCGGAACAGCCGTGAACGGCACCTCTGGTCGGCTGAGCATCGCCACTCTCCTGCACGAAAAGCAGGAAGAATGGGGTCTCGAGCTGTTGGCGGGCCGCTCAGGGCTGGAAAATAACCAGCTTGTGACCAGCGACATTAACCGACCAGGAATGGCACTCGCAGGCTACACCGGCGTGTTTCTGGCCGAGCGTGCTCAGATTGTCGGCACCACTGAATTGACCTACCTCAGCACCCTTTCGCCGGAAACGGCCGATGATGCGGTCCGACGCCTGTTTGAACTGCAGCCATCATGCATATTCGTCACCAAAGGACTACCACTGAACAACCGCTGGCTCACGGAAGCTGACCGTAACTCGATCCCGCTCCTGCGCACGCCCATGGACACAACGCCATTCATTCACGCACTGTCAGCCTATCTCGACCACCGATTGGCACCCGAAACCTATGTCAACGGCGAACTCGTTGACGTCTTTGGCGTCGGCCTTCTGATAACCGGCGAATCTGGTATCGGCAAATCCGAATGTGCGTTGGACTTGGTAGATCGAGGGCACCGCCTCATCGCGGACGACCTGGTTAAGGTTTTGCGGCGCGGTGCCGGTATTCTAATGGGATACTCGGCAGCACGAACACCGCTTCTGGCGCATCACATCGAGGTCCGCGGCGTTGGGATAGTTGACGTCTACAGTCTCTACGGCGTTCGGGCAATCCGAATCCAGAAACGCATAGAAGTTGAGGTCAGCCTAGTTCACTGGCGTAAAGGAATGGAGTATGAGCGAATCGGCGTTGAGGATCAGCTTGCGGAAATCCTCAATGTAAGAATACCCAAAGTCACCATCCCGGTCATCCCCGGTAAAAACCTAGCGCTGGTATTGGAGGTAATAGCCAAGAACCATATCCTGAAGGTTTTTGGCTATCATCCCGCCAAGGTCTTTGATGACGAGCTGAAGCGAATGATGAGCCGCTCACCACGCATTGACCCGTTCATAACCGATGACCAAGAATAGTCAATCCAATCGTCACCCAGTTCAGGGCATAATCGTCGGACACGGCAACCTGCCCGCGGCTTTACTGGAAGCAGCCCAACTGATCGTGGGGCCTGCCGGCGGCATAGAAGCCGTGAGCAACGCCAGCATGTCAACGGACGAACTTACGGCCAAAATCGATGGCATCCTTCAGGCGACTGCGGCGGCAGCGACAATCATCTTTGTCGATATGTACGGCTCCAGCTGCGCAATTGCCAGCCTCAGAACCCAACACAACCGCTCGAACGTCGCAGTCCTCTGCGGCGTAAATCTACCCATGCTGGTACGCTTCATCACTCATCGCGACAGGGATAGCTTTGACGAACTCGTGCGCATCGTGCGGGAAGCCGGTGGCTGCCCGCACACCTGACCACAGCCCTAACCCCGGTTCTCAGCTTCAAGCCTTCTGGTCAGACCACTCCGCCAGGCCCGCGCTGCCTCAGACACCGCCAGATTAACCACCCTCCCGCCATTCAGACCATCGATTCTGATAAAGCCGCTGTCGTCGACTCTCCCCACGACCGCATGCACAGTCCGCCGCAGACAGTCTTCAAATGCTTTGCGGTGTCGTTGCGGTACGGTACAAACAAACCTCGAATTGGACTCACTGAAAAGCAGAAAATCATCGCGTCGGAAGCGACGGGCCCCCGGCAGGCGGGTCAGATCAATCCGACACCCCAGCCTGCCCGCGATCGCCATTTCAGCAACTCCCACCGCCAACCCCCCCCCGGAGAGATCGTGACAAGCCGAAACGAATCCTCTCCGCAACGCACTGGCTACCGCCAGCATCGTCCGTCTCGCCCGCCTCGCGTCAACCTTCGGCACCTCACGTCCAAGGCCGTGGTGAATATCGAAATACTCGCTGCCTCCGAGCTCGTCAAACGTTTCGCCGACCACATAGATGGCATCGCCCGGCCTCTTGAAGTCACTGCCGATTCCGGCAACCGAAACATCGGGGATTACGCTCAGCGCCGAAATCAATAGCGTCGGAGGTATTGGCAACGACTCGCCGGTATCTGTTCTGAACTCGTTGTAGAGTGAATCCTTGCCGGAAATGAATGGGGTGCGAAACACCCGCGCCATGTCGTAGCACGCCCCAGCAGCCCGGACCAGCCCGGCGAGCTGATCGGGACGCTCAGGACTTCCCCAACAAAAGTTATCAAGCAATGCGGTGCGCTCAATATCACCGCCGGCCGCAACACAGTTGCGAAGCGCCTCATCAATGGCCGACGCTGCCATCCAGTAGGGATCAATCAATCCATATCTTGGGCAAATCCCCACGGCAACGACACAGCCACGCCGTGATCCCTTCACCGGAGCAATAACGCAGCCGTCAGACGGCCCGCCTTGAAACTGCCCGGCAAATGGTTTCCCGACCGTACCGGCTTGGACTTCATGATCATATTGACGGATAACCCACTCCCTGCTCGCAATGTTAGCCGAATGCAAAACGCGCAGGAGCTGCTCAGACAGCTCAGTCTTCAGGGGAACACTCGGGTCAGCAGTTTCTGGCCTTTGCCAGCGTGCTTCGCGCTTGCAGCTACGCCATCCGCGATGAACGAAGTCCATATCGAGATCCGCCACACGCCGGCGACGATACCACAACTCCATTCGCCGCGAACCAGTCGTCCTGCCTATCACCGATATCTCAACATCGAGATTTCGCGCCAGCTCCTGGAGTGCATCGAGTTTGGTCGGCTCAATGAACGCAATCATCCGTTCCTGCGACTCCGAAATCCAGATTTCAGCCGGAGTAAGTCCCTCATATTTGAGTGGAACCTTCTCAAGTTCAACGCTGCAGCCGACAGTTTGCGACAATTCCCCAACCGCGCTGGAAAGCCCTCCCCCTCCGCAATCGGTCAATGCCGAGAACAGCCCCTTGTCCCTGCCGGCAGAGACGAGATCGGCGAGCTTCTTTTCTTCAATTGGGTTACCAATCTGTACCGCACCACTTCCGACTGTTTCTGATTCGTGCCCCAGTTCGGCCGAGGCAAAAGTTACACCATGGATACCGTCGCGGCCGGTTCTTCCGCCCATCAGGACTATCAACTGCCCAGCCTTCACACGCTTCTTCACGGCTGACTTAGGTATCAAGCCGAGTGTACCGCAGAACACTAGGGGATTTCCCAAATATCCGGGATGAAAACAGATCGCTCCATTGGCGGTCGGGATTCCCATTCGATTCCCGTAATCGCGCACGCCCGCAACGACGCCTTTCATAATGCGCCGTGGATGCATTACTCCCTTCGGCAAGTCATCGACTCTGGTTTCCAGTGGCGCAAAACAGAAAACGTCGGTATTCAGTATCGGGCTCGCACCGAGTCCAGTGCCAAGGCAATCCCGGATCACACCCCCGATACCGGTCGCAGCGCCACCGTACGGCTCAATTGCCGACGGATGGTTGTGTGTCTCCACCTTGAATGTCAATGCGTATTGATCGTCCAGTTCAACTACTCCCGAGTTATCGCTAAAGACCGACAGACACCAGGGTGGATTCAGTTCACGAGTAACCCTGAAAATGGTAAGCTTTAGAAGATTTCTGACCACCCGACCCGGCAGCTTTATCGCGCCGCGGAATGTCTTGTGCTGACAGTGTTCAGACCAAGACTGAGCTAAGGTTTCAATCTCGACATCTGTAGGGTTGCGACCTAGTCTCTCGAAATGCTGCTTTATCTCCAGCATCTCATCGCCGCTCAACGAAAGCATCCGCTGACGGGACAGCCTCTCAAGAGCAGCCAGACTCTTGCCGAGCACCGGAACACGCCGAACACGGGCACTCTGCCGCTGAAACCCGACAAAAATTTCGTCTGTCGAACGCACGACCCGCTGGATCGCAGGATTGACCAAGAGACAATCTGTCAGTCGCTCGATTGTCCGCCGCTCGGCAACTGCATTCCGTTCTCGTCGAGCCCAGAAGCGATATGCCGTCGCGACGTGAACCTCGCACTGAGGATGACCAGCGTCGCGCAATGCCCTCAGAATGCTGTCGACGCTTGGTTCCATCACCCCCGGCCGAACAATAACCTCAACTTCGCCTGGCGGCGAGAATGCAACGCCAGCACTGATCTCGAATCGTTCCGTGACCGGATCAGCGAGCAATACGTTGGCAATCGTCCTAACCGATGATTCATCCAGCGGGCCTCGGATGTAGTACACCCTGGAGACCGAAATGTCGCCGACGCCACGAATACCAAGCTCCGAACTCTCGGACAGCAAAGCCCGCGCTTCCGGGTCAGGACCGCGACGGGTTACAGCAATTCTCCAGACCATGTAATAAAAATAGGGCAAAAGACCTGGGCTTCAACAGCAGCTGCTGCTAGCGCTCAAGCAACTCTTCCAGTTCGGCGTCCAACGAATCTTCATCAAAAAGGGATCCCTGACCCTTCATCACCAGCTCCCCAGCCTCCCGAATCAGTGCTTTCAAAAGGTCATAGCGCCTGCGCACCTCTGCTCGAGCAGCCGGTCGGTTCGTTGTCGCCACCGTATCAAGACCGGCAACTATGACGCCGGTCTCGTGCGATACTAAATCAATCAAAAAGAACAACGAATCGACAGTCCCGCCGGCCCCTCCCCTGTCTATCGCTTGCCGACGCAAGAGGCTTGTCCGACGCTGCGCCAAAGTAAGCCGCCGGGCCATCGTCGCTCGAAATCGGTTCCACTCCTGCTCCTCGGTCAAACGCGACAGTTTGACCGGCGGCTCCGGTCGCCAAGCCCGTCTCGCGTTTGCTGCAACGACAAACCCCGCCGCGCCCAGGGCAGCGACAGAAGCAACGCCGACAACATACCACAAAGCTGCCTTTCCCCGCAAACTCGATTTTGGGACCACCGCTTGCCTCTCTGAATGATCCGTCTCTAAATTGTCCTGCGCAGACGAATCGTTGACATTGCGAGAAAAACTGCTTTAATATCAAACACTGCGGGGTGGAGCAGCCCGGAAGCTCGTGAGGCTCATAACCTCAAGGTCGCTGGTTCGAATCCAGCCCCCGCTATTATCAGACAATCCGAAATTCCCCAACTTGTCCATTGGGTAGGAAAAACCGGTGGCCTGCCCAAACCGGTGCAACAACAAGTAGTCAGTAACCCCACTCCTCACGCAGCACGGCCCGTCGTCGACATGTCGGGCACAGTATTCGCATGCTGGAGGAACGATAAGGCATACCGGTACGCACCACCGGCAAGGGTGCCACAAGGCCAAGCTCCCGGTGTCGCGACAGGATCAAGGTAGGATTAGCACTCATCAAGTCGCCGACACGACGAGCAATCCAATCCAGATGTGCCTTGGCTGCGAACGGCTCTCCACAGTCCTCGCAAACCGCCGCTTCCCGTTCGACCTGTGTTACCCACTCACCGGAACGCTCGGTGCGTGCAGCATCGAACTCAGTGGTGTGAACAATCGCATCGCCAACGGTACAATACAAAACACATTGACCACAGTAGATGCACCGCTCGGCGTGATGGATGTTGCGCCAGACTTTCTTGTCTCGGTCAAACACAATTTCGCGCGCCCGTGCAGGACACACACGGGTACAGGCGCCACAGCAAATGCACCTCTCGGCGTTGAATTTCAGTAGTCCCCGAAAATTGGGGTGGACTGAATCGACCGCTTTGGGAAAACGCGTTGTGTATGGCCCGGCAACAACGGCCCGCACTGCCTCAGCCAGTTCACGAAGTTTCGGCAGTGGTATTCTCATCACTCTGTCCCAATCAAAGACTCACCACCATGGTCCTCGGAGAACTGGTCCCGCACAGTCCCTTTCCAGAGCTTGACACCGTAGAACAATGCCCCGCGGGCGAGAGCGTGTGCCGCTACCGGTACCGTAAAAAGCACAAACAGCGCACACACCAGTGCCTTCACGCCCATCATCGTGAAACCGGTCTTCAGAAACACTCCCAGCATGATACCACATGTACCCAGTGTGACGCACTTGGTGGCAGCCTGCATCCGGTTGTACAAGTCAGGGAAGCGAACAAGCCCAAGACAACCCAATACCGTGAAACCCACTCCTCCCGCGATAAAAATCCACCCAAGAACGTCAGTCATCAAGGCTTCTCCCTTCAAGATACTTGGCAAGTGCCAAGGTTCCGACAAAGGAAACTACCGCCAGGGCGATTGAAAGATCAATCAGATAAGCAAGCCGGTATCGCAATGCCAGCAGTGCCGTGATGCTGGTAAACAGAACTGCCATGATATCTACCGCAATGGCCCGGTCGGGTATGCTCGGTCCTTTCAATGCCCGGTACAGACAGAAGAATGCACCGAAAGTCAGGACCACAATGAACACGCTCATACTCCTGCCTCGTCAGTCAAAAATCCGCGCCAGAAAAAACTCAAACGGCCCAACGATTGCCCGAGCCGCTTCTCTGGGATCTTCGGCAGCAACGCTGATCCAGTGTATGTAAAGAGTATCACCGACTATGTCCACAGCCATTGTACCGGGCGTCAGGGTTATCGAGTTGGCAAGAAATACCCGAGCGACATCGGACTTCAGAATGGTTCGAATCTTGACTATTCCGGGCCTGAGCTGAAGCCCGGGGCTGAGCACACGCAACGCGACATCGATGTTGGATTTCAAACACTGATAGGCAAAAACCGGGACGTACACAATCAACCAGAACCATCGTCTCGGATCCAGTAACCTCGTTGGGGTCAAGGGCAGCTGACCACCAAAAAGCAGGGCAGTCAACGAGGCAGCAACCCCGCCCACGATGAGCTCCTGGTAATGAAAGGTCCACACGAGGACCAGCCAGAGTATCATGGCTGCCACCCAGTAGACCAGACGTTGTCCCAGCTTCATCCTAACCTCCAAGCACGCGACTGGCATAACCGATCCCGTCGAGTAAGGACCGGGTAGCCGGGCCGACCAACCAGTCGATAACTGGCCTCACCCCAAACCCGAAAGCTACACTCAACAGGACCAGGACGACCATCGCCGCTGCCATTGTTGCCGGTGATTCTCTGGCCAGTGTCGCATCGACTCCACCGCGCAGCAGAAATGATTTTGTTGCTACCCGTCCGAGGTAGGCCAGTGTCAAAACCGACAGCACCGCTATCAACAAAGCCAAGGGATACATCCGAACCTGAACTGCACCCAGCAGAATCAGCAGTTTCGAAAAAAAGCCAATAAACGGCGGCAACCCCACGAGCGACAATGCACTAAGAATATATGACCACGTTGTCACTGGCATGGAACGTTCCAAACCCCTGACCACATCAATGTCACGACTGCCGGCCTGTAGTTCCACTGAACCCGAGGTCAAAAAGAGCGTGCCCTTGCTAAGGGCGTGGGCAACGATATGCAGCAATGCACCCGCAACGCCCCAAAAACTGCCGATACCCAAGCCAACCAGGATGTAGCCGACTTGGCTGACACTTGAGTAAGCCAACATACGCTTCAAATCAGTCTGGACGAGAGCCAGCAGTCCGCCGACAACTATCGACAACAATCCAAGTCCCAGCAACACGTCAAAAAAGACCGGGGCAGCGGCACGGGAAAGCCCGAAAACATTGAACATAACTCTGACCATCGCATAAATGCCTAGAACCTTGATGAACACTCCCGAGAGCAAAGCCGACACTGGTGCTGGTGCAGATGGATGTGCATCAGGCAACCAGGCATGGAATGGCACTACCGCCATTTTCACCGCGAAGCCAGTCAAGAAGGTCGCAACCAGAAACCAGTAGAACGGTGTCTTGCCCGCCGCTGCCAAAACCAAGGATGCATCGGCCATATTCAGAGTGCCGGTCCGGGCATAGAGCAATGCAATGGCGAGAAGTATCGTCAAACCGCCAATCTCGCCGATGACCATATACTTGAAACCAGCCTCAAGCTCATCGAAGTCAGTCCCGAATGCAACCAGAGCATACGAAGCGACTGCTGCAATCTCGATGAAAACGAACAGATTGAAAATATCGCCGGATACCACAGCCCCGTTCAAACCAACCAGCACCAGCAAAAAGAGAACATAAAACTTCCAGCGTGCCGTATAGTGATCGAGGTAGCGTATCGAAAAAAGCAAAGCAGCAGAAGCGACGACGTTGAGAGCCAACAGCATCAACCCGGTCAGTCCGTCGAAGACAAGAACAATGCCCAGCGGTGGTGGCCACCCACCCATTCGGTAGACCAGCGTCGGGGAACCGCAGGCCACAAGCGCTACGCCATAGCCAGCCATGCCAAGCAGGACACTGCTGGCGAGGTTGGCGAGGATGTCACCGAAACCGCGCCACAGGCGACTGAACAGAGGGACGGCAAATGCTGCTGCCAGCGGTACAGCAACAAAGAGCGGCAGAAAACTTGAATCCGTCATAGCCGGCTATCCTCTGAGCCTCCTTATTTCAGCGATATCGAAGGTCTTGTAGCGCTCATAAATCCTCATGGCGAGTGCCAGCATCAGTGCGGTAGTGGCAAGACCGATGACAATTGACGTCAACACCAGAGCCTGTGGCAGTGGATCGACAAACTTGGTTGCAGTACCAGCCTCGGTAATAATCGGCGGTAGCGCTCCGCGACGATAGCCGATCACCGCAAAGAGGACATTGATTGCGTACTCCATCAGCGTGAAGCCAATCACAATCCGAATCAGGTTGCCTTTCGCCACTACGGCATAGAGGCCAACAACAAAAAGCAGAATGCAAGCCAGGATCGGTACCACGGCTACTCCTTCATCGCAAACCTTGAAGCACCAAGCGCCAGAAAAACCGCCAGCAGTCCCGCGCCGACCTTGATGCCGATGGCGATATTTGCCGGCATTATCAGTCCGCCGCTAAAGAGATGCAACGGCCGCCCGATGCCGAAGATCGGACCGTTCAAAAAGAAGTATCGCCCCCCAACATAACCAGCGAGAGCGAGCGCGAGAAAACCGATCCCCCCGAGACTTTCAAATACCGAGGAAAAAGCGTAGGAGCTGCGCTCGGCGCTCTCTACGGAGCCAAAAGCAAGTGAAAACAGGATGAACGATGCTGCCACCAGGACACCGCCGGCAAATCCCCCTCCCGGGCTGAGGTGCCCATGGACAATTATGTAGCAGCCATAAAGGAAAAGCATCCCCCCAAGCAGTCGAGCAATCGTTTGAACAATGAGTGACATGCCACGCATACTATCCCTCCGAACCTGAATGGCCCGTCGTCCGGCGACCGACACGGCGCACAATAACGAGCACGCCGATCACCGCCGCAAACAGAACCGTGGCTTCGCCCAAAGTATCGTAGCCGCGAAAATCAAGGATTATCGCCGCCACGAGGTTTGCCGCACCGGTTCGCTGCAAACCAGTGCGGACATATTCATCAGCGACACGCATTACCGGATTGCCCCAAAAAACAGCTATCTCCGGCAATGCCCGAAGAGCCACGCCAAGGAGCAGAATGCTGAAAACGGCAAAAGCCGTCAGAGGCAGGACCGGTATCGAAGCTGGCCCGCGCGCGACAGTGCTGTCCGTGCTGGTCGTCCGCAAAACCACCGCTGCAAAAAAGACTACCGTGAGCACTTCAACAACTATTTGAACGATCGCCAAATCTGGAGCCTGCAAAAGCAGGAATACAATAGCAACGCTGAAGCCGACTATCCCCAGCGCCACCGCCGCTGCCAGCAAATCCTTAACATGAATCGCAACCAGTGCCGCCCCAAGCATCACTGCCAGCAATATGTAAAGCTCTATCATCACCGTACCAGGATCAACATTACATAGAAAACGACCGCCCCTAGGAATACCCAAGCGACGTACAGCGGCAGGTAACCGGTCTGCACTCTGGACAACAGCTTGCCGCACAGCTGTGCCAATCTGCCAAGAAATGCAAAGATGCTCTCGAGAATCTGACGACTAAACTCGCGAGCCAGACTGCCAGCTGATCTCAAGGCAGCATCCAGCCAGTTGTAGAGATCAAAGGCCCCGATTCCGCCGAAATAAATCAACTCGCCCAGCAAGGGCAGGGTCTTAACCGGACCGTAGAAGGCAGTACCCGGTACCCGGCTCTCGTCCAGCTCGGCAATGCTCTCGCCGCCCACGTAAGCTTTACCGGCAACCGGTGCAGCGGCAGTGCCCGAAATGTACACCACGATTCCGATACCCAGGGAGAGCAACAACAGTAATGTCGCCGGAAGCGGCTGCCAGATCCCTATCGGTTCAAAGTGACCTGACGCCGGAAGCGAGCGCTGAAGCAATGTCTCGAGCCCGAGCTGCTTCTGAAACACTCCAAAGGCAATGCAGGCCAGAGCAAGAATGCCGGATGGAAGCCACATCGAAAAACCGGTCTCGCGCACGCCCTCCAGTCGTGACGGTCTCTGCCCCAAAAATACCGCATGGAGCAGCTTGACGAACGAAGCAAGGGTCAGCACGCTCCCGACCATTGCCGCTACCAGAAAAACCGGAAACAATCTCTGGCCTTCTCCACCTGAAATCACTATACCTTGATAAACCATCCACTTGGACAAAAAGCCGTTCAATGGCGGTAGTCCAGCGATGGCCAGCGCTGCAACCAGAAACGAAACAAATGTGGCCGGCATCTGCCCCGCCAGACCTCCCAGCTCATCGACACGATCCGTCCCCGTTCGCTCCTGAACTGAACCGGCCGCAAGGAACAACCCGGTCTTGTAAAGCGTGTTGTTCAGCATGTGGAGCAGGCCACCGGCAAGCCCGACCGGGACGCCGCTGCCGATGCCAATAATCATGTACCCAACCTGGGAGACGGCATGAAACGCCAGCAACCGCATCACCCGCTTCTGGACCAGTGCCATAATCACGGCGGCCAGAACTGTCAGCGAACCAAGAGCCATCAGACCAGTGCGAACGGCCATGTTCGACGCAATATCAAAAACGTAGACCGAAAGCCGAAAGAGCAGGTATATGCCGAGCAGTTTGTCCAACGTCGCCGGAATGAGTGCCATCACAGGAGCCGGAGAATTCTCTGAGGCTGCCGGAATCCACGAATGGAAGGGCATTGCGCCGGCCTTGGCCAGCGCCCCAACTGCCACAAGAACGAATGCCACCACCATAACCGGCTCAGCAAGTCGCATAGCAACCGGAGGGGCAATTTCAAGCCAGCCACCGCTCACTGCCAGCAGCACAATCCCCAGCAGCATCGCGAAATCAGAAAGACCAACCAGGACCAGCATTTTCGTTGCCGCGACATGGCGGTCTCCCCGCCCGACCAGCAACAACCCGTAAGACAGAGCGAGAAGACAGCCCCAGAAGAAAAGCAGTACCAGCAGGTTGGCCGCAAGCAGAACACCAAATGAACATGCAAGCGCCAGAAGAGCATACAGGTAGAATCCGCGTTCCCCCGGCGTACTGCGCACGGCGCGAACTGAGTAGAGAATTATCAGAGCGCCCAGCCCAGCCGCAAAAAGCAAAAGCAAACCCGAGAGAGCATCAAGCCGGAATGCAACCTCGATGCCAGCCCGTTGCAAAACACTGAACACTATAACATCACGACGAGACTGAACGAATAGACAAATGACATAGTAGAGCGGAACGACACTGCCGATGAAACTGAGTTCAGCCCGCAACTTGCCGATGATGTAGGCAAGCAATGCCGATACCACGGGAATCAACATGATCAGCAGAAACGGGTGCATCAGTGCCCCCCCACACCGAGCCCGACTTCCAGCCAGTTGACTGGCACCCCATACAGAAATCCCCCGGCGAAAACGATCAACGCGATAACCGCGATCGCGATTATCGGCATGATCGGCGGGGATTGCCACTCAAAATCAGTCGGACCGCCACCGAGAAAAACGGCAGTAAAGAGCCGGGTCATATAGACAAGGGTCAACAGCGCGGCAACAATTGCGCCAACGCCGAACACCAGACCACGGTCGACGGCACCAATCAAAATCCCGACCTTGCCAAAGAAACCGAAAGAAGGAGGAATTCCAACCACCGTAAGAGTCAACAGGGCCGTCATCACCGCTAGAACGGGTGAATGCTGCGCCACGCGCCCCAGTTTGCTTATCTCATTCCTACCAGTGGCCTCCTCAACTAGACCAAATGCGTAAAACAATCCAGATTTTGCCAAAGCATGAGTTGCCAGGTAAAGAAGTGCTCCGATCACGCCGTAGTACGAAACAGTCGCTAGTCCTAAAATCACCAGCCCCATTTGCCCCATCGTTGAGTACGCAAGCGTAGTCCGGATACTCCGAGAAGCCAGTGCCGCACCACCAGCGATAAGACTCGAAATCACCGCCAAAGCGGCAACAAAAGGCAAAAACCCGTCCGCTGCGCGCATCCCGGTGACGAAAAACTTGAAAAACATCACACCCCCGACGCTTTCGGCAACACCGGAAAGCAAAGCACAGATTGGTGCCGGTGCTGCACGATAGGCCCGAGGTAGCCAGACGTACAAAGGCAACACGGCCGACTTTGCAATTATCCCCGTAAGCAACAGAACCGCAGGCAACAACTCGATAGTTCGGCCGGCAAGACCCGCAAAGCTCAGTGTCCGGTGCTGCTCGAAAACCAAAGCCAACCCAACCAGCATCACTGCCGAGGCGGCAAAATTCATGTACCAGGTCCAGGCCGCAGCATCGGCACTATCGTCCTGGCGATAAAACAACACCAAACGCCAGATAGCAAAACCGGACAGTTCCCAAAGGACGAAACCAACCAGGAGATTGCCGGCATAAGCAATCCCGATGCCGCATGCTGTCAGGAGGACAACGAAAGCATAATATTCAGCAAGCTGACCCGCCGCAGCACGCACTCGGTAGATCGAATAGAGCAGCACCGTCAGCCCGACTACGCCAAATACAGTTCCCAAAAAGAACTCGACGGCACCGCCGCCAAAGTCAAACCAGTTGACGGGCAAAGTCATCCCAGCCGCTCCCGGATCCGCTCGGTCTTCTGCCACGAAAGCCTGAGCAATTCCTGCCAACCGTATTTCAATTTGCCATCTTCGAATGCCGCCATCCGTTCAGTACAGCAATAACAGGGGTCAACCGCCGCCAGCGTCAGTGCCGCGTCGGCAATACTGCCCCCCCGCACCGCAACTATGTTGGAAGCAATATTCATGTAGCTGGGTGCCCTGACCTTGTGCCGCAAAGGCCGGTTGGTGCCGTCGGAACGAATGTAGTGAAAGACCTCGCCCCGCGGTGCCTCCTGGCGTCCGATGCCTTCGCCTGCCGGTATCTCGTCGATTCGGGTCTCGATCGGTCCGTCGGGCAGATGTTCAAGAGCGTACCGAACGATTTTGACCGACTCGATGGTCTCCAACAGACGGACCTTCGCCTTGGCAAAAACATCTCCTTCAGCACAGCACACGACATTAAAAGGCATCTCGGCATAAGCGGCACAAGGTTCGTCTCGACGGAGGTCGATGTCGTAGCCGGAAGCACGGGCAGTGGGGCCGACAACCGAATAGGCCACTGCCTGCTCGCGTGTCAAAACGCCAACTCCCTCCAGCCGGGCCCGCAGGACCGGGTCATCGAGGACAGCCTTTGTCAGCATAACCGTCTTCTTCTCCACCAGGTCCAACGCCTTCAGAATATCCGGTATGTACTCCGGTTTGATGTCGCGTCGGACTCCACCCGGCTTGTTAGCCGCGTAGTGATTCCGGTTGCCGGTGATCATCTCGAAAATCTGCAACACCGGTTCGCGATACCGCCACGCCCACATCCAGACCGTATTGTAGCCGATGAAATGCCCAGCCAGACCTACCCACAACAAATGCGAGTGTATTCGCTCCAATTCCTGAATGATGACCCGGATATACTGTGCGCGCGGCGGCGGTGTGATACCGGCGCAGTCTTCCACCGCCAGGACACAGGCGAATGGATGGGAATTAGAACAGATGCCACAAATCCTCTCAACGAGGAAAGGGATCTGGTCATAAGTCAACTCTGGCGAAATGAACTCGTGACCGCGATGGTTGTAGCCGAGATTGATTTCCATATCAACCACGGTCTCACCCTCGACAATCAGCTTGAAGAATTCCGGCTCTTCCTGCAGCGGATGATACGGGCCGATCGGAACTATCCGTCTATTCTTCGTGCTGCCTAGCTCTGTGCTCATAGTCTCTCCGCAGGGGCAGCCGGGAGGAATCCCAGTCGGTGTCCGAAGTGAGCAACGGCACCGGATTGGGATGACCGGCAAACTGGACGCCAAACATCTCGGCAATCTCGCGTTCAATCCATTCTGCAGCCGGAAACCAGACCGCCTGAGACTCCAAGACGGGATCGTCTTTCGGAACCATGACTTTCAGGGTATACATTACGCCTTGACTGTCGTCGGAAAAGTGGTACAGCACCTCATAGCCTTCGCGAGTGTCGATTCCCGTACAAATCGACAGCCGACAACCCAGCTCAAGATGCAACAGCCGACAGGCAGCAGTAAGGCTCTCGCGCCCGATACGAAGATAGTATCGCCGCGGGTTGTAGACCTGAACTTCAGCGTCGGGGAAACGCTCCCGGAAAGCCTGTTCGATTGCTGTCATAGTCTTGCCAGCGCCCGGACAACGCCGAGTATCATTGCTTCGGGTTTTGGCGGGCAACCCGGCACATAAGCGTGCATCGGCAGATGGCGGTCATAGGGCCCAACGGCGTTGTAGGAATTGCGAAACAACTGTTTGCCACAGGCGCACGTGCCAATCCCGATAACCAGACAGGGCTTAGCAGTCTGCCGGTAAGTCTCGAGTACACGCGGCAACGATTTGCGGTTAATGACGCCGGTCACCAGCAACGCATCGGCGTGACGCGGCGAGCCGACCAGAACAACTCCAAACCTTTCAACATCGTACCGGGGAGTGAGCAACTCCAGTATCTCGATGTCACAGTTGTTGCATGACGCCGCCGCCAAGTGATACACCCACGGAGCGCGTTTCAGCCCCCAGAGTCCAACTCTATTCATAGACCCACCGACGCAAGTATGACCGCGGCGATGCCGACAGCGCCCAGTACAAACCAGAAAAAGCGCAATGCCTGATCAACCCGGAGACGTGGATTGGTGTTCTTAACCAGAATCACCGGGACAACAACCGCAAGAATTTTGAGTACTGCCCACCAATCACGGACTCCGCCCCACAACACTGTCACCAGAAACACCGGCAGGAGCAGCAACATCATCGCCCGGGTTATCCGGAATGCTGCCAGCGTAACCCCGGAGTACTCGACAAAAACCCCGCCCATGATTTCCTGTTCAGCCTCGGCCATATCGAACGGCACAAGTCCCAGCTTGGCCTGAATCACCAGCAGAATGATGACTGCTGCCAGCACCCCGGAAATCGAGTAAAGAAACGGCCCCTGCTCTAACTGTACCCGTACCATCTCACCGAGTCTCAAGGCACCGTTCGCCTTGATGACCGGTACCAGCAGAGCAAGCACAAACGGAAACTCGTAACCGAGGTACAGGGTCATCTCCCGCGAGGCTCCGACTGCAGCGAGCGGGTTTCGGCTGGCTGATGCACCCAGCAGCACCCCCAGTGGCGGCAAGGCAAAAAGATAAATCAGCACAAGGATGTCGCCGATAAACGAACCATCGGGCTGGTAATTGACATAGAACAGTAGCGCACCGACTAGACACATTCCCGCCAGCCCAAGCAAGGGTGCCAGCAGGAAAGTTGCACGATGAGCGCCAGCCGGCACGATCGTCTGCTTTATCGAAAGCTTGAGCAAGTCGGCCCAGGGTTGAAAGATCGGTGGCCCCTTGCGCATCTGAACACGGGCGCTGACGAAACGGTCTACCCAACTTAGAAGCATGCCGACATTCGCACTGAACAGAAAACTCAGCAGGACTGCAAGAGCATATTCCAGCCCTCTGGTGTACCCGAGGTTCACGAGCGCCTCCAATGCGCCGACCGCCCGAGCAACCGAGCTCCAACCCGAACCTCTCGCGTCGTCTCGACCTCGACAAACTGCAAAGCACCGGTAGGGCAGGTTTGGACACAACGCGGTCCCTCCGGCCGGTCACTGCACAAACTGCACTTCTGCGCCATATGTCGGACAAGCTCAGGCTGTATCACACCAAACGGGCAGGCCAGAGCGCAGGAACGACATCCGACGCAGTGGAAATCAGACTTGCGAACGACGCCACCGGCAGGGTCACGGACAATAACCCCGAACGGACAGGCAGCGGCACATAACGGCTCAGCGCAGTGCCGGCATGCCTGAGGCAGAAGCGTACCGGGGTCAAGCTCAGCATGCCGGATCCGTGCCTCGCCCTTGAAACGGGACCGGCACGCCGCTTCGCACGACCGGCAGCCGATACAGTAATCCAAACGCAGTACAATGCTCTTCACTGCCAGACCGACGGGTTTTCGCCGCCCATCACGGCGACACGGTCGAGTTTCTCCACGGAACATCTTGTTGGCAGCACCGAGAGTTCACCATCGAGCGCGTCCGGCTGCGGCCGCAATAGCGCACGATTGGAATGAACATTAACACCGACGACCACCGCCCCGGCCGGAGCTGCATCGCTGATACGCACACGCAGATCAACACTCCCCGCATCGGTGGTTACACGCGCAAATCCGCCATCACCAGTTCCAAGCCGAGTGGCGTCAACAGAGTTCAATAACACCCAGTCCTCTTTGTCGAAGAAGCCGCGCAGGCCGATCGCCTTCTTCTCTCCGACAAACAGCCAATCATCAGAACCTGCCGAACCAACGGTGTCGGCCATCTGCTGTGCCAGCGCAATCACCGCAGCCGGCTCAACCGACCTGACAGGTGACTCAGCCAGCTCACCAGCCCGGCCAAAGAGTTCGAGAACTCGGCCAAAGGGACGTGAACCGCTGACCGGACCGGCCAGAGGTTGACGTTCCACATTGCCCCAGTAGGAAGTCCCTGTTGAAGATCGTTCCAGCTCCGCGGCTAGGGGCAGAACCAGTCCCTTGATCGGAGGGTCGGGCCGGAAGATAGCAGTCGCGACACGATACTCAATGCCATCAAGCTCCGGCAGTAAACCGGCATATGAGTACGGATACAGCCCACCAGTCCAGAATATCATTCTCACCCCGCCCTCACGGGCAGCCCGACAGAGACCAGCGAAGCTCTCGGTTCCTGCCGGAACAGCGCTCTCCCGGAACCCAACAAACGGCTTCTTCCCAGCCAGTGCTACCAGCTGGCAAGCAAGGCTGTGCAAAGCAGGATGACAAACCCGGGCAGGATGCATTGCCGCACCAACGAACCCGGGTATATCCGGTTTTAGCATCTTGGCCACTTCTACCAGCTCATCCCGGGTCGTACCTGCAAGCGCTGCAAACCGATCAATGTCAACACCAGTTCTGAATTGCTCGTCCAGCAATGCGGCAAGTGCCACCAGTACCAGTGGTTCAGTACCTACCCGAACCCGAAGAAACCGATTGGCCAGACCACTTTGTCTGGTGCGCACAGAATCGACCACAACCATCCGGCTGCTTCGATCCGCGTAACGCGCATCAACCAGCCGCCAGGAAGCAACCGGTGACGTATTGAACACATCACCAATCAACAACGTTGCCCGCGACCTATCCAGGTCCTCAAGCATCGCATCCCTCACCCCCGCCAGCCGATGGTTGAAAGCATTCTCGGGCTCAATATGCCCGCAAACGAGATGAGGTGTTCCAATCGCAGCGGCCAAGCCGCGCAGGCGCCGCACCTCGTCCGCCGAACGCCCCCGGCTGTACACCAAAGCCAGCTCCGCCGGTCGAATTGCAGCAAGCCAGCCGCGGATCATCGCTTCCGCCTCAGACCACGTAATGTCGCGCCCGTCGAACAGCGGCCGGGATAACCGCTCGGGATGATCAAGCACTATGCTGGCCGAATTACCGCGCGGGCAGAGCCGACCACGGTTCACTTCGGCTTCAGTGAAGTAGTGCATTCGATACTGGTAGCCGTTGAAGTCAACGCCTGAGGTACAACCGTTCAAACAGAAAGGACAGGTCGTCTTGGCGCTAGTCATCAAACGAACGGCTCCTCGATATCCTTTATCTGCTCCCAGGTGAGTACCGGCCCGTCCTTACAGGTGAAATACGGCCCCAGTTTGCAGTGGCCACACTGACCCAGGCCGCAGGACATGTTCATCTCCATCGAAAGATAGATGTTCTGCCCCCGAAAACCGGCGTCGAGGAGTTTCTTGGTGACAAACTTCATCATCACCGGGGGCCCGCAGACCACTGCGACGCTCTCTTTCTCGTCACAAGGGATCTCGTCCATCAAACAGGTCACAACACCTACCTTTTTCATCCACCTTTCGTCCGAAACGTCCACCGAGAGATCGATGTCGACGCCAGGCAGTTTTTCCCATTCAGGCAACAGGTACTTGTAGACAATATCGGCCGGCGTCCGCGCCCCGTATCGGAGAAAAATCCGCTTGTACTTCTGTTTTTCGTGTATCAACGCCAGAAACAAGGCCCGCAATGGCGCCAACCCGACGCCCCCGCCAACAATGTAAATGTCACGTCCTTCGAACTTCTCCAGCGGGTAACGCATCCCGTATGGTCCACGCAATCCGACATAATCACCCGGCTGAAGGCCAAACAGCGCCGTAGTTGCCCGTCCAACCCGCATTATTGTCACCTCCAGTGTTTCGCGCTGAAAATGCGACGAAGAAGGCGTGAAGGGCGCCTCGCCATGGCCAGGTACAGTGAGTTCGACAAACTGACCAGCGAGGAACGGAATCTCCCGCTCCGGCCTGAGTACGAACGTCCTGATATTCGGCGTCTCGTCAATCAGCCTCAGAATCTCGGCCCGGACCGGCTGATAGGGGTTGTTCATACCGACAACAGCACCCGACGGATGTCGATTTTGCCCATACAAACCCGGAAGCAGCGTCCGCACCCGGAACAGGCATAGAAACCGTTGCTGTTCTTGAAGTGTTGAAATTTGCATTCAAAACGGTTCGCAAACCGTCGTAGAAACTGACCACGAGGATTCGCACCGCCTCCGACCCGCTGATAGGCCGCCAGATAGCAGGCATCCCATACCTTCAGCCGTTCCATCTGCCTGCCTTGCAGTTGATCGTAAAGCAGAAAGCAGTAACAGGTGGGACAGCTCAACAGGCAACCATAACACTCAACGCAGTCGGCTGCGTGCTCGGCATAGAACGGCGCGTCGGTTTCACGCCGGCGCAACCGCGCAGGCAAATCCGCCGGCAATGGTTCAGGGTTGATTTCAGCAAGCTTCGCTTCGGCCCCGGCCCGGATCTCGTCACGTCGTTGCACCAAGGCTTCATCTGCCTGTCCCGGCAACACATCATCCAGCAACGCCAGCAGTTCCTGCCCCCGCGGCGTCAGTGGCTCAACCAGCCACTGCCCATCGACTTCCGACACAACCACGTCGGCGCCCTCGCGAACATACGGTCGGCCTCCGACAAGGTTGCAGAAACACGAATCTGCCGGAGCTGGACAATCGGCCGCTACCAGAATCGTGTTCTCCAGCCGTAGCTGGTAGAAAGGGTCGACGAACTCACCCTCCAGAAACATCTTCCGGTGCACTGCCAAGGCTGCGATATCGCAACCCTTGACGCCGAAAAGCACCTGCTTGTCAGATGAAGCTGGTTCCGATGGATCAGGAAAACTGGCGACGGTCTCGCGGGATTTGAACAAGAAAGATTTCACCGGCTCCGCCGCTCTTATTTGGGTCAGCGCCGGAACCGGTGATTGCGTGCCGCCGAGACCCCCCGGCGGGCCAAACTTCTGCCAGTGGATATGGTTTTCTACCGCCTGGGGCACGAACAAAGTGAACCGCGCGCCAATGCGCTCAAGCCACTGCACCTGTTGCTCACGCGATAGGCAGCTGCTCGCCACTTGGCGCAAAAATACCGACTGCCATCGGCATGTCAAGAAAAAAGTCAGACTTGATAACGGAACCTTTATCGTTCATCATTCCGGCGGTAATGATGCCAAGGCTGACACTGCTGCTCATCGCAACCACTGTGCTGCTGCAGGCTGCGCCCGCCTTTTCTCCACCAGATTCCGTACCCCGCGAACCAGACCGGTGGCTGGGGATGGACAAGTTCTGGCACTTTTCGGCCTCCTTTGTTTCGGTCGGTGCCGGCTATCACCTTTTTGCCAACCGAATCGGCTTCAATCACGAAAACGCTGCTGCTGCGGCCAGCGCCGGGACAATCACCCTCGGCATCAGCAAGGAATTCTACGATCTTCTTGGCCGTGAACGGCACTTTTCCTGGAAAGACATCGTCGCCGACTTGTGCGGCATCGGCGCCGGTTATCTCGTGTTCGTCCACCAATGGCGGTAGCCGAAGAGCTGCTGAACCAACTGCAAACCGAAAACCTGTCCCTGCTCGTCATCACTCCGTCCGGCCGAGACTACCGGTTCACCAAACCCGGTGTTCAGCCCTTGCTCGAACTCCTTGAACTTGATCCCAGTGACCTGCACGGGGCAAACGTCGCCGATCGTGTCGTTGGCTCCTGCGCCGCCCGGATTTTTGTCCACATCGGTGCTGCAAACGTTGTCGGAATAGAAGGTTCGCTCGCCGCTTCAACAGTACTGCAAGAGGCCGCTATCGCCTGGTACTTCCGCCTCACCGTCCCGGAAATCCGCAATCGCAGCGGCGACGGAATGTGTCCGTTCGAACAACTGAGCCTCCAGCACCCGGAGATGGACTCTTTCCTAGCCGCCATCCGCGACCGATTCAATTTCTCGTCCCCCTCCAAGCGGGTTCCCTGAAGTTGTACCCGGTTATACCCAGCCTCACCGCGCTGTCACCGTTCCGGCCCAATCAGGCTCAGCGGCGCTGGAACATCCGGTCTGTCAATATCAAACAGGCATCGGACCGTCCGACAACGCCAGTCGCCCTCAGACTGACATGGGAGTCGTTCCCCCCATTGCCCTGCCGGCTTCTTGTGGGACACCCCAATCGCCCTGCAGGGCCGAAGTTGCTAGCGCCAGAATCGCTCAACAACATATGCAACATTATGTTACGACACACTGAATGTAAGAATATGGACCCCAAGGGGCTCAGGCAGCAAACCACGGTTTTGACTGTATACCGCTCGGAGCCTGGAATCACCAGAACTTGAAGCCAGAACGCTGGGATGTTATTGTTGTTGGAGCCGGCCACGCTGGCTGTGAAGCCGCCTTGGCGGCAGCCCGACTGGGTTGTTCGGTTTTGTTGCTGACCCAGAATCTCGATACGATCGCCCAGATGTCCTGCAACCCGGCGGTCGGCGGCGTCGGCAAGGGACAGCTTGTCCGCGAAATCGATGCTCTTGGCGGCGCCATGCCCCGGGTAACCGATCAGGCCGGCATTCACTTTCGCCAGCTGAACACGTCAAAAGGCCGGGCAGTGCAGTCCTCCCGTGTTCAGGTTGACCGTTCACTCTACCGGCGGCTGATGAAATCGCTGATTGAATCGACCCGGAACATCGCAGTTCGACAAGCTTCTGTTGCGCGCGTCCTGCGGCGAAACCGTACCTGTGTCGGGGTCCAGACCATCACCGGCGAAAAACTGACCGGCCAGACTGTGGTGCTTGCTCCCGGCACTTTCCTTTCTGGCCTTGTTCATATTGGCCTGACAAGTTTTCCCGCCGGCCGGCTGGGCGAAGCACCGGCCAATGAACTGGCCCAAAACCTGCGCGAATTTGGATTCAGGATTGGACGGTTCAAGACCGGCACTCCCCCGCGCATTGACCTACGCTCAATTGCTACTGAAAAGCTCACAGCCCAGCCGGGCGACAAGGAACCGCTGGCTTTCTCGATTCACACGACTGCACCGGTCCAAAACCTTGTTGAATGCTGGATCACCTACACGACCCCTGCCACACATCACATCGTCCGGACCGGGCTAAAGCAGTCCCCATTGTACAGCGGGATTATCAAGGGCACCGGCGTCCGTTACTGCCCTTCGCTTGAAGACAAGGTCGTAAAGTTTCCCGAACGCACAAGCCACCATATCTTCATCGAGCCCGAAGGCACTGACACGGTCGAATGTTACCCTAACGGCATCTCAACGAGCCTGCCGGTCGAACTACAACTTCGGGTTCTACACTCGATTCCCGGACTTGAACATTGCTGGATGATGCGCCCTGGCTATGCGATCGAGCACGACTACTCCGACCCGACCCAGCTGTTGCCGACGCTCGAAACCAAGCTGCTGCGTAATCTGTTCTTCGCCGGCCAGATCAATGGCACAACTGGTTACGAAGAAGCGGCGGCGCAGGGACTGGTCGCCGGCGTCAACGCCGCGCTGCGGGCACTTGGCCGTCCCGCCTTCACCCTCGGTCGCGGCGACGGATACATCGGCGTCATGATCGACGACCTGACGATGCGCGGCACCGACGAACCTTATCGGATGTTCACCGCCCGTGTCGAGCACCGCCTCCTCCTGCGTGAGGACAACGCCGATCTGCGCCTGGCGCCACGGGCATACAGTATCGGTCTGCTCGATACCGCCACCTACCGGCGTGCAAAAGCAAAACTTGCTGCCTGCGCTGAAGCGTTCCGCTGGCTCAAAGACAACCGCATCAAACCAACTCCGGCGGTAAACCGTGTCCTGCGGCGTCTGAAAACCACAACGCTGCGCGAGCCGGTGACGGCATACGAACTGCTCAAACGGCCCGAAATCGGCTGGTCAGACATTGTCCGCCTCGCTCCGGGCGCACCCAGACTGACAGCCATGGCCCAGAATCATGTTGAGGTTGAGGTAAAGTACGCCGGCTACATCCGGCGGGCCGAACGACAGCTCGCTGCTCTCAATCAATTGGAGAAGATCCGGATTCCTCCCCGGTTCGACTTCTCCGTCGTTCCCGGTCTTTCCCATGAGATTCGCGAAAAACTGCAGAAAGCCAGACCCGGGAATCTGGCTCAGGCTCAAAACGTGCCTGGCGTGACGCCGGCGGCCCTGTTTGCGCTGAACGTTTTTCTCTGTTCAAAGAGATGACGAGCGGCCTTCGCAACACGCTGGAATCGACCGCCCGGACCCGTGGCGCCGTCGCCTTCGGTGTCTGTCAAATTGCCGACATCCGAACTGATGACTTCCAGCTTCCGGCCGAACTCCTCGCCCAGATGCCTGTCGCCATCAGCGTCGGACTGCCGGTGGCAGCTGAAGTGCTTGCAACCATCAAGGGCTGTCCCAACCGGCTTTACGAACATCACTACCGGCAGATCAACTTTGCGCTCGATCGCCTCGGGCTGGAGCTTGTCAATCTGATTCACAACCTCGGCGGCAAAGCTCTGGCAATTCCTGCCTCACAGATTGTCGACTGGGACCGGCAGCTCGCCCACGTCTCGCACAAACGCGTGGCTGTTGCGGCCGGCGTCGGCTGGCTTGGCCGCAACAATCTTGTCGTTTCGCCCGACCACGGTGCCCGCATCCGATTGCTCACCGTGATCACAGATCTTGACCTGAAACCGGACCAGCCCCTGGCCGCTGACTGTGGTGAGTGTCACGCCTGCGTTACCGTCTGTCCGGCCGGTGCAATCAAAGACCATCCTGCGGACTTTGACCATACCGCCTGTTTCGCCCGATTGAAAGAATTTCAGCGCCAGCGACTGGTGAGCCAGTACATCTGTGGCGTCTGCGTTCAGGCCTGCGGTCCGCGCTAGCGCTCGTAGCGAAAATCGCGCCCCACCGACAGCACAAACTCAAACCGCAGGCTCCGGCCGGGACGGGGGAAATCCCCGGCGCCTACCAGAAACTGCAGTGGGCCGGCCGGTGTGTTGGTACGCAATCCGAATCCCGCTCCCCAGTGCAAAGCAGCATACGCCGGCGCTTCCAGTCGGGCCAGATCCGGCCGTTCGAAGATGCCGGCATCGATCACGGTCTGGATATAGACCGGGTAATCCTCACGCTCAAAAAGATTCAGCAGCCGATAATCGAAGCCACCACGAACCGCTGCTTGGAAATCGCCTGCCAGTTCACCGTCAGCAAAACCAACAAAACGCTCGCCGCCAGTTCGCAACAGCTCATTCGAAGCCGGCCTGCCGACAATGAGGCCAAGACTGAAGCCTCCGCGCCACAGCAACCGCCTGCCCAAGGCGACACCATTCTGCCCTGCTGCCAGCAGTTTGAGGAATCGCCGTCCACCACCCGTCGTCGGTAACGAGTACAGTGCCCTGATTCGCAACTCCCGCCCCGGACCCGGAAAATCAATATCACGATAGGTATTGACATCCAGTCGGCCGGTCAGCCCGGCAACAATGTCTACGCCAGCTGAATCCGGCAGACTGCCGACCAATGCCCGATGACGCGCTCGGTATAGAACCAACCCAGCGCCCCAGAAATGTTCCTGTCCCAGCGACCACCCGGTCTCAGTTTCGATGCCGGTCAACGCCGTACGCCCGTAGGCTACTGGCACGCGCTCCCACCACCAGATTCTTCCTGCCTCTGAACACATGCCGTCGAAACGATAGGCCAGCGGCAAACCGAAGAGCCGCGTCGCCTCCAGTCCGGCCCGGACCTCGGTCGGATTGCCCAGCGTGAATGCACCGCGGGCCAGCATTCCTGAACCAAATAGGTTTCCCTGTCCAACAGCCAACCCAACGCCGACGCCGTCGCTGTTGTCATACCGCACTCCAAGGCCATAAAAGCCATGCGGCGGCTCTGAGAGCTCAATGACAATATCGGTGGACTCACCGACAACCGGCTCCAGTCGATATCGGACGCTCTCGAAAAGACCGGTCGCATAGATACGCTCGAGATCGTCGACCAGCTCTGAGAAACTCAATAAGCCACCTGCCCGCGTCCGGACATTACGCATGACCACCGACGGCCTGGTTGCGCGCAACCCCTCCAGCCGAACTGACCGCACTACCGGTCGAGGCCGCTGTGCCGGAGTTCTGCCCTTTCCGTATTTCACCTTGCCGGCCAGCCGACGTTTGAGTTCGGGTAACGCCTTCTGCGCGGCACTTTCACCAACGGCGATAAGCTCCGCCGCCCGGGCAAAATCCGAACTGCGAAAGCGGTCCAAATCCGGTTCAATGACGAAATCGGCCAGCGCCTTCTGCGCCTCGGTTTCAGCCGCACCGACAAGATCTACCGACCGGGCCGCAATGTCGACCACAGAAGCGCCAGAATCGGCATGACGACGACGAGTCAGCACCGCGATCACAAAGTCAGGCCCGAACTCTGCCAGCGGCTCGACCGGCAACCGTTGCTGTACACCGCCATCCACCAGCTGCATGGAGTCAATCTGTTCGGGAGCAAACACTCCGGGGATGGCAATACTGGCCCGAATCGCGCGCTGCAGTCGTCCTGCACGCAGAACGACACGCCGGCCAGTCAAAAGGTCAACTGCCACTGCCCGAAACGGCACCGGCAGACTGTCGAAGTCATAGTACGTCGAATACTCAATATCAGAAAGCAGCCGCATCAGCAGAAAATCAACATTCTGCAGCGGTATGACTCCGCCGGGCAACTGTGGTACAAACCGACGATGGCGCAACTGGATGATGTAACGGTTCGCCCGCTGTCTCTCAGCCAGATAGCCGGAACCAATACTGATTTTCGTCGAGAACAGCCGGCTCCATTCTACGTTCAAGGCAATGCTCTCGATCTGCTTGGCACTGAAACCGGCCGCCCAGACCCCGCCGACCATCGCCCCCATGCTCGTGCCGGCAACCGCAGCAACCGGTATGCTTTCCTTCTCCAGTACCTTCAACACCCCGACGTGGGCAAACCCCAGCGCTCCGCCACCAGACAATGCCAGTCCGACCCGAATGCCATCTCCCGTCACTGCGGCTGAAGCCACCGACAGCGCCAATACCATCCACAGCCCGAATGCGACAGCTCTCATTCTTCCTTGAAAAGAGCCGCTATCTCGCCGCTATCCAGTCGTCGCCAGCCGCCAGGCCGCAAGCCGGCCAGCGACACCCCTCCGATCCTCACCCGGCAAAGCCGGCGAACTCCATACCCCAGCACTCCGAGCATCCGCCGGATCTCGCGCTTGCGTCCCTCACTCAGAACTACCCGTATCCGATCCGAACCAACCCGGCGGAGCGCCACAGCCCGGGCCGGGCCATCCGCCAATCGGACGCCGCGCCGCAAAGCTTCCAGAAGAGCTTCATCTGCTGGCCGGTCGAGTTCGACTTCGTACTCTTTCTGAACCCGGTAGCGGGGATGAGTCAATCGCAAGGCAAGCTCGCCGTCATTGGTCAGCAACAGTAAGCCTTCAGACTCACGATCCAGCCTGCCCACTGGAAACAACCGTTCCCCAAGCGGCACCAGTTCGGTGACCAGCGGCCCGGTTTCGCGACCGCGGCGACAGCTTGACAGATAGCCCGCTGGCTTGTAAACAGCAACCACAGTCCGCCGTAGTTTGGCAATGACCAACTTACCTTCAGCAGTCACCCGGTCCACAGTCGGGTCAATTGACTGTCCAACTAGTGCCACCTTGCCGTTTACGCTAATTCTTCCGGCGCGTATCAGCTCCTCGCAATGCCGGCGGGAAGCGATACCGGCATCAGCCAGAAACTTCTGCAGTCGCACTCGCACCACAGCTGCAAGCATCTGCAGTTCTGCCTCTTCTGTCAACCGGGAAATCGGTTAGAATGTCCTGATGGAATGTCGCTGTTGTCCGTTTGCATGTGGTATTGACCGAAAAGTGCAACGCGGTGTCTGTCACGCCGGAACTGACATTGAGATCGCCCTCGCTCAGCTTCACTTCTGGGAAGAACCGCCGATCTCGGGCACGCGTGGTTCCGGAACGATCTTCTTCACTCACTGCAATCTACGCTGCCGGTTCTGCCAGAATCACGATATCTCACAGGGCGGCCGAGGCAGAAAGGTCTCTCCCCAGCGCCTTGAAGAAATAATGCTCGAACTTCAAGCTGCCGGCGCTCACAATATCAACCTTGTTACCCCGACTCACTATTCCGAGCAACTCCTGCCGGTAATCCAGTCAGCTTCACGCCGTCTCCGAATCCCTTTCGTCTGGAACTCAAACGGCTACGAGGAACCCGAGACTCTGTCGCGGTTCGAGGGCCTGATACCGATCTGGCTGCCCGATTTCAAGTACTGGGATGACTCAGCTGCCGCCAACTGCAGCTCGGCTCCGGAATATTCCCGCCACGCCCGGGCCGCAATCTCCGAGATGTTTCGTCAAGCCGGTCCGTTTCGAAGCGACGAAAATGGCATCGCCCGGCGCGGGGTCATTGTCCGGCACCTGGTACTGCCTGGCCTCGCCCATGACAGCATTCGAATCCTTGAATGGCTGGCGGACACGTTCGGTGACGAGATTCTCGTCAGCCTGATGGCCCAGTATTACCCAACCCACCGGGCAAGCGAACTGCCCGGCTTCAACCGCCGGCTGCTGCCGGCCGAATATGAACAGGTGCGCGAGCGATTCATCAGTCTCGGTCTGGAAGGATTCACCCAGGAATTGGCATCGGCCAGCTCAGACTTTACCCCGGAGTTCGATGGCCGTGGCACTTGAGTTGTCCGACAGTGGTCATGCAAGACTGAGACGGCTTTGACTTGATTTCTTCCGACGATAGACTGCTACGGTGTGTGGCGTAATCGGTATTACGAATCGCCGACGCCCTGCTGGCGCTGAGCTGGTCGAAGGTTTGCTGGCGCTACAGCACCGCGGACAGGACTCAGCGGGAGTGCTGACTTCCGATGAAACTATCCATCTCAAGAAGGGCAATGGCACCGTCAGCCGGGTATTCAACGATCGCAATCTCGCCCGACTGACTGGCTGCCAGGGCATTGGTCACGTCCGCTATCCGACTATCGGCCCTGGATCGGCTGAAGACGCCCAGCCATTCTACGTGAACCATCCGTACGGCATCGCGATGGTGCACAACGGCAACGTCACCAACTACCTGTCGCTGCGCCGTGAACTTACCAGCCGCTACCGCCGTCAGCTCACCAGTTGTTCCGACCTCGAACCAATCCTCAATATCTTTGCCCAGCGTCTTGAGTCGTCGAAACGTCGCTTTGGCGCTGATGCGGTGTTCGCTGCCGTCGACGAGGTCTTCACCCGGGTCCGGGGCTCCTACTCGGTCATTTCTCTAATCCAGAGTCACGGCTTGCTTGCTTTCCGCGACCCGTGGGGGATAAAACCGCTGGTATTCGGCCGTCGTGGCCACGATTATGCTTTCAGTTCGGAAAGTGTCGCGTTCGATCGCCTCGGTTTCCAATTGATTCGTGACGTCAACCCGGGCGAAGCGATACTGATTGATGCCGCGGGACGTGTCCATTGCCGCCAGCTTCGCCCGGCACACCCTCGAACCTGCATTTTCGAATACGTCTACTTCGCCCGACCCGACTCGATTATCGACGGCATCGAAGTATACGAAGCACGTCTGCGGCTGGGTGAACGGCTCGCCCGTGAAATACAGAAGCACCAACCCGAAGTCGATGTCGTCATCGCCGTTCCCGACACAGCCCGCACCGCCGCCGGCTCACTGGCCGAATCGCTCGGACTGCCCCTGCGGGAAGGGCTGATCAAGAACCGCTATATTGCGCGTACCTTCATCATGCACGGCCAAGACCGCCGGGCACTGTCCGTCCGCCAGAAACTGAATACCGTCCGGTCCCAGATTGCGGGTCGCCGGATACTCTTGGTTGACGACTCGATTGTCCGCGGCACCACTTCTCGGGAAATAGTCCAGATGGTACGCGACGCGGGTGCCCGCTTTGTCGCGCTGGCGGTCACTGCCCCTCCTCTTCGCTTCCCCTGTGTCTATGGCATCGACATGATGACTCGAGGCGAGTTCATCGCCAAAGACCGCTCTCTCGCCGCAATCCGTCGCGCGATTTCCGCCGATGCGTTGTTTTATCAGAGTTATCAAGGACTGGTGGCTGCGGTTGCCGGCAACCACCCTGATCGCCGATTCTGCACCGCCTGCTTCAACGGCAGTTACCCGACTCCAATTACCCGTCGCGAGCTTCTTCAGATGGAATCGGAACGAACCCGCTGGACTGCTGGCCCGTGACCACTGCAGCGACCCTGATTCTTGCCCTCTTTGGCACAATAACTCTCCAAGCCCATGACCGGCCCGGTGACGGCGGTGGTGCCTTAATCGTCAGCTGGTCGGTGACAGGTGATTCTCTTCCCGAAGGCTGGCACATCCTGCGCCAGGCGGAAGGCGATACCTGGCAGCAGATTGTATTCCTCGGCCCGGTGGCACGAAGCTACCTCGACGAGGACGTCTCCGACACCATCCGGTACCGGTATGCTATTGCCGGCTCACACGATCCAAGTCACATCCTGGCCGGACCGACCAACTGGACGAGGAGTTCACCGCAATGGTTCGACCCACGCACACTCGGTGCGCTCGTCGGCACCATCATCGCCGCATTCCTGATTCTGCTGTATCTGCGCCGCGCCCGGCGTGGAACAAAACTATTTGTCCGCCGCATCGCCGGCCTGGACGCAGTCGAAGAAGCGCTCGGTCGAGCCACCGAGATGGGGCGTCCGACCCTCTTCGTGCCTGGACTGTCAACAGTTTCCGATGTTGCCACCATCGCCGCGCTGAACATACTGGGCGAGGTCGCCAAGCGAACAGCACAATTTGGAACACCGCTGATCGTTCCAGTGGCCGACCCGGTGGTATATACAGTTGCGCTGGAGACCGCCAAACAGAGCTACACGGCTGCCGGTCGACCCGATGGGTTTGATCCGGGTTCAGTCTATTTCGTAACTGACGAGCAATTCGCATTTGCGGCAGCAATCGACGGCATCATGGTGCGCGAAAAACCTGCCACCAACTTTCTGATCGGCATGTTCTGGGCTGAATCGCTGATCATTGCCGAGACCGGCGCCCAGACCGGCGCTATCCAGATCGCCGGCACTGATGCTGTCAACCAGCTACCTTTCTTCATCACTGCCTGCGACTACACCCTGCTTGGCGAGGAAGTCTACGCAGCGTCGGCCTATCTTTCCCGTGAGCCCCTGCTGCTCGGCGCCATCGCGGGGCAGGACCGTACCAAGTTGCTGATACTGGCGGTGCTCATACTTCTCAGCCTGCTCAGTATCATCACCGGCCTTGAGCCTGCCCTGATCCTCGGTTGACCGCGCTATTTGACTGGGCGACACCCGGGAATATACTGCCCATCGTTTCATCAATCCGGCTACGGAGGACATAGAATGTTGTTCAGTCTAGCTACCGCTGTCATGTTCTCTCTTACACCGCCGGGTGCGGTCACTGCCAAAGACCGCCCCAATGACGGCGGCAGAGCGATAATCGTCACTTGGAACCGGGCTTCCGGTCCGGTAACCGGCTACCGTATCCTGCGCCAGCCCGAAAATTCACTCGGCTGGGACACCGTCGGTTTTGCCGGTCCCCGAATCGGCCGCTACGTCGACGAAGGTGTGCCGGACAATATTCCCCACCGCTACAAGGTTGTTGCATTCGCTGATTCGCTGACCGTGGAATCTGAGCCATCGGCCTTGGCCAGTAGCCGCCCGCAATGGTTCAATACCGGCTACATTCCGGCGCTGGTTCTCGTCTTCATCTTCAGTTTCCTTGTGCTCTGGTTCCTGCAGACTGCAAAACGAGGCAGGAAACTGTTCATACGCCGCATCGCCGGGCTGGACGCAGTTGAAGAGGCACTCGGCAGAGCAACAGAGATGGGCCGGGCAATTCTCTACGTGCCCGGACTGTCGTCAATCGACGATGTCGCAACGATCGCATCGATCAACATCCTTGGCGAAGTTGCCAAGAAAACCGCCCGGTTCGGCACTCCGCTGATCGTTCCCAATCGTGACCCGATCGTCTATACCGTTGCGCGCGAGGTGGTCAAAGAATCCTACACCGCCGAAGGCCGCCCCGACGCCTTTAACCAGGACATGGTATTCTATGTCACTGATTCGCAGTTTGCGTACGCTGCGGCGGTCGACGGCATCATGACCCGGGAAAAACCAGCGACCAACTTCCTCGTCGGCATGTTCTGGGCCGAATCGCTGATACTCGCCGAAACCGGTGCTCTGTCCGGCGCAGTCCAGATTGCCGGCACCGACGCCATCTCCCAGTTGCCGTTTTTCATTACTGCCTGCGACTACACCCTTATTGGCGAAGAACTTTATGCCGCCTCGGCCTATCTCTCGCGTGAACCGATGCTGCTGGGAGCAGTTAAAGGTCAGGACTATTCCAAAGCCATAATCCTCGGTCTGATCCTGCTCGGTACACTGCTTGCCACTGTGCTGAGGATACCGGTCATGCGTATTCTTTAGGAGGACAAATTGAAGCGCAGGTTGCCGCTCTTGATAGTTCTTCTCTCTGGCATCTTCGCTGCCTTGGCCTTCGTGATACCCCATCCGACAGTGCGGAGTGTCGACGAAGTGTTCCGTAACGACGTATTGCGCATCATCACCGCCTTCAGTCTTGTGCTTGGGATTGGTTCAATTCTCCGTCATCACCTCATCAAAATAAAGCGCAAAGCCGAGCACTGGCCATTTTCCTGGGTGACGGTGATTTCACTTTTCGTCTCCGCAATCATCGGGTTGCTGGGTGGTATCGACCCCAACCGTCCGGGAATTCTCCCCACCAGTATCGGCGGTTTCAGTTTTCACATCCAGAATCTCTTTACCAACATCATGGTGCCGCTGGGCGCCACCATGTTTGCCCTGCTCGCCTTCTTTATGGCCTCTGCCGCCTACCGGGCTTTTCGGGCGCGGAATTTCGAAGCCACCCTGCTGCTGATAGCGGCTTTCGTCCTGATGATCGGAGCCGTCCCACTTACCCGGGTTATCGCCCGGCCCTTGCCTGCCTTCGCCGAATGGATTCTCGCTGTACCCAACACCGCCGCTAAACGCGGTATCGGCTTTGGAGTCAGTCTGGGCATCTTCGCGACATCGCTCAAGATACTCTTAGGAATAGAGCGCGGCTGGCTTGGTGGAGGCGGCTCATGAACCAATCCCCCAGCCCTGCATCTGGATTCTGGAATCGACTCCAGCGTATCGACCGCCGTTGGATATATGCGGTCATCTGGCTGGTGGTGATGTTACCGCTCATCTTCCCTTTCAAAATCAAACCCGAAGCCATGCCGCCGGTTTCCCGGCTCTTCTCCTACATCGACACCATGCCCGACGATAAAGCGCTGGTCATCTCTGTCGACTACACGCCTGACACACAGGCCGAGCTTCACCCGATGACCATCGCCCTTCTGCGACACGCCTTTGCCAGCGGGCGGCGAGTCGGCATGCTGGCCACATCTGTTTACGGACTTGGGCTCGGCGAGGACGCCCTGCGGCAGGTCTCAGCCGAGTTCAACGCGAAAGCAACAACTCACGACGACTCGATAATCAGCGGTGAGGATTACGTCTTCTGGGGATGGTCAACACCGTTCGTCACAGTGATGCTCGGCATGGGAGAACGTATCACCAACGTATTCCCCGTCGACTACTATGGCGTGAAAACCGAATCGCTGCCTATCACCGGTTTCATCAAGAACTACAATGACATCGGCATAGTGGTATCGATTGCCGGCTCCTCGGTACCCCTGTCGTGGGTTGCCTACGCCCAGACACAGTTTGGCGTGCGGATTGGCTGCGGGACTACCGCCGTGTCTGCTGCTGATTACTACACCTATCTGAACTCAGGTCAGTTCACTGGCATGCTCGCCGGCATGCGCGGCGCCGCCGAGTATGAACAGCTCCTGGAAGACAAAATGGCGATGGCCGGAGCTAACCTTTCGTTCCGCCGCAAGGCCACCGAGGCAATGTCGTCACAAACCGCAGCTCACCTGGCAATCATCATCTTCATAATTGTCGGTAACATTGGTTACTTTCTTTCCCGCCGGAGGCAGAAGTGAATATTTCAACTGACCCCTGGGTCTGGATTGCCGCCATCCTGACCCTCGCCGTTTTCTCTTTTCTGTATCGGGAAAACCCGTTCTACCGTTTCGCAGAACATCTGTTCGTCGGTGTGTCAAACGGCTACGCAATCACATTTTACTGGCACCGGATACTGGTGCCCTACCTGTTTACTCCACTCAGCCGCGGCGAGAAACTCTGGCTGATACCAATCGCTATTGTCGGAGCTTTCTACTTTGCCCGTTTTATCCCACGAGTATCATGGCTGGTCCGATTTCCGATCGCCATCGCGCTCGGCTACAGTGCCGGGGCCTCGATTCCGCGCAGCATTCACGCCAACATCCTCGAACAGATCAAAGCGACAATTGTCACCAGGGCCACGTTCGCAAACTGGCAACAAGGACTGTGGGCAGTGATAATCCTAATCGGCGTCGTCTGCACCATTTCCTACTTCTTCTTCTCCTCAGAACGAAAAGGGATTCTGAAACCCGCCAGCTATCTGGGTATCGTCTTCATCATGGTCGGATTTGGAGCATCCTTTGGCTACACTGTGATGGCACGCATTTCGCTCTTCATTGGCCGCCTGCAGTTTCTACTTGGTGACTGGCTGGGAATCGTGCGCTAGTTGAGCCTTGAAACGCCGCTAGTAGGCACGCGCATCCGCACGCTGTCGCCAGCGCCGAAACAGCTCACGGCACTCATCACCGCTGACACCGGAAACGATCTCGACCTTCAGCTGCGCCAGCTGGCGCAGCTGAAGGTTTGATATCCTTAATTCTCGAAAACCGGCATCGGCAGCATCGTTGATGGTCGCGCCGAAAACAATCCTGGGTATTTGGGCCCAATGTGCAGCCGCGAAACACATCGGGCACGGTTCGCACGTCGAATAGAGGGTACAACCCGAAAGACTGATTGTCCCCAGCTTCTGGCAGGCAATACGGATTGCGTTAACTTCCGCATGTGCCGTAGGATCGCTGTCACGCCAGACGGTGTTTCCAGCACAGGCAATCTGTTGCCCCTCCCAAAAAACCGCCGCCCCGAAAGGCGACTGACCAGTCTCAAGGGCAACTTTGGCAGCAGCAATTGCTGCCGCCATTCCCTGTCCATCAACGGGAGTTCTCGTTGTCACCGGTCGCACGTTGCACTACTAAATTGACTTCTTGCCGAAGTCAAGATTGACTTTGCACTGTTTGACAGCACTCCGATCAGCGGTAGCCTTGACAACACATGAGCAAACCCAGACTCAAACCCCGCCAGCAGCCGCAACGAAGCCGTCTACGGATTTCGACAAAGCTTACAACCTGGCTTGCCGCAGCGGTCGTCGGCGGAGCCGTACTCTGGCTGCTGGGTTCCTCACTGCTGCGGCCGCCGACCGACTCAACCCCTGTTCCATTGCTTGTGACGGCCGATCGCGACATCGCGGCCATAACCCGCATGCTGGGCGACATCAGGATCGACAACAGTTTCCCGGCGGCCAAGACCGAATCGCTTGACCCGCGCTTGATTGCGGTTGAAAGCCTGATCCGTGAACGTCGCCTCGAGCAGGTCCGACAATCTCTGAATTCGCTGCGTCGGCGCTGCCCGACGGGGATGACCGGTCGGCTCCACGCAGTCAGCGGACTTGCCTGGTACGAAAGTGGCCAACCCGATCGTGCTCTTGCTGAATTACGCCGGGCCGCAGACTCTTCAACCGGCCACCTTGCCGCCTGGAGCGCCTTTGCCGTTGCCTGGCTCTTCCAAAGCCGTGGCTTTGCTGACAGCGCCCTTGTCTGGTATCAGCGAACCCTGACCACCGCCGATTCAACTTCATTCATAGCTGCCGCCGCCCACAACAACATCGCAGTAGTCCTTGAAAAACGTCGAGAACTCGTCGAGGCTGCAAAGCACTTCGCTGCTGCGGCCACTGTGATCGATACCGCCGACACGACCACCGATGCTCGAACCCTCCGCGACAATCTGCGCCGACTGTCCCCGTTCTAGATGACTGACTGCGGGTCGATATCGATTCGCACCTCACGAGCCAGCTGTTCAATCTCCGTTCGCCCGACCAGACGCTCGAGCCGAGCCGTCCTTGCCAGCCGCACGAGCAAACGTCGCGTCGGCTTCCGCCCGGTGGCCGCTATCGGACCAAACACCTCGATACCTTTGTTACGGTTCAAGAACCGTGCTGTCGCCAGTGCACCACGATCAGCAAGTTCTTCACTTGAATCACTGATTTCAATCACCACCAGCCGCGCGAAGGGCGGGAAACCCGCCTGACGGCGACTTTCAAGCTCACGGCTACAGAACTCGGCAACCGCCATATCAGCTGCCGCCGCAATGCAGTTTTCCTCGGGTCGTCTCGCCTGGATCAGAAACTCAGCACCACTGTTCTGTGCCCGCCAACCCAGTCGCCACAGCACAGCAAACAAGCGCTCACTGGCGCGAAAATCCGGCAACAACAGCTCGTCGTCGGCACGCACTGCTGCCACGAGTCCAACTGAAGCCGGCCATTCCCTTCCCAAGACTGCCCGGGTGCCGACGACAACATCCGTTTCGGGAAACTCAGTCTGTTCCCCGGTCATAGTCGCTACCGTCAGCTTCGGCCGTAACCGCCGAACCTCGCGGGCAATCATCTCGACTCCGGGCACCCGGTAGACATAGTCACCACTTCCACATTCCGGACACAGCGACGGCGCCGGTTCGACCCGGCCACAGAAGCGACATTGAAGACTTCCGTCGCCAGTCAGTGCCATCGCCGTCCTGCAGCTGGCGCAGTTCAGGACCCGGCCGCAGTCCCGACAGACGACGCTACGCGATGCCCCAAGACGGTTGACATAAAGCACCGCGCTCTTTCCCGCTGCCCGGGCCTGATCCAGTGCGCAAAGCAGCCGGGGCGACAGCAGTTCGCGGCGATGCAAACGCATGTCAACAATCGTCGCTCGGATTGCTACCGCTGGCAGCGGGTCCAGCAGTGACCACCTTCCTCTCGCCACTTCATACCAGGTCTCCATCGACGGCGTCGGGTCACAGAGCAGGACCGGGCAACTGGCCATGCGTGCGCGAACGATTGCCGCATCACGGGCATTGAACCGTGGTCGCCGCTCCTCTTTATAGACTTGGTCATGCTCATCGAGCACCACAACTCCAGCCAGATCGACAACCGGCGCAAAGACCGCAGACCGGCAGCCCACCACAAGTGATCGGCCAGCCCGGCTTCTTCGCCACGCTGTTCGCAGCGCCTTCGCCCTCAGACGGGAGCTGATAATCACGGCATCAACGGATTCATCGATTAGAGACAAGGCGGCATGTGGATCAGGGGCAAGCAACAAAACCGACCCCTGCGTCAGGCCGTTGGCACAGAAACTCGCCAATCGCCGCGTCGCTTGAACTGGGTCAGCACAAACCCCGACGCCGAAGCGGCCACCCTCGCGGGCTGGTGCTGATCCGATCGCACGTGCACGATCGACACCGCTGAACGACTTCGCGCGACCCGACGACCGACTTAACACCGGCTGCGGTATGGCAAGATGCATTGTCTCGCCCAGCCGGCCGAAGTAGTGCCCGGCAACCCGGCGTACAAAGTCAACCAGTTCTGCAGGAACCATTCTCGGCTCTATCAGCCCTTCGATCGACCGTGTTTCTTCCACCGGGCTGCTACTGCGCAGTCCGACTACAATCCCTGCCGCTTCTCTTCCCCGCAACCGTACTGACACACAATCACCGGGAGCCAGCTCCGGCAGCTGTGTTTCATCAAAACGATAGGTAAGTTCGTCAAGCCGGGTGCCCGGCACGACAATGTCGCAGTACACGGCTAGTAGCGCAGCCGGAAGCGGTAACGCAGGGAAAGTCGCCCGTTCTCATCCCGGGCCGCTACCAGCTCGTTGCGGCGGTCGAGGTAATACTCAACCCGGAATGCAGGATCAAAACCCTCGTCAAAAAACTGCGTGTAGGATATGTAGAGCCTGCGACCGATATATTTGCCCACTGTCAGACGGGTTCGAGCGTCAGAAGTCAGGCCGGTTTCAAAGTCCAGATAATCCAACCCGGTGAATCCGCGTGCCCGCTGAGCAACGCGGGTCTGGAAGAAACCCAGCAGTCGATCAGAAAGCATCCTTGTCACTGCGGCCCGACTGTCAATCTCACGCAGCTGTTCCGGTGTTGCGTTGAGACTAAGGTAAGATACGATTTGCAGGTTATCCCAGCCAGGCGGCTCGGACCGGAACTCCAGCTGTGGTGTTTCGATAGTCCCGGTTACGGTCAGCACGATCTTCTCGGGTGTATCGCCGCTGCCGCCATTGCCGTGTAACAACATTTCGGCGGTAATGTCCAGTTCCGGATTAAGGCGATCGAGATTGGCGAACCGAACCGTTCCACTTGTCACGCGCAGAGTTCGGTCGAAATAGTAAACATTGCCCTGCCGGGAAACGAGCTCACCATTGTAGAACTCTTCCTGCATGGTCCGCCGGATACTCATGTCAACGCCGAGCTCGATGTCAGCAAGACTGCTTCGCCACCAGATACCCCTTTCGCCGCGAATACGAAGGTCATACACCAGTGTAGTATCGGGAGTACCGCCGGTGACTGCCGGCTGTCCCGGATCGATTGTTATCAGCGCCTCTTCGACATCAATCCGACCGGAAAGCGCGATCGGTTGCGGCTGCCGCCAATCAAGCATAATCTCGCCACCGGCGATGCCGTAGACATCTCTGAGTGGACTGGCCTCGATTCCGCTGAACGCCGCCTCAAGATGAAGCGTATCAACAACCCAGCCAGGCCCGAGTTCGACAAAACCACCCGCCGACACCGTTCCGCGCCGGGAACGGCCCGTAAGCTTCTGAATGTTAACCCGATTACCGGCGAAGGTTAGTTCACCGTTGACCCGCTGAAGCGAAGCCTTGATCGGCTCGACAGACAAATCGGCTCTAGCCAGCCTCAGTCGTCCGTATAGTTCCGGTTCAATCAAATTCCCGCCAACTCGTAGGCTGCCGTAGATCGACGCGCGTTGCGCCACCAGAGTCGGCCTGAGAAACACAAGCACCCAAGGGCCCACGTTGACCAACTCGGCCATGAGATCAACTTTCTGCACCGGCCACGGGGCGCGGGGCATCAGCACCAGCCGACCTGTAATGCGCGATGTGTCAACACTCCCGGCACTGTCTATGCGCACCAGCCACAGTCGATCGACACTGAGTGTATCACCATCCAGCCCGAGTCGTCCTTCTACGCTTCTCAGAACCAGACCATATTCAGGCACTGCCAGATCCCGCATCGCGATGTCACACCGCAGCAACGAATCAAAATGTAACGACGCATCGAGTTTGCCGCGAACCTCAAAGCCGATACCACCGAGCTTTGCCACACTGGCCAAATCCAAGCCACGGGCAGTCACTTCGAAATCCGGCTCCGGCACGTCTGTCAGTTTGATCTTCCCCTGCGCGGTCAACTGCCCACCGCCCAGTTCAAACTGCAGCCCGGTCAACTCTAAGCCGGTAGCCGCGCTGTAATTGAGCCGGAAAGGCCGGGCCGTCATCAACGTTTCGTCGTCAGAAACAAAATCAAAATTGGCGAAATCGGCAGCAAAGCCGTTGCGCTCGACGGCAAGGTCACCCGTGGCGAACAGTCGGCTGCGGTCTAAGTCGACCCTCAGCTCGAAGACCGGCTCATCCCACACAAGCTGAGCCGCAGCCACCGTTTGGCCGCCGAATCTGACGACCTCTCCCCCCACCGCAACCCGCCCGGCCAACTGCTTGCCCAGCGCAATGTTGACGTCTATCACCGCTGCATTCGCTGTTACGTCCTGAAACGATAGTTGCGAAGCATAAAGGCTCGCGAGCAAATGCAGACTGTCATTTTCGATCGTCAAGGTCAGCAAGCCGTTGAGTCGACCGCTCACCGGTGCATTGCCAACGACTGCGGCGACGCCCAGATCGAAATTGTCGGCGATAATCTCAAAAAAACCCGACCCAGTGCGGTATCTGCCTTGTCCGGAGAGCCTTCCGCTCGCTCCCCGAGCCGTCAGCCGTTCGATGACTACGCCGCCGCGCACCAGACCACCGGTTGCCGTCAACGAATCGAACCCGAGCGCCGGCACCGTGACCCGCAGCGTGCCCCAAATTGAATCAGTACTCTTTCCACCGACATCGCAAGATCCGGTGATACGAACCTCGGGCAGGGTCGGCTCAAGCCGGCGAATTGCAAGATCACGTACAACCAATCGGCCCGCAAAAGCCTGCGTGCCGATGTGCACGTATCCGTCAAACTCAACTCCGCCCAGCTCTGGATTCCTGCCCATCATCGTGAGACTCGCCAGCGAATCGGCCAAGGTGAGTCTGCCGAACAACTCAGGCAGTGCCAGCCCGCGCCAGCGCAGACCAGACGCGCTCCAACCGACCCGCGCCGAGGGATCACCGCCTGTCACCCCTCCTTGCCCGCTGGCTTTGAACCGACCTGGAACTCCCGCAAAACGGGCGAGGTCCACCTCCAGATCCATGAAGGCAGCAGTGAAGCCACCGTCTGCAAGTCCTACCCTCGCCGTGCCTGCGAAGCTGAATCCGTCGGCCGCAAGACGCATTCCCTCAAGTAATGCCGAATCGGCCGTTACACGCATTTGGGCGCTCAGCTGGGAAATACGAACACTCTCCGGCACCACGAGCAGACTGGCCTGATGGAGAAATGCCCGAACCTGCTCCGAACGGGACTCCGCGCTCATCAGCACGGCAACCGAGTCGACTATTGGCCTGCCATCAACGCTCACCGTTCCCGCTTCCAGCACCAGTCGACGCACGCCAATTCGCGGGAAACGCCCCGCAGGCTGCGTCTGAACCTTCGTTGCCTGTCCCGGCCGTCGTCCGGCCAGGAAAACCTGCGGACGCTCGATTCTCAGGACCCTCAACCCCACTCGCCCCCGAAGATTGCCCAGCAGGTCATAGTCAAAGGAAACCCGTTCGATGGTCACCGAATCGCTTTGGAAGACAATTCGAACCCGACTGAGTTCGGGCCGCGACAACAGATTGCCACCAATGCGTTCAACCTCAATTCTGCCGCCGATGACCCGGCCGAGAAGACCGAGCCCGAGTCGGATTGTCAACCGCATCAAAGGCCGTCCACCAAGCAGCAGCCCAGTGACAGACGCGACCAGCATTAATGGCAGAACCAGTCGCCGCAGCCTAAAACGCATGCATCAACCCGTAGGTAATCCCATAACCCGGACCGGCAGCACCCGCCGACATCGCTCGGGCTACATCAATCCGCACTGGTCCAATTGGCGTCCGGACGCGCAGCCCAACTCCAGCCCCAAACAGGAAGTTGCGCGGGGGAAAGTAACGGGCAAGATTGCCGCCATCAACAAACGCTACGAGACCGACCAGTCGAAACAGATACGGCGAACGTAGTTCAATGCTCCCGTAGAGCATGGCGAATCCGTACCGAGCGGTGGAATCGCCGAACGGTCCAATTGAACGATCAGGATAGCCGCGCAGATTAGCAGCACCACCCATCGTGAAAGACTCGTAGTAAGCAACTAAATCACCGGGCCGGTACGGATAAACCCGGCCGGCACCCAGTCGACCCGCGACCACGAAACTCCCGCCGGGGTCGGCAGGGGAACGGCTGAGGCTGCGAAAGGCACGGATGTCGACCGCCAGACGGTAAAAGTCATTGCTGCCGCCAAGTATCCCGCCAGCCAGTTCGGCTGTGCCCCTGGCCCACATACCCCTCCCCGGCTCGAAGACATCGTTGCGGCTGTCGTGTTGACCCGAGAGAGCAAGCGAGCTGGTTGCACCGGGAGAAGTATCGGCCACCAGTCTGAGGCGATTAGCAAGGCTGAAGACAAGCGACGGCAAGACACTACGGCTGAGGCCAGTCTCCACACCGTATTCGCGGACCAGAATACTGTCGCGCCGCTCAACATATCCGAACGGACGGGTCTGAAAGTCCACCCGACTTCTGCCGATGTACGGGATTCGCCAGGCGGCCCAGGAACCAAATCGAAAGGAAGGGCCGATCAACTGCTGCGCATACTCGGCGCTGGCGAGCAGACTGTGGTTGGCACCGAAAAGATTAACATACTCCCAGTCGACCGCGAGCAGCAACCGAAGCGGTGAACGACCGGGATTCAACTCGCCTCCGCCGCCAAGTCCCAGACTACCGAATGGCTGCTCGACCACGTCGAACCTCACGACAACTCTGCCAAGCAGGGAATCGTCACCGACGACGCGAAACGACACTCGGCTGAATAACTTCGAACCGTACAGCCGGCGCTGAGCCTCAAGCAGCCGGCGCCGCGAGTAGCGGTCGCCAGCGCGCAATTCGGCAATAGTTCGGCAAATGGCAGCCCGGACACGCCTGTTACCAACGAAAATGACCGAATCAATAACGCAAAGGGGACCCTCCGCGAGCAGGACATTGAGTGTTGCTGCACTTTCGGCTCGACTTATCTCGGTGCGCACACGAACGAACGCATAACCGGAGTTCTGATAGAACACGCGGACGGCGTTCTCGACGGCCGGTCCGACGCCGCCAGTCGCAGGGGTTTTAGGTTTGAGGCCGATCACAGCTGCCAACTGGGACGAGTCAAATGCTGTATTGCCCTGAAAAATCAGTCGCTGTACACGGGCACGCGGCCCCTCATCGACGACAAAAGTCAGCACCGGTCTACGCCTGCCCCGCGCCAGCGTCCACTCGATCGCGACCGCATAGAACCCCTGGTCATGATAGAAGTTCTCCAGGTCCGCCGCATCACGCACAATACGAACCTCATCGACCGGCTGACCCCTCGCCAGTTGCACCCTTGTTGCCAGAACCTTTGAACTGAAACTGGAGTTCCCCCGGAATCTGACCGCTTCCAGTGTATCGCCGACAACGGCCACGACGCGAAGTGCCAGCAACGCGGCAACAAGCATCAGTGTCTGCTCTCGTTCCTGCACAAACCCATGGGTCGCCTTGGACAACGCTGCAGAGTCAGCAGCTCACGGCAGATATCGGTCACGTCCGGATATTACCTGTTCTGTTTGACGGCTGTCAATCAGAAGTCTGGTGGCTCTCGACAGGACGCAGGACGACGATGAGCGGATAGTTCGTCAACCGGCATCAGGCAGTTTGCGCCAGTCAGATGGCCTTATGCCATACTTCGCCAGCAAACGATAGAATTGTGCACGACTGCAGCCCGACTGCCTGATCGCCTCCTTGATACTGCCCTTCGCGGAACGCAGACATTGCAGCAGACGTTCGCGTTCTTCCGCTTCTGATTTCTGCGACCGCCGCCGCCGAAGTTCACGCAGAGTGCCGCCGCCACTTTCCGGCTGCAAACACGCGCTGTCGACGAGAACCGGCAGATCGGTCGATTGCAGTACGTTGCCGCTGGCCAGAACAACCGCCCGCTCGATGACATGGCTCAGTTCTCGAACATTCCCGGGCCAGTCGTATTCCATCAGCCGTGCCAGAGCCTCTGGAGCAATACCGGTCACATTACGGTCATATTCCCGGGCCGCGGCGGCAACGAGACTATCCACCAACGCCGGAATGTCATCGCGACGTTCTCGCAATGGCGGCAGTACCAGCTCCGCACCGGCAATCCGGTAGTACAGGTCGGCCCGAAAGTCGCCCCGCGCGATCGCCGCTTCAATGTCCTGATTGGTGGCGGTTACCAGCCGGAAATCGACCGCAATCAGTCGACGACCTCCCACCCGTTCGAACTGTTTGTCCTGCAGCACCCGCAGTAGTTTCGCCTGCAGTCTCGGGCTCATGTCGCCAATCTCATCCAACAACAGTGTACCACCGGCAGCACCTTCAAGTTTTCCCGGCCGTGCTTGTACCCCGGTTGCAACTCCTCTTTCCACTCCGAAAAGTTCGGCCTCAAGCAAGTCTGCCGGCACCGCCGCACAGTTTATTGCCACAAAAGGACCGCCCGACCGGGGTCCGGAATCGTGCAATGCCCGGGCAACGAGCTCCTTGCCGGTACCGCTTTCCCCGCGCACGAGCACCGGCACTCCTGCCTGCGCCAGCCGCAACACCTGCCTGAGAATATCGCGCATCTTACCATTCGGGCCCACCACGCCGCGATAGCGGAGACCGACCAGCTCGTCAGGTCGCGCCGGTTCACGTTCCACAAGTTCGGCGGCCGCAGATACGATTGGAGCAAGCAAGGCAACCAGTGATTCCAGCAGCAGCCGCAGGTGAGCCGGCTCGGCAGAAGTGCGTTGACCCAGATACAACTGACCGCGCGTTCGATCGCTGCCGTACAACGCTATCCTGGTCTCAGTTTCATTGGAACAGAAATCACCGCCTTCGATCGGTCGTCGCACTGCAGCTCCGTCCGGCCCGCCATAGGCAGCGAGAATCCGCCGACCCAGCACTATTGCGCCTGTCCGGTATCCCAGCCCCTCACAAATCAGGCGCAACACCCGACTCAGCGCCGACGCGGGTGGCAATGCCATGCCAACGACCCCCCCCACCGCCCGCACCAGCGCCGCTCCAGCCTCAGCCGGTCGCTCACATGCCACCAGCAATCGGCTCGCTTCGTCTGCCTCCTGCACCACACCCAGACGACGAAATATCTGAGCAGCCGCTGCCAACTGTTCCATCGCCCATTGCCGTTCACCAGTTTCAAGCAAAAACCGCCCATAACTGAAACACGCCATCGCGTGGTCATAGCTGTCAGCAATCTGTTCCAGAACCGCGACGGCACGCTCGAAGCACTCGCGTGCTCCGGCCGGATTGCGCAATGCAGCCATTAATCGCCCCTTGGTGTAGAGCGCCCGACAAAGCACGGTCCAGCTTTCCATCGCTTCCGCAATGGCGGTTGCTGCCTCAGCGTGATGCAAACCGGCCTCCAGTTGCCCACGATTCAGTTCCAATACGGCAATCAGCTGATTCAGCAGTGCTACGTGGTACTGATCAACATGAAGCTTGGCAAGCTCCAGACCAACAGCAAAGTCTCTCTCGGCACTGGCATAGTCGCCGGTCTTGAGCCGTGCCTGACCGAGCAGCTGACAAGTCTCAATCAATACCTCATCCATTGCGACCGGCTGGCCAGCAATCGCCGCCCGGACCTGTTCCAGCAATCCGATTGCCCGCTCCGGGCTGTCACGGTGCAAAGCAATCTCGCTCAATCCCAGATTCGCAAAAGCCCACGGGTAAATACCCGGCCCGTCGCGACCAACTCTGTCAACACCGGCAAGCGCTCGATAAAACTGACCGGCCGCCTCTTCCCATTCGCCGACACCCAGATATGCCATACCGATGTTGACAATGTCAGTCAGCCGTTCTGCTTCATCAGCTCCCGGATCATCAACCTGTTGAGCCCGTTGATAGAACTCAAGCGCCTTGTCAGGGTTTCCGGACAGCAGCTTCACATTGCCAAGCTGCACCAGCCCGCGGTGAACGGCTTCTGGATGCTTGGCCTCAAGCCCGACAGCAACGCACTGCTCATAACAACGACTGGCGTCACTATACTGCCCCGTGCACTCGGCAATCCGTCCCAGCAGAAAATGGTACGAGCATTCGTACTGGAGCAGACCTGCACGGCGGGCACACACCAAGAGCCGCTCAGCCCGCTCCCGGGCAGTCGTGTAATCGGCACGGCCCAGGGCGATTTCGGCCAAACGGATGTAGGCAACACAGAGAGCTCTATCATGGCCGGTTTCCGTTGCCCGGTGGGCGATGACGGTTGTCCACCGCTCAGCCTCATCCGGGCTCAGTCGCAGCATTTCCGATACAAACCGGAACATCAGCCGGAAATCATCAGTGCTTGGAGCAGGTAGTCGAGTCAGGCGCTCAAGTTCCCTTGTTCTATCCTCCATTCCTCTCGTGCTCATTGCATTTTGATGTTACGAACCGGGCAAAAAATTGTCAACTTGACCTTGACAATCGAGGCAACCAGACGTTAGACTGACCTGCGGACGTCGGGCTGGTCCTGCCGCTGACTCACTGACGTTCTCAACTTCAAGAAACAGCAAGAAGGAGGAGCCTGTGCCCTGGAAGTGCCCCAGCTGCAGTCAACAAGAAACGAATGTCTTCTACCTCTGCGCCGTATGCGGGCTGGAATGGGCCGAACCCAACCCGGAGTGTGATCCGGTCACTGGTCTGCCCGGCTCAAGAGCCTGCCCGGACTCACTGTTGAATGACGATGGCGCCCCGGCTGAAGGCTGCGGCAACGAAGCGCAGCCAAGCTACGGGGTGTGCCTGAAATGCCGGGCATTGACCAGTTTTGCCTGATCGACATAGCCAAATGGAGGAGAAATGGCCCAGCCCAGAAATGTCCGTACCCGACTGCGCGTTCAGTCCCATTCCGATGCCGAAAAAGCGCGAGCACTGACAAACGACTCGTCCGCAACCACTCCCCGTGCAACCCGTGGTGAACAGCGCATCGAAAAGCGCTGCCCGAAATGTCGATCTTTCACTCTTTCCCGGCATTATTTCACACACCGATGCGGTATGCCCGGCCCCATCCCACCCGGGGTATCCGTACCTGCTCCCGGCCGCTGCCCGACCTGTGGCAAGCCGATTGTCTTCTACCGGCTGTTCATCTGCCACAATTGCTGCTATGTGCTAGCACAGACTATGACATAGCACAAATCGGGGCTCGCAAGCGAAAGGTCTTGCTCTGGCGCCGCAGTCTTGACAGCTGCGGCTGCGGCAATATACTAGCCATCCGGCTGGGCAAAGCCGCTCTCAGCTGACTACCGCACGGCCGGAATCGCACGTAGACAATTGATGCCGCAGCCGCGGCGAAAGAGTTTGCCAGCGCCCGTCAAAAGGAGGACTACAGATGGCAGAAGAGAAATTCTTCCCGCCCAAAGACTTGGTCGAGAACGCCAACATCACGGCATTCATGAAAAGGCATGGGATTGCCGATCTCCACGCGCTTCTGAAGCGAGCGGAGGACCACGACTGGTACTGGGGTGAAGTCGCCAAGGAGCTTGAATGGTACAAGCCTTTTGATAAGGTGCTCGACGACTCCAATGCCCCGTTTTTCAAATGGTTCACCGGCGGGAGCTTCAACATCGTCCACAACTGCCTCGACCGGCACATGAAGACCGATGTCAAAGACCGGGTCGCTTTCATTTACGAGCCTGAACCCACTGACCAGAAGATTGAACGTTGGACCTACGCGATGCTGTACCGGGAAGTGAACAAGCTCGCCAATGCGATGAAGAAACTCGGCATCAAGAAGGGCGACCGGGTCACAATCTTTATGCCCATGATTCCACAGTTGCCGGTGGCGATGCTCGCCTGTGCCAAGCTCGGCGCCATCCACTCGGTGGTATTCTCAGGATTCTCTTCTACTTCGCTGCGCGACCGTATCAATGACGCCGAGGCCAAACTGCTCATCACCAGCGACGGCGGTTACCGGCGCGGCAAGATTGTCACGCTGAAGGCCAACGCCGATCCCGGTATTGCCGACTGCCCGTCCCTCCAGCATGTCATCGTCTTCAAGCGGGCCGGCAACCCGGTCGAGATGAAACCGGGTCGCGACCTGTGGTGGCATGACATCACCGCCGGTGAGTCCGAGGAATGCCCGACCGAGCACCTCGACCCCGAAGACCCGCTCTACATCCTCTACACCTCTGGCACAACCGGCAAGCCCAAGGGCATCGTCCACGTCCACGGCGGCTACGCGGTCGGTACGTATTCAACCCTGAAGTTCGTATTCGACATCAAACCCAGCGACATCTACTGGTGTGCAGCTGACGTCGGCTGGGTAACCGGCCACTCCTACATTGTCTATGCACCGCTGATGAACGGGGCCACGTCAATCCTCTATGAAGGCGCACCTGACTTTCCAGCACCGGACCGCTGGTGGTCAATTATCGCCCGGGAAAAGGTCACGATCCTCTACACTTCACCCACTGCGATCCGGATGTTCATGCGCTTCGGCGAGGAATTCCCGAAAAAGCACGACCTTTCCAGCCTCCGTTTACTCGGCTCGGTCGGCGAACCAATCAACCCCGAAGCCTGGCGCTGGTACCGTACGAACATCGGCGGTGACAAACTGCCGATCATGGACACTTGGTGGCAGACCGAGACGGGCAACTTTATGATTTCACCGCTGCCAATCACTCCGCTGAAACCCGGTTCGGCCACCCTGCCGCTTCCGGGCATCATGGCCGATGTCGTCGACAATGAAGGCAAGCCGATCAAGCCGGGCGAAAATGGATTCGCGGTGCTGCTCAAACCTTGGCCCGCCATGCTGCGCACCCTCTACAAGGACCCCGAACGTTACAAGGAAGCTTACTGGTCGCGTTTTCCGGGCAAGTATCTTACCGGCGACTCCTGCTCCCGAGACGCAGAGGGGTATTTCTGGTTCCGCGGCCGCGCCGATGAGGTGCTCAACGTCGCCGGCCACCGGCTTGGCACAGCCGAGATTGAATCTGCACTTGTCGCTCACCCGGCTGTTGCTGAGGCGGCGGTCATCGGTGTTCCCGACCCAATCAAGGGTGACGTACCCAAGGCTTACGTCACGCTCAAGGTCGGATTCGAGAAAACCGATGCACTCAAGGACGAGCTGAAAAAGTGGGTCTCGACCGAAATCGGCCCGATCGCCCGGCCGGAATCGATCGAGTTCCGTGACAAACTCCCCAAGACCCGTTCGGGCAAGATCATGCGCCGTCTGCTCAAGGCCGAGGCCCTAGGCAAGGAAGTCGGCGACATCTCGACGCTCGACGAATAAGTGGCAGACGCGGAACCGCCCGCAGCCGAAGGCATCACTCATGACAGGGGCACGCGCTCACGCGTGCCCCTGTCGGCTGGCATGCAACTGCGTCGTCATCGAGGAGAACTTTCATGACTGAAACCAAAACTTACAACCGCTGGCTGATAGTCGTTGGAGCATTGCTGGTACAAATCTGTCTTGGCGCCATCTACGCCTGGAGTGTATTCCGCAAACCGCTGGAGACCGAACTCAACATCACTCCGACACAGGCATCGCTGCCTTTCTCGGTCGTGTTGATTTCGTTTGCGCTGGCGACCGTTGTCGGCGGCCGCCTGCAGGACAGGCTCGGACCGAAGATCGTCGCCATCATCGGTGGCATCCTCTTGGCGACCGGAATGATTCTGGCCAGCTTCGCCCGTGGTATCGGTCTGCTTGTTATCAGCTACGGCATCGTCTCCGGCATTGGTATCGGCTTTGCCTACGTCTGCCCGATCGCTGCCGGGGTCAAATGGTTCCCGGACAAGCGCGGACTCATCACCGGCCTTGCCGTTGCCGGCTTTGGGGCGGGTGCCTTTTTTGCCGCCCCGCTCGCTCAGGGCTTGATATCGGGCACGCCCTACAAACTGATGGGTGCCGACCTGTTCAACCTACCGAAACTCGGCGTCTGGCAAACGTTCCTGTGGCTGGGCGTCGGCTATCTTGTCCTGGTCGTCCTGGGCGGCCTGCTTTTGCGCAACCCGCCTGCCGGGTACAAACCGGCCGGCTGGAATCCACCTCAGCCCCTGGCCGGCGCCGCTGCCAGGACTGACTACAGCTCGGCCCAGATGCTCGGCACTTGGCAGTTCTGGGTCATCTGGCTGATGTATTTTGCCGGCTGCGCTGCCGGGCTGATGATGATCGGCCAAACCTCGCCGATTGCCCAGGAACTGGCCCGCTTCAACAGTGCCACTGCCGCTGTCGGCGTATCAGTACTGGCCATATTCAACACGCTCGGCCGCATCTTCTGGGGCCGGGTATCTGACTCTATCGGTCGCGCACGCACTCTGTTCCTGATGTATCTAATTAACGCCGCTGCCGTTTTCGGTTACTTTCTGATTCCTGCCGCACCGGTAATATTCTGGTTCGGCATCGCTCTGGTTGGAGCAACCTTCGGTGGCTACCTCGCCATTTACCCCGCCATCAATGCCGACTACTACGGCACCCGCCATGCCGGGGTCAATTACGGCTTCATTTTCACCGCCTACGGCGTCGGCGGGCTGCTGTCCAACATCTTTGCTCCACGCGTGAAAGAGCTGACCGGCAGCTACAACTTTGCCTTCATTCTCACCGGCGTGCTCTGCATCGCCGCCGCCGCGGCAAGTTTCTTTCTCAGGGCACCAGAAGCCCGGAAGTCCGCGGCCTGACACAAAGAACCAAGGAGTAACCGTGAAGAAACTCTCACCGGCCGAAATCGAACAGCTCGTCGCCAAGGCCAAAAAGCCGGCGGCCGACGCGATGAAGCTCCACCCGTTCTACAAGGGCAAGTACCAGACCGTACCCAAATGTTGTATCCGCGACTTCAACGACTTTGCCATCTGGTATACCCCGGGTGTCGCTGCGCCCTGCAAGGACATTCAGGCCAATCCCGAAATGTCCTTCGTCCACACCAATCGTGCCAACACCATCTGCGTACTCACCGACGGAACCCGTGTACTGGGTCTTGGCGACATCGGCCCCGAAGCCTCGATGCCAGTCATGGAAGGTAAGGCCCTGCTCTTCAAGTACCTCGGTGGTGTCGACTGCGTGCCCATCGCACTGCGCACCAAGGACCCGGACGAATTCATCCGTACCGCCAAGCTGCTCGAACCATCATTCGGCGGCTTCAACCTCGAAGACATCGCCCAGCCGAAGTGCTTCCGCATCCTCGACACACTCCGCGCCGAAATGAACGTACCGGTCTGGCACGACGACCAGCAGGGTACCGCCGCGGTAACCTACGCCGGCCTGGTCAATGCGCTCAAGTTCGTCGGCAAGGACATCGCCAAAGTGAAGGTCGTCTTCCTTGGTGCCGGCGCCTCAAACATTGCCATTGCCCGCGTCTGCATCAAGGGTGGAGTCACTGCCGAAAACTGCATCATGTGTGACTCAAAGGGCACACTCCACCGGGGACGTACCGAACTGCAGCACGAATTCAAAGAGAAGTGGCACATGGCCCAGATTTCCAACAAGTGGGACATCCGCGGCACCATCGCTGACGCCATCAAGGATGCCGACGTGCTCATCGCCCTTTCCACCCCCGGCCCCGGGGTCGTCAAACCGGAGTGGATCAGTTCAATGGCCAAAGATGCAGTCGTGTTCGTCTGCGCGAACCCGATACCGGAAATCTGGCCCTGGGAAGCACTTGAAGCTGGCGCTGCGGTCGTTGCCACCGGCCGTAGCGATTTCCCCAATCAGGTCAACAACTCGCTCGGGTTTCCCGGTATCTTTCGCGGAGCGCTTGACGTCAACGCCCGGACCATCACTGATGAGATGTGCATCGCTGCCGCACTGGAACTCGCCAAAGTCGCTGAAGACCGTGGCCTGCGGCAGGACTACCTCGTGCCGACCATGGACGACTGGGAAGTCTTCCCGCGCGAAGCGGTGGCGGTCGGGATGAAGGCAATCGAGCAGGGCGTCGCCCGGATCAAGCTCACCCGTGATGAACTGATGCAAAAGGCCACGGCGACGATCAAACAGGCACGTGAGCTGACCCAGTGGATGATGAAGGAAGGGTTCATCCCCGCCCCGCCCGCAGACTGAGCGAGTCCCGTATCACAGCGGGGCGGCATCTGCCGCCCCGCCTTGTCCGCTCCAAAGATGACCCGGCGCCCCACCGGGTGGGGCGCCGGGAAAACCGGAAGGTACGACCCTGTTAGCTCTCAGCCCAGCAGGTTACGGGCAATAACGATCCGCTGCACCTCAGAAGTACCCTCATATATCTCCATACACTTGGCATCACGGTAATAGCGCTCAACCGGATAGTCCTTGGTATAGCCGTAGCCGCCGTAGATCTGGACAGCATCACGGGTAACCTCTACCGCCGTTTCAGCGGCAAAGAGCTTGCACATCGCCGACTCCTGGCTGAAGCGCGGCTTGCCCTGATCCTTCTGGTGTGCGGCGTAATACACCAGCATTCGTGACGCCAGAACGCGGGTAGCCATATTCGCCAGCTTGGCCTGAATCATCTCGAAATCGGCAATCGGACGCCCGAACTGCTTACGTTCCTTGGCGTAGGCGATGGCCTTATCCAGCGCCGACTGGGCAATGCCTACCGCCTGAGCGCCAATATCAATACGGGAAACATCGAGGGTACCCAAGGCCACCTTGAAGCCCTGGCCGACTTCGCCCAGCACATTGCTTTTCGGCACTCTGCAATCATCAAACATCAGCTCGCAGTTGGCGGTCGCTCGCAACCCAAGCAGGTCCTCGTGCTTGCCCAGACTGAATCCCGGAAAGTCCCGCTCGACAATAAACGCAGTTATGCCGCGATGACCAGCCGCCGGGTCGGTCTTCGCAAAAACAATGAAAACGCCGGCAACGCCACCGTTGGTAATGAACCGCTTGCATCCGTTCAGGACAAAATGGTCGCCCCTGTCAACTGCGGTTGTCTCCATCGCCGCCGGGTCGCTGCCGGCATTGGGCTCGGTCAAGCCGAACGCCCCCAGCAGCTCGCCCGAGGCCATGCGCGGTAGATACCGCTGTTTCTGCTCTTCAGTTCCCCAGTTCACGATCGGCCAGCATGCCAGCGAATTGTGGACCGCGGTTATGACCCCGGTTGAACCGCAGCCCCGGCTGATTTCCTCAACCGCAATCGCCAGCGAAAGAAAGTCAAAACCGGCACCACCGTACTGCTCCGGCACCGTCATGCCCAGCATGCCCAGCTCGGCCATCTTCTTGATCGCCTCGTGCGGAAACTCACCCGAAGCATCGCGGGCGGCCGCCTGCGGCTCCAGCTCTTTCAGCGCAAACTCGCGGGCCATGTTGCGAATCATTATCTGGTCATTGGTATAACTGAGATCCACTATTCCTCCTAAATCGAATTGGCGGCGTCTTTCAATACTTCCTTGGCAATAATCAGCCGCATTACTTCCGAGGTACCCTCGCCGATTTCACCCAGCTTGGCATCACGGTAGATGCGGCCGACCGGAAAGTCGGCCGTGACGGCAAGCGGCCCGATGGTCCCGATCGCGGTACCAGCGGCCCAAACGGCAGTTTCCGAAGCAAACAGCTTGGCGAAAGCACACTCCTTGTCAGCCCGGATGCCGGCATCCTTCAACGCCGCCGCGTGATAAACCAGCTGCCGCGCCGCTTCAACCTGAGTGGCAACATCAGCGAGATTCTTCATCTCGCCCTGCGTCATCGAACGGTTACTGAACCAGCGGATCATCGTGTCCAGCGCACCCTGAGCCATCCCCAGACAGAACGCCCCGATTGAAATCCGACCGCCGTCAAGGGTCTCCATGAAAATCCGGTAACCGTCGTACTCGCTGCCCAGCAGGTTTTCCGCCGGCACAAATACGTCCTCAAAAACAAGTTCGACCGTGTTTGACCCGCGCAGACCAAGCTTGTTTTCCTCAGCAGCGACCTTGAAACCAGGCGACGAGGTCTCGACGATAAAACAGGTAATCCCCTTCCGCCCGAGACTGCGATCAAGTGTTGCCGCCACAATCACCGTTCCGGCGTAGGCTGCCGATGTGATGAAACGTTTCGTGCCGTTGATGACATACCCGCCGGGGACCTTTTTGGCTGTCGTTTCAATGGCGGCAGCATCAGAACCGGCATTAGGTTCGGTCAGACCGAATGCGCCGAGATAAACCCCGCGGGCGAGGCGGGGAATGTACTTCTCTTTCTGTTCCTTGGTACCGAATTTCTCGATCGGGTATGTGCCGAGCGAAGTGTGAGCAGCCAGCGTCAAACCGGTTGAACCGCAGACCCGCGACACCTCCTCCACCGCCAGAGCGTAGGAAATGTAATCGAGACCGGCACCGCCCAGTTCCCGCGGCCAAGGTATACCCAGCCAGCCGCGGGCTGCCAGTGCCTCGACATTTTTCTTGACGAACTCGCCGGTCGCATCACAGGCACAGGCCGACGGCTCAATCACATCCAGTGCCAGCCGGCGCACTTCCCGACGGAAACACTGCTGGGTCTCAGAAAGAATCACCGCATCCCCCTAGATATAGTAACGGTCGGGGTCGATTTGCTCACGCAGCAGCCTCAGTTCTTCTGCCGTCGGCTCAGGGTTGACGGCGACGTTGTCAGCCACCAGCAGCTCAAAACCGGTGCTGGCAAGAACCTTCTCAACCGAGACACCGGGATGGGTAGCAATCAACCGCATCCGTTTTGACTGCGGCTCAAAATCCATCAAAGCCAGATTGGTGACAACCCGGTAGGGGCCGGTATTCGGCGGCAGTCCGGCCGCCTCACGGGCGCCTGGACCGGACAGATAGCCCGGGGTCGTGATGAAATCGACCTTCGGAACAAAAGAACGCGGTTCGTGCTTGCGCATGATAACGATCGTCTTCCAGCAAAAAGAACCGACATCATTTGCCCCGCCCGAACCGGGCAGCCGGACTTTCGGTGGCCAGTAAGGACCGATGACCGTGGTATTGAGATTGCCGTAGGCATCAATCTGGGCACCGCCCAGAAAACCGTACTCGACAAATCCGCGCGCCGCGGTTTCCATGATGTCGCAAATCCCCGAAGCGGCAACTGCCCGGTGAAACGTCCGCGAGTCGGCAACGCCCAGCGGCAGTCTTTCCAGCGAAGCACCAGTACCGCCGAACTCAAAAATCGAGACCAGATTCGGCGCATGGGTCCGCTTGGCCAGTGCCGCAGCCAGCATCGGAATGCCGGTACCGACAAAGGCGGTGGTACCATCAGCCATCTGCTTGGCGGCCAGACAGATCAGAAACTCAGTCTCATTGTACGCTGCCATCTAGCGACCCCCGATTTCTGCTTCAAGCCGTGCCAGTCGCTCCCGACCGACCAGTTCGACATACTCGGCGTGATTCTTCACCCCATATACCCACTTGTCCAGATAAGCCTGCGTTTTGGCCGGGTCGGCCGAATCACGCAGGAAAGACTGCAGATGCTCGCCGTCGCGCCAGTAGCGATAGCACATCTCTCCGGGGTGGGAGCCATACTTTGCCTCCACGACCGCATCGACGAGGTAATAGGGAATCACGGTCTTTTCTGGTTCGCGCCGGATCACTTCGGTCGGCACGATTTCTTCGGTCGAGACGATCAGTTTCCGACAGGCGCGCGCCATCTCGAAAACAAATCCCGACACACCCTCGACCTGACAGTTGCCGTAGCAATCGGCCTTGTGGACATGAATCAAGCCGACATCAAGGAACAGTGCCGGCACCAGACAGACCGGCCGGCCGGTAAACGGGTCCTTCACTACCACCGCGCCCGAGTACCTGAATGTATCGGTCCCCAGCATCGACCGAATCGGTAAAAATGGCACCCCCATCGCGGCGGCCTTGAAGCGCCAGGTGATTCCACCGTTGGACCAGTCGGTCGTCTTCACCCGGCCCGACTCTACTGCCCGGCGCAGGCATGAGGAAATGCCATAGACCTCCCAGGCGACATAGGTCACATCCAGCGCGTCAACCAGATCAGCGGCCAGCAGCAGGTCGATATCGTGCACGCCCTGGCCGGCCACCCGTAGGTGCTTCTTTCCCTGCCGGATGACCTCGCGCACCAGCGACATCGGTGCGCGGACAGTACCATAAAGCTCGGTGCCGAGATAGTCGCCGTCGGCGACAAACCGGCTTACCGCCTCGGCTTCGGTCATTACCTTGTCAACCATCCGGGTGTTCTTCTTCGTATGCACCCAGTCGCGGAAAGCATCCGGATCGGGCGGCTGAAACAGCTCACCCAGACCTCTGTCAACAATATCCATGATTACTGCCTCCTCGGGCGGAATCGACGATGGCGGCTTCTCTCCGCCAGTTGGGAATACTAATCTGCACCCCCTGCGAAGTCAATTGCGGACAGGGCGACGAGCGCTGGTGTTCTCGGCATTGACAAACCTGCCGGGCGAACAACAATCCTGGTGGTGCCCAAGCCACCTGCTGTGCCGTACCGGCCTCTGCCCTGGCGCACACTCGTACTGCTGGCCGTTACTGCCACGCTGCTACGACTGGGATTGGCGCTGAGTTACCGGACTCACACTTTTCACTATCCTGACCTGCCTCGCTGTCCCGAAGAACTGACCCTGCTCACGACCGGTACTGCCTGCATCGACCCCGACCAGTATCTGCGACTTGGCCAAAGCATTGCCTGCGGACACCGGTTCTGGCTCGACAACCGGCCTCACACCTTCCGCACCCCGGGCTATCCCCTGCTGATTGCTGCAGTTGGGAGCAATATCCCGCTGCTGGTGGTACTGCAGAGCATCTTTGGCGGTATCGCCGTACTGTTGCTGGGTATTACCGGTTGTCGGCTGGCCGGTCGGCTCGCCGGTACAACCGCTGCCGCCCTGCTGACATTTGACATTTCTGGACTCCTCCACGCCGGGATGGTGATGAGCGAACCGCTTTTCTCCCTGCTACTCGTCGTCGGTCTGGGGTTGTATCTAAGTCGTCACCGGTCTGCCGCCGCACTGCTTTTCGGCGCCGCAGTGCTGGTCCGACCAGTCGGGGCAATACTGCTTCTTCCTTTTTCTCTTCACCTTATCGCCGAGCGCCGCTGGAAAACACTGGCAATATTTGTCCTGTTCTTTTCGCTGGTGCCGGCGGGCTGGATTGCAAGGAACTTCTGGCACTATCGGCATTTCGGGCTGGCGACAGCCAGCAGCTACAACAACTTCAACAGCGCCATCCGGCTTGTCGCCAGCGCCAGCAACAAGGACTATCAAAATCTCCGTGACTCAATTGCTGCGCAAGCAGTTACCGCAGTGCCACCCGACAACCCGCTGGCGTTGGCCGCCGAACTTGACCGTCGCGCACTGGCAATCACCATCAACCAGCCGTTCCGGTCGGTATCCCGCTGGGCCCTCGCAATCCCGCGGCTGCTGTTCTCGCTCAAGTCCGACGACATCTTTCTCCGTCTGACCAGCGACCGGGCAGCTACCAGCCGGATCCGCAACCGGTTGCCGCCAGCTCTCACGAGCGGCTCTGACCTGCTTTTCTGGCTTACGGCTGGATGGGAACTGCTGTCCCTGACCGGATCGCTGCTGCTGGCTGGCATCGCCCTGCTGCGTGCCCGCGAACGGCGAGTCGCCCTGCTGCTCGCCGGGACCGGCTTTGCTCTCATCGCCACTGCTTCACCACTGATTGACGGCCGCTACCGCGACCCGGCGCTGCCAGCGCTGTATCTGCTGGCCGGCATCGGGCTGGCGACCCTGTCCCGGCCCGCCGCAACGACCGGCACAACCCAGCCACGCTCTCCTGCAGCTTGACTTCGCACCGCCGGTGGCTATCTTTTGCCCTAAACTCCGGGAGCTGAGTTGCCAGATAAATACCGAATCGGCTTTTACTGGGCCGCCTCCTGTGGCGGCTGTGAGATTGCCGTCCTTGATACCAACGAGAAGATTCTGGATGTCCTGTCGAAGGCCGAAATCATACTCTGGCCGGTGGCAGTTGACACCAAGTATGCCGACGTGCGGGCATTGCCGGACGGTGCCATCGACGCCTGTTTCTTCAACGGCTCCATCCGTAACTCCGAACAGCAGGAGATTGCCGAGCTGCTGCGTCGCAAGTCCAAGCTGCTGTTCGCATTCGGCTCCTGCGCCCAGCACGGCTGCATTCCCGGACTGGCCAACCTGCACAGCCGGGCCGAGATCTTCAAAACTGCCTACCACAACGAACCTTCGGTCACCAACCCCGAGAAGGTCGAACCGGCAACGCGGGTAACAGTACCGGAGGGCGAACTGACCCTGCCCGAGTTCTACGACCGCGTCTATCCTCTTGACCGCGTTGTGACGGTCGATTATTACCTGCCCGGGTGCCCACCACCGGTAGCGCTGATCAGCGAAGCCTGGGACATGCTCTTCTCTGGACGCCTGCCGGCCCGGGGCAGCGTCCTGGCGCCAGCCAAAGCGCTCTGCGAGGAATGTCAGCGCAACAAGCACACCGCCAAACGGATGCCCGACATCAAACGAACCTGGGAGGTCGCTGCCGACCCCCAGACCTGCTTTCTTGAGCAGGGCATCGTCTGCATGGGACCGGCAACCCGCGGCGGCTGCGGTCAGCGCTGCATCAACGGCAACTGGCCCTGCACCGGCTGCATGGGACCGATGCCCGACGTGGAAGACCAGGGTAGCAAGATGGTATCAGCGCTGAGTGCCATCCTGAAGCTCGACGAGGAAAAAGACCTTGGTGACGCCGGCACCGAGCAACTGATGGCCAAGGTCAAAGACCCGGTCGGCACCTTCTACATGTATGGGCTGGCCGGTTCAACACTCAATCAGGGAAGAAAACAGTAATGCCCCGCCGTATAACGATTGACCCGATTACCCGGCTCGAAGGCCACGGCAAGATCGAGATTTTTTTGAACGAGCAGGGCGAGGTTGAAAACGCCTATCTTCAGGTACCGGAACTGCGCGGGTTTGAGCAGTTCTGCGTCGGCCGCAAGGCCGAGGACATGCCCCAGCTCACTTCCCGCATCTGCGGCGTCTGTCCGGTCGCCCATCACTACGCCTCGGTCAAGGCGCTTGACGCCGCTTTTGGCGTAGAGCCAACGCCGCTTGCCCGCAAGCTGCGTGAACTGATTTACTGCGGCTACGTCATCTACGACCATATTCTCCATTTCTATTTCCTGGGCGGGCCGGATTTCGTCGTCGGCCCCGACGCCCCGAAAGACAAGCGCAACATCATCGGCGTGATCGAGAAGGTCGGGCTGGATACCGCCAAAGAAGTGATCAAGCACCGGGCCTTCGGGCAGAAGATCACCGAAATCCTCGGCGGCAAGCCAACCCACCCGGTATCGGGCGTCCCCGGCGGCCAGACCAAGGGCCTGACCGAGGCCGAACGCAGCGAAATCGAGGCAATGGCCCGGTCTTGCGTCAATTTCGCCGAATTCTCGCTTGGACTGTTCAACGACATCGTACTCAAGAACCCGGCCTACATGAACCTGGTTACCGACCCCCGCTACAGCCATCCAACCTACAATATGGGCTTGGTCGACGATGCCAATCGAGTCAGTTTCTATGACGGCCGGATCCGTGTTACGGCTCCCGACGGCCGCGAGTTTGTCAAATTCAGCGCCAGTGAGTACCTTGACCATATCGCCGAACAGGTCCTTGACTGGAGCTATGTCAAAGTACCCTATCTGAAGGCGATCGGTTACCGGGGATTTGTCGCCGGCGCCGACTCCGGCCTCTATCGCGTCGGGCCGCTTGGCCGGCTCAACGCCGCCGACGGCATGGCAACACCGAAAGCCGATGCCGAGTATCGCCGGTTCTACGGCACCTTCGGGACTAAACCGGTAAACTCGACCCTGGCGTTCCACTGGGCCCGGCTGATTGAGCTGCTCTATGTCGCCGAGCGGGCGGTTGAACTGGCCTCCGATGCCGAAATCACCGGCACCGCACTCCGCAACCTGAACTACCGGATGCAGGAACAGGGCGTCGGTGTGGTCGAGGCTGCCCGCGGTACGCTCTACCATCACTACTGGCTGACCGAAGACCGACTGATCAGCAAGGTCAACCTCATCGTTGCTTCGACCAACAACATTGGGCCGATGAACATGTCGGTCCGCGACGCCGCCCGCGGCCTGATCCACAACGGCAACCCCGACGAAGGACTGGTCAACACGGTGGAAATGTTCTATCGTGCCTACGATCCTTGTCTGGCCTGCGCCAGTCACGTCGCCGGTCGCACACCGTTGGAAATCTGCATTCACAGCGCTGATGGCCGCCCGACCCACCGGCTCGGCAACGGCGGCTAAAAAATTAGGGGGCCACGCGGCAGTGACCGCGGGCAGACACCAGCCGGTCTCGGTTATCTTTGTCAACCACAACTCCACCGGGCTGTTACAACGGGCCCTCGACTCGCTGCGGACGGCCGAACCGGAACTCCGGCCCGAAATTATCGTCGTCGATAACGCTTCGCGCGACCGGCTTGAGCTCCGGCGTGTCTGCCAGCGCTTCGGCGCCCGGCTGGTCCTGCGTTCATTCAACTCCGGCTACGGCGCCGCCGCCAACCGCGGCTTCGCCCTGGCCCGCGGCCAGTTCGTCGCCATCGCCAACCCGGACATCGTGTTTCACGGCGGCGAAATCACCCGGTTGGTACGCTGTCTTGCCGAAACTGACCAGACCGGTGCGGTTGCGCCGCAGCTGGTCTGGCCGGACGGCCGACCGCAACCCACTGCCCGCCGCTACCCCAGTCTCCGCTACGCCCTGGGTGGTCGTCGCTCGCCGCTGGCCCGGCTCCTGCCTGGATTCGGCCATCGTCGGGAATTCCTCTATTGCGGTGTCCACCGCCAGGCCGAGCCGGTCAGTGTCGAAGCGGTCATCGGCGCCTTTGTCCTTTTCCGACGCACGGCTTTCAGCGCGGTCGGCGGTTTCGATGAGTCCTATCACATGTTCGCTGAAGACATGGACATCTGCCGCCGGCTCCGCTCTGCCGGCTGGGACGTGCTGCTCGACCCACGTGTCCGGCTCGAACACTTCTACGGTGGCGTCCGCCGCCGTCGTGCCCGCTACGCCGACCATCAGCGCATCCGTTCGCTGCACCGTTTCATGAGCGAAGGCTACGGTCGCTGCGCTCGACTGGGACTGTTGCTGCTGTTCGGCTGGTATCTGAGCCTGACCGAAGCAGGCCGGCTGATTGGCATCGGCGAGTTCGAGTATTCCTGGCACCGACCGGAGGCATGCCGGTGAACCGGTTGCGCCAGATTCTGTCGGTGGCAACGATGATTGCCGGTGACATTCTCGCGCTGCTGGTCAGTTACGCCGTCGCCTATCTCATCCGCAACCACGTCCTCAGCGGGCTTTTTGCCATTCTCCCCGAACCGTTGTCAATCGCCACCCTGACCAGCCGCCTGTACCTGCTGGCAATCTACCCGCTCGTATTCGCCTACGAGGGACTGTACACCAAGCGGCTGACTGCCTGGGAAGAAGCCCGGCGCTGTCTGCGCGGAGTCGTTGTCGCCACCGCCTTCGTTTTGATACTGCTGTTCCTCTGGCGCTTCTGGGTCGTGTCGCGGTTTGTGCTGTTCCTGTCAATGCTGCTGGGCATGGTGCTGATTCCAATCACCCGCGCCGTTGTCCGCCGCCTGCTGGTACGCTCCGGCCTTGCCCTGCGGCCACTGGTGATTCTGGGCAACGGGTCGATGCCCTCCCGACTGGAAACGGAACTCAATCGTCACTGGACCCAGGGCTACCGCGTAGTTGAACGCATTTCCGCCATCCCGCCGGGCACCAGCGCGGCTTCAGTGCTGGACTCGATTCGCCATCGCGACGCAACCGTCGTGATTGTCGCCGGTTCTTTTCCGCCCGAAAAGCTCAAAGAACTGTTCACCGCCGCCGAAAGCCGGTTCGGCGAGGTACTGGCCATTCCCGATGAATCGCTGCTGCACAACACTGCCGCCGAAGTTGAAAACCTGGGCACGCTGGTCGTCATCAAGTACCGCCATAACCTGCTCCGACCAGTCAACCGCTGGACCAAACGCATCATCGAACTGGTGCTGTGTCTGCTCCTGATCATCCTGTTGGCACCGCTGCTGTTACTCATCGCCGTTCTGGTGCGGTTGACGTCACCGGGTCCGGCGCTGTTTCAGCAGGTGCGGGTCGGGCGCTGGCGCCGGCCATTCCGCTGTCTGAAGTTCCGCACCATGTACACCGACGCCGAACAACGGCTGCCGGAAATCCTCTCCCGCGACCCGGCAGCGCGCGCCGAATGGGAACGCTATGCCCGCATCACCGCTGACCCGCGGGTGACCGGCATTGGCCGCATCCTGCGCCGCTTCAGCCTCGACGAACTGCCCCAGCTGTTCAACGTTCTCCGGGGCGAAATGGCGCTGGTTGGCCCCCGGCCCTATCTTCCCAGTGAACTCGACCGGGTCGGGCCCGGTATCGACACCATTACTCGGGTTCGACCGGGCATGACCGGTCTCTGGCAGGTATCGGGCCGGGCTGAACTGCCTTTCACTGAACGGGTGCTGCTCGACGAGTACTACATCCGTAACTGGTCGCTTTGGATGGATTTTTCCATCCTGCTGCGCACGGTTCGCGCCGTACTTGGCGCCCGGGGCGCCTACTGAGGTGTTTTTGACTTTCGCTTTCGGAATCAGTAGCATGACAGGTGGCCGACAAGCAGCCGGTTGAGAACAGCCAATGATGACACTGCCACTGCTCCTGGTCGCAGGTCTTGGCGCCTGGCAGTCCTACACCAACACCAACTTTGTAACCGGCCTGGCCGGCCGCGACTCGGCAATCTGGTGCGCAACACTGGGCGGTGTTGCCCAGCTCGTCAGCCAGCCGGAACCGCGAACAGTCCGAACCATTACCAACACCGAGGGATTGAGTGCCAACCGCTGCCTGTGCATCGCCCTTGACCGCGACGGCAACGGCTGGGTCGGCACCCAGAGTGGCGGACTGGCCGTAGTCATTGCCGACAGCGGCCGAGCCCGGCCCTGGCGACCAAATGACCTGGCGACAACCGTCCGGGCACTGGCCTGGCACGGCGACCGCCTGCTTGTTGCCACACCCCAGGGGCTTTATGTCATTGACACTCGCGGCACGCTGCTTGACTTCAGTGACGACGACATCCGCCGCTTCTCGGTCACCCGCGTACCGGAACTGCTGAGCGACATGGTCCTGTCACTTGCCGTCCACGACGGCTATTGGATCGGTACCAACCGCGGCCTGACCCGGGTGGACACAACGCTGTCAGTCTGGCGCTCCTGGCGGGCGCCGCTGGGCGACTCAGTCAGCGCAATCGCCGCCTGGCGTGACAGTCTGCTGGTCGGCACCGAACTGGGCGTTGTCCTGCTGGACTCAACCGGATTTCGTACCGTGCTCAGTTTCAACCGCGCCACTCGGCTTTTCTCAATCGTCACCTCCCTCTCGTCAATCTATGTCGCAACCGAAGCCGGTCTTTATGAAGCCGACCGGCCGGTGAGCTGGCGGTTTCAGCGTGTACTTGAACTCGATGTCCGTTCGGTCTACATTGGCCGGGAAATCTGGGTCGGTTGTGGCGGCAACGAACGCTCGGGCAACGGCCTGCGCTATCTGGTCTCCGGCCAGTCCTGGTCTCCGTACAGCCACCCGGCAATCCAGAGCGGTGAGATTTCCGACTGCGCGGTCGGACCGCGCGGCGACATCCTGCTTACCCACACCAGCCAGGCCATCAGCTGGATAACCCCGGACCGCAACTTCTGGGCTCTGTTCAGCATCCTGCCGGTGCCGCGTCAGGTCAGAGTGGATTCCCGCGGCCGCTTCTGGTTCGCCCACTTTGCTTTTGACGGCGGGCTGGCCTGGTACGACCCGGCAACCGGCGAGTGGGAAAGCTATCAGTGGGGACCGACATCAGCACGCAATATCATCACCGCTTTTGGCATTGACCGCCACGACACGAAATGGATGTTCAACGGCGGCACCGTAATCATCGCACTTGACTCGGCCGGCGAACAGGAAGTTTTCGAAATCCCCGGCCTCGCCAACACCCCTGGCGGCGGTTATGAGTTTGCCTTTGACGATTCCGGTCGGGCGTGGGTTGGGCTGACCGTTGGACTGGTGATGGTTGACTACAACAACACCCTGCACGACCGTTCCGACGACCGCTTCGCAATCTATTCGGCCGGCCTGCCGACGGCCGAGGTACGTTCGGTCGCGGTTGACCAGGGTGGCGGCGTCTGGTGCGCAACCGGCCAGTGTGTCGCCCGCTGGGACGGCCGGCAGTTCCGGGTGTTCACCACTGCCAACAGCGGCCTGCTCTCCGATAACAACTACCGGGTCCGGGTCGATGCCTCCAACCGGGTCTGGATACTGAGTGATGCCGGGCTGTCAATCTTCGACCAGATCCGCAACACCTGGCAGAACTACACTCCTCAGAACAGTGGCCTGATTGCCAATATCCTCGCCACCCGCGGCTTCTATTCCAGCATCGCGCTCCAGGACAGCATCGGCACCGCACTGGTTGGCACCGGTGCCGGCCTGTCAGTATTCAGCTTCGCCCTGCCGCCGCTCAGCGAAGCCTCCGGTATGCGAGTCTATCCCAATCCCTGCATCCTCGGCCGTCACGGCGGCATCGTCATCGACAGCCTCCCGGACGACGCAGTTCGGCTGGAAATCCGAACACTCACCGGTCGAGCGATTGGCCGGCTGAAAATCAACCACGCCCTGCATCAGGCGGCGTGGAATCCGCCCGAAAACACACCGAGCGGCATCTACCTTGTAATGCTGGAAACCCCGCGCGGCATCAGGGTCGAACGCGTGGCGCTGGTCAGGCCCTAGCAGGCCAATCAGCGCTTGCGGCGCGGCTGGTGGCCGGCCGGTCGCACGTCGTCTTCCTCAGTTTCCTCCATGCACGACTCAAAGTAACGGCACTCCGGACAGCAGTCATCATCGCGGACTTTGCCCTTGGCCAGACAGTGATCGTAGCCAGAGCAAGCACGACAGCACATTGACGCAGACCTCCTTTTGATTGCTATTGAACACCATTGTCGGTATCAGCCTGCCGACCGGCGCGCCAGCAGCAGCACCAGCTCGCGCACCAGCTCAGCGGTCACTACTGCACCCACTCCGGGTTGGTGACCACGCGGACAAAACTCGACGATGTCGGCACCGACGACCGTGGCACTGCCGAACAGCGCCAGTGCCTCCGCCAGCTCCCGGAAACTGCAGCCACCCGGCTGCGGCGTCTGTACCTCGGGCATGAACGCCGGGTCAATCACATCCAAATCCAGCGTTAGATAAACCGGCCGCGCGCCCAGTTGCCGGACGACCGTCTGCACCGGCTTCAGGACGTCGAAAGGATAGAGATTTGGCGCAGTCAGCTCGTCCGCGCCGGCAAACGAACGAATCCCAAGCTGGAAAAGCCGCTCACGTGGAACAACATCCAGTACCCGCCGCATCGCCGTGGCATGGCATTCCCGTTCGCCCAGAAACTCATCGCGCAGATCGGAATGAGCATCGAACTGGACCACACACAGTTCGGGACAGGCGCTGAGCATCGCCCGGACAATCGGCGGCGTGATGCTGTGTTCGCCACCGATGGCCAGAAGCCGCCGTCCCTGCTCCAGCCAGCTCTGGGCCGTTTGCTCGATCAGCTCCAGTGGCGCCCGCGGAGCAGCAAACTCGAACGTCAGATTGCCGGCATCAAATACCGGTACGGTACTGACGTCCCGGCGCTGATACGGACTGAAACTTTCAATATTGTCGGCACCGATCCGGGCAAAATCCGGACCGAAACGGGTGCCGGGAGAAAAAGAACTGGTGCGGTCTAACGGCATGCCCAGCAGCACGACATCCGCCGACCGCTCATCGGCAGTTGCGTAGTAAAACGCCATCGGCCGTACCAGCATAGCCGGCGGTTGTGGCCAGTCAAGCGCCCGTGGCCGGAAAGTTGACAAGCCCCGGACAGCGACTACCGTCAGGCAATTGCGGATTCTGATATCGGCGGCAGAACCTTCGGCTGAGCTCCTCGGCCAACTGCTCAGTCGTGCGATTACTGACCGTATCGCCACGGCCCGGTTCGAAAGACCGTTGCTCACCCGACCGAACGTAATTGGATTCATTGAAGGCGCTGCCGCCGCGCTCAATCTGCGCCGAGACCTGATTCGCACCGGTCGGGCAATTCGCCACGCCAGACCCGACCTGGTCATTCTGATTGCCTATCCCGGGTTCAATCTCCCCCTCGGTCGCCACTGTCGCCGGCTTGGCATTCCTGTCCTTTGGCTTGCCCCACCGCAAATCTGGGCTTGGGGCCGCCGCCGCGCCATGCTGCTGCGCCGCGCCGCCGATGAAGTTGTCTGCCTGTTCGGTTTCGAACTGCCGCTGCTTCGTGCTGCCGGTGTTTCAGCCCACTATTTCGGCTGGCCGCTGCTGGACTATGTCAGCGCCCGGCTGAAAACCGACCCGGCCGCCGATCCGCCCGGCGGCATCGCCTTTCTGCCCGGTTCACGGCCTGCCGAACAACGCTGGCACATACCGTTTTTTGAGCAAGTGATGGCCCAGATTCGTACCCGGCGGCCTGACATCACCGGCACCATCTCACTGCCTGCCGGCTGCCAATGTTCAGCATCGCTACGGCCGGCCGCCGGCAGCCAGTACGCCCTGATGCGCGACGCCGATTGCGTCGCCCTCGCATCAGGAACCGCAACTCTTGAAGCAACTGTTGCCGGCACGCCGATGGTGGTCAGCTATCACCTGCCCCGACTTTCGCATCTTATTGCGCACCGCCTTGTCCACACCCGCTGGTTTGCCCTCCCCAACATCATTGCCCGTGCGCCAGTTGTGCCGGAAATGCTCAACCCGAAGCCGCAGGACACCGCTGCGGCAATTCTGCGGCTCCTCGCCGACCGTGCGGCAGCAAAAGCCAGGCTGAAAAAAGTGACAGCGCTGCTCGGCCCGAGCCGGGCAATCGATTCAATCGCCGATCTGGCAGTGCAGCTGGCGCGCCGGCCGAAGGTCAGCGCACCGGTGCCGGCTTCAGGCTCACGAACCGGGCGGAGACCTCCGCCCCGAGCCACAGCCCTCAACAGGCCGAACTGCCCGAACCGAACGACTCCAGCGTAACCCGAACCCGGGCCACCTGCCCCGGCACGACACCCTTCAGATTCTGGCGCAGCTCTTGTTTGAGATTGATTCGCAGGTCACTGAAAGTATCGCCGGCAACGGCAATCAGATGAACCTTAGGCCCGGCCTGCCAGGGTTTCGCTCCCGAAAGCCGATACCAGCGCGTCTCACCCAGTCGCTGGCCCGATTTGTCCAGATAGCTCAGCACCAGCGCAGCATAGGCATGATAGGACGGATTGTTGGTTTCCGCCTTGAACTTGGCCCGAGCCGAGAAATCAAAATCCAATCCGGTCAGTGCCACTTCCTGCTCCAGCCGGGCGTGGCCGCACATCGTCTTGCGCACCCGCACTCCGCCATCCCGGTCCAGACCAACGAAACTGGAGCCGACGATATCGCGCACCGAGCGCTGCCAGCCCGAGTCGAGCGGCAAACGAAAATCACCGTTCACCAGCGGTGAAACCGGCAACGCCGCAGCCGGAACCATCGCAGCAAACAGCAGAAGAAAACAAAAACCCTTCATGATAAATCCATCATAGCCGCCGGATCGGGTCGAGTCAAAAGCCGATTCGGTGCAAACATCGCCGGTTGAACAACTCTCTGCCGCTTTGGCCGCTGCAGTCATGGCGCTGCATCGGCCGGCTCAACTGCCGAAGCGGCAGTCGTTGCGCTGAAGCCACCTCTGCACGAGCTCACCGATGCGCAGAAACACCTCTGAATCAAGCCCGCGGGCGCGAAACTTCTCGCCCTGCTCATCCACCAGCTTCTGCCGGGCTGATGTTGCCTCAGCCGTATGGCCCAGGATATGCCACCAGGTTGCAACGGCAGCGCGGGAACACCGGCGCACCCTCTCAGCCACTCCCGCTGCCGCCAGCAGCCGGTCTGCAACCCCCGCCAGCTCCTCGATTGCCTTCCAGCGCCGCAAGCTTTCAGCATCAGCCTGCCCAGCAGCCTCACGGACGCACCGACGCTCAGCCCTTTCCACCTGTTTTCGGTCAAGCAGCTCTGCGGCTTCCGCCGCGCCGGGCAGACGGTCAAGCTCACCCGACTGTTCGAGACCGGCGAAGAGCTCCCATACTGCTGCTCGCACCGCGGCCCGCTGTTCGTCGGTCCCCACGGCCCCATATCGGCGTTCGACCGCTTCAAGCCCTCCAGCACGAACGCCTCGTCGCCGGTTCCGCGCCCGGTTCAGTGCTCCCCAAACCGCCCGGCCATAAGCGCACAACTGGCCAAACTCGACCAGCCCCAGCCCGAACCGGCTTACCGTATCGTGCAGGCAGGTCTCCAGCCGTTCACACAGGATCAGCGAACGGGCAGTACGGCGCAGCCGCTCGAACCGCTCGTCGGCCGATGTCTTTTCGTCATCGGCAACCCGGCTCTTTGCCGCATAACGCATGAACTTCAACCCCGCTTCCGGCGGCAGGGTCTCGGCCAGCTTCGCGGCAGCGGCCCTGACCCGCTCGCTCGCGATTGTCGGCTGCGAAGTGTAAGCGTCCAGAACCGGTGCAAGGTCGGCGAAACTCGCTCCGCAGGCACGCAGGTAGTCGGCGACAAAACCAAAAGTCGGCTGCGTCGCCCGGCCGGTCTCCAGCCGGCTGACTGCAACGTGGCCGGTGCTGCCCCGGCCACCCATTGCCTCGGCAACCTGTGCCTGTGTCAGCCCGGCCCGACGGCGCAACTCCCGCAGTGCCGCCCCCATCTCCCGGCTCCAGCGAAAAGTACCCTGATGTCGGCTCATTTGAAGGTTCTGACCTTTTGACTTTAGCCTACCAGACTAAATCGGGCAGCGCAATGGTGGCAAGAATAACTTTTCATTGGAATCGAAGTTATACCGCTGAACCGAAAATCACCCCGGTCGCCTCCCCCGCGGTCAGGTACGAACTTTTGCAGAACGACACCCCGGCCACACGAGCCGAACCCGGCAACAGCATCCGAAATGACCTTCTGACGACTCTTGTGTCGGATAACTTTGCCGGTGTCTGTGTCAGTCTGTTGTCAGGCACCGATTCCAATCCAGCGACCAGACCGGTATCCAGTCGGCCGGTTGACCCCAGGCCCAAACTCATTACAGTTGACACAGTGAGAAATCCCATCGCACCGCCAAGTCGGGAAATCGCTTGACCGGGTTCTGCCACCGGGCTGAACGGAGACAAGCTGCGCCCGACACTTCTGGGCCCTGAACCGAACCGCCCGCCCCTGGTCGGACCGGTAGCCAAGTTCCTGCTGCGCTGGCTTGTCGGCACGCTCGTGACACTCGGGGCTTGGCGACTGGGTATGGTGATAGTCCCGCCCCACTCAGTACCGGCGTTCATCGCCGCGGCCACTATCTTCGGGTTGGCGAACGCGCTGATGCGGCCCATCGCCAACATCATCGTCGAACGGACCTGGCTGCCGCTGGTTGTCATCGCCCAGATTGCCGTCGGGTCCTTGCTGATGCAGGGCCTGGCCTGGCTTGCCCGCACGGTCGCGCACGCCGGCTTCAGTTTCCCGGCCGGGTTCTACAACGGGTCGCGCTCGCTGTTCCTGCTCTGCACCGCTGTCGTGTTCGCGAACTACATCCTTGCCGGCCTGCTGCGGGACCCGGACCCGCTGAGCTGAGCGCCGCGGTCCAGCGCGGCCCGACCTTTCCCCGTTTACCGCACCACAATTAACCTGTCAAGCCGGCCCTTGGCCTCCGGTTCCGGGCTGCTGACGAAGTACACGCCCGGCGCCAGCCCGCTCACGTTATTCGCACCCGGCTGCAACTCAAGCACGTGCCGGCCGCAGGCGTCAAGCAGCTCCCGTCGCAGGCCATCGGCCGTCTGCGTGAGACGCAGGACGCCACGCGCGACCGTCGGGGTTGGCGTGACAAGTCCGGCGCGCGATGCGCCACGTCGCTCCCGAACAGCCACTGCATTCGTGTCACGGATGACCGACACGCTCGAATCGCCACTGTTGGCGACGTAGACACGGTTCCATGTCGGGTTGTGGGCCAGAGCACACGGCCGCTCACCGACCCCGACCGTCGCGACGACGCCGGCAGACGCACAGTCGATAACCGTGACGTCGTCGCTGCCGTAGTTGGCGCAGTAGATTCGGTGGTTGACGGCGTCGTGACAGACCGCCCAGGGCTTGATACCCGCCGGCACGGTCGCAAGCACCGAATCCCCGGCACCGTCGATGACCGCCACGTTTCCGTCGTACTCGTTGGCACAGAATACACGGTTCAGGTCCGGACAGCAGCAGGCGGCGATTGCGTAATCACCGACGGTGAGATTGCTGATCAGGCCATTTGTCGCAGCGTCGATTATGGTGACGTTCTTGCCCAAATGGTTCACGCAGTACACCTTGTTCGCGGTCGGGTTGTAGCAAACGTCCCATGGATGGTCGCCGGCGCGCAGGGTGGCGACGACCGAATCCCCGGTGCCGTCGATGACCGTGATGTCGTCGCTTTCCATGTTTGCGGCGTAGATACGGTTATCGCGCGAGTCGAAGCAGAAGGCCCAAGGGTTAACACCCGTGCTGATCGTGGCGACGGCAGTGTCGGTCGCACCATCAATTACCGTGACGTTATCGGTGACGAAATTAGCACAGTAGACCTTGTCTTCCAGCCGGTTGTAGGCCAGCGCGTACGGATACTGCCCGCACTGTACCTGCGCAACGACCGCTCCCGTCGCCCCGTTGGCCACAACTACCAGGTCACCGAAGTAATCGGCGCAGTACACCTTGTCCCGCTGCGGGTTGTGACAGATGTCATACACGGTCGAACCGGCCGGGATGCGACCGACGATGCGGTTCGACGCTCCGTCGATGACCAGCACACCATTACCTTCCTCACCCCCGACATACACCAGGTTGTCGGTCTCGTTCCAGACCAGGCACCGAGGTACCGCCACCCGGCCTAGCGAATTGGACAAGCCGATGGTCGCTTCGAGGAACTGCCCCGCGGCCAGACCCGCGAGAACTGCCACCGCCAGCACTCTGTGCCCCATCGTCAGCTCCTATCGCGAGATGACCACCCGGGCGATGTGCGGTTGTCGATTGTCTATTGTCGATTCGACGAAGTAGACGCCACTGGGCAGCCCCGAGACATCGTTCTCGCCCACGCGCAGTGTCATCACCTCTCGGCCCGCGGCGTCGAGCAGCGCCGCTCGGTGTTCGGGATCGGAAACCAGTGACCGAGGCAGGTCAAGAACCCCGCGGACAACGGTTACGCGCGGCAGAGTTCTGACCGGCACGACCGGGCAGAGTTCTTCTTCGATACCCGTCAACGAGAACACGATTGCCCGCTGGTTCCAGTTCCGGTTCTCGTAAAACGGCGAGTCCGAGAGCTGGTACCAGGTTTCGCCCATCAGCGGCACCTTGATGAACCCGCCCCGGTTGCGCACCAGTGGCCCGCGGTCCACGGCCAGCGGGTGGTCTCCGGTGTAGTATGTAGTTGTAACGCAGGTCCAGAAATCGACCCCGGAATCCACCGGCACCGGCTGGGCGAGATTGACTCGTTTCCAGCGCATTGCACCGGACCCGGGATAGGTGGCCTGAGCCAGACGCGGGCCCGGCCGGGTGCTGGTATTCGCTCCGTAGATATAGACGCGGCCGTCCTCGGCCGAGGCGTCGTACTGGTAGAAGATCACCGCGACGACGCTGCACGGCTTCTCGGGCGTAAAACGCACCGCGGCGTGGTACTCGTACTGACCGGTCACCGCGAAACCGCCGAACACCCCCGAATCGAACTTCAGCGTCTCCTCAGCCGCGTCCGGCGACGTCAACTCGCCCGGAGCTGCAAGAGCGAGACAGGCGAGCGTCGCAACCGCGAGGAGTCCGCAAACTCTCTTCATTCGGTTTTCCTATCGCGTGAAGATGACCTTGAACACGATTGACGGCGGTTGTCTCTCCCCCTGCGAAAAGGCATCAAGGTGGGGGGCGACCACAAAGTACACGCCCGGCGCCAGCCCGCTCACGTCATTCGCACCCGGCCGCAACTCAAGCACGTGCCGGCCGCAGGCGTCAAGCAGCTCCCATCGCAGGCCGTCAGTCGCCGGCTGCGGGAGGTCCAGCACGTCGCGCACGATAGCGGCTCCTGAGGCAACTCTCCTTACCCCGGCCATCGGACTCGTCTCCATCCCGACCACGCCGAATGCGCGAGCCAGCATCAGTTCCCCGGCCGCCGCGTAGGCGATGACCGGCTCACCGAGACTGTCCAGCATGATGTCACAGACCTTCGCCCTTATCACGCCCGGCACCGACACCGGCCTCCACCCGGTCCCGCCCCAGTAAGCGAAACGCAGGGTCGTATCCCGCGGCACGTAGGCCACGCCCCGTCGGGATTGGCGGTCGGCCGCGACCGCAAGCGACAGGAAACGCACTCCCTCGACCAGATAGTCGTCACAGTATGGATAGCGCGGTACGAGCGAATCGACGCCCATTTCGAAGCAACAGCTCACCCCGGTGTCGGCGCGTATGGCGATGTCCCAGCCCGCGACCTGGAGGTCCATCCCGCCGTTCAGCCGCTCGGTACGCCAGCCATCGGGTCTGCGCACTCTGCATTGGAAGCTCCAGTTCCAGTTCGGGTTCGGGGCGTAACGACCGGAGCCCTCGTGCATCCCAACGTGCGGCACGTTCCGGGCATCGAACTCGAGCCCGCAACAGCCGTAACGCGCGCGGTACCCCGGCTGCGGCGCATACCAGTACACGCTGTCCTTCACCCAGCCGCTGTCGGTCTTCTGCGCGAACAGCACGCCGCCGGGCAGTGAGTCGCCGTTGAAGGTGTAGGCGAGCGCGGGCCGCCCGGAGCTGTCAAAGGCGACGTGCACCTGTGCATCCAGTAACGGCAACGTCAGCCCGGTGGACTCCGCAACCCAGCCGCTGTCGGCGCGTTGGGCGAGGACGATGCGGCCCTCGTTGTCGACGACCGCGATCCCGAGTTCTCCGTGCGGGCCGACATTGAAGTCAGGACGGCAGGCCGCCACGACTCCTGCCAGCGCCGCGACTGTCTCGCGCCGCCAGGCCGTGTCGCGACGGGCAACGCGAATCGCACCGGTCAGGCTCGGATAGCAGACAAGGATGTCATTGTTCGGTGCGCGACAGATGTGAACGTACCTGCTGCCCCCGGAATCAACACGCTCGAACTCCCAGTGTGCGGCGGATGCTGACGCGCAGGTTACGGCCAGAACCAGCAGACTTGCGCGTATGCGGCACATTGGCAAACCTCCTTGCCCGATTGTAGTGCTTGAACCAACGGGCGTCAAGGCCAGGGAGACGCCCCAGCTCAGTCTGGACCGTTACGACGGCACGTGGAATGTCGGAACAGCTCGGCCATTTGCAACCGGCCGGAGGGTCGTGACGGCCGGCACAGCTTCGTTACTCCTGCCGCTTCCTTACCGTGCCACAACAACCCTGCCGACAGCATTCAACTCGCCGCCGGCAGCACCTGTAACGGCATAAATAATGAAGTACACTCCCGGTGCCAACCCGCTCACGTCATTTACCCCCGGGCTGAGTGCCATGACCTTCCGACCGCTGACATCCAGCAGCGCCGGCTCTGACGCGGTACCGACAAACTCAGAACCCAGTCTTAGAACCCCGCCAACAACATGGCAGTTCAACCGGAGTCGGCACAGCTCTTCGGAACGCCGGCTGACCGCCGTACCGATGCCAAGTTCGGCATCGTCCCAGTACACTGTGCCGGCGCGGCCTTCGAGCACGAGGCAGAGCCGGGCCGAAGCGGTGTTGTTCGGGGCCTGCACCAGGCCGGTAGAGAGCCGGCGCCAGCCCAGTGAGTCGGCCACAAGGTCGGCCGAGACCGCCCGGCCGAGCAGGTTGCGCCGCGCGTCGTGCCACTCGACCTCAAGCCGGCACCGGCTGATGCGGGCGTCGTTCTTGTAGGCCCAGGCCGAGAACTCGTACTGGCTGCCGGGTGCGGCGATGACGTCCTGATACAGCACCGAGCGCACCGGGCGCGGGTAGCCCAGGGTGTCGGGCCGGTGGCTGAGGCTTGCGGCTCCGGTGCGCACTGGCGCGGTCTCGCGCCGAAAGCGGGCCCGGCGGCCTTCATACCAGCCGACAGGGTTGGCCGAGGTGTCGGACGGCACGGCCAGCGTGTCCAGCCGCCACTGCTCAAAACCGCCGTTGGTGAAGCTGGCCAGCGGCCGGTTGAAGGCCTCGCGCAGGGCGTTCCAGAGCTCGGGCCGTGCACCGTCATAGCCCAGGGCCCACATCCCGGCGCCGAGAAAGCCGTGCTCGTTGGCCTTGCTGTACTTCAAGACGAGACTGGTGTCGTCGTCAAACCAGCCCTGGCGCCAGCCGCCCGAATTGTAGGCATACCAAGGCGCCTTGCCTTCATCGTTCCAGCGGTAGCCGTAGGCCGCGGCCCGGCTGGCGGCTTCGCTGTACCAGCAGGCTTCGCCCGGTCCGGTCGTGCGCGCGCGCACCGTGTCGGCATCGGTCGGCCACTGGTAGCAGTACAGCGGCAGACCCAGCCAGAGCTTCGCACCGTTGCCCAGCGTGCTCAGGTAGTAGTCTATCGCCATCTGCAGGTTGCCGTAGAAGGTCCAGCCGACAAGCGGCGCAACCGGCCCGGCCTCAGGCCCGGCCAGCCAGTGAAAGTCGTAGCCCATGATGAACAGGCCGTCGGTGGTGTCGGCGAGCGCGGCGAGGTCGTAGGCCCGTTCCTGGTTCAAGGGCGGCGTGGCCAGGGTCAGCTCAAGCCCCGCCGCACGGCAGGCCGCCGAGAGCCGCCGGACAAACAGCGTGAAGGTGTCCCGGTCGCCGTACCACAGCCCCTCAAAGTCAATATTGATGCCGTCCATCCCGGCCGAGTCGGCCAGCGCCACAAGGTTGGGAATCGAGCCCGGGGCGCGGATCGCGCCGTGGATGTTGGCCCAATCAAAGCAGGTCGCCACCATCTCGACCTTGACCCCGTTGCGCCGGGCCCGGTCTATCAGGGAGGCCCAGCGGCCGGGAAAACCGTAGAGGTTGGTGATTGAGCCGTCGGGGTTGAGCGTGACGTCAAACAGCCCGATGCGGTCGAGCAGGTCATAGCGCAGCCAGCGCTCGTCGGCCCAGTAGGGCGCGTAGCCGTAGATTGAACGGGTGAGCGTCGTCTCGGGCTGAGATGCAGGCCGCGCCGGTACCCATGAGAGCGCAACCGGCCCGGACCAGTAGTATTCCGCCCCGCGATGGCGCTCCGCCTCGGCACGGTTGCCTGCCTGACTGCAAGCGTAGTCCGGGCCCGGCCCGAAAACGGCCGTGCCGGCCACGGTCAGCAACAGAAGCGGCAATGATGCCATTAAAGCCTCCTGACCTCAGAACCGTTGCACAACAGGCTCCCAAGCCGCCGGTTCACCGTCTGACACAACAGACCGCCGACACCGTAGTGTCAGCGGCAAGGCCGTGTTCAGTTTGCCTGGTAGCGTATATCCGGGATGCGCGGCCGTAGGATGCCCCTCTAGTCAGGGCAGGACGGTGATATGCAGCGTATCCGACCAGCCCGACTTTCGACCATTGATGTCCTGTGCCCGGGCGGTAATCCCGTAACGGCCAGCGGCAGCGTAAACATGGGTTCGGAAAATCGTGTCGATCATCGAGAAGAGTGGCGTCAACTCGGTTCTGGTCGTATCACCCCAGATAATCTCAAATGCAATATAGTCTTCGTCCGGATCAGACGACCACACTCCCAGTCGGACGGTATCACCGGCACGGGTGGTGTCCGGCCCGAACAGTACCGGCGTGCTCGGCGGTGTGTTGCTGAAGCAACCGACAGTCACCCCCAGCAGTATCAGGGCGGTAAGCAGCAACAACTTCGCGGCTCGCATTTCGCTGTTCATCAATGGCACAAGCTAAACGCACTCAGGCCGAAGTCAAGCTCAGCCCGGTCTAACGGCAGACACTGAAGCGCTGGCAGCCAACCACACCTTCGCTGTCCTGCAGGCGCAAAACATAAAGACCGCTGCCGAGATTGGACAAGTCAACAGTCGCCGGTCCCTCGATGCGGCGCTTAAGCACGACCCGGCCAGCAACATCGTAGATACTCATGGTCGCCCAACCGCGCCACCCTTCCAACCGGGCCGGCCCACGCACCACTGACGGATACATCCTCACCCGGGACAATACCGATGCTTCCTGATTGGGTTTCGGCTCACTTGCCCGGTATCGGACAACAAAGGCCTGCACTGCTGTGTCGCCGTGTGGCTCTTCATTCTCACACCAGAGACTGCAGCGGGCAACATAGTGGCCTGGCATGACTGTCCATGGCCGGAATGCTATTGCGACCTCTGCCCCGGGTTCGATTGTTGCAGCGACCGAATCGGAGTAATGGACTGCAGCAAGCCGAACGTCGTCCAGCCGAAGACCACCGCTGGCATCGCCGCCAACCCGACGGAATCCGACGCGCAACAGCGTATCGCCGACCGCTGCGAAACCGACCCGCAGTTCCTGCTGTTCATCGCCCACGCTTCCGCCACCGACCAGCACCGCGTTCTGGCCGGATTCCGGGTCCCAGTAACCAGCCCAAACCTCAACCGACTCTACCGCCTGCCCGCACGCCGCAGCTTGAAAGCAGATCGTATCACCCGGGCCTAACCGCACCAGCGGGGTCAGAAGCCAGCTCTCGCTGTCCGCACCCGACCCTTCAGAACGACATTCAGCCCTTCCATCAACTCCACCGGAATCGCTGACAAACACCCAGTTCTTTGCCCCTGAGCCGACAATCTGCCAGCCGACCGGCAGCAGACCTGTTGCGCCATCGAAACCTTCATCAATACCGCCACCAGGCCGCTCAATCCGGAAGAACGCCCTCACCGCTCCCGGCTGCCCGCCCCGGTTTGCCGCCCTGAAAGCAGGAACCACCACACCAGGCAAAGCGTCTGCAATCGGGCGCACGATTTCGGTCAACGCCACATCGGCCGGAGCGACCGCAATCTCAGGCGGCCGGACGGCAACAACCCCCACCGGCCCGCCATACCCGAGATTGATTACAACATCCAGCGGTGTACTGCCCCAGCAGTCATGCACCATCACCCAGTCCCGGCTCGGCGGCCCCCAGCCGCAGAACGTCACCGTGTGATTGCCGTACTGCGGGTGACCAAGCAGGCAGAGCACACCTGGTCGGCCACTGTCAATCTCGGCAACGAGCAGGTCGGTATTGTCCCAGGAAAGCCAACTGACGAAGCCGTATTCAGCACCCCAGCGCGGGTCGTTGCATACCTCGGCGATACCCAGCGGAATCCGCTCACCCGCGGTCGAACCGTTACCCAGAGTGTCGGTCTCCATCGCGACAGCCAGTTTTCGGCTCACATCGGGCACGCTGTCAATATCGCCCTCAATCGGGTCATACACGCCACGAAAGACCGTATCAACTAACCGGTCGAACCCGTGCCGGTCCCAGTAAGTCAGAATGTTGGCCGCCGCGGTCGGCGCACAGCCATAGTGCCAGTCCCAGTCCGGGATTGCTTCAATCCAGCACTGACCATCCTGCTCAAGCATTGCCGACCCGGACCGGAAGCACTGCCAGAGCTCGGTATTCAGCATCAATTGGCCGATGGACGGTAACATCGGTTGAACCCGAAGAATCTCGGCCGGTATGGCCGGCCGCAACCCGCGCACCGAGACAAGGATGGTATCGTCCTCAACGGCACAACTGAACCACAGGTCCAGCGGTGAGTAATACACCCGGCCGACGATTTCCGGATTACACCCACCCAGCAGCCTGCTCGCGACAGCCTTCGCTTCGTCCGCACAAAGCCGGTCCGGCGCCGGCCCCTGATAGTGCAGCAGCACCGGCGGCATCAGCGTGCTGGCCCCGACCATTACCGTAACCAGTCTGCCATCGCCAAGCTCACGCTCACACACGTACACCGCCGGCTCATTTCCGGTATCGCAGTACAACCAGCAGCCGGTGGGATGGCCCGGGCCGTAGACGTTATCGGCAAACAGCCCCGCAACTGCCACCGCTTCGTTTTCGCCAATTGAAGCCGACAAGGCATGCGCTGCCGCCACCCCAAAAGCCAAAAAGACCGCAACTACCCCGACGCCAACGGCTGGCCTTGGGCCGGCCCGAATACTGCGCCCGGAGCAACCTGCGCTGGATGTCAACACTCGCACCACAGACCAGCAATCTCAGTGCCAGAACGCAAAGGGTGGCGCAATGCCGTAACATATTGACTGTCAGTCGCTTACTCGTCTGTCCCCCAAACTGCGCGACCGGCGACATCGCCTGTGAACAGCAGGCTAGTATCTATAACAACTTGAAAAACAAGGCCGTTACAAATTGCGACAGCATCCGCCAACTCCTGCCTTGACAATCCAGCCCGGCTTCGCTATATCTGATAAAGGTATCTGGGTTTTGCTCCCTTTGAGGGGCGCTCGCGGCCTTCGGGCTCGCCGCGACAGCATGCGGGGTTGCGTAAATCCAGTGGCAAAAGATAAGCGCTTTTTTAGCGGGCGACGGTCGTAGGTAATTGCTGTCGCCGGCATTTGTTACCTGGGTTTGTGGGCTTGACCTCTCTTGACAGGGAGGTGCAAATGACAGGAGGATTGAGATGCGCCCCGTCAGGCTGCTTCTTTGCCTGGTCGGTTACTGCGCGGTTGTCTGGTGCAGTTCGCCGCTGGCTTACGGCAATACGCCCGGCAATCCAACAGATGCCGCACCCGGATTCTGCCGACACGACATCGGTGCAACGAGCATCCGCTGGCCGCGCGATACTGTGGCCCTCGACACCGTTAGTAATCCCCGGGCCTGGATTTACAACTTCGGCGACTTCACCGAGTCGGGCTTCCCGGTCACCTTCCTCGTCATCGCCGGTACCGACACGCTCTACCGGGCCACAGACACCTTCCGGGCAGAGCTGCCCCCCGGCACCAATGCGACGATGCTGTTCCCGCAGTGGACAGCGCGGCCGACCGGTCAGTATACCGCAGTCTGCTACACACAACTCGCCGGTGATGCCTCAAGAGCGAACGACACGACCCGCCACTCTTTTCTGGTTCGGGACTGCCGCGGTGACGTCGGCGCAACTCTCATCCTCGCGCCAACCGGTACGGTTGACTCCGGCGTACTCGTCACCCCGCGCGCGGTCATCAGAAACTATACCGGGCGCGCTGAGACGTTCCCGGTAACTCTGCGCATCGGCAGCCTCTACACACAGACCCAGCAGTGCAGCCTGCCCGGCTTTGCCATCGACACCGTCGAGTTTGCGCCGGCCTGGACCGCACAGCCACCCGGCAATTATCCGGTCATCTGCTTCACCGCGCTCACGGCTGATGCTGACCGTTCCAATGATACTGCCCGCTCGTCGGTCACGGTGCTCGATTGCCCACGCCATGACGTCGGCGCGCTCGAGATTGTCTGGCCACGCGGCCAGATCGACTCCGGCTCGGTGGTCACGCCCCGCGCGGTAATCCGCAACTACGGCAACCGCGACGAAACCTTCCCGGTCACCCTGCGCATCGGCATCGTCTACTCACGGACAATCACCACATCGCTTGCGGTTGGCGCGATCGACACGGTGAGCTTCCCGGCCTGGACAGCCCACCCGCTCGGCGGCCACACGACGGTCTGCTTCACCAACCTCTGGAACGACGAAAACCGCGCCAATGATACGACCTGGGGCGAAATCTGCGTGGTCCGTCCTGCCCGTCACGATGTCGGCACAGAAGCCATCCTCGCGCCGCTCGGTATCGTCGATTCCGGCACGCTGCACCTGCCCCGCGCGATCATCCACAACTACGGCACGCGCAGCGATTCGTTCCCGGTGACATTTGAAATCGAAGGCGGCTACAGCGCAACCGAGCGCCGCACCCTGTTGCCGGGCCAGACTGACACAGTTGACTTCCTGCCCTTCTGGAGGGCGCAGCCGCTGGGCAGCCTCGCCGTTCGTTGTTTCACCGCGCTTGCAAGCGATACGAACCGCGCCAACGACACCGCCCGCGCTTCGGTGACGGTGGTCGTGCCGGAGGTCCACGACGTCGGCGTCGCCGCAATCCTCGCGCCGGTCGGCACGCTCGACTCCGGAGCGGTCGTCACGCCGCTCGCGCTCGTGCGCAACTACGGCACGCGTGACGAAAGCTTTCCGGTGAGTTTGAGTATCGGCGCTGACTACGAACAGACTGTTGACCTCGAACTTGCCGCCGGACGCGACACAACCCTGACCTTCCCGGACTGGATTGCCCAGCCCGTAGGCAGCCACGCGGTCACCTGTCTCACTCGACTGGCCGCAGACGAGAATCGCGCCAACGACACCGCCCGCACGACGGTCGAGGTTCGTTCGCTGCCCCGCAACGATGTCGGAACGCTGGCGATACTCGCGCCGGTCGGCACGGTGGACTCAGGCAGCGCCCACACCCCGACCGCGGTCATCCACAACTTCGGCAATCGCCGGGCGACCTTCCCGGTCACGTTCACGATCAGCGACGGCTACGCGCGCACTCTGAACCTGTCGCTCGACCCGGGTCAGACCGACACGGTCATCTTCCCGGCGTGGGTCGCGGCACTACCAGGAACCCACGCCTGCACCGTCTACACCGCGCTCGGAGAGGACGTCGACCGTTCCAACGACACCACTGCCGCCACAGTTACCGTCAGGGCACTGCCCCCGCCCGATGTCGGCGTCATTCACATTCTTGCCCCGACCGGCTTCGCTGAACTCGGCCAAGTCATCATCCCGCGTGCCGTGGTCCGGCACTGGCCGGACACGACCGACGCCCAGGTCACGTTCCCGGTCACGATGACCATCGGCTCGACCTACCGCGAATCGCTGATCGTCACACTGCCCGGCGGCGCCAGCCGGACGGTCGAGTTCCCGGCCTGGAATGCCGGGCCGCTCGGCCAACACGAGGTCGTCTGCTTCACGCAGCTTGAGCCCGACCCGAATCGCGCCAACGACACCGCCCACACGACGGTCGAAATCATCACCGTGCCGCGTCACGACGTCGGTGCCACGGCCATCCTCGCGCCCGCGGGCACGCTCGATTCCGGCACGGTACACACGCCTCAGGCTGTCATCCGCAACTTCGGCACCCGTGATGAAACTTTCCCGGTGACATTCCGCATCGGCGATGGCTACACCGAAACGCTGCTGCGCCAGCTCGCCCCGGGCCAGGTTGACACGGTCCGCTTCCCGCTCTGGATTGCCCAGCCGCTCGGCCGTCATGCGACGCTATGCTATACTGCGCTGGACCGCGACGAAGACCGGTCCAACGACACGGTCTGGGGCACGGACTCGGTCGAAGTCGTGCGCCACCTGCGGCCTGATGTCGGGGCAATGCGCATCATCGCCCCGGCCGGCCGCTATGACTCGGGCGAGGTCGTCGCACCGAGCGCAGTTATCCGCAACTTTGGCAACACGGCCGACAGTTTCCCGGTCACCTTTGCGGTCGCCGGTTACGCCGACACGCTCTGGACCTTCCTGACACCCGGGCAGATTGACACGGTCACGTTCCGCGACTGGATTGCCCAGCCGGTGGGCCGCCACTTGCCGGTCTGCTACACCGCACTTGACCGCGACATCGACCGTTCCAACGACACGGTATTCGGCCTCGACTCGGTCGAAGTCCGCACGCCGCGCCGCAGTGACGTCGGCACGACCGCGATACTCGCACCCGTCGGACTGGTCGACTCTGGTACAGTGGTTACGCCGCGCGCGCGCGTCCGTAACTTTGGCACGCGCAACGAGACCTTCCCGGTGACCTTCCGTATCGGCACGTCCTACACCGAAACGCTTGAAGTCGCGCTCGGCAGCGGCGACTCGGTTACGGTAGTCTTCCCGTTCTGGGTTGCCAGCCCGGTTGACAGCATCGTCCTGGTCTGCTACACCGCACTCGACCGCGACGAGAACCGGTCCAACGATACGACCAGCAGCTGGGTCCGCGTCAGCCGACGCATCCGCCACGATGTCGGGGTAGAAGTCATCATCGCGCCGGTCGGCACAGTTGACTCGGGCACAACGGTCATACCCAAGGCGCTGGTCCGCAACTACGGAAACGTTATGGACAGCTTCCCGGTAACGATGCGCATCGGCACCGACTACACTCAGACGCGTTCGTTGTCGCTCGCTCCCGGCGCGCTGGACACGGTTAGCTTCCCAACTTGGACCGCAACGCAGGTCGAAACCGCCCCCGTTGTCTGCTTCACCAGCCTCGCCAGCGATGAGAATCGCGCCAACGACACGGCTCGCGCCACCGTAACGGTACGGGCAATCGGCACCCGCGATGTCGGCGTGACCGCAATCCTTGCGCCGATCGGGACGGTTGACTCAGGCACCGCCCATACCCCGACTGCTGTCATCCGCAACTACGGCAGCGCGGTGGCAACCTTCCCGGTCACTTTCCGGATCAGCGATGGCTATGCGCGAACAGTGAATCGCTCGCTCAACCCCGCTCAGACCGACACGGTCATCTTCCCGGCCTGGGTCGCGCAGTCACCCGGCGCCTATGCCTGCACTGCCTACACCGCGCTCGCAGGCGACATCAATCGCGCCAACGACACGGCGGCGGCGGCCGTCACCGTCAACCCGCTGCGTCTGCCTGACGTCAGTGCCCGCGTGATCCTTGCCCCGGTTGACACAATCGAACTCGGCGCCGTCATCACTCCGCTGGCAGTAGTTCGTCACATTCCTGATACACTGGACCTGGACGCCGATGGCCGTGATATTGTATTCCCGGTAACACTGCTGATCGGAACTGCCTATCGTGAATCAGTCTCAGTCACCCTGCCGCCCGGCGGTATCGACACGGTGGCATTTCCGGTCTGGACCGCACAACCGCTTGGCACCATCCCGACAGTCTGCTTCACTCACTTGGCCGGCGACCCGGTGCCTGCCAACGACACCTGTCGTGGCTCAGCAACCGTCATCGCCGCCCCGGTGCACGATGTGAGTCCGGTGGTAATCCTCGCCCCGTGCGGTACCGTCAACACTGGCACCGCCATCATTCCCCGTGCGGTCGTTGTCAACCTTGGCAACCGCACCGAGTCATTCCCGGTCACGCTTGCGGTTGGCAACGACTATCGGGCAACTTCACTGGTTGAAGCCCTTGAGCCCGGTCAGTACGACACCGTCCGTTTTACCATCTGGCAGGCATCCGGCACCGGCCAGCAACTGGTGGTCTGCCACACTTCATTAGCCGATGATGCCAACCGTGGCAACGACACAATCGTCGGAACGGTATCGGTCGTCAATGCCGATGCCGAAGCAGTGGCAATCGTCGCGCCGGTCGGCACGGTCGACTCCGGGCTCGTACTCACGCCGCGCGCTGTCATCCGCAACAACGGACCGGGTGCGGCCGCGTTCCCGGTGACACTGCGAATCGGCACCGTCTACTCCGGCACTGTCTATGCTGACCTTGCGGCCGGTCAGGCCGACACCTTTGCATTCCCGGCCTGGGTCGCCGAACCCCTCGGGCAACAGGAAGTGGTCTGCTACACTCAGCTTCAGGGCGACCCCAACCCGGCCAATGATTCGGCCCGCGCCCGGGTGCAGGTACTGCCCGCAGCCCGCGACGTCGGCACACTCGCAGTTCTTTCGCCGACCGGCCGAACCAGTGTCAGTGCCCCGCCCTGGCGCGTCAGAATTACTCCCCGGGCCCGCATCAGCAACTTCGGACCGCGCAGTGAACCGCTGGTTCCCTGCCGCTTCCGAATCGACCGGTATGAAGTCCGCGCCGGGGGCGGTAACGAAACAACCTATGTGGCCACGGTTTACGAGAACACGCTGGAAGTCGCCGGGCTCGAACCGGACGAGACGCGCGAGATCAGCCTCCCTGACACCGCACTCGGCCTCGGCCTCTATGTCGTCTCATGCTCAACCCGTCTCAGCGGCGACGCCAACCCGGCCAACGACCGTCGCAGCGCGGTGTTTGTCGTGGACGATTCGCTGGGCAGCCCCGAGTTCGCCATCCGGATCTATACCCGCGCCGGAGAGCTCATTCGCCGACTCGGCGTCACACGCCGCCCCGGCGACCCGCTCTGGATAACCTGGGACGGTTGCAACGACCGCGGCGAACGTGTCGCACCCGGCACCTACATCTGCCTGATTTCGGTGCAGTCCAGTGACGGACCGACTTCGGAGTTCCGGCGCAACATACTGGTTTCACGTAACGCCACTGAAATCCGTTTGAGCTGGAGGCAACCGTGAGCATCATTCTGATCTGCTGTCTGCTCGGCGCCGGCAATACCGGCACTGCGGTTCTGCCACTGCTCAAAATCGGCCAGGGTCCGCGTCCAGCCGCGATGGGCGAATCTTTCACCGGTCTGGCCGATGATGCCAGCGCGGTATACTGGAACCCGGCCGGATTGAGTCGGCTCGACAACTGGCAGGTAAGTCTTTCGCATCACCAGTGGTTTGTTGATATCAAGGATGAAGTTCTTCACGGCGCCGTTCCGGTGGGACCGGGTGCTCTGGGCATTGGCGTCATCTACGCCGGCGAACCTGATGTCGAATACTGGGACGAGCCAACTGGCGGCTTTGCCTACGGCCGCACCTGGAGCACAGTTGTGACTGCCGGCTACGGCCTGCGCCTCGGCACCGGCTACGCCCTCGGAATCTCGGCCAAGGGACTCTACGAAGACCTCCTCGAAGAACGCGGCTGGGGTGGTGGTCTCGACATCGGCGCCCTCGCCCGTCCTCTGCCCCTGCTGGGCGTCGGCGTCGCCGCGCGCCATCTCGGGCTGGCCTCATTCACGACATCGGGAGGCGAACGCCTGCCAGCTGAGGTTGTCGGCGGCATCTCACTGGATACGCGCTACCTGCGTGCCACCGTTGACGCTACCTTTGCCCTCTTTGACAACAAGCCTGGTGTCCGCGCCGGGCTGGAATTTCAGCCGGTACCGATACTGGCACTCCGCGCCGGCTACCGAACCGGACCGGTCGATGTCCGAAGTCTGGGTGCGCTTTCCGGTCTGACCGCCGGCATCGGGGTCGCGATCGGCGGCATTGGTGTTGACTATGCCTTCACGCCCTATGGTGAGCTTGGTGCCACCCACCGCGTCGGCATTCGGACGGTGCCAGCCGGTCTGGGCAATCTCATCGTCACTGTCGTTGACGCCCGCACCCGTGAACGCATCACCGCCCTGCTTACCACATCCGGCGTCGCTGACGTCGCCGCCAATATTGACCAGCTCAGCCTTTACGACCTTCGCCCCGGCACGGTGCTTGTACGGGCTGTCCGCGACGGCTACGCTCCGGGAGAATTGCGTACCCAGGTCATCGCCGGTCGCACAACCAGTGACACTATCGCGCTGGAACCGGTTGCCGGCCGGCTGGTTGGTGGTATCTACGATGCCCGCACCCGGCTGCCCATCGGCGGCTCGCTCGCCTGGCGCGGACCGGTTTCCGGTCGCATGCCGGTCGCTTCGCTGCCCGGAACTTTCGCCATTGAAAACATCACCGCCGGGCGTTACGTCCTCGACGCGAGCGGGCCATCAACCGATTACCTGCCCCAGACCTGCACCCTTGACGTACCTGCGGCACGCACAACCGAACGCAACTTCTACCTCTGGCGCCGGGGCGACTGGCTGATACTGGAAGGTGTCAACTTCGAAACCGGCAAAGCCGACATCCTGCCTCAGTTCTACCCGGTTCTGGACCGGGCCGGTCAGATACTGCGCCAGACACCGGACATCCGGCTGGTCGAACTGGCCGGACACACCGACCCGCGCGACATCAACACCAGCGAATTCCCGTCCAACTGGGAGCTTTCCGAAGCACGTGCCCAAGCAGTCCGCCGCTACTTGATCGAGAAATGGGGAATCGCTCCAGACCGGCTGATTGCCCGCGGCTATGCTGACACCCAGCCGATAACGTCCAACGCCACCTTTGAAGGAATGGCTCGCAACCGCCGCACCGAAATGCGGATTCTGGAGTAGTTGTGGCTGATCCCAAGGCCAACAGGAGGCAAAGATGAGTATTATCCGCTCCACGGTTCTGATTCTGGCAATCTCGGCGCTGGCGCTTGTCCAGGCTGCGCCGCAAACCGGGATCAACTTCATCAACATGTTCATTCGGCTTGAAGACGAACGTGTCTACGGTCTGCACAAGCTCAACGCCACCGAACGCAGCCGGCTAAACGAAGTCTTCGGTCGGATAGTTGCTGAAAAGGAAGATCACCTGCGCAACAGCGCACTGGCGTATCTTCGCCGGGAGGGCTGGGACGCGTTTGAGGTCACCGGTTCCGAGGAACTGACCCTCGACCCGAATGCCGGCCCCAGAACCTATCTCAGCGTCCGCTGGCGGGATGCCCGCCTGACGCTGGAACCGGTCAGCCGTTCGACGCTGATGCCGGGCCATTACCTGGGCCGGGCTGACTCGACATTCTGCCGTATCCTCGACCCCGAAGGCAGGCCGGTCGAGTTCTTCATCCGCCGCACCGGCCTGCCCGGCACCGACAACTGAAGCGGCAGAGAAGCTCGACTCGCGGCCCGACGGCACTGCTGACGGGCCGCGCTCGGCTGCACCATTGACACCGGCCCGGCCGCGGCCTAGCATTGCCTGACGGGCCAAGGAAGAAAATTGCCGATGCGGCCACACAACCTCAGCCTCGAGGTCGATGAACCGGGGTTCTTGAGTACCGACCCGGCACCGGCCGGGCGCCCCGGTCGAAACGAAACTCCGCGTCGGGTTCGACGCCAGCCTGCCCTGCGCATTGGAGAACTTTGGGAGTCAGTTCATCGCGAAGCGTGAGGGCAGCCGGTTACTGCTCCTGCGGCCGCCGAGACGCCCGCCCGAAATCACTTCCGCCACTTTGCCTTTCCAGACAATGGTGTCAGTGACCCCGGGCCCAGCCGCGATACCGACAATGTCTGAACCAGTCCGCCAAACGGAGGAACTTTGATTTTGAAGAGACTGCCTGCGCTAGCACTCGCCCTGTTTTTGTCCGCCTGCAGCCGCAACGCCACGCTCACCGGTATGGTGATGGACGGCGCAGGCGATACCCATCTGGCCGGCCTCCCGGTGGAAGCCGTCCGCGCCAATCCTGAGCTTACGGTCAAGACCAGTACCAGGCGCGACGGCTCTTTCCGTCTCGGTTTGCCGGCCGGCGACTGGCTCATCACCGTCAACCCGGCTGGCGGCAGAAACCACAACCCGGCCTACCTGCCGTTCTCAGCGCCGCTGACCTTGACCGCCAGAGAACAGCAGGTCCTCGACACCATTTGGCTCGCGCCGCTGCCGCCCGATTCACTGGCAGGGGCCGGCTACCTGCTTGACCGCGGCAGAGGCTATGTCACCCTGCCCCGCGTCGACGTGCGGCTCTTTGCGACGGGCGAACTGGTTCTCTACCAGAAAGACCCGCTGTTCTATGCCGCGTCCCGCCCCATCGCCCTCGTGACATATGGCCCGACTCCGGTACGCCTGCTCGGTGCCCGGCCCGGCACCCTCGTTTCCGAAGGAATGGCGCGCTACTGGAAGTTCCCGGTTGAACCAGTCGCGCGGGCGCGCGACTTCGCCGCCGGCGCGTGGCGCGTGACGGTCTGGACCGGCGCACCTGCCCCGGGCCGGTACGCCGCGTTCCTGCCCGGCGCCGAGACCGGCGAATACTCCGAAGGCCTGGCCTGCCTCTTCGCGGTCCCTGCTCCGGGCGAGTAACGGCCCTTGGCGATTCCTCGCGACAGCGAGCCGCCCGTCGCGCAGCCGGACGGCTCTGCGGCAAGACTGCCTCGCTAACGTGCGACCACGACCTTGCGGCTCGCGCCTGGTGAACACCGGCCGCCATTGCCGGCCTGGCGGAAGAAATAGACGCCCGGCGCCAGTCTTCCCCCGGTTACGCGGCAGCCCAGCGCGTCATACACCAGCTCGCCCCTTGCGAAACCAGCCAAGACCCCGCCAGCGGGCCGTGGCTTGACCCCCCCGCGCGGCTCGGTGACCCCGGTGAACACAGGCCCGGTCGAGAACACGACCGTGGGCCAGTCGGCCGCAGGCAGGCCCAGGGCCGACTGAATTGACACGCGTTCCGCCGTCGTCAGCGGCGCGAGGATGTGACCGCCCAGTCCGAGCGCGCGCGCCTGCACGAGAAACTGGAACGCGGCAAACCCGGCCTCGATCGGGCCGTAAGCGCCGGCCGTGTCCGCGACCGCGACCACGATGTAGAGCGGCGCGGTCCCGGGCAGCCGCGGCGCGGCCGCGCGCAGGGCGGCGCGCCGGTCGCCCTGGCTCACCAACTCAAGCCGGTGGTCGCTCGTGGAAAGGCCGGTGCCAGGCGGCACGCGGTTGTGATAGCGCCACAGCGCCGTGTCGCCGACAAGGTATATGCGCCGGGTCAGATAGTAGTTGGCAATTGCCGAAGGAATCGTCGTGCCACGTCGACCGTTCGTAGTCATGTGCGGCGTCACGCCGTAACCGGCCCAGAGCAACTGGCCAACCACCGCAATCGGCGGGAATGCCGGGTCAAACAACGTGTCGAACACAAGCGTGCCCAGCAACTCCTCGTACAAGTTGCCCCCGGCCGTGACCGGCAAAGGCAACGTCGAATCGGACGAACGGGCCACGCAGGAATCGGTCAGCCCGGTCAAGGCAGCGCGGCCGTGCACGTTCACCATCCTGATGGTGTGCGCTGGGTTCCAGTTGGAGTTCGCGTAATTCGTTGCATAGGTCATCGGGCAGGAACTGACGCTGCCGCCCGAAGAGTCCCAGAACGCGACCGACGCCAGCAACCCGGCCTGAATGGCAAGCCCCGCCTCCTCATAACGCTCCACCGCAACACCTACCTCAAAAGCCGAGTTTGAGCTGTACCGATGATTACCCGCGAGATGCACGCGCAGGGCGTGCGCGGCGGTGTCGTAAATGTAGACATTGCTCGGCGTCGCGACGTAGAACTCGCGGTAGGCGCTGCCCAGTGACGGTGCGCGGTTCATCGCCCAAAGTACGTTGGCCAGCACCTGTACCGGCAGGCTCGAAGTAAAACCGGAATGCGACGAGTAGCGGCTATTCGAGAGGATTTCGAACGAGTTGGAGTTCACTGTCGGCGGCGGCAGGCTCTCCACCTGGCCAAGGGCCAACGCGGCCAGCAAGGCACAAATGATTGACAACTTCATACAACCCCAGCCTACGCCCGGCACTACCCCACTGTCAAGCCTACACCAGCGCGACGCCCGCGCGCCGCTGTCATACCCGCCGGGCCTCCGAATGACGAGCACCGGCAACTGACCGGTGGCCGCTTGACTGGCCGCCGGTCGGCTACTACGATTTAGTGACGGGAACGAAAGGAGTCGCCGATGCGTCTTGCTCAGCTCACCCAGCCGTCTTTTCAGACGACCCTGATGGGCGTTATCAAGGGGGCACTGGACTACTTTGGATTCCAGTATTCCAACGCCGCCGTGTTCGGCGGCTCAGGGCACGCGTTCCTCATCAACATTCACGAAGAAATCTGCCCCAGCAGCCGCTACCGGTGGAAGTATGACGCATTCTGGCCCTTGGTGCATAACCTCGGTCTCGAGGTCGAAAGCCTGGGGTTCTTCACCAACAAATCATCGCCGGCTGAACGCGCCACAGTCGAATCCAGGCTGGTCGCCGCACTTGACGAAGGACTTCCCTGTGCCGTCCAGAACATGGAAAACCAGCTCATCGCCGGTTACGAAGCGAATCGGTTTCTGCTCCTGCGGCCCTGGGAATGCGCTCCGGAAATCACGCCGGCAGCGTTGACCTTCGGCACTTGGGCCGAGCTGGGCCAGGAGGTCCATACCAGCTTCTTTGTGTTTCGCCGGACCAGGCCGGCTTCGCCGGAAAAGACTCTGCACGACGCCCTGCGCTGGGCCTGCGACATATTTCTCAAACCCGCAAACTACAACTTCGAACACTACGGCGTCGGCCCCGACGCCTACGACAACTGGCTCCGGGCAGTCGAGAAAGGCCTCGGTGGCAGTCACGGGAACTGGTGGAATGCCGAGGTGTGGTCAGAATGTCGTCTGATGGCAGCCAACTGGTTCCGCGAGCTCGCCCAGCACGAACGTCCAAGCCGGGCCGAGCTCTGCCGACTGCTGGTGCGCGATTACACCGAAATTGGTGAACTGCTCAGGGCCGTGGGCGAAAAAACCATGCCCCTGCCCGAGAAAGTCTCAACCCTGGCCGAGCTCAAGGCGCGCGAACTCCGCGCCGTCGCCCATATTGAAACCTGTCTCGCCCTGATGACGCAGCTGGGCGTCGGCGCCAGCCGGGAAACCGACCAGGACTGACCAGCCGCCGGGGAAACCGTCGGGCAACCTACCCATCTGCTGCGTAAGTCTCTGCTGGAACTGGGCTTGGCATCCCAAACCATGAAACTGTTTCAGCTCCGGCCACACCGGCAATGACGCCGCAACGCAGCGTTCGTCTGCCGACCGCAAAGCCTGCCCGAAGAAAACAAAAACGCAAAACCCGGCTCCTCAGACCGAAGCGACCGCTGTTGACGCTGAACTCCGGTCTCTGCCAAGAACCCAGAACCAACCGCAAGTCTGGATTTTTCGCTTCCGACTGCTATCCTCAACTCGAAACAGCAAATGAACTCGGAACTGTTTTCGCTTTTTGCCGCCGACCAGCGTGACCATTCTGCCCAATGCCGGTCGAATGAGCCCCAAACAGCCCTGCGCGACCAGGAACGGATCGCGTCAGTACGGACGATATTCCGTCACTTTGCTGTATTGGATGCCGCTGACCTCTATCACGCAGCGGTAATCTACTCACGCGGAACCGACCGCAACGAAAAAACCACCGCTGTCCTGCTTGCCCGCCGCAGTGCTGACGCCGGGTACGCACCGGCGCGCGAGCTTCTGGCACGGTTAACCGCAGATAACCAGCCGACCTGAGGCAGCGTAATTCCGGTCAGTGCAACCTGACCAGCCGAGCGCTGGCGCTTGGGCGGCCCGGTTGAGCTGCCCACAGGCTGTAAACGCCAATCGGCAGCTCGGGCAAGTCAAGGGTCATTTTCCCGTTGCCGCTGCCGACTTCGTCCACCCGGAAAAACACAGTCCGCCCGGCGATGTCAACCACCGACAACTCCACGCGACCTGCCGCCAGCCCCTCGACCGCAACCGTCGACTGCCTGCTCACGACTGTCGGCCTGACCGCCAGCTTGTGCCTGCGACACAGGTCCGGGGTCGCCGGCACGCCGACCCCACCGAAGAACCGGTCATACCAGGCCTGGGCGGTGTCGCAGGCGGTCAACCAGCCGGCGGCATTGATCGAACCGACTACCGCCAGTGCAATCCGCCTGGTTTCTCCCGGTAAAATATCGGCCAAGTCCGCGGCCAGCACAACTGTCCAGTCCCCTGGCCTTGTCGAATCGCGTTCGAGCCCCTGGCCGCTGAGCATCAGCCATTTCTGGTCTTCGGTAAGGCAGGAATCGGGCCAGAGCCGCCGGGCATTATCCGCTGCACCCAGCGCCAATGGCAGCTGTGGATCAAGCAGAACCAATCCTGCAGTCGGCGCCGGCGAGTCGAGATACTGCACCCTTACTGCCCGGCGCGCTGTGTCGAAGAATACCCGATTGGAATCGGCGTACGGAAAAACGACGAAATCTGCCAGCACACCGGCGCACAGATTGGTGACAAGACTCTCGCCGGCATTGGTGATGTCAAAAACTCCCAGTGCCCAGAGGTCGTGGTAACCGACCGCACAATTCTGATACCAGTTCTGCTCGACGACGATGCCGGCTGGAGTCGGATGCCCGACATCGCTCATTTTTCCCTGCCAGCGTTCATCTGCCGGCCACGGATTGGACACCCGCCTCAGCGTGTCGAGCGTCACCCAGTCATGGTTCGTAAACGACCGGCTGGGCCGGCCATAGTAATGGTCAACAAGCCACTGTGGGGAATTGCCAATTGCGAAGCTAGCAAAACGAAGCGAACTCGGGAAATCTTTTGGCACGCGGAAACCCTGTCCCCGTCCACCCGGTTCGTCACTGCCAATGCCGCCATTACTCGAGACCGACAGACAGACCATTCCCGTATCGAGGGTCGCGACATTGACTGCCGGCGCACCGCCCACAACCAGCTCAAATGGCCAGATTGATTCCGGCAACGGACTGGACGCCCGCAACAGCAGCGTACACACCACCGGCGTCCCGGGCAAAAGCCGGCTCGATGCCGCAAGCACAAAACCATCAGCAATACTGGCCGTGGTCTCTCCCGGCGCAACCGTACCGACGACGGCAAACGAATCAACCACCACCAGCTGCCGATTGCCGGAACGCAGCGTCGCGCTAACACCAGTCGCCGGCCGCTGGCCGGCATTACGTACCACGATCTGCAGCGGCACAGTCTCCAGCGGATCAATTCGTCCGTTACCATTGCCGGCCGGCGGCGTATCAACAACCACCCGGGCCACCGGTATAATCAGCGGGCCGGAGCGGTCATACAGTGCGATGTCGTCGGCGAGGACCCTCGCCGCAGTTCCGCACCCCCCTCAGCCGCCGACGCCATTACCCCAGGCCTGCAGTCCAACCACGACCCGGGCCACGTCGGCCGGATTCACGCCGCTCAAACGGGACAGTTCATCCCTGATTACCAACTCGCGCTCAAACCAGTCATCACTGCTGACGGTAATCAACCATCGGGTCGGGGTATTGTTCAACGGTGAGTAAGCAGTTTTGCGCACGACCATGGTTGCACCCAGCGGCTCACCGGCGGCGTTTTGATACTCCAGCACCACCGCCGCGTGAGCATAGTAGGCCGGAGTATCCCGGGCAACCGTGGCCGCCAGTCGAGCCCGAAACAGCAGACTGACATCCAGCCCAGGCAGCACCGCAGACTGAAAGAGCCTGGTGCTGTAGCGTTGAACCTTCTCCACAAAGACTTCACAGTCGCTGTCAGCGTCGTATTCAGGACCAGTCACGGCAGTCCACGACCCGTCAACCGAATCGACTGCCAGAGTCCAGCCCAGCAGTCCCTGTTCAAAACGACCGTTGTTGATGAGGTTGCCGCCGTTGGCCGAAACCACCAGCAGGACCGGCATTATCAGCGTTGTGGCAGTTTTCAACTCACCAGTCTACCGCCAGGTCTGTTGGATGGTCAACTCCTGCCGGCTTGACCCCGTTTGAGGCCTGTCTATAATCCGTCGCCCTGATGATCCCCCCGCTGCCAGATTGCTATGGAGGAAAAATGAACAAAAGAACTGTTGTTGCGATGCCGGGTGACGGCATTGGCAAGGTTGTCCTGCCCGAGGCAATCCGCGTCCTTGACGCGGTCGGGTTCGAGGCTGAATATGTCCACGGCGACATCGGCTGGGAGTTCTGGTGTCGGGAAGGCAACGCCTTTCCCGACCGCACCATCAAACTGCTGCAGGAGCACAAGCTCGGGCTTTTCGGGGCCATCACGTCCAAACCCAAAGACAAAGCCCAGGCCGAACTCGACCCGTCCCTGCAGGGCAAAGGCTTGCAGTACTTCTCACCGATTGTCACGATGCGTCAGCTTTTTGACCTCGACATCTGCATCCGCCCCTGCCGGTCCTTTCCCGGCAATCCACTCAACTTCATCCGTCGCCGGGGCGACGGCTTCGAGGAACCGAAGATCGATGCGGTGATTTTCCGCCAGAACACCGAATGTCTGTATGTCGGCGTCGAATGGACCAACCCGCCCGACGAGGTACGCCGCGCCTTGGAAACCCACAAGAAAATGAAGGCTTTCAGCAATGTACCGTCTGCTGACATGGCGATCTCGCTGCGTATCTTCACGCGCGGAGCGTGCCAGCGCATCAGCCGTGCTGCCTTCGAATACGCCCGCCGCTTCGGTTACAAAACCGTGACTGTCTGCGAAAAACCCAATGTTGTTCGCGAAACATCGGGAATGATGGAGGCCGAGGCAAAGAAAATCGCCCAGGACTATCCCGAAATCAAACTCAGGTCGGACAACATCGATGCGGTAATGATGTGGCTGACGAAAAACCCCGAAGATTACGGCGTGATCATTGCCGGCAACATGTTCGGCGACATCGTTTCCGACGGCTTCGCCGGGCTCGTCGGCGGTCTCGGCTTTGCCTACTCCGGCAACATCGGCCGCGAAGTGGCAGTATTCGAGCCCACTCATGGTTCGGCGCCCAAATACGAAAAACTCGATCCCCCGATTGTCAATCCGATTGCGATGATTATGGCAGCGGCGATGATGCTTGACCACATCGGCGAAAACGACAAAGCCCGACGCATCGAAGCTGCGGTTGCCAGGGTGATAAAAGCCGGCAGAGTCCGCACCTATGACATGCTGCGCCTTCCCGGCGGCCCGGATGTCATTGCCCGCGGTGCCGCAACAACCGGCCAGATGACCGACGCCATTATCGCCGAACTGTGAGGGAACATGATTACCGACAAGGACATCGCCGAGCTTTTTGAGAATCAGCTCGAAGAAATCCGCGACCGCGAACTGCGCGAGAAAACGGTCAGGGTATGGGTTGAAGCCTGTCGCGAAGGCGGCTGGAAGACCGTCGAGCAACTCGAACGGATGCCGTTCACCCTCCTCACCGATTGCCGCGGCATCAGTATTATCGAACACACCATCGCCGTAACCGAGGGAGCGCTTGGTCTGGCCGACGCCCAGCGCGACAACTACCGGCATCTGCCCTATCAGATTGACAATGACCGACTGGTTGTTGGCGGCCTGCTGCACGATGTCGGCAAGCTGCTGGAAACCGAACCCGACGAAACCGGCGGCTACCGAAAATCACGGCGCGGCCAGTATGCGCGACACCCGATATCCGGGGCGATTCTCGCCGCCCGCTGCGGCATGCCTGACGACATCGTCAACACCATCGCCTGTCACGCCCGGGAAGGTGACGGCGCACCCAAAGTAGTTGAAACCGTCCTCATTCACCAGGCCGATTTTGCTACCTTTGATCCGCTGGTAATGATGAGCAAAGGCCAGCTCATTCAGTAACCATGGCGACAATCATCGAAAAAATCATCGCGGCTCATTCCGGTGGCAGACCGGTGAAGCCGGGCGAAATCGTCGAACTTGGCATCGACGTCCGCGTCGCCCGCGATTTTGGTGGTGCCAACGTTGTCAAAGCGCTTGAATCGCACGGCCTCGGTATCGACGACCCGAAGAAAACTTTCTTCACCTTCGACTGCAACCCGACCGGCTCGGACCAGAAATATACTGCCAACCAGCAGTACTGCCGCATGTTCGCCCGCAAGACCGGCATCCGGGTGTTTGACATCGATTCCGGAATCGGTACCCACCTGGCAATCGACGCCGGTCTGGTCGGGCCGGGCGAAACCTTTGTCTCAACCGATTCTCATGCCAGCATTCTCGGCGCTATCGGGGCTTTCGGCCAGGGCATGGGCGACCAGGACATCGCCCACGCCTTCGCCCACGGTCAAGTCTGGTTCGAGACGCCCCCGACTGTGAAAATTGAACTGCTCGGCATGCCCGGCCCACTCGCATCGCCCAAAGACGTCGGGCTTGCCCTTCTGCGTCACTTCGGCGCCAACGGACTGCTGGGTTGTGCCGCCGAAGTGTACGGCCGCTACGCCGAAAACCTGAGTCTGGACGGCCGCATCACCATCGCCTCGCTCGCGACCGAGATGGGAGCGATCATCATCTTCTTCCCGCCCGACACCACCGTGGTCGAGTATTGCTCGAAACGGGCCGGCAGAAACTTCCAGCCCGTGCTGGCCGACCCGGATGCAGAGTATCAGCGAATTGAGAAAATCAACATCGCCGAACTGGAGCCGCTGATCGCGCGACCCGGCCATCCCGAAGACGTCGTCACCGTCGCCTCAGTTGCCGGCCGTAAGGTCGATTCGGTATTCGTCGGCTCCTGCACCGACGGCAGACTCGAAGACCTGACAGCGGTCGCGACAATCCTGCAAGGTCGTCGTGTCGCGCCCGGCGTTGTGATGAAAATAGTTCCGGCCACCGACGAAATCTGGCGAACGGCAATGAACAATGGCCTCTTCGCCACTTTCAAGGCCGCCGGGGCGATGATCGGCAACGCGGGTTGTGCCGGCTGTGCTGCCGGTCAAATCGGTCAGAACGGACCGGGCGAAGTCACCGTTTCAACCGGTAACCGCAATTTCGCCGGCAAACAGGGCAAAGGCGAAGTCTGGCTCTGCTCCCCGGCCACTGCCGCTGCCTCGGCCGTCGCCGGCATCATCACGACGCCTGACCGGATACCCTCGGAGCCGGTTCTGTTTCCTTCCGGACCTGGCCCGACTGACTCGGCTGCCGGCTTGTCCGCTGCTGTCGAGCCACGTCCGACAGTGATTTCCGGCCGCGTCTGGGTAATCGACAAAGACAACATCGATACCGACATGATCTTCCACAACCGCCACCTCGCCATCACCGACATCAAAGAGATGGGTCAATATACCTTCGGCAACCTGCCCGGGTGGGAGGAGTTCGCAAAGAAAGCCCGGCCCGGCGACATCATTGTCACCGGTCGGAACTTCGGCGCCGGCTCTTCGCGTCAGCAGGCTGTTGACTGTTTCAAAAGCCTGGGCATCGCACTGGTTATCGCCCGTTCTTTCGGGGCGATCTATTTCCGTAATGCCGTCAATGCCGGACTGGCAGTGATGACCGCGGACCTAATCGACGCCGGGGTGAAGACGGGTGATGAGATTCGCGTGGACCTGACCACCGGTGAGATTGAACTGCTCGGCACCATCCGGAAGGTCCACGGCCGCCCCCTGCCCGCGGCCCAACTCGGCATCTACCGGCGCGGCGGCCTGCTGGGCCCGGGAAGCAACTAACGACCGAGTGTCTTGATCCGTTCCGGACGCCGCGCAACCAGGTAAATCAACGCCCCAAGCCAGTGGGTAAACACGATAACCAGAGCCCAGACCAGCCGGTTGTTGTTCTCGTCGTTCTCGCGGGTCAGCACCTCTACCAGCATCCAGATCCAGAGCACCGTACCTGCCAGCCCGACGATGCTGCCCAGCAACACCAGCGAAAACCACAGCCAGCCGAGCCCACCGATGAGCAAAAGACCGGGAAGATTGTCCATTGCCTTGCTGCCTCAGCATAAGACGGACCGCTGCATCGGTCAACTGCTTCACCGGCTTGCACCCGCCACTGGACATAATATAATGCGCCAGCGATCGGAAACGACAAAGTGAGGACACCATGCCGATGACTTTTGCCGAAAAGGTACTTGCCGCCAAGGCGGGCCGGGCCAAAGTGCAGGCAGGAGAGATTGTAACCTGCCGACCCGACCGCCTGCTGATGCATGATAACGCCGCCGCCATCACCGACAAAATTGCCAAAGACCTCGAAGAATTCGGCATTGCCGACCCGGAACAGCCGGTCATTGTCCTTGACCACGTAATTCCCGCCAGCGACGAAAAAACCGCAACCGGCCATCAGAAGGTTCGACGGTTCGTCAAAACCTACGGCATCAAGCACTTCTTCGACATCGGCGCTGGCGTCTGCCATCAGATTATGGTCGAAAAGGGCCTGGTCCTGCCCGGGATGCTCGCGGTCGGTTCGGACTCGCACACCTGTTCCTACGGCGCGGTGAATGCCTTTGCCACCGGCATCGACCGCACCGAAGCCGCCGCGCTGATTCTTACCGGCCAAACCTGGTTCAAGGTTCCCGAGTCCATCAGGATAAAGCTCACCGGCCGGTTCGGCGAACTGGTGACCGCCAAAGATCTTGTGCTGACGATTATCGGCCGGCTCGGCGCTGACGGTGCTGACTATCGTTCGGTCGAATACTGGGGCGACATCGGCCATCTGACCATTGATGACCGCTTCGTCATCGCCAACATGGCTGTCGAAATGGGTGCCAAGAACGCGGTCTTCCCGGTTGATGAAGTCACCAAAGGCTTTTTCCATTCGATTGGCGTACGGCGGACGGATTGGAACGCGGTCTGGGCCGACGAGGATGCAAACTACCGCCAGGAATTCGAATTCGACCTTACGACAGTGACCCCGGTCGTTGCTGCTCCCCACAAGGTTGATAATGTCAAACCGGTATCGGCAGTGGCCGGCACCGAAGTTCAGCAATGTCTTATCGGCACCTGTACCAACGGCCGGGCAAGCGACTTCGCACTGGCTGCCCGGGTGATCGGCAGTCGCAAAGTGGCACCCGGGGTCAGATTGCTGCTGCTGCCCGCATCGAGGGCTGAACTGGAACGCTCCCTCGACGCCGGCGATATCCAGACACTGGTAGCGGCCGGCGGCTTACTGCTGCCGCCGGGCTGCGGCCCTTGTCTTGGCGCCCATCAGGGAGTCCTGGCGCCGGGTGAAAACTGCATTTCCACTGCCAACCGCAATTTCCGTGGCCGAATGGGTTGCCGCGATGCCAGCATATTCCTTGCCAGCCCGGCAACAGTCGCGGCTTCTGCCATTACCGGCCGTATAACCGATCCCAGAGAGGTGGTCTAGCATGAAAATCTGGCACTGCGGAGATGACATCAATACCGACATGCTCTTTCCGGGCAAGTACACCTACACCTGCTCAAAACCTGACGAAATCAAACCCCACCTGCTTGAAGACCTCGACCCCGAATTCGCTCGGGCAGTTCAGCCGGGTGACATCATCATCGCCGGCAAAAATTTCGGCTGCGGCTCATCACGCGAACAACCCGTCGTCGGGCTCAAGGCCGTCGGCATCCAGGCAATCGTCGCCGCCTCATTCGCCCGCATCTTCTATCGCGCGGCAATCAATCAGGGGCTGCTGCTGGTCGAAGCACCGCAGGCTGTCGCCGCCTACCGTCCGGGGCTTTCGGTCCAACTCGATCCGGCAGCTGGCCGGATAACGATCGGGTCAGCCAGCTTTGAATTCCCAAAGCTCCCCCCCGAGATTCTGGCTATCAATCAGGCCGGCGGGCTGCTGGAATACACCCGGGCCCGCCTGCGTGCTCGAAAGGCGGCAAATTGAACTCCGTAACCGCCGGCCGTCGTGGACCGGATGTCCGTTCTGACATCTGGGTCGAACTGGAACTGCGCGATTCGGGTGGCATCGAGCTCAAACTGGCGAGCAAGGTTGACTTCATGTACGGTCAGGCCAATCGCGACCTGATCCGGGAGGTTCTTACAACACTTGGTGTAAAACACGCACGCTTAGTCGCCGAAGACACCGGAGCGCTGCCGTTTGTAATTGCGGCGCGGGTCGAGACGGCGGTCCGCCGCGCTCTGGGCGACAGCAGCTCCCGGCAGTTTCTGCCTGCTGCCGGACCATCCTTTCGTCTCCCCTCGGCACGAAACCGCTGGCGCCGCTCTCGACTTTACCTGCCCGGCAACGAACCAAGATTCCTGCTCTCCGCCCGCCTCTACGGCGCCGATGCTCTGATTTTCGACCTGGAGGACTCGGTCGCGCCGGCAGAAAAGGATGCTGCACTGGTGCTTGTCCGCAACGCCCTCTATGCTCATGATTTCGGCTCCTGCGAACGAATGGTGCGAATCAATCAGCTTCCCAGAGGACTGGCTGAAATCAGACCCCTGGTCGAAGCGGGTGCCAATGTCATCCTGATTCCCAAATGTGAATCAGCCGCCGACGTGCTGGCGGTTGACAAAGCCATCAGCGAAAGCGTGGAACAGTCCTGGAATGTCTGGTTGATGCCGATTATCGAAACCTGCCGGGGAATGCTTCACGCCGAAGAGATTGCCGGCGCGTCAAAGCGAATCGTCGCCCTCACCTGGGGCGCAGAAGACTATGTCGCCGACCTTGGCGGAGTAAGAACCGCGGCCGGCAATGAAACAATCTGGGCCCGCGCCCAGATTGTCAACGCCGCCCGTGCCGCCGGCATCCAGCCGATCGACACGGTTCATGCTGATACCGATAATCTTGACGCGCTGGCAGAAAGTTGCCGGGCGGCCCGGGAACTGGGATTCGAAGGCAAGGGTTGCATTCACCCGCGACAAATCGCGACAGTAAACAAGGCATTCACCCCCACCGCCGACGAAATCGACAACGCCCGCCGGATCGTACTTGCCGCTCGGGCAGCCGAAGCCAAGGGAATCGGCGCAGTAGCCCTGGGTTCAAAGATGATCGATGCTCCGGTCGTCGCACGGGCACTGCGCACTATCGAACTGGCGATTGCCAGCGGCAGTCTGCCCGCAAACTGGCAAAACGTCTCGTCCTCATCCGAAGGCACTGGAGAGTAACCGATGGAACTGACCACTAACGCTGCCGGCCGACTCGTGCCAGTCGTGGTCAACGGCGCTCCGGCAATACCATTCGCCGGCGTCGGCAAACACCGCCCGACCGGCCACAAAGCTGCTGCGCCAATTCCGACCTGCATTGACTATCCGGCCGATGGCAACAAGACGGTTGCCGATCTGCGTACCGCGCTTGAAAAATGCGGCCTGCGCAGCGGCATGACCATCTCGACTCACCACCACTTCCGGGACGGCGACACCCTGTCGCTCCAGCTTTTTGACACCTGCGCCGAGATGGGCATCAAAGACCTTGTCTGGTTTCCTTCGGCCGCCTTCCCCTGCCACGCGCCGCTGATTCGACATCTTGACTCCGGCGTGATTCACCATATCGAAGGCAGTCTGAACGGCCCCCTGGGCGACTATTGCACTCAGGGACGGATGCGTGGTCTTGGTGTCCTTCGTTCCCACGGCGGCCGGGCACAGGCAATCCAGGACGGTGAAGTCCACATCGACATCGCCGTACTTGCCGCTCCCAGCAGCGATGTGTTCGGCAGCGCCAACGGCATCTACGGCGATGCCGCCTGTGGCGTCCTCGGCTACGCCCTCGCCGATGCCATGTATGCCGACCGGGTCATAATCGTCACCAACAATCTCGTGCCATTCCCCTGTATCCCGGTTCAGATTTCCGGCACATACGTTGACTGCGTTGTCCGCCAGGACTCAATCGGTGACCCGTCCCGAATCGTATCGGGCACCACCCGAATCACCCGCAGTCCCGACCGATTGCTGATTGCAGAACTGGTCGCAAAGTTCATCAGCGCATCCGGCATCATGCGCAACGGCTTCTCGTTTCAGGGCGGCGCCGGCGGCGTCTCACTGGCATTCGCACTTTATCTCGAACAGCACATGAAGGATGCTGGCGTTCGGGCCGGCTGGATTCACGGTGGCACCACCCGTCACCTCGTTCGCATGCTGGAAGAAGGCCTGACGCCGGCACTGGTCGATGGCCAGGCCTTCGATACTGACGCGATTCGTTCAATCGCAATCAATCGCGGCCATGTCTCAATCAGCCCGCTCGTCAGCTACAACTACCACGCGAAAGGAAACTACATCAACCTGCTCGACGTTGCTGTTCTTGGCGCAACCGAAGTTGACCTCGACTTCAATGCCAACGTGATTACCCATTCTGACGGCAGACTGCGCCACGGCATTGGCGGCTGGCAGAACTGCATGTTTGCCCGCTGCACCATTCTGGCGGTCCCGGCGATGCGTGACCGCATGCCGGTAATAGTCGACCGGGTAACAACCCTCTGTGCACCGGGCGAGCTTGTTGATGTCGTTGTAACCGAGCTTGGGATTGCCATCAATCCCCGTCGGACTGACCTGCTGAGCGCCGTGCAGGGCAAGGGACTGCCGGTTCGTCCCTTGAGCGAAATCAAAGCCGAGGTGGAAAGAATCTGTGGTAAGCCTGAGCCGCCGCGTCTGACCGACCGACCGGTGGCCGTCTGCAAATGGGTTGACGGAACAGTTCTGGACACAGTCTGGCAGGTCCCTGAATAGCCGCAGCCCATAACACCATTGACCGCTGTTTCTCGGTCATTATACTTGCCCGATGCGCTTTGAACTCGCCTTTGGCGGTTCAACCCAGACGCTGGAAATACCCGACGGCCATGCGGTCACAGTCGTAACTCCACCAGCCAGCCGTCCCGCTCACAACATCACCCCAGCGCTGGAACGCAGCACGGTTGACTGTGCTGCCTTTCTGAACAACTCCCGCCGCGTACTGGTAATGGTGAATGATGCCACTCGTCCCACCCCCACGGCATCTGTTCTTTCAGCACTCGCTCCGGCCCTGTCCGGTTATGACGTTCACTACCTTGTGTGTACCGGGACCCATCGCCCTCCGGGCGAAACCGAGCTTAACAAGATTTTCGGCCCCGAGCTTGTCGGCCGTCGCCGCAACCGGATCATGATTCACGACTGCCGCGATACCGCCAGGCTGTTTTTTGCCGGCCGAACCAGCTTCGGCACGCCGGTCTGGTTCAATCGCGAATTGCTCTGGGCCGATCGTGTCATCACGGTCAACTCGATCGAACCGCACTATTTCGCCGGCTACACCGGTGGCCGCAAAGGATTCCTGCCCGGCATTGCCGGCGCCGAAACAATCGGTCACAACCACAATATGGCGACGCATCACCAGTCACGCGTGTTTGAGCTCACCGGCAACCCGGTCCACGAAGACATGGTGGAGGCGTATCGAATGGTGAACCGCCCGTGTTTCTCGATTCAGCTGGTTCTTGACCAGACCCATCGACCGGTCGCAATCCATCACGGGCTTGTGCTCGATTCGTTTCTACGTGGCTGCCGCGATGCTCACCGAATCTTCGCCCAGCCGGTTCCAGGCACCTTCGACATCGTTGTCAGCGTCCTGCTTGCACCGTATGACATCAACTTCTATCAGGCACAGCGGGCAGTTGAGTTTGCCCGCGCGATACTCAACCGGCCGTCCGTCCACATTACGGTAACCGCCTGCCCCGAAGGCATCGGGGACAGCACTTTCATCGAAATTCTACGCCAATGCTCGAAACCGAGTGATGTGTTTGCCGAATCAAACAAGTCCCATCCTGGCTGGCACAAGGCTGCCCGTCTCGCGACCCTGATGGAATCGACCAGCCTGTACGCGGTGACCGGGCTGGCGCCCTCAGAACTGCAGGGCACGTTCATTGAGTCTTTCGATTCTGTCCAGGCCGCTTGGCAATCTGCGCTGCAGCGGATCGGACCGAATGCCCGAACCTGCATCATCCCGGACGCAGGTTCGCTGGTGCCGATTGCGGAACGACCATCCTGAAAAACCTGCTGTTCGCTATTCGCCACTGACGATGCTGCCGCTGCTACTGCCACTGCTACTGCTGCTGAGCGCGACGCCGACCACGCCAACCACCCTGATGACCCCGCCTTTTGAGCACACTCTTGGTTTCAATCGTATCGGACGGTTCTACATCGACCTTTACCTGGGCAAAGGATTCAAGCTGGCTGATCCCCAGGATATCTGCGGCGCCAAAATGATTGAGGAGGACGACCCCCGCACCAGTCGGGACGACCACATCCTCACCCTTTTTGCCGTCAATTCAGGCACAGGGCAGATAGTCTATAACGTCCGGCTGCTCCAGCCGAAGATTTTCGGTCGCACCGGCTCCGGCACTGGCGAGTTCAGTAACCCGCGGGGAATCGCCTGCAACCCCGCCGGCGATGTCTATGTCGCTGACACTGACAACGGCCGGCTGGTCCGACTGCGTTACTCGGCCGGAGAGCTTGTCTGGGTCGGCGTAATCGACTCAACCCTGGCCCGTCCGCATGACGTTGCGATCGACTCCCGCGGCCGTGTCTACGTTGTCGACACCGACAGCAACCGAGTCTTGGTCTACGATTCATCCGGCCATCGGATTGCAGTCTGGTCTTCCGGTTTGGAGCAGCCAACAGCCATCGCTGTTCTTGACAACCAGGCCGGTCACAACGATTTCGGCTACGACGGCGCGGTGGTAATCGACCGGGGACGCACACGCCTGAGTCGGTTTCAGCTTTCCGGAACCATTGACCGGCAGATTGACTGTCGCCGCATCGGGCTGACCGAAGCGGGCTTCGCCTTCTGCGACTTTGACCGTCACGGCAACGTCTACGTTACTGATGAAGTGAATTCACAGGTCCATATGTTTGACGCCTCGTTACGTTACATCGTCTCCTACGGTCGTCCCGGAACCGGTGAAGGCCGCTTTTTGTCTCCGCGCGGTATCACCATCTGGCGGCGATTCGGCCAGGTTTTCCTCGTTGAAGCCGACGGTGGCCAATATTACTGGCTTGGCCTCGACGCCTACCTAATTGGCTTCTTTCCTCCGGAATTCGATTCGCGGCGACCTGGTACAACCATCGCGCTCTACCTGACAGAACTTGCCGACGTATCGATCACGATTACCGACACCAGCGGAGCGGTGGTTCGCTCCTTGACCCCGCCCCACCAGCAGCGCCCCGGAGAGGTATTGATTATCTGGGACGGACGCGACAATCTGGGGCAGCTTGTCCCGGTTGGGGAATACCACATTACCGTCACTGCACGACCGACATACAGCCGCCCGCGCTACATCCTGAAAAAGGAACTCATCGGCTCTGTCCGTCGCATCACCGACAGTTGAACACTGCCAACACCAAGGTATCATATCCCAGTGAACAATCCCAATAACATCCGCTCGCACAGCTGCATTTCTCCTCGTTCCAGGCGTCGGCTGGGCTGGCTGTTGCTGTTTTGTCTGCTGCCAGCTATGGTTAACGCCCTCGGCACACCTTACGCCGGCGACTTCGAAGAACTCGGCGCATCGGCCCGCTCGATTGGCATGGGCGGAGCCGTCGTTGCTGTCGCTGCCGACCCAAGTGCAATCTATTACAACCCGGCTCTGACGGCTCGCCTCGGACGCAGAGCAGCGACGTTCCTTCACTCCCGCGACTTTTCCGGTCTGCTGAGCCACAACTACCTCGCCGTAAGCTTCGCATCTAATAGACGCGCCATCGGGGTGGCAGTCTTACACAACGGTATTCCTGACATCAAACTGACCGCCCTGCCCGATTCCAGCCGCCCTCCCGGCCCGGATAATCGGCCATATGTAGTCAGAACTGTCAGCGCCAACCAGTTCGTTGGCTATGTCAATCTCGCCCGAATGATCGGAACTGGAATCGCACTTGGCATCAACGGTAAACTCATCTATCAGGACATTGAAGTCGGCCGATGCTTTGGCATGGGAATCGATGCGGGCGCGTCGCTGACTCCAATCGCGGACCTCACCATCGGCCTGCGACTGCGCAATGCCAGCACGGCGCCACTGCTATGGGATACCGGCAACAGCGAAATCATTGTCCCGCGAGCCTGCATCGGGTTGGCCAAAGTATTCCGTCTGGGGCGTGACCGTTTCGTTTTGGCAGCCGAGACCGAAGCCGGCTTCGACGGACCATTGCTGTTACCCAGCATTGGCCTGGAGTATGCTTTCCGCAATCTGCTTTTTGCCCGACTTGGAGTCCAGCGGGGCAACTTCTCGTTCGGGCTCGGGCTCCGATACAAACGGATCTACGCGGACTACGGCTACGCGGCCGGCTCCTTGCCTGGCAGCCGCGAGCTTGGCAGTCCGCAACAGTTCTCCGGCGGAGTCGAATTCTGACGGCTGAAATCGGCCGCAAGCTGGTCCATCTTGCGGCCCTGGCGATTCCTGTTTTCTACTACCTTGTACCACGCAGTATCGTCCTCCCCCTGATGGCCGCAGTAGCCTTAACCTTCATCGTCATCGACTTGCTGCGTCTGCGACTGAGCCTCTTTCGCAGTATCTTCATCATCCTCTTTGGCTCCCTGCTGCGCCGACGCGAGTTCACCTCCCTCACCGGGGGCAGTTACCTGATGCTTTCATCACTGGTCTGTATGCTGATTTTTGGTGGCTCCGATGCCGGCCGCGGTGTCTTCATCGCCGCAGTGTCATTTCTCGTTCTCGGGGATACCGCCGCCGCAATTGTCGGTCTGTCCTTTGGTCGTATTCGGTTCTTTCGCAAGACGCTCGAGGGCTCGCTTGCCGGACTTGTTGTCTGCCTTATCGCCGCGCTGGTGGTGTCAAATCTCCCCGGTCTTGACTTGCCATTCGGCATTGGTATGTTAGGTGCTGTCGTTGCCTCGGTCGTCGAGGCGCTGCCAATAGAAGTCAATGATAACGTTGTTGTTCCATTGCTATCCGGCACCGCGATGATGATCGGTCTTCAGGTGCTGACTTGACACCGAGGCCAAAATACGACGTGCTGACGCGCTCTGTTTTGCGTCGCAAGACGTTGAGCAGAACATACAGAGAGGAGACAGGATGATACGAAGACTAATTACGCTCTTGTTCTTCGCCGGCGTATCGCTGACGATCGCAGGCACCGGCGCCACTCCCAGACTTGACAGCCTCTATCAGGCGTATGCAACAGATGACACCGCACTCGCGCGGCACCTCGTGGAGCAGCTGCGCTCTTCTGCCCGTCGACCGGCAGAAGAGCTGGCTGCCGGAATTGAATACGGTGACTGGCTGCTCGACAAACGACACGATTACACTCGGGCCGAATCAGTCTATTCGGCACTGCTGCAGCGATTCCCAAAGGACCGAACCAGGCCTGCCCTGCTTTATCGGCTGGCGCTTGCCCAAGAACTGCAGGAGAACTATCTCGATGCAGCCCGCAACTACGAAAAGGTCGCGACCCAGTTCCAGAAATCCGAGTACGCCGACGATGCACTTGACGCGATTGAACGTTGCTTCCGCAAGAACTACCAGGAACGAATGGCATATGTTGACGGCCACCCGATAACTCGCATCGAACTGGAAGACCGCATCAGCCGCGACCCGACACGCTACGAGAGCTTTGAAAGCAAACGCCAGCTCCTCGACACAATGATTACTGCCCGGCTGATCCGACAGAGTGCGCTTGCCGCCGGCCTCGATCAACGACCCGCTTTCAGATTCAACCTCAACGAAACTCGCAACCGGGCGATGTTTCAGGCCTGGTACGAAGCGGTTGTCAACTCGAAGGCCCAACCCAATGAGAAGGAGCTTAAGGCCGCCTACCAGCGCGACCTCAAGACCCGCTACACCACACCGGAAAGGGTGCGCGCCATGCAGATTCGGGTTGCCAGCCGCGCCGAGGCTGACTCGCTGCGGAATCTGCTTGAGACCAACCCCGCGGTCTCGTGGGATACACTTGCCAAGACCCATTCACTCGCCCCAGACAAATCACAGGGCGGTGATCTGGGTTTCTTCGCTCGCGGCGTTCAACCGAAACCGATCGAGGACGCCGCCTTCAGTCTGAAACCCGGCCAGATCAGCAAGCCTTTCAAACTCGACGACCAGTGGGTGATTGTCAAGGTCGTCGAACGTCAGCCTAAATCCGTCCGCAAGTTCGAGGACGTAAAATCGCAGATTGCCGCCGACATCAGACAGCAGCGCGTCCAGCACCTGTATGAGTCGAGCATCGAGGAACTCAAGTCTCGCTCTAACATAACAATTGACTCAGCCGCCATTGCCGAAGGTCGTGACACGCTGGCCGTGGTCGACAACTTCGTCATTGACCAGGCGCAGCTGTCGGCAAGGCTGGAGGCGATACCACCGTTTTTCCGTGCCCAGTTCGAATCGCCGGAAGGAAAGCGGCGAATACTCGACCAGATCATCCTCGAGAAGCTCCTCGCTCGCGAATGCGAACGGCTGAAGTTGTGGTTGGAAAACAGAGTAGTAGACCAGGTCCTGACCCGTCGTGATGCGCTCCTGCGTGACGCCTGGCAACAGGAGTTCGTCAGTGCCCGTGTCAGCATCGATTCCGCCGAAGCACTGGCCGAATACCAGTCAACCATCAGCGACTTCAAGGAGCCAGCCAAGGTACACGTCCGTGAAATCGTTGCCCCCACGAAGGCGCGGGCAGAGCAACTGCGACGCTGGGTGGTCGCTGGCCGGCTTCCTCAGCTAATCCACGGACGGGCAGTATTGTTGACTGACCTGGCCAACAGAGAAATCATTGCTGCCGGCATCGAAACCAACGCCGATTCGACCGTCGCGGCCTTGGCGATGGAACCTGCCGCTGCACAACTACCGGGCCGTCCGACCTTGTCGGTTCAGAACAAACCGGTTGCCGATCTGAGTCGCCGCTCTGATGCAACCGGCCCGTACAAGCAGCCGGGTGCATTCGGATTCGCCTTCGCGGACATCTCAAACGAGGATCCCCTGTTTTTGCCTGAACCGATCAAAGTCTCCGACTCGACGACGCTTGCGACGCTGGCTGGCGGCAGTTCGATTGACCTTCGGGATTCAGCTCGCTACGGTACGTACTTCCGTACCGAAAAGCCGCTGCCGGCGGCCGCACTGCGTCAACTGTTTTCACGCAGTGTTGAGGACCCGCCGATCACTATCAACGTTCCAAGTGGCATACTCTTGGCCAAAGTAACGAAACGCGACAGCGCCCAAAAGGTCACGTTCGCTGATGTCGCCCGACGGTTCTCGACTGCCGGTACGCGCTGGTCCGGCGGCGACTGGTCCTGGGTTGCTCGAGACGACAAATCCCGTAACCCTCGACTGCTGGCGGCGGCCTTCAACCAGAGCGAGAAGGCTGTCTCCGCGGTCTTCAAGCTCAGTGATACCACCTGGGCATTCGTTCTGACCGAGGAGAAACGCCCTGCCCGAACTCGACCATTTGATGAAGTGCGACCGAAAATCGAAAACAAGCTGCGCCGCCAAAAGGAAAAGGAGCTTACCGACCGGTTGATCGCCGAACTCAGAGCCCAGTCTCGTATCGAAATCTTGATGAAGGAATCGGACTTCATCACCGAACCCCCGGCCGGTGAGACGGAGAAACCAGCACCCCCACAGCAGAACTGACCCGCAGAGAGTCCGATGCCGCCCCTGGTATGGTAACAGGGGCGGCATCATTTTTCGACGAACAATTACTCTTTGCGCATGCTGTATTCGAGAACCCTGATACCGATCCTGCCGACCACGCCAAGTACATCTGTCTGCTGGCCGAGCTCGCCCTCTGCCAGCTTCAAATGAAGCGCACTGGCAGGAAACTCCCCAAAGGTAGCATCTACCGGCACCCAACCGTTCAGGTAAAACTCATTCCAGGCATGGTAATAGAAAGCACCATTCAGATGCACAAGCCCGACCGCAATTTTGGCGGGGATACCGGCTGCTCGTGCCAAGGCTGCCAACAGTACCGCGTGTTCGTTGCAGTCCCCTTTCATGTTCTTCAACACATCCAGCGCGGTTGGGTAGGATGCTGTCGGTTCCTTGTCCAAAGCAGCGAAGGTCCAGGATACGAGTTTCCGTGCCACTGCAACAGCGTCCCGGTTGTCGCCGGCAACTTCCTTTGCTTTGGCGCGAATCGCTGGCGCGTCTGATTGGATCGTCAGCGACGGTCGCAGAAAACTTGTCTCAGCAGTTACAGGTAATCCCAGCGCTGCATCCGTGACTTTGGGAACTGCGATATCAACTGTCAACGGGTCATGGCTTACGACCTTCTGCGTTTCCCAGTTGAGTTTGACGGCAACAGTATCCACGCCATCAAGCCGCACCCGCATCCGATGGACGAACACCCCATCCGGTATTACGGTATCAATCCGAACCCGGAACATGCTGAGGATGTCGACGAGCGCATCCGAAGCCGCCTCACTGGCAATCCGGGCAACCTCAACCCGCTCCGATCGCATCGCCGGCGGTGCTTCCTCAATCAGCGGCAGACCATCTTCGCCGAACCAGGTGACCATCTCCAGTTTGCCCATCGTCATGCTGGCCTTGTGGGCATTGTATTCCTTGCCATCAACCACAATCTTCTCACGTCCGAGATAACGCAACACGACCGGCACAACATCAAGCACCGTTACGTCAAAAACCGGAAGACGATAAACAGAATCACCAGCCTGGCCGCCTCGACTGGTTACCAGCAATCCAAGTGCCGAAAGTGGATACACTCCCGTGCTCAGGTCAATCACCCGCGTGGCGTCTCCCCCTGCCTGCCCGTGAATTGTCAGTTTACCTCCAGCAACGCTGCCCCGGACCGAAAAGGACCTGCTGGCGGTGCCAAAACTGAACGAGAAACTGCGCATTGTCAGGTCAGGTGCAGCCAAAACCTCTGAACGCGATTCGACTCGCTGAGGAGTTCCCCCCATCGTTAACCGCATCAGCACCGAATTCTCGAACCGGTAACCGTCGCTGGTCCGATTGTAGCGATAGACCGAGTGGCCAACCGTGTTGCCGTCGATTGACGACCTCAACCAGGCTTCGGCAAAATTCGCACCATCAACTGCACGCCGCGTTCCGCAACCCGACCCAACAACCAAAAGGATCAGAATCAGCTTCACTGGGTAATGCCTTCGCATGACCGAAGCTAACACGGGCATCACGAGTTGTCAAACATGGTGACCATTGACGTCAGTCGCCTTCATCTTTACACTTCTGTCGACGCCGAAGTGGCGGAACTGGCAGACGCAGCGGACTCAAAATCCGCCGCCCAGCGATGGGCTTGTGGGTTCGATTCCCTCCTTCGGCATGAGCGGCATTACCACCCGACTGCGTGCTTCAGCCAACTCAGTGTCTTACACCAACTCTATGCAAGACAAAACAAGCCAATACCGGTCGGTGGTCAGATACGCTGTCTGGATACCAGCGAAGTTCATCATCAAGCCTGATCGTCTCAACCCGGCCCGCACCGTATTCGGTCAAAGCATCTCGGGTCACAAGAATGTGATCGATCAACCCCCCGCCGATATAGGACGCATTGCGACTGTCACCCGCCAAGGGCCGGGTCAGAAAATGGTAACGGAAAGAGTCTGCGATGAAGGACTGAAATGAATTCTGTTCGAACTCCCGGTCGACTTCATCATTGAAGTCACCGGCAACGACAAAATCAGGGTCCGCACCGGCCGCGAGACAGCTGTCAATGTAGTTCTTGATCAAACGACATGTCGTTCTTCGCATCGCCAAATCTTCATTTGACCTTCCGGATTTCAGATGAACGACAATCAACTCAAAGTCGAACAGCCGCCCTGAAACTTCAGTCACAACCCGCATACAAAGCGGCGGCCGCACCACTGAATCATTGCCCCACAGTATCTGCCGAACATTGCTGACTGACACCGTGTTGCGTCGATAGATCACCCCTGTCTTCTGGTAGGTGCGCCCATAATCGTCCCGCGAATAGTTTCCACCGTAACCGACCAAACCGGCCAAAAGAGAACTGAACGCCGCCGTATCGGCAATCTCCTGAATGGCAATCAAGTCCAGCTCCAGCGAACTGACTATTGCCTGAACCTTGTCAATCGTCTGGCGACCCGCCTTCGGAAAGTTTTCGATGTTCCATGTCGCCAAATCGAAAGTCGAGTCGGTGCCCCGGGGACGAACAACCCCGCCGTAGCGACATTCGAAAGAGCGCATTGCTTTGAGCGACCTGACGCCGAGGCTGTCAACCGCCTGAACGACAAATGTGTGCGCTCCCACCGGCAGATTGCGGTAGACGATTTCTTCGGCGCCGGTGAAAGTTGAGGCGTCAAGCGAATCCAGCGCCAAGTAATACCCGAGCAGGTTGCCATCTCGATCAGCACCACGCCAGGCGAAGTATGCCGTATCAACGTTGACAATCCCCTGAGGGCCTGCGACGATCAAGACGGTAGGTGGTGAATTGCCGTGCCGGTTTTCACTATCGCAGGCACCGGTAATCAGCAAAAACCCAAGCGCAGATACAACCGCGGCGAGCGAAAAAAGACGAGGCGGCCTGCAAGCCGCCTCATAGCCCCATGGGGATTTGAACCCCAGTCTTCTGGCTGAGAACCAGATGTCCTGGGCCAGGCTAGACGATGGGGCCACGGTTTCCGTGTCACCAACTATCAAACTACTGCACCCCGGCCTTCGCGACGGTGCGGAAGGCCCGGTCGCAAGAAGCTAGGCCTGCGCCCCGGCAGCCCGCTTGCCGGCCTTCTTGCGGACTCGTTCTCCCCGGTAACGAATTCCCTTGCCCTGATAGCTGTCGGGAGGGCGAATCGATCGAATCCTGGCAGCAAGATCGCCGACAGCCTGGCGATCAACGCCCTTAATGGTAATTACAAACATCTGAACCTTGACGTCGTCAGGGTTGGGCATTTGTGCAACATCAAAGGTGATTCCGGACGGAGCAGGAATGTCAACGTTGTGCGAAAAGCCGCAGTTGAGTTGAATGCCGTCCTTGGTTTTCTGAACCCTGTAGCCCATTCCGCGAACTTCAAGCACAATCTCATGCCCATCAGTGACATCAACCAGAGCGTTACGAATATGCGCCCTTGTTGTGCCAATCAACGCCCGATCGGTGGCCGGCGAACTGCCATTGACAACAATGCTCGACCCCTCAACGGCTACAACGACCCCGGTCGGGATCGGAACCGAAACACTGCCCTGCTTGCCCTTTATCAGGACAGATTCGGCCTGAGTCCTTGCTTCTACACCCTTGGGTATTACCAGCGGACGATAGTTCTTTGCCATTGAGGCATCACCAGACCTTGCAGACCACTTCTCCGCCAACGTGCTTGCGCCGAGCTTCGCGGTCGCTCAGGACCCCACGCGGCGTCGATAGCACAGCCAACCCCAGACCTCCGATGACCTTGGGAATCTCGTTTGCGCCAACATAGACCCGGCGGCTCTGTCGTGAAACCATCTCAATCCCCCGTATCACCGAAGCTCCATCCTCATCATACTTCAGCGAAACTACTATACGACGACCGGTTCCTTCCCCTTCGACCTGAAAATTGCTCACAAAGCCTTCTTCCATCAGCACTCGCACAATCTCGTACTTCAGCTTTGAGAAAGGAACAGTCACTTCCTTGTGCCGTGCGCTGAGACCGTTGCGCAGGCAGGTCAAAAAGTCGGCAATCGGATCCAAACCTGAAAGCCTCCTACCAGGTCGCCTTACGGACGCCCGGAATTTCTCCGCGCAATGCCAGCTCCCTGAAACAAAGCCGGCAGAGAGCGAACTTGCGATATACTGCACGAGCCCGGAAACAACGCTGACAGCGACGGTGACGGCGGACAGCAAACTTGGGCTCGCGCTGCGACTTGACGATCCAGCAACGACGCGCCATCAGCTCCTGACCTTTCGAAACGGCAGATGAAGCTCTTCCAGCAAAGCCCGGGCTTCATCATCACGTTTCGCACTGGTATGAAAAGTGATATTCATTCCGAAAACCTTCTTCACCTTGGCTACTTCCAGCTCAGGAAACACCACCTGTTCACTCAACCCAAGACTGTAGCCACCCCGTCCGTCAAAGGAATCAACCGAGAATCCCTGAAAGTCACGGATACGCGGAGCAGCAAAACTGAACAGGCGGTCAATAAACTCATACATCCGGTTCCCGCGCAAAGTTACTTTCAGCCCCAGAGGCATGCCTTTGCGAATCTTGAAGGCTGATATCGCCCGCCGGGCATAAGTGCGAACCGGACGCTGACCGGTGATGGCTGCCATATCCTCGGCAATCACGTCCAGCACCTTGGCATCAGCCACTGCGTCCTTAGTGGTCATATTGACCACCACCTTCAGGAGCTTGGGAACCTGTTGCAGGTTAGTGTAGCCAAAGCGCGCCTTTAGCGCCGGTATGATGCGCTCGGTATATTCCTTCCTCAACCGGGGCTCATTCATGCGTCAATTATCTCCTGGCACTGACGACAGATTCGAACCCTGCGGCCTTCATGCGGCTCCCGACGAACACTGGTCCGCTTGCCGCACTTAGGACAGAGCAGTGCCACATTGGAAGCATCGATTGGATTCGGCAAGTCAACGATGCCGCCGGGTTTGCCCGCGCCACGCGGCCTCTGGTGCCGTTTCGCGAGATTCAGGCCCTCAACGATGACTCGACGATGCCCACGTGAATCGACCTCAACGCGCAGAACCTTGCCTCTGCGACCTCGCTCCTCGCCCGTTATCACTTCAACCAAATCACCCTTGCGCAGGTTCACTAAACCACCTCCGGCGCCAGCGAGATGATCTTGGTAAACCTTCGTTCGCGCAACTCGCGCGCAACCGGCCCGAAGACCCGGGTCCCCTTCGGTTCTCCCTTATCGTCAATCAGTACGCACGCGTTGTCGTCGAAGCGAACATAGGTTCCGTCATCGCGCCGATGTTCCTTGCGAGTCCGGACGATCACGGCCTTGGACTTGTCGCCTTCCTTGATCGCACCGGCCGGCAGTGCATCCTTGACCGTTACCATCACGGTATCGCCAAGCCAGCCGAAACGGCGCTTCGAACCGCCGTAAATCTTGATTACCATGGCAACTCTCGCGCCGGAATTGTCGGCCACGACCAAACGACTGTATTCTTGAATCATACCTTCTTGACGACGCGCCAGCGCTTGAGTCGAGACAACGGACGAGTCTCGACAATAAGCACCTTGTCGCCCTCCTGACATTCAGCTCGCTCGTCGTGAGCGTAGAACCTGCTGCGCTTCTTGATGTACTTCTTATATTTGGGATGCAGCTCCAAACGGTCAACTGATACAACCACCGTCTTCTGCATCTTGGCCGAACTCACAACCCCGATCACTGTCCGGCGAGGCTTACGCATTTCGGTTCTCCGTCCGGCTGGTAGTACTCATCATCTCACGCAGCACTGTTTCGCACCTGGCGATGTCGCGCCGCAGCATCCTGAGCCGCAACGGATTTGGCAGCTCCTCCCCGGAGCGCCGCAATCGCAGCTTCAGCATTTCATCACGCAGCTCAGCAAGCCGGCGCATGATGTCGTCACGCGTCATCTCGCGCAAGTCAGAAGCCTTCACAAGTAATCTCCTCGCGCTCAACTATTCTGGTCCGACACGGCATCTTGCTCCCAGCCAGCCTTAGGGCGACTCGAGCCTCCTGAGTCGGCACGCCGCCGAGTTCGAACAAAACGGTTCCCGGCTTGACAACACTAACCCAGAGCTCAGGAGTTCCCTTGCCCTTCCCCATTCGCGATTCGGCTGCCTTCTTGGTAACCGGCTTGTCAGGGAAAATCCTGATCCAAAGCTTACCGGAACGCTTCAAGGCCTTCGCCAGACAGACGCGGGCCGCCTCAATCTGACGGGCAGTCACCCAGCACGGCTCTAGAGCCATCAACCCATGTTCGCCAAAGTCAACACGGTTTGCTCTCGTCGCCTTGCCCTTCATCCGTCCCCGCATTGCCTTTCGGTACTTAACCCGCTTTGGCATCAACATGGCTTCAATTCCTCAGCTAGTGGGCTATATCGCCCTTGTATATCCAAACCTTGACCCCGACAGTTCCCGCGATTGTGCGCGCGACTTCAACCGCGTAGTCAATGTCGGCCCTCAGGGTCTGAAGCGGAACCCGCCCTTCGCGATACCATTCGCTGCGGGCAATCTCGTTGCCGCCAAGCCGGCCGGCCACCATCACCTTTATACCAAGAGCTCCAAGCCTCATCACTTGAGTGACAGCCCGCTTCATAGCCCGACGATGTGCAACGCGCTGCTCCAGCTGACGGGCAATGTTCTGGGCGACAAGCCTGGCCTCCAGTTCAGGCACTCGCACGACTTCGACCTGGATTTGGACATCGTGACCAACCAGCTGTCGAACCTCCTCGCGCAGCGCATCCAGAGCCTGGCGCCTTGCGCCAAAGACCATGCCCGGACGGGCGGTGTGAATCGTAACGGTCGTGCGATTGGCGACCCGCTTTATCTGAATATCAGCTATCATCGCCTCGGCAAGCTTGGTTTCCAGGTAGCGCCGAATCTTAAGGTCCTCATGCAGGAAGGTGCGATAGTTCTTACGGTCGAACCAAGCCGACTTCCAGTCCTTGGTAATGCCCAGCCGAAAGCCCAACGGATGTGTCTTCTGCCCCATTGACTAGACCCTGGCTCCCTTCTTAGTTACCACCCGGACATGAACGTGGACCATTCGCTTGCGAATCGGGGTTGCGCTACCCCTAGGCCCCGGTTGCCAACGTTTCATGATTGGCCCGGGAGTAACCCGCACCTCAGCTACCACAAGGTCCTCTTCACGCAGCTTGGCCTTACCGGCCTTGGCAATGGCATTTGCAACTGCTGAACGCAGTGTTTTCTGAACCGGCAGTTTGGACGGCTTGGCCAAGAATGCAAGTGTTCGCAGCGCCGTGGTAACATCCTGCCCCCGCACCAAGTCGGCGACCAAAGCCAGCTTCTTGGCTGAACCGCGCTGGAATCTGCTCACCGCCATCGCTTCCAGCATGCTACTTCTTCTCCTCGCCTTTTTCCTTGCGCTGGCCCGAGTGCTGTCGGAATGTCCGGGTCGGCGCAAACTCACCAAGACGATGCCCCACCATCCGTTCGGTTATGTAAACGGGCAGAAAACGGTTGCCATTGTGGACTGCGATCGTCTGCCCGACGAACTCCGGTGGAATCACGCTTCGTCGGGCATAGGTCTTCAGAGTACGTTTCTCGCCCGACTCAAGCAGTTGCCGGACACGTCGAAAGAGCTTTTCGTCAATGTATGGGCCCTTGCGAATTGACCGTCCCATCAGCGCTTTCTCCTCTGAACTATCCAGCGGGTTGACTGCTTCTTTGGATTGCGAGTTCGATAACCCTTCGCCGGAATACCACGTTCAGAACAAGGATGCCGTCCGCCCGAGCTCTTGCCCTCGCCACCGCCCATCGGATGATCAATCGGATTCATGGCGACCGCCCGAACACGGGGACGACGTCCGCGGTGTCGAACCCTTCCCGCCTTGCCGACCGATACGTCTTTATGCTCCGGATTGGAAACGCGACCGACGGTGGCCATACAGGCCTTGTGAAACTTGCGCAATTCGCCCGAAGGAAGCTTCACGACTGCAAGATCGTCTTCCTTGGCCATCAGCTGGGCTGCAGTCCCAGCCGATCGAACAAGAAAGGAATTACTCTGAGGGTAGAGTTGAAGGTTGTGTATCTCGATCCCAGCCGGCATATCACCCAACGGCATCGCATTACCTTCGCGAATCGGCAGATTGCGGCCGGACATGACTGTATCGCCGACCTTCAAACCCATCGGGCACAGAATGTAACGGTACTCGCCGTCAGCATGAGCTACCAAAGCTATCCGACTAGATCGATTCGGGTCATACTCAATGGATACCACCCGGCCAGGCACGCCCGTCTTGTCGCGTCGAAAGTCGATGATTCGATAATGGCGTCTCTCACCGCCCCCCCGACATTTCGCCGTAATTCTCCCCGTGTTGTTTCTTCCGGCCGTCTTCCGCTTAGGCTCGGTCAACGGCCGATACGGCTCCTGTCGGGTCAAATCATCCCGTGTAATGACACTGTAATAGCGTCGCGCCGGGGTGATCGGTCGATAACTCTTTGTCGGCATCTTCAGCGCTCCAATGCCTCGATCGTCTCGCCCTGTTTGATCGTGACGACCGCCTTCTTCCAATCTGGCCGACGCCCTTGGAATCGCCCCATGCGCTTGACTTTACCACGCATGTTCACAACCCGGACATCGGTAACGTGGACCTTGAAAAGACGCTCAACAGCACGACGAATGTCGATCTTGTTCGCAGCAACCGCCACCCGAAAGGTGTAGCTGTTAGCCTCTGCCTTCAGTCGTTCCGATTTCTCCGTGACAACTGCACCAACGATGACCCGATCTGCCTCAACCATTACGCGACTCCCGCGTTCCTTGTCAGCACTGCCAATGCGCTTTCCGTCACAACAACCCAGTCAGGTCGTAGGATAGCGTAAGGCGCCACACGATCCGCTGCAACGACTTCAAGCCCGGGAATATTTCGACTGGCGCGCCTCAATTCAACAGGAACAGTATCAACCATCAGCAGAACAGAACCCTTCACGCCTATACCTGCTAGAATCTTGGCCATTTCGCTAGTCTTGGGGGCTGGCAGCTGGAAATCCTCCATGACCAGCAAAGCTCCGGCTGCATGACGCTCCGAAAGAGCCATACAGAGTGCCCGGCGACGGAGCTTCTTGGGCAACTCGTAGCTATAATCGCGGGGACGGGGGCCAAAAACAACACCGCCCCCACGGAAAATCGGACTCCGCCGTGAGCCATGACGTGCCCGCCCAGTGTGCTTCTGACGATAGGGTTTTTTCCCGGTGCCCGAAACCTCAGCCCGGGTCTTGGTACAGCTGTTGCCTTGACGCTGATTCGCCAAGTAGCAGCGCACCGACTCCCAGAGTATACCGCTGGACGCGCTGACCCCGAAAACAGCTTCAGGCAAGGTCACCTTGCCCTTGATTGCACCAGTAGCAGTCTTGACTTCGGTTTCCATGGGAAGCTTCAAACCTTCTTCACCACCAACAGACCACCCCGGTGTCCAGGAACAGCCCCATGAACATAGAGCAATCCCTGTTGCGGATCGACTCGGACCACTTTGAGGTTTCTCACCGTTACTCGTTCAACGCCGTAATGACCTGCCATTGTTCTGCCGGGCAGAACCCGCCCGGGAGAAGTACCAGAGCCGGCCGAACCAATCCGTCGATGCGTCATCGAACCATGCGAAGCCGGCCCGCCTCTCCATCCCCATCGCCTTACGCCACCGGCAAAACCCCGGCCGCGGGTGACACCGGTTACTGCCACTTTGTCACCAGGCTGGAACATTTCAACGCCCAAACGGGCACCGACTTTGAAAGCAGAACTGTCGGCAACTCTGATTTCTCTCAGAAAGCGTTTCGGCTCCACTCCGGCTTTCTTGTAATGGCCGATCTCTGGTTTGGTAGCCCGGCGGGTTGGACGTCCGATTCCAAGCTGGACTGCCTCGTAGCCGTCCTGCTTAGCTGTACGTTTGGCGACAACCGTGCAGTCAGGAACAGCAATCGCCGTCGCCGACCAGACAACACCCCTGTCGTCGTAAATCTGGCACATTTCGCGCTTTATCCCAAGCAAGCCGGTCATGCCGATTTAATCTCCACTTCAACGCCGGCCGGCACCTCAAGCTTCATCAATGCGTCAACCATCTCGGCCGTAGCGTTGGATATCTCAATCAACCGCTTGTGTACCCGCAACTCAAACTGCTCGCGCGAGCGCTTATCCACGTGCGGTGAACGAAGCACTGTAAACAACGTACGCTTAGTCGGCAAAGGAACGGGCCCCGACACCTGTGCCCCGGTGCGCTTGGCCACATCAACAATATCGCGAGCAGACTGGTCAAGGACACGGTTATCGTGTGCTTTCAGCTTTATGCGAATCTTTTTCGAGCTTCTTATTAAACTCATGTCAAATCATAAAAGCCAATGCGACCAATCAGTTCGTCTTCAATCCTTTGCTCTTTTGCGCTGGGGCCTGAAGTCTAGTTCGGCCCGATCGCCGCTCTGGCGAAAGCCGGACAATATACTAACATCGGCCGCGATGTCAATAGCTGATTTGACCCATGTCAAGGTTGGTCATCGCCTTGCACGCTGCAGCGTCTCAAGCTCAGCCAGCAGCTGCCGAAACAACCCGCTTCCCGGGTCCAGGCCGACCGCGCGTCGAGCAGACACGACGGCTTCATCGATGCTACCGCGTCTCTGCAACATCCGGGCAAGATTATAGGCTATCCCGGCATCGCTTGGATCCAATTCAGCAGCACGCTTCAAACAGCCAATTGCCCCAGCGGCGTCTCCTCGAAGATGAAGCACAATGCCAAGATTGTTGTACGCCAAGGCATATTCCGGCATCAAGGCAATAGCCCGACGATATGCCTCCTCGGCTTCATCCAAACGCCGAACCGCCTGTAATGAAGCCCCAAGGTTGGACCAGGCAAGGCCTTGGCTTGAGTCCAAAGCTATCACCTGCCGGTAGCAACTGATCGCCCCTTCCAGGTCGCCCAGTTTGCGCAGCTCAAACGCAAGATTGAAGTATCCGGCAGGGTTGCCCGGTGACTCAACTGTCATCCGCTGGTAAAGCTCAAAGCTATTTCGCCATACGCCCGAACGCCGGATCGCCAAGAGCACAAAACCTGCCACCAGAACGACACTTACAACAACCAGCACTACGGCAATCTGCCGCCCCCGGGCAGCTAGGCGCGAAAGAAAAACAGCGCAAAAGGGAACAAACGCAACGGCTGGCAGATAGAAACATCGCCCCAAGGGCCCGAACTGAGCCAACGCTGATGCGGGAACCACCAATGCAACGGCTGACGACCAGAGAACGATTCGACTATCTCTACTTGCGTTCTTGTGGCGCATCAGAAACCAACCAAAACAAATAAAAATACCGAGTGGTAACAGCCAAAGAGTCGGCCGACTGAGCTCTGCACCATCCCAGGCGAAGACACGCCGCGAAAATGGCACCAAACCAAAAAGCATGGTCCTTCCGGCGTTATTGAGGGCCAAGGTCAGCGAAGCACCTGAGACTTCGGACAGGTTCATGCCCGCTGCGGAACCCAACACCAGACGGCGGATCACCAGATACACCAAGGTGATCACGATACAGCCACCTGACAGCACCCATTTGCTGGTGAATTGCGGCCGGCGCCGCACAAGCAGCACGATGCCGATGCAAATCACCGCCATAATCAGTGCCGCTTCCTTTGCGAACAGAGCGATAGCCAGCCCACCCCAGATAAGAGCCACGTGACGCCAACGCTGCAGATTCAACCAGCGCAACAGACCACCGAGCATCAACGCGATTCCTAAAGCGCAAATTATGTCAGTACGCCCACTTACGTAACCAACACTATCGGCAAGCATTGGATGAACGCCGAATATCATTCCGGCCCCGCAAGCGGCAAGGACTGGTGCGCCGGTCACGATTGTCAATACGTAAACCAAAACTGCATTGAAGCTGTGCAACAAACAATTGACCAAGTGATAGTACCATGCCGAACCGCGACCAATAATCCGGTCAAGCCTGAGGCTGAAGTTTACCAATGGTCGGTAATAGGGATCGTCGCCCAACAGACGAGTAGTGTGGCCATGCCAGAAGCTCTGTCCGAAAGCAGACAAAGGGGCATCTCGATTCAGCTGTACAAGGTCGACGTCATCCCAGACCAAGAGGAATCTTACGGTCGGTAGATAGACCGCCAAAGCTACAACCCAGCACAAGACAGCTGGCAGCCACTTGCTCGCCCTCGGCCGACTGCCGGACTGCAGGGAAGCTCTGTTCATGTCCAACAGCATCCTAGCTTCTGGATCAGGCCAGTCAAACTGGCCCCGGGACCGTAACCAACATCCCTTGACTCACTCGGCACTGCCACTATACTCAACCGCCTTGCGAGGGTGGCGGAACTGGCAGACGCGCTGGACTTAGGATCCAGTCCTCAACAGGGTGGGGGTTCAACTCCCCCTCCTCGCATGACAGATTCAGCCCGCCAGCAGTAAACTCATTAAGGAGTATTGACTTGGAGAAGGTCGTTGCCGCGCCAACCGCGTGGTTGCGTGAGATAGAAGTAACAATTGAGCCGGATCGACTCAACAGCCGGGTTGACGAACTGCTTGCTGAGTATGGCCCGAAGGCAGTTGTGCCGGGCTTTCGTCCGGGACGCGTGTCTGCGACAGTATTGCGGCGTCGGCTCGGTCCAGCGCTGGAAACGGGAGCTGTCGAGGAACTTGTTGAAGCAGCAGCAACTGAGGCAATTTCCGAAATTGACGTAATACCGGCGTCGCGCCCCCGTCTCATCGATCTGCAAGTGGACCCGGACAAGACAATCCACTTTCGCTTGAGCGTTGAGGTGGTACCTGATTTCGAACTCAGGGACTGGCAAGGCCTCAAACTGAAAAAAGAAGTGCCCACCGGTTTCGAGGACGAGTTTCAGCGCCGACTGGACGCTCTACGCGAAAAATGCGCCCGCTTTCAACCGGTCAACCGACCCGCCCGCTCTGGCGACTTCGTCCTTGTTGACTATCGCACGATAGAAAACGGCAATGACGTCGTGCCACCCCGACAGAACGTCCTGATGCACATCGGTGACCCATTGCAGCCGGAGCCGGTCAATCTGGCCTTGGAGGGCGCATCACCGGGAGAAGAACGACAGGCTCAGGTTACTTTCCCAGACGATTACCCTGACCGCAACATCGCCGGTCACACCCGCCAGTACCTTTTCCGAGTCCACGAAGTTAAAGAACGGATTGTTCCCGAAGTGGACGAGCAGCTCGCCCGTGACCTGGGTTATGCCGATCTGGACAGCATGCGCCGCGAAATCAACGAGGGCATTCTGCAGGATCGGGCCGAGCTAGTCCGTAACGGCCTTAAAAACCAAGTCTTCGACCTGCTGGTTAGCGCACATGACTTCGAGCCACCCCAGACCTGGGTGGAATCATCGCTGCAGCGACTCCGTACCCAGTACGACTTGCCCGACGACGATGATACTCGTACCCGACTTGAACCAATAGCACGCAAGTGGGCAAAGTTTGACTGCATCGTTGCCCGCATTGCCCGAATGGAAAAAATCGCTGTCACGGACGACGAAACACACAGTTTTGCCAACCAGATCGCGACCGAAACCGGTCAACCACTCGAAGAGGTTATTCAACTGCTGGACTCGCCGGCATGGCGCAACCAGCTTCTTCGCGACAAGGTAATGGACCGCATACTGGAGGCAGCCGATGTCACCTGATAACCAGGCAGCTGGCCTGCCCCGTTCTCGGCAGTCACAGACTGTGTTGCGAGTTGCCCTCGAGTCGCATCACCCGGAAACCAAAGTTTTTGTCCAAGAAATGCCCGAGGAGGTACCCTTGCTTATCCCGATAGTAATCGAGCAGACTGGACGTGGAGAACGTGCCTACGACATTTACTCGCGTCTGCTCAAGGAACGGATTATATTTGTTGGTTCCCCTATTGACGACAACGTCGCCAATCTTGTTGTTGCCCAGTTGCTCTATCTGGCAGCAGAAGACTCTGCCAAGGACATCAACCTCTACATCAATTCGCCGGGCGGGGTAGTTTCGGCCGGACTGGCAATCTACGACACCATGCGTTACATCAAACCCCGTGTCTCCACCACCTGCGTCGGAATGGCCGCCTCGATAGCCGCTTTGCTGCTTGCGGCAGGAGACAAAGGTCGACGCTTTGCACTCCCTCGCTCCAGAGTAATGATTCATCAGCCCTCGGCGTTTGGAATATCGGGGCAAGCTACCGACATCGAAATTTCTGCCCGCGAAATAATCAAACTCAAGCAGCAACTGACTGAGATTCTCGCCACTCACACGGGCCAGACCGTCGAACGTATCGCGCAGGATTCCGATCGCAATTTTTTCATGTCAGCCCAGGAAGCCCAAGCCTACGGTATAATTGACGAAGTAATCGAGAAACGCAAATGAACGACCGCCCTCGCCAGCGGCCTCCGGCTGCACGACGGTGCTCGTTCTGCGGTCAGGCCGGGAGCCCCGAACACCGCCTGGTTATCGGCCGACGTTCGGCCATCTGCGAAAACTGCACCAGAGCGGCTCATAACGCGTTCGCCTCAGCACGTACCGAACCGGCCCAGAGTCTTCCGGTCGAGCTGCCTAAGCCCGCCGAAATCAAGGCATTTCTCGATGGCTACGTGATTGGTCAGGAACGCGCAAAAAAGGTAGTGTCAGTTGCGGTCTACAACCACTACAAGCGTGTGCGAGCCCGTCACGACAACGTTGACCTCGGCAAGAGCAACATACTGCTGATCGGACCGACCGGGGTTGGCAAGACTCTGATCGCTGAAACACTTGCCCGTTTTTTGCACGTCCCGTTTTCGATTTCCGACGCCACCCCGCTCACCGAAGCCGGTTACGTCGGCGAGGATGTGGAAAACGTTCTCCTGCATCTGCTGCAGGCGGCTGATTTTGACATCCGACGCGCCGAAACCGGTATCGTCTACCTCGATGAGGTGGACAAGATTGCCCGGCGCGCTGACTCGCCCTCAATTACCCGTGACGTCTCCGGCGAGGGTGTTCAGCAAGCGCTACTCAAGATACTTGAAGGTACGATTGCCAGCGTTCCGCCGGCAGGGGGGCGCAAACACCCTGAACAGCAGTACATCAGACTCGACACCAGAGGCATTCTCTTCATATGCGGCGGCACCTTCGATGGTCTGGAACGAATAATCGAACGACGGGTGCGAGCTTCATCCATCGGTTTTCATTCTGACCCAACCTCCGGTTCGCCGCATTCCCTCGACGAACTGCTGCCATTGGTGGAACCCCAAGACCTGATTCGTTACGGGCTGATACCTGAGTTTGTTGGACGGCTGCCCGTCACCGCCACCCTGCACAGCTTATCCAGTGAAGCACTTGTTGATATACTGGTACGACCGCGCAACGCTCTGGTGCGACAATACACCCACTACTTCGAACTGGAAGGAGTGAAGCTTACCTTCACCCCTGAAGCCCTAAAGGTCGCGGCTGAGCTTGCCGCCGCCCGGAAGACTGGCGCCCGTGCACTGCGCACGATACTGGAAGACGCAATGCTCGACATTATGTTCGAGCTACCCTCGCTGACCGACGTTGCAGAAGTCATAATCACGCCGGCAGCCATTCGAAAAGAGCAGCCGCCCGAACTTGTGTCCGGACGGCTGGCCGTGAAAAAAGCCCTCTAGGCCGCTACTCCTCCGGCTCGAACTGGTCTTTCGCAGCCCCACATACTGGGCAAACCCAGTCATCGGGAAGGTTCTCAAAAGGCGTCCCGGGTTTGACCCCAGAATCAGGATCACCAGCCGCCGGATCGTAAACATAACCACAGACGCTGCAGACGTATCGCTTCATGTCATTTCCTTTCTTTGGAACGACCTTCTCGGTCGCCTTACTCGCGGCATAGGTCGGCGAACCCTGTCCTGTCTTGCCACCCTTTACCTGTCGGTAGTGGCTGTAAGTCAAGGGAACGCCTTCTCGCAGCAGTTTACTTGCCACAACTACAGCCAGAAAGGTTGTGTGCGACCCGCAATCAAAACTTGTCAGGACCCGGGCTTCAAGGGTAGCCAGAGTATGCTCGGTCAGTAGTGGCACGCCGGTGACACCGTTTCGGAAACCGCCCTCAGCGAATTTGTCGTATTCACGGCCGCTGCGAAATCCAAAGCGACCAATAAACTGAAGTGGAGTATCCTGCTCCAAAACTGAGACTCCGAATGCCCCGCTGGCCGCGATCATGTCGTGCGTCAGACTCTTCTTGCTGATGCTGACAATCACCTGACACGGAACCTCGGCCACCTGGGTTACCGTGTTCACAATCAAGCCATTCCGGCGTTGCCCTTCACGGGCGGTAACAACATACAGCCCGTAGGTCAAGGTGAACAGCGCCTGAAGGTCGATCTGCTGCGGGTCAATCTCGCACTTCAAACCCTCCGGGTTCGTGTTCATGCTGAAACCCGTTCACCAATCTTTCTGGCCACCGATTCACCCAGTGTCCGGCACTTTTCTAACTGATCCAAGTCAGGTTTGAAACGGACCTTAAGCCCCGGGGCTGCCAGCTCAATGCCGGCTGACTTCAGGTATTCTTCGATCTCATCTACTGACTCACCGCTCCAGCCGTAAGAACCAAAAGCCGCGCCGATCAGGTTTCTGGGCTTCAGGCCCCGAATATAGGTCAGCACGTCAGCCACGGTGGGAAACAACCCGTTGTTCAGCGTTGGCGAACCCACGATCAAAGCCCCGGCGCCAACCAGATCAGTAACCACGTCACTGCGATGAGCAGAGTGCATCGAGAGCAGTCGGACCTCGCAGTCAGCCCGTGCCACCCCTTCGGCAACCGCCCGTGCCATCAGCTCCGTACTCTGCCACATCGTATCGTAAACGATTACCACCTTGCGACCGGGCCGTTGTTCTGCCCACTTTGCGTACCACATCAAAGGGCGTTCAACCTCACGACGCCACACGGGTCCGTGATCCGGGGCCAGTATTCGAATCGGGATGCCAAGCGTGCGAATCCGCTCGAGCAACTTGCCCACCAGATTGGAATAAGGCAGGAGGATATTAGCAAAGTACTTGCGGGCTTCATATTCCAACACGCCCGGTTCGTTTTCATCGGCGAAGAGCCTGCCGGTGGCGAAATGCATCCCAAAGCCATCCTGGGAGAAGAGGACCTCCTCACCAGCCAGGTAACTGACCATCGAATCTGGCCAGTGAAGCATTCTCGTCTCAAGGAAACTAAGCTCCAGATTGCCGAGATTAAGCTTGTCACCGTCCTTGACCGCCGTGATGTCACAGGAATCATGGAACTGTGCGTGAAGATTCTTGACTCCAAGCGCCGATGCGAAAACCTGTTCGGGTTTCAATCGCTCAATGACATCCGGCAGACAACCGGCGTGGTCTCGCTCGGCATGATTGGAGACAATATAGCGTATATCGCCCGGGTCCATCACCGACTCAATCCGCGCCATCATCTCCGACAAAAAGGGCGCTTTGACCGTATCAATGAGAGTCGGTTTTTCGGCTGTAATCAAATACGCATTGTAGGTCGTTCCCCGCTGCGTCGCATAGCCGTGGAAATCGGCCAGTGACCAGTCGACCGCACCGACCCACCAGACATGCTCGCTGACTTGCACTGCCCGGAAAGGACTCATATCGCCTGCCTCTGCATCAGGCCCCGGCAGCACCCTGGGCATAGAAAGTCGCCAGTTCCGGCGCTAAGGTGAAAACACGTGTCCCCAGTTCGTTATCCAGCATCAGCAGCCCCCGGCCATCACCGGCAACCAAGCGCAGTTTCTGGACTATGCCGAGCGCCGTCTCCTCTTCCTCTACCTGTTCATCGACAAACCACTGCAACAGACTGCCCGACGCGAAATCATTCTCATCCCGAGCCAGTCTTGCCAGTTTGTCGATACAGCCGGTAATGAACTGCTCGTGCTTGTATGCCGCTTCAAAGGCGGCCAGCGGCGAATCCCATCGTGCCGGGGGTTCGGCAAGACCAAACAGCCTGACCTGCCCGCCGCGATCCCGGATATGCTTCAGAAACCGGACCGCGTGGCTAATTTCCTCCTGGGTCTGGGCCCGCATCCAGCGGGCCATGCCATTCAGCCCCTCGTTGTCAAACCAGGCCGACATGGCCAGGTAAAGATAGGCTGAATCGAGCTCGTGTTTGATCTGCTGATTGAAAGCGGTCTCGATTGATTGGGATATCATTGCTATTCACCTTTCCAGAGCCCATGGATGTTGCAGTACTCACGCGCCCACACCTTCTCGGCAGCGACGCTGAACACGGCCTCGGGGGATTGGCCGGGGCTCAAGAAACTGCGATAAACCCGCCCGTCGGCGACCAGCTCAATCCATTCAATGTAATGTTTCTCTTCCATGGGATGTGCGACTGAACCAACCTTGACGCGAAATCCGTCGGCCGTTCTTTCAATCACCGGCACGTGCTTTTCCTTCGCCGCATCGGTAGTATTCTCGACCAGCAGCTTCATCGGCTTCCCACAGCACACCAGCTGGCCGGCACCGCCGTGAAGAACTTCAACAATATTACCGCAGACATCGCACTTATAGACTTCCATTCTTTTAGCCATCGTCGAACCTCCTTACTGATTTCCAATCAGCCTTGGATCGGCTCCAACCATGCCACATTCCGGGATGTAGCAGGTTACATCAACAAAAGGGCACTTTTGCGCACAGGCTGGGCATCGATCAGGGGGTGCAGCTGCCTCAAGCACATAGTTACAATTGCTGCACTTCCAAAAGTGCTGCTCGGACCTGTCCCTGACCCGAGTTAGATCCTTGTCCCGCTGAACACCGCCTTTAGAAACGGCGCCAGTCTGCTCCGTACCGGCAGCAATCATTGGCCGACCGCAGCAAACAAGCCGGCCGTTACCCCGGTGCACTACTGCGATCATCTGGCCACAGTCGGCACAAGAGAAAACCTGCTGAACCGCTGTCATCGACTTTCCTTTCCGTCGCTGCTGAAGCCTTGCTGCAACTACAGCGCCCTCATCCTGCTGACTGCGACTGTGCAGCCAGTATCGCGGCAACCGCCTTCAGGGCTGACTCATAATCGGGCTCTTCACCCAGTTCTCTGACGAGCTGTACGTACCTGATGATCCCCGGGCGGTCAATCACAAAAACGGAGCGGGCCAAGAGCCGCAGTTCCTCAATCAAAACGCCATAGGCAACGCCGAAGGCGGCATCGCGATGATCGGACGCCGTAATGACCCTGTCGATGCCGTTGGCACCGCACCAGCGTTTCTGGGCAAATGGCAAATCCATGGACACGGTCAGAACGACCAGCTCATCGCTCAGGCGTGCAGCTTCGGCGTTGAACCGCCGCGTTTCGATGTCGCAAATCTCGGTATCCAGAGACGGAACCGCCAGCAACACCACTGGCCGCCCACGAAAGTCACTGAGCCGAACCGGCTTCAGGTCATTGCCAATCAGAGTGAAATCAGGCGCAACATCGCCAGCCTTAAGTTCCGGGCCGAGCAACGTAACCGGCTTCCCGCCCATGGTCACAATCCCGGGGCGACGGTTGTAGGCCGGGCCAGTCGGCATCACTTCTCTACCCTACCAGTTCTCGCCCAGCAGCTCAAAGAAGGCCTGTGGGTGTTTGCAGGCCGGGCAAACTTCGGGCGCCGAGTTGCCTTCGTGCAGGTAACCGCAGTTCAGGCAACGCCAGACCTTTTTCTCATTCCGCCGGAACACTTGTCCAGTCTCAATGTTTTTGGCAAAGGCGTTATACCGTCTTTCGTGCTGTTTCTCGGCAACCGCGATAGCCCGAAACGCCTGCGCGACCTCCGCAAAACCTTCCTGCTCAGCCACCTTGGCGAAATCAGGATACATCGTCCCCCATTCGTAGAGCTCTCCGGCTGCAGCAGCCTTCAGATTCTCAAGCGTCGTTCCGATCTTACCGGCTGGAAAGACGCCGGAAATCTCAACCTCCCCGCCTTCGAGGAACTTGAAAAAACGTTTGGCATGTTCGCGTTCCTGGTTGGCGGTTTCCTCAAATATCAGTGCGATCTGAACATACCCTTCCTTACGGGCCTGGGAAGCGAAGTAGGTATAACGGTTCCTTGCCTGTGACTCGCCAGCGAACGCAGTCAGAAGATTCTTTTCGGTCTTGGTACCTTTCAGACTCATCTAACCTCCTTGGACAAGGCAGTCTGTTGGATTTCTTGGGACCAATGGCAGTAGCCCATCATCACATTAGACCAGCTGCTTTGACGGCTGTTTCACAGAAAAACGGCACAATGGAGGCGGCGGGAATCGAACCCGCGTCCGGAGCGTTCAGAACCCGGGGTCTACACAGTTATCCGGTCTACCTTTCTCGCGACCGGGGTTGCCGGCCAGCAGGCGCCCGATCGCCAGCTCCGGCTGATTTCTCGGACCCGAGCGCCGGAGCAGAATCTCGGGTCCATATCGCCCTTTTATAACCCGCTTTCGTGCCGGGCGCAGTCACGAGGCAGGTGACCACCTATGTTAGGCAGCCAGTGCGTAGCTGTTGTTGGCAGCTGTAGTTCCCGCATCATTGATAACGAGGCGACGTGGGAACCCCGCTGTGCACCCGAGCTCCTCAGACACCCCGTCGAAACCGTTCGCCCCCGACGGACTGGTCAAAGAAGCATCAGACTGAGAAAACTCCAGATTGTCAACCTGATTGTAACCTTGCGTCACCGCAAAGTCAACACACCCAGCCGCCCGTATCAGTCGCAACAGTCACACCTCCCGTTGCCGCTCCGCAGGTGAGTTCACCGCATTTCCGAACGGATTGACTGTCACAAGTGTCAGGCTACACTCTGGCAAGAATCCCTGACCGGCCTTGGAAGGTCTCAATGCAGGTGAATACGATCATCAATTTCGACCATGCCGCTGCCGCTCCGCTCTTGCCGGAGGCTAAACAGGCAATGCTGGAAGCTGCTGAATCATTCGGCAACCCTTCCAGTCTGCATCAACTTGGCTCAGCCCCCCGGCAGAAACTTGAAGAGGCACGAGCACAGGTTGCCGCACTGATCAACGCCCCGCAGGACCAGATCGTATTCACGGCATCGGGGTCGGAAGCAAACAATCTGGCGGTCAAAGGCTTTGCCCTGTCCCCGGCAAGGAAAGGCAAACACCTGGTCGTCTCGGCGATCGAGCACGTGTCAATCCTGGAACCCGCCCGTTCGCTGCGAAAACTGGGCTTTGAAATAACTGAGGTCGGCGTCGACAGCGACGGAACCGTTTCTCCTGACCGGCTCGAGCAATCGTTGCGCCCGGACACAATCCTGGTGGCTGTAATGCATGCCAACTACGAAGTCGGCACGATGCAGAACATCGCTGCCCTGGCCGCAGTTGCCCGCAAACACGGTATACCCTTCCATGCCGATGGTTGCGCAGCGGTCGGTCGGGTACCCGTAGACGTCACGGCGCTGGGCGTTGATTCGTATTCATTCGCCGCCCAGTCGGTCTACGGCCCGCGCGGTGCTGCCGCACTCTACCTGCGCCCGGGCGTGCGAATCCAGCCACTGATAGAAGGCGGAGGCCAGGAGCGCGGACGAAGAGCGGGCACAGAGGATGTTGCCGCAATCGCCGGTTTTGGTGCGGCTGCCGCAGTTGCTGCCCGCGAAGTCAATCGCTGGAGCAGCAGCATGGAACGGCTCGCGCAGAGAATCCGAACCGAGTTGCCCAAAAGACTGGAGCGACTGGTGTTCACCGGTTCGCCGGACCGGCGGATTCCCGGTCACGTTTCCGTCTGCGTCGAGTTCGTGGAAGGCGAAGCGATGCTGCTGCTGCTCGATGCCGAAAACATTGCGGCCGCATCGGGCTCCTCCTGTACCGCCCGAACATTGAAGGCATCACACGTGCTGCTGGCGATGGGACTGCCCCACGCGCTGGCACAGTCTTCGCTGGTACTGACACTGGGTTACGACAACTCGGACAGCGACGTTGACCTGCTGCTCGACCGACTGCCACCACTGGTCAACCGCCTGCGGGCAATGTCGCCGCTCTACGCCCGATTCATCAAAGGCGAAGACCCTTATGCCTCATCCTCCGGCGAACTCTGCTCGCACGACGATCACAAGGAGGCGGACTGATGTATTCGGAAAAAGTGATGGACCATTTCCGTAATCCCCGCAATGTCGGCGAGATTGAAAACCCCGACGGCGTCGGGGAAGTAGGCAACCCCGTCTGCGGCGATATGATGACGTTCTACATCAAGGTCAAGGACGACCGACTCGTTGACGTGAAGTTCAAGACCTTTGGCTGTGGGGCCGCAATCGCAGTTTCGTCGATGGTCAGTGAAATGGCTATCGGCAAGACTCTCGATGAAGCGATGGCAATAACCAACGATGATGTCGCCCGCGAGCTGGGGGGGCTGCCGCCCAACAAACTCCACTGCTCCAATCTTGGTGCAGACGCGCTGCATCGGGCGATCGAAGCGTATCGCGCCGCCAAACAAAGGAAGACACCATGACCCGCGACGCCGACAAACAATGTCATTGTCCGTACTGTGACCACCCCGCCGATACCCAGACGCCGTTCTGTCAGCCGTGTTCTGTAACGATTGACACCTGCCCTGTCTGCGGTGCGGCGCTCGAGAAGAAAAGCCAGGTCTGCCCTAACTGCAACAGTGGGCAGAATAACCAAACCGGGAGGAATCGTTGATCAACCCTGTTCACGTCCCTGGTAGCAACAACAAACACAAGGTGTTTGTTTACGCCCTTTCTACCTGCGGCTGGTGCCGGAAGGCCAAAGAGATGCTTGAACAACACGGCATCGAGTACGACTACGTATTTGTTGACCAGCTCACCGGTGATGAACGTAACGAAGCAATGGACACTCTGCGGTCGCTTAACCCGCGTTCCTCTTTTCCGACCATAAAGATCGACTCCAATGTGGTAATCGGATTCGACGAAGAACGGCTTGCCGAACTGCTGGAGGTGTAGACTGGCCCGTGAATTCGCGCCCGAGGTTGTAGCGGCATACGAAAGGCTCAAGCGGGAGGCGGAATCGGGCGGGTACCGGCTCAATCCCGACCGGGAATTCACCCTTGGGCTGGTCGAAGCCCTGCTCACCAACGAAAAGCGATACGGCTACTGGATGTGCCCCTGCCGGCTGGCTTTCGGCGACAAGAACAAGGACCTCGATTTGATTTGTCCCTGTGACTACCGCGACGCCGACCTGGAGGAATACGGAACCTGCTACTGTTCCCTGTATGTCACAGACGACTGGATCGAAGGCCGAAAACCGCACGGTTCGATACCGGAACGCCGCCCCGACAAGTATGCCCGCGAAGGTTACAGCCAGCCTGTCAACCCGCCGCCCGTAACAGACCAGGGGCATATGCCAACGCTGCGCTACCCGGTATGGCGATGCAAAGTCTGTGGCTACATCTGTGCCCGGGAGTCGCCACCAGGCATCTGCCCAATCTGCAAGGCAAAACAGGACCGCTTCGAACGTTTTTTGTGACATGCCAATAGCTGAAGTCAGCGTCGTTCCGGTTGGAACCGGCTCGGCAAGTATCAGCCGTTTCGTACGTGCTGCGCTGGAAGTCGTACGGTCGTCCGGGCTTGAATACGAACTCGGGCCGATGGGTACGTGTCTCCAGGGTGACTGGGCCCCTCTGTTTGAAACAATCCGGAAGATTCACGACACCCTGGCGGCGATGGGTTGCACCAGAATCGTCACCACAATCAAGATTGACGACCGGCGGGATCGCGGCCAGTCAATGCACGAAAAGGTTTCCCGAGTGCTCAACCGCCCAGGGCAACCCGACCAAATTGGGGCTTGACAATCGGCATGGCGTTCACCATAATCGCTGCGGGGAGGCAGGGCATGAGCTGAACTGGACGCCTGCCTCAAAATCTGGAAAGTGGATGACGCGCGACGAAAGCTGCGAAGGTGGCGTTGTTGTAACGGGGTCAACGACGGACACAACCGGTCGATGAACCCTGGGTGGCTTGGACACAGCGCCGGAGAATGAATGTCAGGATAGCGACTAACGCGCGGTCAACCGGACCGCGGGGTGGAGGCCGGAATGTCAGATATGATTAGCGTCGCTTGGCAGCGCGCGATGCAACAGCTCCAAGAAGAGGGAATCAGCATCGCCGCTGATGAGCAATCGGTGGTCGAAGCGGTGCGGCAGGACTTCGAAAACCTCGCCGCTCCAATCCAGGACCAGCCTGGTTTCGAAGACGAAGCGCCGAAACTCGCTGCCTGGATGGTGACCTACGCACTGGAAAGAGATCGAATCGGCCTGACCGACTACGAAAACTTCTAGTCGACGCTCGGGATCAACGGGAAGGAAGAACAAGCAATTCAGTCAACGCCCTGACTGCTGCCTAGCGTTTCAAACAGCCTGTTTTGAAGCGGTTTCGGCCGGTCGCTGCTCGCGTAGCAGCTTCGAGAGCACCCACGTAACAGCCGTAGCCAGAACGAGCCGGGGCACGGTAATCCAGAACAAATCAGCCCCCATCACAACAAAAATCGCGGTGTCCTCGAAAAGTCCGTGACAGAGTGCCAGGAACGTAGCCACCAGGGTGACCTGTTTTGATGACAACCCCCCTTCCCGGACCGTTTCGGTTATCACTCCAGCGCCGAACACAATGCCGAATACATTGCCGGCCAGCCACGGCATTCCTGCCTCAGCGGACAAACCAATAAGCCGGGTCAGCCGGTTGATCCCAGCCAGCAGCTTTGCCAGCAGACCATAGCACCGAAACAACTCCAGGACTGCGAAGATTCCCACCAGCACCAGCAGCATCTTGATGGCTGTACTCCACAGCCCTGCTCCCCAATTGAGCGCCGCCCGTTCCAGCCCGGGCCAAGTCTGATGGGCGAGCGCTGCCAGTCGAGCCGCAGCATCAGCTGCGGCACCTGTGGCCTGACCTTTCAAAGTCAGCGCCGCCAGTCCCCAGCCGGCAACAACAGCCACCAAAAGCCGTACGGCCCACAACAGCCACCATTTGGCCCGAATCTGGAAAAATACCGCAGTTTCAAGCAACTGGGAATGCGACAGCAGGAGCATCAGGCTCAGTACCGTCAACTGCCCCCGGGGCAGCCCTAGCGCAGTGATGGCACCAAGGCCGGCGTAGAGATTTATAAAATTGCCCAGTATCAGCGCCACCGCCGCCTCACCTGGCAGCCCAAAGAACCTCATCAATGGAGCGGTGATACGGGCGAGAGCAGCCAAAACAGGTGTGTAACGCAGCAGATGGACGAGCGTATAGACCGGTCCGACAATCAGCATCAACTTCAGAAAGGCCCGGACACCACGCCACGACCCGACAGTGATCGTCCGTAAAAGTTTCATCCCTCAAAACGCTCCATAACTGCCCGACCGGAGCGGATCACACAGTAGGTATTGTGCCGCAGCCAGTCGCCGACATTGATATACCAGCCACCGTTATGCTCAACCTGTTCCGGCCAATGGGTATGAGCCAGCACCACCAGGTCAAAATCACCCTCAAGTTTCGCGCAGGCAAACTCAGCCAGCCGCCGACGCAGCCGCAGGCCGGCGGTTCTCTGCCGGCTCTGCCGTGCCACGAAAGTAGCAAGACCGATTCCCAAGTCTGGGTGCAGCAGAGAATAAAGCGCCGAATTCAAGGGGTTTCGCATCAGGTTGCGGAACAGCCGTGGCACCGGATTGTTATCCAGTTCGTCACCGTGACTGGCATAGACCCGCAGACCGTCGATTGTCTGTTCCAGCCGATCGGCAACTGTAACATCCGGCAGCTCCTGTCCGAAAAACGAACCAAGCCAGAAATCGTGGTTACCCCGCAGACAGGTCAACCGTGTCCCCGAATCAACCAGACGAGCCAACGCCGACAGCAACCGGAAGCCGGCCCTTGGTATCACCCGACGATACTCAAACCAGAACTCGAACAGGTCTCCGACGATGCAGAGTGACTGAGCGTTTCCGGCAAGGGAATCGACAAATCGCACCAGCCGCATTTCGTCGTCGTGCCCGGATGCCCCGATGTGGGTATCAGCTATGAAGTAGTGCCCGTTCAAGCCGTCTGGCAATCCTTGCTGCCGATTCCCGGCTGTCAACTCTCCATACGTCAGACTCACCAGTCGGCGGCACGAACCGCCGCTTCATCGCCAGATAGACTTCCAGATTGGCATCCGACAGCGACTGCTCGATTTTCCGCCTGTTCAGCCGACGACGGACAATCCGCTCCGGACACTGCACGAGCAGGAAAATCACCGGCACACCGACCTGCTGGGCCAACCGGCGGGCACGCTCGCGCGACTCGGGATGCAGAAATGTGGCGTCGAGAATGACACTGTTACCGCTGCTGAGAAAAAGTCCGGCACGCCGAAACATCTCGTCATAGGTCCTTTTCCCGAGACTGCCCCGGTAGATACCGCGGTTGTAACCTTCCCAGCGCCGTTCGGTTATCGGGATACCGAGCAGCTGCTTGCGGATGGAATCGGAAAGAAGCTGAAAGGCGCCCAGCCGAACAGCAAGCCGACGAGCCAGATGAGTCTTGCCCGTACCGGGCAGTCCCATCATCACCAGCAGAAACGGCCGCCGTTCGAGTCGCCGCGCATACTCTGCCGCCAGCCGGAAGTAACGTCGCGCGGCAACAGCCGCCTGTTTCCTCTCGGCAGTCGATAGACTCGTATCGTTGAGGTTGAAGCTTGTTACCTTGCCTCTGACATAGGCGCGGTAGCACATGTAGAAAGTGAGCAACCGCAGCAGCCCGATATCACGAGTGTAGGCAAGATAACGCTCAACGAAGTACCCGGCAAGGTCGTGTCGCCCAGCATAATCAAGGTCCATAACCAGAAAGGCGACTTCCGCTGCCACGTCTGAACAGGAAAACCGGGGATTAAACTCAATGCAGTCAAAGATATGTACGCCGCCGTTGACAAATATGTTTCTGGAATGGAGGTCGCCGTGACAGCGCCGAACATAACCGGCTTCCCGGCGATAACGGAAACGACCGCGGTTATCGGCAATGAAGCTGACGACCGCCCGCCGGATTTCGTCGAATGCCCGGTGGCTGATGGTCCGGCCCCGGAAGTCCAGCGTCTGGGCGAAGTTCTCATCCCAGTTCAGCCTGATTACCTCGGAACTGCCGTACTGGGCCACCTGAGCACCGCGCTCGGCACACCGATGGAATCCGGCGACAATCCGGGCGATCTCATCGATGTGGCCAAACGACACTGCCCCGCGCCGCAACTGCTCAGTCATCAGCCAGTGCTGAGGCAATTCGCGCATCTTCAGCGCATAATCGACCGTCCTGCCCGGCTTGCCGATTGCCAGACTGCCCGCCCGGTCAGTTATCTCTTCCACTCCGATGTAGATATCGGGCGACAGCTTCCGATTCAGTCGGAATTCCTCGTGACAGAAGAAGCGCCGGGCATCAAGCGTCGTGTAATCAAGAAAACCGAAGTTGACCGGCTTCTTCACCTTATAGGCATACTCGCCGGTAAGGAAGACCCATGAAGTGTGGGTTTGAATCAGTCTGACCTTTTTGACTGCTGGCCCATAGAGTCGAGGATTGAGCATCTCGCTGACCCGGTTGCCAAGCGACGACTCCAGCCTGTCGCGCCGTCGACGGCGTCCGGTCACTGACTCAGACGATACCTGCCGCGGCCCGCCAGTTGAACCTGTCAAGTGTTCGGCAGTTCAGTCGCGCCGGCGCCAAGCAAGCGTTCGGCCAGCTCCCAGCCCAGTGCCAGCGCTTTGCGGTTCAGCTCCAGCGTCTGCGCCGGGGCACGATTCGCCAGCGCCGCCGCCAGCGAATCAAGTTTGACCAGCCGGCTCACCCGGGCCAGAGCACCCAATGTCACGATATTGGTGAACAATTCGCGCCCCAGTTCCAGCCGAGCGGTCTCGGCCAGCGGCAGTCGAAGCGCATCCGGCCGCGGTACATTCTGGACATGGAAGCTGTCAACAATTGCGGTGCCCCGCACTTTCAGGTCAGCGAAGTACCTGTCCGCCGCCTGCTGGCTCAAGCAAACCAGCACGTCCAGCCGACGGCTCTTTGGATAGAGTATCGGTTTGTCGGAGATTATGACATCGGCCCGGGAGGCACCGCCTCTTGCCTCGGGTCCGTAACTCTGGGTCTGAACGACGAAGCGACCCTCATAGACCCCGGCCGCTTCGGCAAGAATCACACTGGCCAGTATCACGCCCTGGCCACCGGTTCCGGCAATTCTCGTCTCAACCGTCACTCCGCTTTCCTTTCGCGCGGTCGCGGGCTCCCTGGTACAGCTCGGAGTATGGGGGAACTTCCTGACGGTCGTGCAGCACCCCGATTACCAGCCGGTCTGAAACCGCCCACGGGTCCGCTACCTTGCTGACATCAACCGACCGGTCACGAATCCATTCCAGCATCTTGACAGCGTCGCCCAGACGCTGGTATCGACCGTAGAGCGTCGGGCACTGAGAAATTATCTCGACAACGCTGAACCCCCGCTTGCTCAATGCCAGCCGTGCCATCTGCCGCAGATGCATCACATGGTAGGTGGTACTGCGGGCAACAAACATCGCGCCGGTTGCCCGGGCAAGAAAACAGGTGTCAAAATCGCGTTCGACGTTACCGTAGGGTGCGGTTGCCGCCCGTTCGTTGGTCGGTGTCGTCGGCGAATACTGTCCACCGGTCATGCCGTAGGTGAAGTTGTTCAAAACAAATACCGTCAGGTCGATATTGCGTCGGGCGGCGTGAATGAAATGGTTGCCGCCGATCGCCAGCATGTCGCCATCACCACCGAATACAACCACCTTCATCCAGGGTTTGGCCAGCAACACGCCGGTTGCAGCCGGCAGCGCCCGGCCATGAAGGGTATGAAAAGTGTCGCAATCGAGATAGCCCGACACCCGGGACGAACAACCAATCCCCGAAACCACGCAGAGGTCGTCCTGTTTGATGCCAATATCCTGAATCGCCCGAACAACCGTATTCATCGCCGTACCAATACCGCAGCCCGGACAAAGAATGTGCGGCAGTCGTTCATCAACGCGATAAAAGTCAAGCAACGGGCTCACCAGCCCCGGAGCGCTGACACGCGGATCTTCCCCTGTCACAAAACCTCCACGATTTCTTCCGGGGTCAACATCTCGCCGTCGTAGCGCAGCACCGATACGACCGGTACATCCGGGCTGACACTTCGTTCAATTGTCCGCCGCAGCTGCCCCTGGTTCATCTCCGGCACGACGACGCGCCGGGCACTCCGCAGGTAGGACTTCATCCGTTCGGTCGGAAAAGGCCAGACCATCCTTACCCGCAGTATCCCGACCCGGCGACCGGTCCGGTGCTCGAAGTAACGTTTGGCTTCGAGCGCCGAACGGGCGGCGCTGCCGTAGCAAACGATAATGGTCTCCGCACCAAGGTCCTCGTAAGTGACATCCCACAGCCAGGAACGATTGTCATCAATCTTGCGCCGCAGACGGTCGAGATTCCAGCGAATGATTTCAGGGTCGTCGGTCGGGAAGCCGTCTTTGCGATGGGTCAGGCCGGTCAGATGGATCCGGTAGCCTTCACCGAAACTGGCAATCCGGGCATCATAGTTGTTGCTGTCGTCGTAGTGAAAATACTCGTCCGCCGGCGGTTTCGGGCTGGTCGGTTGCCAGAGCTCGACCGTCGCCGGCAACTCTACCGCCTCACGCATGTGACCAACGATTTCGTCCATCAGCACAATCACCGGTATCCGCAGTCGCTCGGACAGATTCACCGCCTCAACGGTCAGGTCGAAGCACTCGCGCACGCTCCAGGGACACAGTGCGACAATCGGATGGTCGCCGTGGGTACCGTGTCTGGCCTGCATCACATCGCCCTGGGCGGTCCGCGTTGGGGTACCGGTCGCCGGACCGCCCCGCATGACATTGACAACAACGCAGGGCAGTTCGGCCATGATTGAGTAGCCGATGCCTTCCTGCATCAGCGAAAAACCCGGCCCTGATGTCGCGGTCATTGCCTTCAATCCGGCTGCCGTCGCCCCGTTCATGCAGCAGATCGAAGCGATCTCGTCCTCCATCTGAATGAACGTCCCCCCGACCCGGGGCAGCTCGCGCGCCAGATACTCGGCAATTTCGGTCGAGGGAGTAATCGGGTAGCCGGCAAAGAAACGGACACCGGCTCGCAACGCGCCGATCGCACAGGCCTCGTTTCCAGAAAGCAGCTCAACCACCGTCGGCCTCCCGCGGTTGGGAATCCTTGCGCGACTGCCGCTGGACAAAAACCGCCGCATCCGGACAGCGCAGCTCACACATCCGGCAGCCGACGCAACGCTCCGGATGGGCAACCGTCACCTTATAGCGGTCATCCAGTGCCAGGGTTTGAGTCGGACAAAACGCAACACAGATTGAGCAGCCCTTGCAGAATCGTCGCAGGATCGTAAACCGGTGACCTTTGGGGGTAACCAGGTCTACCGGCTTTTCGAGCAGAAACTTCTTCACTTAATACTCCGGCATCGCTGGCTGAGCGAAGACAGCCAGCCGAAGCGCTCGCAACTTGCCATCCGTCATCGCTACCACTGCCCGCCTCCGGTCAAACAAGGCACGGGCAGGCAGCAATGGACACTTCTGCCATCAGTAATCCGCGTTGTCAATCTGAGCCTTCTGCAAGGCACCGGAATAGTCAATATAGACCGTCTTGGGCTCCGAGAAAATCTCATAAGCCGTCCAGCCACCTTCGCGATGACCATTGCCGGTGTCCTTCACGCCACCGAAAGGCAGGTGGCACTCCGCCCCGATCGTCGGCGCATTGACATAGGTGATACCGGCTTCGATCAACTCGATTGCCTTCATTGCCAGATTGACATCACGGGTATAAATTGAAGACGACAGCCCGTAGCGCGTGTCGTTGAGGACGCGCACCGCCTCGTCAAAGTCCTTAACCTTGATTACCGACAACACCGGCCCGAAGATCTCCTCCTTGGCAATCCGCATTGCCGGGGTCACGCCAACGAAGATCGTCGGCTGGTAGAAGAAACCGCGGGCAAAAGCCTCGCCCCGCTTCGGCCCGCCGCCACAAGCCAGTCGGGCTCCTTCCGACTTGCCGATTTCGACATAACCGTGGACGCTCTGCCGCTGTGCCTCACTGACGCAGGGGCCCATCTCAATCCGTTCGTCCAAGCCGTTACCGACTCGAATCCGCTTCGCCCTTGCCACAAGCATTTCAACGAACCGGTCGTGAATACCCGCCTGCAGTATCAGTCGGGACGTGGCGGTGCAGCGCTGGCCGGTCGTCCCGAAGGCTCCCCAGATAACACCTTCCAGTGCCAGTTCGAGATCGGCATCATCAAGCACAATCTGGGCATTCTTGCCACCCAGCTCCAGCGAACACCGTTTCAGATTGCGACCGGTAACCTCGGCGATGTGACGGCCAACCTCGGAAGAGCCGGTGAAAGATATGCCACAGACATCGGGATGATCAAGCAGCGCTTCACCGACCGCACTGCCCGTACCATAGACCACATTCACAACGCCGTCTGGCACGCCGGCCTCGGCCAGTGCGGCAACAAACTCGTGTACCGATGCCGGCGTCAGTGTTGCCGGCTTGATTACGGCGGTATTGCCGCAGACCAGTGCCGGAAACAGCTTCCAGGACGGAATCGCCATCGGGAAATTCCACGGGCAGATCATGCCCCAGACACCCATCGGCTGACGGCTGACCCAGGCATATTTGTTGGGCAGTTCACTGGGCACAACCTTGCCCCAGAGCCGGCGACTTTCCCCGGCGGCATAGAGGCCGGTATCAATTGCCTCCTGGACATCGCCTCGGGTCTCTTTGAGCACCTTGCCCATTTCCCGGGTCATCAACCGGGCACAGGCCTCCTTTCGACTGATCAGAATCTCGGTGGCGCGGCGCATTATCTCGCCCCGGGCCGGTGCCGGCATCGCCCGCCATTTCGGATACGCTTTCTTTGCCGCCGCCACTGCCGCCGCGACGTCATCCGGTCCGGAGGCCGGGAATACCCCGATCAAATCCGATGTATCGGCCGGGTTGCGGTTTTCGTAGGTCTTGCCCGACTTTGCCGGCAGATACTTGCCGTTGATGAAATTGTAGTAACGCTTGGCCATCAATCCTCCTGCATCACAATTTGCTCTTCTGCCGCCCGCCGACAACAAGTTCAACCGCCGCGGCCGGCGACAACACCTTTTCGACACCCTCGATCGCCCAGGTTTCCAGGCCGGCCACCCGCCGCCCTGCCTTCAATGCGAAACCGATTTCCGACAAAGTTCCATACGACCCACCCACCGCCACCAGCGCGTCGGCGGTTTTGATAATCACCAGATTACGCGCCTCACCGAGACCGGTGGCAACTGCGATACTGACCCAGGGATTGGCTTCACCCCGATCCGACCCGGGCAGGATGCCGACGGTGAGACCACCGGCGGCCTGCGCACCGCGGCACGCTGCCGCCATCACCCCGCCACCACCGCCACAGACCAGCACGGCGCCGGCTTCGGCCAGCCGGCGACCGACTTCCTCGGCCAAAGCTGCCAGCCGCTCATCACACTCACCGGCTCCAATGACTCCAATGTACATCCGGCTACCCGTCGACAAACAACGATACCGTCTTGAAACTCTGCACATCAACCAGCCCGTGGTCGGTGAGCTTCAGCGCCGGAATCACCGGCAGGGCCAGAAACGACAGCGTGATGAATGGATTGTGAACCCGGCAGCCCCAGACGCGAACCTTGGCCAGCAGCCGCGTCAGTTCATCAACCACCTGTGGCGCCGGCTGGTCGGACATCAACCCGGCCACAGGCAACGCCAGGCTTGCTGCAATCTCACCGTCGGCAACCGCAACAAAACCACCGCCCATCTTCACCAGTGCACGCGCCGCCTTCAGCATGTCGCCGTCGTTGGTACCAACGATAATCAGATTGTGCGAATCATGCGCGACACTGGTTCCCAGCGCTCCCTTTTTCAGTCCGAAACCCGAAACCAGTCCGAGGCCGATTCGTCCGCTTCGCCGGTGCCGTTCCACCACCGCCAGTTTGAGCAGGTCACGCTCCGGATCGGCCTGAACAAAACCCCGTTCGATCCTGGGCTGAACGGTAACCGACTCGGTGATAATTTGTTCCGGTACGAGTCGAATCGCCCGACAGAGCTGTCCGCGTGCCGGTATCGCAAAACTCCTGGCCGTCAAAGGTCTGATTTTGACCGTACCGGTCACCCCGCGCCCCCTGACCATCGGGATGTTGACCAACACTTTGCGCTCACGCGCAACCAGTCGTCCGTCCTTGAAAACCATTCTGACGTCGAACCGAGGGAGGTCACCGATAACGGTCAGGTCGGCGCGTCTCCCCGGCGCCACTGCACCCCGGTCGTTCAGCCCGAAGTAGCACGCCGGATTGATGGTGGCAAGCTGGATTGCCGCCGCCGGCTGCATTCCCATCGCCTCAGCCTTGCGCAGCACGGCATCAATGTGACCGTAACGCAGCAGCTCTTCAGGGTGTTTGTCGTCGCTGACGAACATGCAGCGGTGGCGATTGAAGTCATTCACTGCCGGCAACAGCGCGGTGAGGTTTTTGGCTGCCGACCCCTCGCGCACCATCAACCACATTCCGGCGCGCAGTTTCTCGGTCGCCTCCTGAGGTCCGACCGACTCGTGGTCCGAACCAATCCCGGCCGCAGCATAAGCCTGGAGCAATTGTCCAACCACGCCCGGGGCATGGCCATCAACCACCCTCCGCCGCGCCCGTGCCGCGGCAATCTTCGCCAGAACTTCACGGTCCCCGAAAACCACGCCGGGATAGTTCATCACCTCAGCCAGCCCGATGACACGCTCTGAACGCAGCAATGCTTTCACCTCAGCCACACCGAGCCTGGCGCCGGCAGTTTCAAGTCCGGTCGCCGGCACACACGACGGTGCCAGGAAAAAGAAATCGAGCGGCAGGCCGGCCGTCTGCTCAATCAACCAGCGGACGCCGGCAACCCCCAGGACATTGGCGATTTCGTGCGGGTCACAAACAACCGTGGTCGTCCCGTGACCGAGTGCGAGCCGGCAAAACTCGCCCGGAGCGAGCAGCGAACTCTCAATGTGGATATGACCATCGATAAAGCCCGGGGCGATGTACATACCGGCAACTTCGACCCGCTCGGCCGCCTTGGTGTACTCGCGGCCGACTCCGGCGATAAATTCGTCGCAAACGGCAACATCGGCCCGGACGACTTCGCCGGTAAAAACGTTGACAACCTCGCCGCCCGCAAGCAGCAGGTCGGCCGGTGCGTCGCCCCGCGCAACCGACAAAAGCCGGGAAAAACTCGGCGCGTTCTTTTGCCGCGGCTGCGCCGTCACCGCCCTAGTCTTCTGTCGGCTCGACATAACCAATGTAGGGCAGATTCCGCCAACGCTCGGCATGGTCGGCACCATAGCCAACGACAAACCGGTCGGGCACCGTAAACCCGACGTAGTCGGCGTTGATTTCGGTCCGCCGCCGGGCCGGCTTGTCCATCAACACTGCAATCCGGAGACTGCGGGGCCGCCGCAAACGCAGATTGTCGACGATGTAACGGAGTGTCAGCCCGGAATCAAGGATATCCTCGACGACCAGTACGTCCCGGTTTTCCAGCGGACACTTGAGGTCAAGCACTATCTTGACAACCCCGGAGGTCCTCGTGCTGACGCCGTAGCTCGAAACGGTCATGAAATCGATATAAACCGGAATCGTCAGCTGTCGCACGAGGTCGGCAAGAAAAATCCACGACCCTTTGAGAATACCGACAACCAGCAGTTCCCGGCCGGCATAGTCGGCCGATATCTGTCCGGCGAGCTCGGCAACCCGCCGCGCGACCTGCTCCGCCGAAAAAAGCACGGCCGGCAACGCGTCCGGCTTCTGATTCAGGTCTGACACGGGTGACACAGGGCTGAATCGGGGCGACTGGATTTGAACCAGCGACCTCTTGGTCCCGAACCAAGCGCGCTAGCCAGCTGCGCTACGCCCCGGGCTGCAGTCGCGCAGTCGTCGAAGAACCAGACTGCGACTGACCGTGCACATCTTAGGGCAAAACACCCGGCAGTCAACCCCGACTCAGTTGACCGGAACTACCTCCGCTCCGAACGAAGGGCACAAAAGCCACCGGCATCAGCGACCGCTGCACCAGCCGGTTGGCATGTTTGACGGCCAGCATCAGCATCTGGCAACCTTCGCCGGCGACCGGTAACACCATCCGTCCCCGGTCGGCGAGCTGGTTGACCAGCTCACGGGGCATGGCGTCGGCCGCGGCAGTGACAATGATCCGGTCAAAAGGCGCCTGTTCCGGCCAGCCCCGATGACCGTCGCCGATTCGAAACCGGACATTGTTGATCCCCAGTGCCGCCAGCAACTGTCGGGCCTGGTGTGAAAGTGCCGGTATCAGCTCAACGGTATAGACCATGCCCGCCAGCGAACAAAGCACTGCCGTCTGATAGCCCGAACCGGTGCCAATCTCCAGCACCCGATGCTCAGGAGCCACCTGCAGCGCTTCGGTCATTGCCGCGACGATGTACGGCTGAGAAATCGTCTGACCGTAGCCGATCGGCAACGGATGGTCTTCATAAGCACAATGCCGCTGTGCTTCGGGCACGAACAGATGACGCGGCACCGCGCGCATCGCCGCCAGCACCCGCGGGTCCCGCACCCCGCGTGCCGCAATCTGCTCGTTCACCATCGCGTTGCGGGCAACAACCTGATCGACCACGCGTCAGTATAATCCTGCGGTTCGCCCGGTCAAACGCCCGCTCCCGGGGGCATTCCTTGACACTTCTGACAGTCCTCTTATAATGCCCGCGAGGTTAAAAACACATGCCCAAAAGGACATACCAGCCATCAAGAATCAGCCGCAAGCGCACGCATGGCTTTCGCGCCCGAATGCGCACACCGGGCGGCCGGGCTGTCATTCGACGCCGCCGGGCCAAAGGACGCAAGCGTCTGAGCGTATGAATGGCCGAAACCCTGAAACGGAGCGAGATTCTGCGCCGGCGCACCGACATCACCCGGGTTTTGACCGCTCGCCGTATCGGCGACGCGGTGCTGTCGCTCCGCTGCTGTCCGTCAACAGCTAGTTCCGCTGTCGCGTCTTCCGATATGCCACCACGCCGGGTGGCGTTTCTGATTTCGCGCGGCCTGCCTGGCGCGGTTCAACGCAACCGGCTGAAACGCCGTCTGCGCGAAATCTACCGCCGGAACAAGTCCTGGTTTCCGGCCGGCTGCGACTGTGTTATCCAGGCCGGACCCCGGGCAGCGGAACTCGATTACAAGCAACTGCAGGAATTGCTGGCCGCTCTCGGCCGCCGGGCAACTGATGTTCAAACTTGCAGTTAAGCTGCTGATCCGACTGTATCAGTTGACGCTGGGCACGGTGTTGCCACCGGTCTGTCGGTACACACCCAGCTGTTCCCAGTACGCCATCGAAGCAGTCGAACGTTATGGCGCCCTTACCGGTTCCTGGCTTGCCCTGCGCCGGCTCCTGCGTTGTCATCCGTTTTCCCCCGGCGGCCCCGACCCGGTACCGGAAGTCTGCGGCCGTAAACGATGTCCTGCTCGCGGAGACCAATGAAAGACGACACTTTTCGCACCGTCATCGGCTTTGCCCTGATCCTTTTGATACTGGTTGGCTGGCAGATGCTGTTCCGTCCCCGACCGCGGCCCGTAGTGCCGGCGGCACCGGCGACAGAACCAGCCCCGGTTGAGAGTGCCCCGACTCCGCCAAAAGCTGCCCCCGCTGCAATCCTGCCCGAAACCGGACAGCCTGCCGCCAGACCGCAACCAGCGTTCCGGGAAACGACCTATGTGCTCGAAAACGCCCGCCTGCGGCTCGAAATCTCGTCGCTTGGTGGTGCTGTCCGGTCGGCCCGGCTCAAGCGCTACGATGCCGAGCTCGTTCCTGACGGCGCCGCCCTCTTTGGTCTGGGCCTGCTGACCCCGGCCGGCTATCTGCCGCCGGACCTGCTGCCGATGGACGCAGTAGTAGACGATACATCACTGGTCCTGAACTACTCCAGCGGGGAAATAACCCTGACCCGCACCCTGACACTGACTGAGGACTACCAGCTCGAAGACCGGCTGCAGCTGAATGGCACCGCCGGCATCGTCGTCGACGCCACCGCCGGCCTGGCCATCACCGAAAAAGACATCCGCGAGGCACTCGCCCACTACCACTACTATCGGAAAACCAGGCAGAAACTTCACCAGCTGCAGGCCGGCCGGCTCAAAAAACCCGATACCGGTCACGACTCGATGATCTGGGTCGGTCTGAAATCGAAATACTTCCTCGGCGCAGTCGCTGCCGATGGTGTTACCTTTGACTCGGTCTGGGCCTCGGCACTGCCCGACCACCGGGCCGGCTTCAGCGCAGTCATCAGCCGACCGGCTGCCGACACCCGTTTGCGCTTCTTCTTCGCCCCGCTGGAGATTGACCTGCTCCGCTCCTACCGGCTGGGCATGGAACAAGTTGTCGGGCTGGGCTGGACCCGGCCAATCGCGCTGGCAATGCTCTGGCTACTCAAATTCCTCTATCGGATTCTGAGCAACTGGGGGCTGGCGATTGTCGTCTTCTCAATAATGATGAAGGCGCTGTTCTGGCCGCTGACCCGCACCCAGACCCGTCAGATGCGCCAGATGCAGTTGCTCCAACCCAAACTCAACGAGCTGAAAGTCCGCTACAAGAACGACCCCCAGAAGCTCAACGCCGAGACGATGCAGCTTTACAAATTGTACCGGGTCAACCCGTTGTCTGGTTGTCTGCCGCTTTTGGTCCAGCTGCCGGTCTTCTGGGCGCTTTACGCCGTGCTCCGCAACTCGATTGACCTGCGCGGCGCAGCGTTTGTTCTGTGGCTGAACGACCTTTCCCGCCCCGACGCTCTCTTCGGCCATCTGCCCAACGGGCTTCCTTTTGTCGGCGGCGCCGCTTTCGGAGTCCTGCCCCTGCTGATGGGTGTGTCATTCATCGCCCAGAATCTCATTACCTCCACCGACAAACGCAACTGGGCAATGACGGTCATCTTCCCGGTCTTCATTACCCTGATATTTCTCAACATGCCCAGCGGACTCCAGCTCTACTGGTTCATGTATAATATTCTCTCAATCATTGAAACTGTCATCGGCACCAAAGGAGTCGGTCTATGGCAACGGAAAACCAGGACGGCAACCGCCCCACCGGCGAACCCGAACTAACCGCCCCGGGCCGATCCGACAATGAACGGCAACTCCTCTTGGAGTTTGTTCAGACCATACTGGACGGCATCGGGCTGCGCGGCCGGGCCGAAGTCGCTCCCGCGCCCAACGGTTGGGCCGTGAGCATCCACCCCCGCCAGTCATCGGGCTTGTTGATTGGCCGCCAGGGCGAAACGCTTCGGGCGATTGAGCATCTCGCCCGGCTGGTGATGGCAAAACGCTTTCCCCACGTCACCGAGATCACCGTTGATGTTGCCGGCTACAGCGAACGGCGCCGGCAGTTTCTGATTGCCAAGGCCCGCGCGGTGGCACGGATTGTCCGCGAAACCGGCCGGGAGATGCTCGTTGACGAAGTCACCGAAGCAGAAGCCCAGACCGTCCGTGCCGCACTGGCTGACGACCGGGCAGTTCGACTGCGCACCGTCGGCACCGGCCCCAGACGCAATATCGTGATCGGCCCGGCACAGTAATTCTGCCGGTGATGCCGCCAGCCAGCCAGACAATCTGTGCGCTCGCCACCCCGGACGCACCCGCCGGGCTGGCGATTGTCCGGCTCAGTGGGCCCAAGACGCTGCAGATTCTCGACCGCTGTTTCCCACCCCCGCCACCTTCGCTGCAGCGACCCGGCACCGTCCGCCTGCGCTGGTTTGGTCCGGCGGCAAACCCGATCGACCAGGTAATGCTGCTCGTCTACCGCGCCCCGAAATCCTTCACCGGCGAAGATATGGCTGAAATCATCTGCCATGGCGGTCGGGCGGTAAGCCGCGCCATTCTGTCCCGGCTGTTGCACTGCGGCTGCCGGTCTGCCGCTCCCGGTGAATTCACCCGCCGCGCCCTGCTGGCGGGCAAGCTCAGCCTCTCACAGGCCGAAGCAATCCTTGAACTCAGTCGGGCGGAAACCGATGCCGGCCGACAGCGGGCGGTTCAGGTCTACAGCGGCGCCGTGTCAAACTTCACCCGGGCTCTCCTGGTGGAACTGGCAGACCTGCGCACTGAACTGGAATACCGCATCGGATTCGAAGACGAAAACACCCCGGTCTCCAGCTCCTGGCAGCAGAAGGTCCAGTCAGTCGTCGAGCAACTCACCCACGCCATCAAGACCGGTCAGGATGCCCGGCGCCGGGACCGTGACGTCAATGTTGCAATAATCGGCCGGCCCAATGTCGGCAAATCCAGCGTTTTCAATACCCTGCTCCGGCACGAACGCTCAGTCGTCTACCATCTGCCTGGCACAACCCGCGATTCGGTTGACGCCCGTCTGCAACTGGGCCGCATATCGATCCGGCTTGCCGACACCGCCGGTCTGCCATTCCGCAGCGGCGGGGCACTGGCCCGGGCATCGGCCGCTCAGACAATCAAGGCAGTCGAGTCAGCCGACCTGCTGCTGGCAGTATTCGATGCTTCCCGGCCATTCAGTCCGGCCGACCAGCGCGTCCTTGACCTCTGCGCCGGCCGTGCCTGTCTGTACGTGCTCAACAAGACCGACCTGCCCAGCCGGTTCCGAATTGAATCTCTGCCCGGGCCGGCGGTAACGATTTCCTGCCGGACCGGCAGCGGCTTCTCGTCCTTGCGCCGCCGACTTGCCCGCCGGATTTCGCCGACCCGGGTTGATGCTGTCACAACCATCGAGCGTCATCTGCACACCTTTGGCGAGGCCCGCGGTCACCTGCTGGCCGCGCTCAGAAGCCCGGGTCTTGACTCAGCCGCACTTGAAATAGGCCTGGCCGTGGCTAAGCTGGAAGAGGTTGACGCGGAACCATCCCGGACCGACATCCTTGACCGGGTATTCAACCGGTTCTGCGTCGGCAAGTAGCCATGATTGACCGCATGCTACTGTACCTCGACGATACCCCCGGTGCTGCCCGCGCCGCTGACTGGGCACTGAAACTGGCACAGCGCCTGTCGGCGCGGGTTTACGTCGTGGCAGTAGTCGAGACCATTCCGCAGCGGCACGGCCGGCGCCGCTCCTCCAACGAAGAAGAACTCGCCTGGCAGCGGCTTTATGAGGTTGAAGACGACGCGTTCCAGTCCGACGTACCGGTTTCGCTGCTGCTGGAGCAGGGCGCGGCACTGCCCATCCTCCAGCGGCTCGGTTCCGGCTACGAAGTTGAGCTGCTCGTGATTCCCGCTGACTGCCGACTGCCGGCGGCTGAAGTCATTCAAACCAGCGACCGTCCGGTCGTTTTTGTCTAGCAAAGGAGACGCGATGGCAAAACTATCAGAGCTCCTCTCCCCTGACGCCATCATCCTCGAACTGGCAGCCCGGGAGAAGCTCGAAGTCATCAAAGAGCTCGTTCGCCCGCTGGTTGCCTCCGGAGCGATCACCGATGAACCGACGTTTTTGACTGCGATCGCCCGGCGGGAAAACCTGGAAAGTACCGGCATCGGCCAGGGCGTTGCCATACCCCATGCCCGCACCCCGGCCGTTGCCCGGATTGTGCTTGCCTTCGGCCGTTCGCTCTCGGGCGTCGATTTCTCCAGCCTCGATGGCAAGCTTTCCCACCTGGTCTTTCTGATTGCGGCGCCCGACCAGCAGAAAACCGACTATATCGTCACGCTGGCACGGCTTTCCCGGCTGTTGCGGCGTGACGACGTCCGTGATGCACTGCACAAAGCCGAAGCACCCGCCGATGTCATCCGGGTGCTGCGGGAAAACGAATAGCCGACCCGGCGCTGGTGACCGACTACCTTCTCCCCCGCACTCGCCGCGCCATCGCCGAGCTGCTCGACCGGCACGGAATCGCCGTCAACCCGGCCGAAGTCCGTGACCCAGAAGCCGGCATCGCCGCTGACCTTGCCCTGCCGCTCTTTCGGCCGGCGAAACTCTTGAAGCGCAACCCGGCCGAGCTGGCCGGAGAAATCGCCGGCCGGCTTGAACTCGCCGGAACCGGTCTTGCCGCGGTCGAACCAGCCCAAGGCTATCTAAATTTCCGCTTCGACCCGGCTGCCTTTGCCGCCGGCATCTGCGCCGACTTTGCCCAAAGCCGCGACAACTACGGTGGGGCCGAGACCGGAGCCGGCCGGACAATCGTCATCGACTATTCTTCCCCCAACATCGCCAAACCCTTCTCGGTCGGCCACCTGCGCTCGACCATCATCGGTCAGGCAATCAAGAATATCTACCAGTGTCTCGGCTGGCGCGTCATCGGTGACAACCATCTTGGCGATTGGGGTACCCAGTTCGGCAAACTGCTCTGCGCTTTTGAACGCTGGGGCAGTGAAAGCGAACTTGCTGCTGACCCGACCGGCCATCTCTTCTCGCTCTATGTTCGTTTCCACGAACAGGCCCGTTCCGACCCGTCACTTGAAACCGCGGCGCGGGAATGGTTCCGACGGCTGGAAACCGGGGACCCGGCAGCCCGCTGCCGCTGGGAACAGTTTGTCCGCTACAGCCGGGCCGAATTCGACCGCATCTACGAACTGCTCGGCGTCCAGTTCGACTGTCAGCTGGGCGAAAGTTTCTACGCCGACCGCGTTGATGAAATTGTCCGCCGGGCGCTTGAACTCGGCGTTGCCCGGCGCGAACTTCCACCCGGTCCGCTGGAAGGCGACGAAACGCTGGCTGCCGACGAACCGGTCGTCGCGATACCGCTGGACAGTGCCGGCATTGACGTGCCACTGCTGCTGCAGAAATCGGACGGCACCAGCCTCTATGCCACCCGCGAACTGGCCACTGCCGAATACCGGATCAAGACCTGGCAGCCGGAAAAAATCCTCTACGTCGTCGGCAACGAACAGCAGCTCTACTTCCGTCAATTCAGCGCTGCCCTCAAGCTGCTTGGTTACGATACGCCGTGCATTCACGTCAGTTTCGGGCTCGTCCGCCTGCCGGGTGGCCGGATGTCCACCCGCGCCGGCCGGGTGATTCTGCTCAAGGACGTCATCGAGGAAGCGATTAACCGGGCCGCGGCGGTACTCTCCGACCGCAGTATTCCGGCAGAGGAAAAAAACCGCATCGCCCGGATCGTCGGCATCGGAGCGATCAAGTACGCTGACCTGTCGCAGACCCGCATCAAGGAAGTTGTCTTCGACTGGGACCGGATGCTGGCGCTCGACGGCGATTCCGCCCCCTACCTGCAGTACGCCTTCACCCGCACCCGCTCCATCCTGCGCAAGGCCGGCATCGCCAACGGCGAAGACCTGCCGCCGCTGGACAATCACCTGGCAGTACAGCTGACAACTCCGGAAGAGCTTCAACTACTGCGGACCATTGCCCGCTATCCGGAGACAATCGCGGCGGCTGCCGAATCCTGTGAACCGCACCGGGTTGCCAACCGTATTTACCGGCTGGCGCGCGACTTCTCGGCATTCTACGATAAAGTGCCGGTCCTGCAGGCTGCTAGTGAGGAACTGAAACTCGCCCGCCTTTATCTGGTTGCCATGACCGGCACCGTCATCCGCCATGGTCTCGGCCTCTTGGGCATCGAAACCGTCGAGCGGATGTAACTCCTCTCGGGTCCACAACAGTTAGAGCTACGAAAGCTCCTGCCGGCGACAATCTGTCTTACCGATGTCACCGGCTGACCGCCGGTTCGGTTGCCTAACGGTCGGCCAGTCAATCAGTTGTCGACTGAAGACCCGAAGCAGTTGTTCAATGGCACGGCTGTTTCAGACCGTTACCGGACCGCCTCCCCGGTGGTGGCAACCGGCGTCAACGCTTCTGTTTCTGCCCGGGCCGAACCCGACCGCAACCTTCCGGGCAGCCACCGGGTCGCGGCGGCGACCCGCAGAACGCTCAGACTGCCAGTGTCACCCCGACCGGACAGTGGTCTGAACCCGGTACCCCCGGCAGGATGAACGCATCCTGCACCATCGGCACGACATTGTCCGATACAAACCAGTAATCAATTCGCCACCCGACATTGCGCTCGCGTGCTCGCGTCAGCGGGCTCCACCAGGTGTACTGACCGGGCTGATTGTTGAACATCCGGAAAGTGTCAACGAAGCCCGCCGCCACCAGCCGGTCCAGCCACGCCCGTTCCTCGGGCAGAAAACCGGACACCTTTGAGTTAGCTTTTGGATGCGCCAGGTCAATTTCCTTGTGAGCGGTATTGTAGTCACCGCCGACCACCAGCCGTCGCCCGCGGCGACGCTCGCGCCGCAGATGCTCGAGCAGCACCTCGCAGAACTCCAGTTTGTAGCGCAATCGTTCCGGACTCTGCTTGCCGTTCGGGAAATAGATATTGTAGATATCCAGTCCGGCAACCCGGACGAGAATCAACCTGCCCTCGCTGTCAAAGCGTTCGATTCCCAGACCGAGGGCAGTAAACTCCGGCAACTGGCGCAGGAATGTCGCCGTGCCGCTGTAACCGGGTCGCTGCCCGGGATTCCATATCGCGGTGAACCCGGCTGGTTCTTTTAACTCCGGCACCAGCGTTTCGGGGCCGCTGCGCGTCTCCTGAATGCAGAAAACATCCGGCCGGTCCCGCGCCAGCCATTCCAGCAGACCCTTGCGGGCTGCCGCCCGGATCCCGTTGACATTCCAGCTGATCAGTCTGAGCACCAGAGTGCCGCCTTTGCGGCGGCGGCCCGGGACAGCACTGCCCCGGGCCGCCGCCAGTCACTGACCTAGAAGTCAACCGCCAGCGTCAATCGGTGCGAGGCACCAAGTCGCGCCAGATTACGATAGCCGTAATCGAGCTGGAGCCCGATGCCCGGCCCCGGTCGCACTCGAAATCCGGCCCCGGCCGAAAGTCCGGTGGCATAGCCGAGTGCATCGGCATAGTCGAGGTCGGTATTGAGAATGTAACCGGCCCGGATGTAAACCGGCTGATGATTGTACTCCAGGCCGACATTCACCTTCTCGTTGACATCGTTGTAATGCACCAGATCGACTGCCGCGGCCAGCGCCGAGTTCTCGGTGCGCATGACATCGTAGGCAAGTCCGAACCGGAACGTCACCGGTAGCGGAAACGTCTCGGTGAGGTAAGTGCCGGGAATCGGTTCCCGCGTCCATGGCCACTCCCAGCCCGGGTCGTGGGTGAAATTGAGCTGGGAGCCGCTGTAACGCAGGTCCGGGCCGAAATTGGCCATCGCCATGCCGATACGCAGATTCCGCCAGCCGGTGTTGTAGTGAACACCGAAGTCAAACGCCAGCCCCTGCGCCCCGACATCCCAGACCTGTTCGCTGACATACTTTGCCGAGGCGCCAAAAGCCAGCTTCTCGGTAAACATCCGGCCGTAGCTGAACGCCAGCGCCACATCCGAACCGGTGAAGGTGCGTCCGGTGCCCTGATACTCCTGGATGGTCGTTTCCTCAAACTTGCCGAGCATCAGCGCGGTGAGGGCAACCCCGAAACTGCCGGCCCGGGTCGGAACCACCACCGACGCGAACTCATGGCTGATGTCGCCGACCCAGTCGATATGGTTCAGCACCGCCTGACGACCGCGCAGCAGCGCCACGCCGGCCGGATTCCAGTACGCCGCCGACGCATCATCGGCCACTGCGACAAACGCCTCACCCATGCCGGTGCAGCGCCCGACACCGATTTTCAGAAACGGCATGCCGGCCATGCCGATCTTGGTGAACGCCGCTGCGGCCGGCAGGGCGGTCACGGTCAGCAGGACGAGCGCCGCCAGCGCCGGCGGAAAAGTCTTGCTTGTTCTCATCGCTCCTCCTAAAAGACCAGCATGAACTTGCCGACCTGACTGCCGACATCGGACTCGACATGGAAGATGTACACTCCCGGTGCCGGCTTCTGCTCGCTCTCATTCAGCAGGTCCCAGTCCTCGTCACCGCCAAACTGGTTGGGCAGGCTGCCCAGGTCCGGACGCGTTGCCCGGTGCTCAATCGTTCGTACCAGGTCACCGGCAAGGTTGTAAATCCGGATCGTGCAGTGATCGGGCAGGTTGATGAACTTGAGCTTGCGGAAATCGCGGTGCCGCTCCCACTCATTGCGAACGATGTAGGGGTTGGGCACCACCTTGACATTGAGCTTGCCGGCATCGGCCCGGAATGTCGCCGGCTCAAACTCAATGTTCCAGACAGCAAAGCACGGTGCCGGTGCCAGCAGCCGGCTGTAAACCAGCCAGGTGTCGCCCGGTGCCGGCGCCTGCGTTACGCTGGGAGAGAAAGTGAAGTACGAACCGCATATCGCCATCGCGATGGTCTTTTCCAGCCCCGAGGTCGCCACAAAGGTATCGACCGCCGCCCGGGCAGAACGGAATGCCCAGCCGTCGGCGGTATCCGGACTCGGGTTGGTCTGGCGGAAATACGGTTTGAACTCTACCGGCCGGTTGTTCTGGATGTCCCAGACATCGCAGGTCAGCGCATTCTCCCGCTGTTTCCAGACAATCCGGAAGTCCGAACCGCGATAAGCCCACAGACCCCGGTTGGCTGGAATCGCCGGAATCGAAATGGTGGACTCGGGATAACTGCCGCTGACGACCTTGACGCTCTGGAAGAACTGTGTCGGAACCTGGTCCATCTTCAGTTTCAGAGTCATCTGCGCCACCGGCAGCCAGGCCCGGGTCGTGTCAACCACTGTCTCGCCTTCCCCTGTCACGCGCTCACGGATGTCGGTGATGACAGTATCGAAGATCGTCGGCACTGCTACCACCGTGTCGGGAGTGGTAGTGATATCCACACTCAATCCGGCCAGTGGCACAACCGTATCACCCGCAGTGGTCGTTACCGCATAGCGATACACCGGACCGTTGCTGGTCGGGTCGTATTTCGGCCCAAGAAACTCCAGCCGGTAGACTCCGCCCTTCAGTGCGTCCGGCACCAGCGGCAGCGGGAACACTCCCAGGCGCAGTCGGTCGTGCCCGGCAACCTTCTCGACCCCGGCAGCTGGCGGAACATAGTTGCCCGCCTGAGTCCGTGGTACTGCCCGCACCGGCATCAGGCCGGATTCCAGCGACAGGGTATCGGGCGGTCGGGTCGAATCGCCGCCGACATAGTTGAGGTCGAACGCCGTGACCGCGTAGTAATACGGAAAACCCAGCCGCAGCGAACTGGAATCGACATAGGCATAGGCAAGTCCCCGATCAACTGCCTTGGTCCGCAGCGACTCGACAACCGTTGTATCCTCGTAGCGCAGCCCGTCGGCCCGGTCAAACTGCGCCAGCAGCTGCCACGAACCGGGCTGGCCGGTGCGGCTGCGGTAGACCTTGTAGCCCTGAAAGTCGCGCTGAACGTAGAAAGGACTGGCCAGTGACGGTGCCAACGGAAAGAACCGGTCCTCGGCCCCCTCCGGGAAGTCGTCCCAGACCAGTGTCACGCGCCCGTCACCCGGAACTGCGGTCAGATTGGGCGACGGCGGCGGTTCGGGAGCAATCCAGTTGTTGTCGTAGGCTGCCTGTGCCGCCCGCGATGCAACTGCCAGATTGTAAACCATCTGGTCACCGACTCCCGGTGCCCGACTGGCCGCAATCACGCCGATCGTCACCGTCGCGATTTCATTCGGCGCCAGGGTAAACGGCCCGGTTGACTGCAAAAACCGCTTGTCGGCCGGCGAGATGTCGGTCGAATCGAACGGATTGTAGGGATACTGCGGATTCCAGTAGTCGTAACCGGCCATCGCCAGGTACTGCTGGAAGTCGTCAATCGGGTCGGCGTCAGTCAGCGTGAAGATCTTGAACGACCGCATGCCGAGCTGACGGCCCTCGGCCGGTTCGTCAATCAGCCCGTTGCCGTTGTTGTCGATACCGTCGAACCCGTCAATCGAGCCGTCGGGGTTCTTGACATAGGGACTCTGCAGAAAGTCAAAGCCGACGAAGCCGCTCGGATCGGTCTGGGTCCCTTCACTCCAGACATAGCCCATATTGTCCACCCAGACCGAGTCGGTGCCCGATGCGTTGCGGATGTACTTGGCCAGCGCCAGCGCCGCCCGGTCATCGGTGGCGTTGCCGACGTCGGCGTCGCACACCATCCCCAGATACATGTCGCGGATTGTGTCACTGGTGCGATTGCGGACATCGAACTTGAAGAAAACGATATCGCGGTTCCACGGCAGCGTCCATGAGTAGGTGGACTGGTAGACTTCAACCCCGATCGGCCGCGGCGTGCCCGACCTTGCCGCAGTATGCTGGGCCGGGTCACGGTCGCAGAATACCGCCCAGGCATCGCCCGAGGACACCGCGGTCCGGGGAATATAGTAGAAATAGCCCGGCACCATCGTGTCACCGGACGGTACCCGCAGCGGCGTCAACACCGAATCTGACAAATCCGCCGGAAAATTGGCCGGATTCGGCGGCCAGTCTTCCGGATAGATGTACACCCGCTCAAACTCCCGGGCCGCATAACCGCCCGGAGCGTTGTCGTAACAGCCGGGCGTCATCTCCGACTTGCCCGAATTCGGATTGTAGCCGACGCTGACCAGCGTATCCGGTGCCGGCACCCGCTTGACCGTTCCGATCCACAACCCGGCACCATAAAGATACATGTCGCCCGACCCGACCGGCCATTCACCGCCACCCGAGCGGTCAGGGTTGTAGCCAAAGGTACCGTAGTTGCTGACCATTATCCGCCACTGGTTCTTGATGTAGGGCTTGATGTCCAGCTTGCGCGGCGGTCGCCAGGGCCGACCCGCCGTCCGCGCCTGTGCCGGTACTGCCAGACCGACCAGCAGCAGTGCGGCCAAGAGAACCATCTTCAATCTGTTGCTGTTCATCCTGCCTCCTCAGAACTCCAGCGCCACACCCAGTTTTACCTGTCGTGGCGCGTCCCAGTTGATCGGATTGTCAACAAAATCGAGCCAGGCCATCTTGAACGCGATGTACTCCTCTTCGTCAGTGATGTAGCCATCGTGATTGCGGTCGCGCACCGGATTGTAGAGGCTGGTATTGAGGTTGGTGATATCGGCCACACCGGACCAGCCCAGCGGTGAGAGTGTCGCCGCATAGCCGTCATCATCCGGCCGGCCGGTCGCGCCGTAAACCCAGGTGATGTTCTGGTTGTTGAACAGATTGGTGACTACCAGCGTCAACCCGAGTCGTAGTGGTCCAATGCGGAAACGTTTGGCGGCATTCAGGTCAGCAGTAAAGCTGCCCGGCATTCGCGCCGAATTACGCTCGGCCGTCGGCCGGCCGGCATTGAGACCGCGCGCACCGACTTCCCGTGGCGTGTAGGGCAAGCCGGAGGCAACGCTGAAAAGCAACGAGCCGCTGAGGTCACGCGCCGGAACGAACGCAACATCACCCGGCACGTCCAGGCTCAGACTCAGCCGGGTATTGTGGGTCTGGTCGAACTCCAACGCATAGTCCCGACGGGGCGGCTCCATCTGCATGCCGGTAACCGGATCGGTTCCGTAGCGGTAGCGCTCGTAGTACCACTCATAGGTCGAAGACGCCGTGCCGCGGGCGATTGAAAGACCGTAGGTCACCCGGGCGCTCCAGTAGCGGTCAAGCAACCGCCGCAGACTGACCTCAAACCCCCGGACGCTGCCGTACTCTTCATTGACCAGCGGGAAGAATCCGGTCGGCACCGCCGGCTGAAACCGGGTGCCCATCAGGTCGAAAATGTCCTTGTAGTAGGCCGTGAAGTCGCCGACAACCAGCGGTGAAAACTGCTGCTCCAGCCCGAGCTCGTAGGCAATCGTCTGCTGAGCCAAGAGGTCCGGGTTGCCGATAATCTGGTTGCCGCGCGAATAGGCCGCGGTCGAGATATTGTCATAGAGGAAATGATAAGCCGGCGTCTGATAGAAGTGGCCGTAGGACAGCCGGAACTTGGTCGTGGTGGTTATCGGGAACGATACGCCCAGCCGCGGCGACACCTTGTACTTCAACGACGCCGCGACGGTCGAGGTGTCCTCGATGTTGGACGGGTTGGCCCGCTTGCGTACACTCGGGTCAAGGTAGTCGAGTCGCAGCCCGGCGCGTACGACCAGGTCTTCGAAGTCCATCCGGTCCTGCACGTAGGCAGCAGCGTTCACCGGGTTGACATCATAGGAATCAACAAACGGATTCGGGTCCCAGGGCAACGAGTTGTAGCGGCGATGCAGCGAATTCAGCCGCGTTTCGATGCCGGCCTTGATCTCGTGCACCTTGCCGATGTTGTGAGTGATATCACCCTTCAGCGTCACTACTTCTGACCAGTGCAGCAGAAAGTAGCGATAATCACCCGAACCGTAGAAGAGATTGTAAACACCCCAGGGATTATTGGTGTTGACCTGCGACTGCTGAACATAGCCCGGCATCGGCCGGAACAACACGCTGTCATTGGCCAGCACCGAATCCTCGGCCTTGAAGATGTAGTCCTCCCAGAAACGCACCCGCCAGTTGCGCTCGTTGGCTTCCCGTTCGAGGTCACGCACCGCCTGCACCCGCTGATTGTAGAAATAGCTCACCCGGGCGGTGTAGAAAGTGTTCTTGGTCAGCATGTGGTTGGCCGAAACGTTGCCTTTCCGCGCCCGTTCCCGCCGTGACAGATAGTGGTCGAGATTGTACTTGAATCCGAGGTGATTCTCGCTCTCCCGGTCTGAAGGATAAAGCTCATTCTGCTCCCGGGCAATGAACCCGTCGGCCGAAAGCCGCAGCCCCTCGTTCAACGGCAGCGAGTAGGTCAGCTTGCCGGTGAACTTGTAATCCTGCCGATTCTGGTGCGGCAGCTTGTAGCGCAGCGGTCGGTAGTCCTCGGCAAAATACAGCTCACCGGAAAGAAAGTAGCGCAGCCGCTGCAGGCCGGGCAGCGGACCGCCCAGCGATGCCTCGATCCGGTTATCACCAAAGCTGGCTGGTCCGGGCATGAATTCATCGGTAACCCAGCCGAGCCGGCCGGAGAAATTCTCCCGGCCCTCCTTGGTGATGACCTGAACGATTCCCGACATCGCCTCGCCGTACTCGGCGTCGAAGCCTCCGGAAATAACAACGACCTCCGCGGTTGCGCCCGGATTCACCCGTGCTGCCTGATAACCGTAGAGCGGATCGGAAGTGGCAACGCCATCAACGAAATAGGCTACCTCGTCCGGCCGGCCGCCACGGATGTGCTGCCCCTGAGTCGCGCTGACGACCACGCCGGTCTGCAGCCGGACAATGTCGGCCAGTGTCGCAACCGGCAGCTTGGCGATTTCCTCGCTGCCCATCGTCTGGCTGGTGGCAGCGACCGTCCGGACAATCGGCGGCGGGGTGCTCTTGACTTCGACCACGCCCATCTCAATCCGCTCGGCGCTGAGTGCGAAGTCCTCGGTTATCGTCTGGTCAACGATGACCAGCACATCGGTCTTGCGCACCGTCTGATAGCTGATGTAGGAGGCGGTCACCGAAACCCGTCCGACCGGGACGTTGGCAATCAGATACTCACCCTTGGCATCGGTTGCCGCGCCCAGGTCGGTGCCTTCGATGACCACGTTCGCTCCGACCAGCGGTTCCCGGGTCTTGGCATCCACAACCCGTCCCCGTATCCGGCCGGTCTGACTGGCCAGGGCCGTTGCCGTCAGCAGGATTGCCAGACAGACAACCGCCCGGCTGAAAATGGTCCTGCGATTCATCTGCCCTCCTTACTGTGCTTCGACCCGGACCGGAATCGCCCAGATCGTGCTCGTATAGGGACTGCCGGTATAGTAGAGATTGGAGTTGGGCACCAGCTCAACGTAGATGTGGCTGTAACCAGGTTGGGTGAAGCTGAAATCCGCCCCACCGTTCAGAGCGTTAATCGTTACGTCCCGCCGGCGTCCCTCAACGGTCAGGAAGAACCGGTTCTTGTCCTGCCCGGTATCAGCCGGAGTCCGTGCCCGGACATCGAGCCGGATCAGCTCATTCGCCCGAACCGTGTAAATCTGTTCCAGCGGCCGCAGATTGTAGACTGCGCGGCCGTCCGGTCGCGGTGTATAGAAAAACGTATCGCTGACACCGGGGCGTGACAACACCAGATACGACACCCCCGGAGCATCCTGCGTGCTGGGCACGAAACTGGCAAATCCTGTCAGCTTGGTCAGCCTGTACCCGGAATCGGTCTTGGGGAGAAACAGCACCCGTCTGGTCCGCCAGTCAAAGACCTTGAAGGTGTCCTGCGGCGTGTCAAATCCCCGCACCTCGATCGACCCGACGCGCCAGCGCACGGTTGAATCGGGTTGGGTATCGGGTCGAAATGTCACAATCCAGAGACTGTCGTAAACAAAGTGCACGCGCCCGGCAACCAGCGAATCCCAGCGCCACACTTCACAGAAGGTATCGGTCATCGCCACCGTATCAACCGTCACGCCGAACTTGAACTCTTCCCGGTATGCCGCCGCCGGCTCTTCGACACTGAGCGCCAGCAGCCGGCGGAACTTGCACAGGGTTGCGCCATCACTGGACAGGGTATCGCCACTCGTCAGCGGAATCAGCAGACCGAGTCGAAAGCTGTCCGCCAGTGCCTGACGAGCATCAAGAAAACCCGACCACGGCGCCAGCTCCGCCCGCACTGCCGCTGAATCCTCACTGGTCCACCACTGCCAGTTGGCCGGTGGTTCCTTTCCGCACCCTCCCAGAAAAAACACCACACTCTGCGCCAGCAGAACCGCCAGGCCAATCGCAGCAATCCGGAGCCGGCGCATTCGCCGACATGCCGACTCTGGCTGATTGTTGGCGGTTCGATTTTGGCGAGGCACCAGTTTTGCCATCATTGCCTCCTTGACCCGTACCGCCGGTATCATCGCCCAGCAGGATGACGGTCGCTCCCTACCGGCGGTTGTTCGATTCGAGCTAAAAGAACTGCGGGGCGGGCATCGCTGCCCGCCCCGCTATAGACAACTACCGGGCGACGGTGAGTTTCCTCGTTACCGAAGTCTCGTCCGTAGTGAGAGTGTAGAAGTAGACGCCGTTTGTCACCCGGCTGGCATCCCAGGTCGCATTGTAACGACCGGCCGCCACTTTGCCGTTGACCAGCGTCGCCACCGGTCGGCCTGCGGCATCAAACACCTGCAGGCTGACATTGCCCGCTTTCGGCAGGGCGTAGCTGATCCGCGTCCGCGCGGTCACCGGATTGGGTGACGCAGCGAGCTCGACCCGGGTCGGCACGCCCGGCCGCTCGGCAACGCCGCCGGTCGGGTAGTAGATCTTCTGGACGACGTAGGGGTTGTTCGTGGCGGTTCCCTGGTTCTGAATCACGAAACCGGCCTGCAAGTCCATCTCGTAGAGCACCATCACCGTGTCATTGACAACCGGGTCGGCCAGCGCCGGGAACCGGCAGCTCGCTGTGGTCCGGTCGGTGAGCTTCAACGCCTGGGTCCAGGTCGCGCCGCCATCATTGGAGTAAGCATGCCAGATGTCGGCACGGAGCAGGTTGGTGACCGGCTCGACATTGGTGCCGTCGAACTGCTCCCAAACGACGTGCAGCTTGCTCGGATCACCGTGAACCTGAGCGATCTGAGGCCGGCAGGCAAACATCGCATTGTAGCCAACCGCCGCCAGCAGTGAGTCGGTGTCGGCCCGGTGAATCTGACGCCAGCCGAGCGACGAAGTCCAGTGATAAAGCACCGCCGGCAGAATGTAACCGGTATCACGGACCACCGGCATGACGTTGGTCACGAAATGCAGGTTGTCGTCGGAATCATACCACGGGAAGATGCCGGTGATATGGAACGACGGCGTCGTGTCCGGCCCGTAAGGGTTGGGAATCGGAATCTCGGTCGGCGGACCCCAGGTCGCGCCACCGTCCGGTGACTCGCGGTAGTAACCGGGATTGATTGATCCGGCTTCGTCACTGAAAACCCAGGTGATGCAGACCTTGTCGCTGACCTTGGAAGCAGCAATGCCCTGGGTCGGGAAGGTCGGATTGGGCTGTGGCGGGCAGACCTCGATCGGGGTGTCCCAGTTGCACCAGCTCGTTGCCCGCGAGTAGTAGAGATTGTTACGGCTGGCGTCATCAACCAGTGCCAGATGGATCGTCTGGTTCTGCCCGACATCCACCGGCGGCCAGAGGTAACCGGTCAGGGTCGGCTCACCGGTGCAGTAGTCGAAGATGCCTGCACCCGGCGCGACGTCACGGGCAACCACCGGGTAGATCGCGCCCTGGTGAGTGGAAGCCACAGCTACGCCGGTAACCGGGTCAGCAGAAAGACCACCGAATCCGGAACGCGCCGCGAAGATGTTGATGCCCGACTGCATGTAGTCGGCGTCAATCCAGTTCCAGGAATGGGTGGCGAAGTCGTAGAAGTTGTAACGTTCGTTCCTGTCGGTGAAGCCGCTCGGCTGGGTCGAGAACATCCACATTGCATGCACGCCGTAGTCCGGCGAAGTCACCAGCATGCGGTAGCCGGGGCCGTTGAACCCCCAGTCGTAGGTAGTGCCGCCAATCGTGTCAACCGTACCGACGACAGCAACGCTGCCACTGGCCGGCACTGATGACTCGTTACGTTCCAGCACCGGTGCCGGCGCCGTGACTGCGTTGTCAGGCGCAATCGCGGTAACCGGACGGTTGTTCCCCGCCGCCAGCAGCATCGCCGGCACGAGCAGGGTAAGACAGACTAGGTTACGCATCGGTCTCCTCCTTTGGTCTGTTTGCGTCAGACATTCCTTTCCGGCAGTTCTCCGACGATCGCTGTGCTGCGGTCGCCCGCCGGCTGCTCGGTCCTTTGTTTCCGCCATTTCAAACTATTGAGTCAGCGTGAAGCGGAACGGTATCGACACCCACACCCGGACAGCCTGGTCACGCTGTTTCGCCGGGGAGAATGTCGCCCGCATTGCCGCCTCGACCGCTGCCTGGTCAAGAGCGGTATTGCCCGAACTCTTCAGAATCCGCGCATCCGCAACCTTGCCATCAACATCAACCAGTGCTTCAACAACTGCCTGACCTTCAATGCCGGCGGTCCGGGCCATTTCCGGGTAATTCGGCACCGGGATGTTGATCGGCTTGGGCTTGACCTCAACCTTCCAGAACGGAACAACCGGGATATCAGTATCGGTTGTCCGCCGCACAACTTCCTGGAAAGTCGTGGTTTCTATCGTCTGGGCCTCAACTTCGGCCTCGTTCTCAGCCGCTACCGGCACGCTCTGGGGCCGCTCGACCTTTGGCTCCTCGGCCATCTTTTCAAGCTGCGGCGGCAAAGCCTCCATTACCATTTCAATCGACCGCCGCAACTGATAAGGTTTGACCTCGAACTCACGCGGCAGCAACAGAAACGCACCGAGGCAGATTATCAGTGCGGCAACTGCCGCCAGGCGCAGTGCCACCGCATAGTAGCGGTCTTCCCATGCCAGGGCTTCGATTCCGGTGTAAGGCATTATGAACCTCCGCCCCCAACCTTGTACTCAGTACCGAAAGTCACTTTCAAGGCTCTGGCGTCCTTCAGCCCTTCCAGTACATCGGTAACGTACCCGTAGGCGACGTCCTTGTCAGCCTGCAGCATCACGACGAGGTCGGGGTTCTGAATGATTTTTTCCCCAATTATCGCCGGGACGGCCGAAACCGATACGAGATTGTCGCTGATACTGATACGACCGGTTCGGTCAATCCAGATGTTTTCGACGTTGCGGCGTTTCAGAATCCGCTCTGTCTTCTCCGCCGCCGGCAGTGTCACCTTCAACCCCGAACCTTGGCGGAAAGTCGTTGAAACCATGAAAAAGATGATCAGCAGAAAGGCGATGTCGCCGGTCGATGCCGTCGGCAGATCAGGGTTGGTTACCCGCTTCTCGGCAATCCGTCTCATCCACCCTCCTCGCCGATCACCGGTGCCAGGCTGATACGCTCGGCATTGGCCATTTTCAGCTGGTCAAAAACCTGGATCATCGTCTGGTAGGGAGCGCGACGGCTGACCCGCAGGGCAATCGCCAGATCCTTGTTCGCCGCCAGTCGCGCCTCAATCAGCCCTCGGACTTCGGGAATCTGAACAACCTGGTTGTCAACCAGTACTTCTCCCGCCTGACTGACGGCAACGACCAGAACGTTCTCGGCTTTGATCTTCACCGCCTCGCCCTTCTCGGGCAGGACGATCTTCAGACCCTTTTCGCGCGCGAAAATACTCGTTGCCATGAAGAATATGATGATCAAAAAGGCGATGTCGCCGGTCGATGCCGTCGGGATTGTCGGCTGAGCCTGATTACGGCTGCGATTCCTCAGGCCAATCGCCATCTGGTCACCCTACATCTTTCCGGTCTTGGCAATCACGGCGTCGAGCAGTTGTGCCGACGAAGACTCCATGTCGCGCAGGTATCCGTTGATGCGTCCCTGGAACAGGATAACGACAATCGCCAGCGGCGCCGCTATCATCAATCCCCACTTCGTCGTTATCAGCGCCTCGGAGATACCACTGGCCACAACGGTCGGGTCAACTTCACCGACCGCGGCGACCGCCCGGAAGGCGCCAATCATGCCGGTAACCGTACCGAGGAAACCAAAAAACGGCGCCACGGTGGTCAGACCAGCCAGCAGCGGCATGCCCCGGTCAAGAAATGCCAGTTCCGAAGTGCCAGCGGCGATGATAGCATCTTCCATCGCTGTCTTGCCCATGTCGGCCTTGAGCAATGCCGCCCGCAGAACCCGGGCGACCGGATTCTTGCTCTTTTCACACAGAGCAAGTCCCGCCTGCACCCCTTGCTTTTCCACGGCCTGAATGACCTGCTGACTGAACTTCTTCACGTCGACATTGAGTCGGATAAACAGCGTGAAGATTCGCTCCAGCGTCAACGCAATACCGATCACAGCACATGCGAGCAGGAACCACATCGTTCCGCCGCCGGCTTGGAATTCCTGTATCACTCAATCCTCCTTGGAATGATTCTCTACAGGACTCAGTAACCTAATTTAGCACCCCGCTGCCGGTTGTCAAGCGACAGTCTGATGCGCTGTGCCACAGACCCGGCACGGGCCACAATAATAACGACAGCGACCGGGTTGGCAAGCCCGTAATCGCCCCCGAGAGCGGCCGGTTTGACTCTCCCTGTTCTGTCGGCTATCTTCAGACTGTCGCTGCTGACCGCACCGGCACCAGCAGGCTGCGTGGTCAGCGAAGAAAAGAGGTAACCGGATGTCAATCGTTCCTGCTCTTTTTCTGATTGCCGCCACAGTGTCGGGCGAGCTGCCGGCCCGGGTCAGCCAGTTCCGGCTGAAGAACGGCCTCGACGTGCTGGTCTATGTCGATTCCTCGGCCCCGGCGGTATCGGTCAACGTCTTCTACCGCATCGGTTCATACTACGAACCGACCGGCCAGACCGGCATCTCGCACATGCTTGAACACATGACCTTCAAGCGAACTGACATCTACCAGCCAGGCGACTTCGATCGGATCGTTGACGAGGCGGGCGGCAACAACAATGGTTTCACCTCCACCTTTTACTCCGGCTACTACGAAAATCTCGCCCGCGACCGCTGGGAGGTTGGAATGAAGCTCGAGGCGGCACGCATGGGACGCTGCGTCTTCGTCGATTCTGAATTCACCAGCGAACATCAGGTCGTCATTGAAGAGCGCCGGCTGGGCGACAACCGGCCGACGTCGATGCTCTGGGAACAGTTCGAGGCAACCGCCTATCTTGCCAATCCGCAGCGCAACCCGACCATCGGCTGGATGGACGACGTCCGCCGCTTCAGGGTTGAGGCGATCCGCGACTGGTACCGCCGCTACTACAATCCTGCCAACGCAGTACTGGTTGTTGCCGGTGACGTCCGCCCTGAGGAAGTTCGCGCTCAGGCATCCAGGTACTTTGGCCGCCTGAAAGGAAACCCGATCAGCTTGCCGGATTTCTACGATTCCGAGCCCGAACAAACCGGTGAACGCCGAATTACAGTGTACCGGCGCGTCAGCCAGCCCCAGCTGATCATCGGCTACCGCTCACCCGGGGTCCGCGACAGCCTCTATTTCGCCGCCGAAGTCGCCGCCGGCATCCTCGGTTCAGGTCGAACCTCACGACTGTATCAACGGCTGGTCGTTCAGGACAAAATCGCCTCATCGGTTGCGGCCTGGAACTCGGTCCAGCGCGACCCCGGTCTGCTGATGATAAGCGTCACGCCGCTGGCCGAGAGCCTGATTCCCCATATCGAAGCTGCGATCAGCGAAGAGGTGTCCCGAATGCAGAATCAACCTGTCGGCGAACGCGAGCTGCAGCGTGTCCGCAACTCGGTAATCGCTGAGCAGTTTTTCTCCAAGGACGACATCAGTGATGTCGCTTACCTTCTCGCTCAATCTCACATCATTGAAGGTGACTGGCGCGCCTGGGCCGGTTATCCGGACCGGATTGAAGCAGTAACCGCCGCGAAGGTGCAGGATTTCTGCCAACGCCATCTGCAGCCGGAGCTTCGCACCATTGGCCTGCTGCTGTCCGACCGGGAGAAGACAAAATGAAAGCAAGTCCCCGGCTGTTCTTGTGCACGACGTTACTGCTTGTCAGTACCGGCCTGTCATCGCTGCCGCTCTACCGGGATTCACTTCCCAACGGACTCATCGTCATCACCTGCGAGGACAATCGTCTGGCAATTGTCGACATCGCCCTCGTCTGCCGGAGCGGTCACGACGCCGACCCGCTCGACCATGCCGGACTGGCGTTCTTCACTGCTCAAATGCTGACCCGCGGAACCCGGACAATGTCAGCTGATTCTTTCGCTGCTGCGATTGAGTTCCTGGGCGCAAGGGTCTCAGGCACGGCCGCCAAGGATAACAGCAGCCTTTCCGGGCGCTTTCTGTCTCGTGATTTTCCCGCCGGTCTCGACCTGCTGGCCGAAGCAGTGCTGAATCCGGCGTTTGATTCCACCGAAGCAGAACTTGTCCGGCAGGGACTCTTGGCCGGTGCCCGCCGCCGGTCTGATTTCCCGTCCTGGCAAGTCACCCAAGAACTGGACAAACTGCTGTTCCCCGACCACCCGTTTTCGACCAGCCTGGCCGGCGACACAACATCACTGGCCGCTATCGGCCGGACCGACCTGGTCGCATTCCATCGCCGTCACTACCTGCCCAATAACTGCTTTATCGTCGTTGTCGGCGACATCAAGCACGAAGCGGTACTCAGCGAAGTGAACCGCCGGTTTGGCCAGTGGCAGCGAGCCGAAGTGCCAGTCCTCGCTCTACCCGAACCCTCCCTGCCCCCGGGAATCTGTGTTCGACTGATAACTCGCAACGACCTCAACCAGACCTACATCGCGCTCGGGCATCCCGGAATCAGCATGTTGGATTCGGACATGCTCGCTGCCCGTCTCGGTTCCTACATTCTGGGCGGCTCGGCGCTCTCATCGCGGCTGGGAATTGCTGTCCGTGAAAAGGCCGGCCTCGCCTACGACGTCCGCTGCTGGTTTGAACGCCTGCGGGTACGCAGCGCTTTCTATGCCACGGTCCAAACTTCCCGACCCGACCAGGCGCTTCGTCTGATGATCGACGAAATCAGCGCAATGCGTGACAGCGGCCCGACCGCCGAAGAAGTCAGCAAGGCCCGCAGCTTCTACACCGGCAGTTTTCCGCTCAGCTACAGCGCCAATAGCGGCAAACTGCGCGAGGTCATCAACTTGGAGCTCTATGGCCTCGGCCTCGATTGGCTTGAACAGTTTCCGGAACGTATCCGGGCAATTACGGACAAAGAAATCCGGCAAGCGATGGCCAGCCGTCTCTTCCCGGAACGCTGCTATGTCGTGATTATCGGCAATGTTAAGGCCGAAGACCTGAAGTTGACCGGCGTAACCTGGCTCTAGCCCCGGTCGTCTCGGCCACCTGTCCCTTCAGGTTTCGCGAAAACGACCAAAAACCAGAACGCTACCGTTTGCTGCCCGAATCCGCCCGCAGAAACGCTGTCGTTTTCCAGCCGGTTGTGCTGGAGACGGCAGCAGCTAGTCGTTCTTTTCGGCTGGAACCTGATGCTTCGGGCTGCTCGTGAACGGCAGTTCGAGCCACGCCCGGTGCGGTCTGCCCGCCCGCTGTGCCGGCCGGTACTTTGCCGCCCGGGCCAGCCGCAGGGCATAGTCATCCACCGCCCTGCTGCCACTTGACCGCACCAGTTGAATCCGGCTGGGCCGTCCATCGCTTTCGATCATGACGCGGACGACTGCTGTACCGGTCTCGGCCGGCGGTTCGATTGCGCTCGGCTTCTCCACCAGTGCCGCGGGTACTTCAGCTGCCCGGTCGTCTTCATTTTCATTCGGTCGTTTCGGTGAAACAGCAATACCCGGACCCGGTCTGGACAGAGTTTCCGTCCCGACAGAGCTGACTCTTTGCCGGCGCGGCAGCACGGGCATCGGAGGTGGGACCGCCCCGGACTTTTCCCTCCGCCTGGGTTCCGCTGCAGTCGCAACGACTTGGCCCTGGCTGTCTCTCTCGTTCGTTGCTTCCAAACGCTCGTCAGCTGTGGCACGGTCAACATCCACCGGCGCTGTCGCACCGGCAGTCGGCGAAGACAAAGCGGCTGTTTGTTCTGAAGGCTCTCCTTCGCCCGTTCCTGCCGGCCTGCCGTGCTTTGGCTCGGCTGGCGTCCTCACCCCGACCCCCCCGTCCTTGCCACTTTCCGGAACTCGCGTTCGAGCGATAGCAGGCTTCTCCACACTATCAATCCCGGTCAATTCCGGTGCTGCGACTGACGGCCGCAATGTTGGATGCTGAACGGCAAACCGCCAGCCGACAAAAACCACAAGCACCAACAGCGCTGCACCCCCGAGGACGGCAGTATAACGCATCCAGACTGGACCAAGGGCCGGTCTGACCGACCACCAGCGCCGACGGTCATGGCGCAACCGGTTCAGCACCCGCCGGCGCTGCCAGAAGAAGAAAGCTTCGTCCGGTTCGACCGGTTCGGCCCGAGCAACCAGCTCATGCAGAGAACTCAACTCCGCAATCTCACGCTGCGCCACCGGGCAGCCGGCAATATGCTGCTCAACCGCCCGGCGCTCGCGCTCGTCAAGCTCGCCGTCGAGATAACGCTCAAGCAGAGGATGTAAACGGCGGCAATCGTTCTTCACTTTCGCCCCCCGGGCAGATAATCGTGCAGAATGATTCGCAGCCGGTTGCGGGCACGATTCAGTCTTGACATAACTGTCCCAACGGGAATTCCGAGCACGGCACCGATTTCCCGGTAGTTGAGCTCCTCCTTGACACGCAGGATAAAGACCGCTCGCTGCTCCGGCGGCAGTTGCAGCAATGCCGCATCGAGGTCGCGCAACAGCGTTGCATCAACCGGTGGCGAGTTTGTCTCTGGTGTCAGCCGGTTCTCGCCATCAAACTCAGACTCCGGCAGCGGCGACAACTTCAGTCGCTGCCGACGTTTTAGCTCGTTCAGGCAGACATTCACCGCGATACGGCGCAGCCAGGTGTAGAATCGCCAGGATGGGTCATAGCGACCGATGGCGCGGAATGCCCGAATGAACGTCTCCTGGGTCATATCATCAGCGTCAGCATTTGACCGCATCAGTGAATAGGTGACCTTATAGACACTCCGCGCATACCGACGCATCAATTCGTCAAATGCGGCGGTTTCGCCCTGTTTTGCCCGATTTACCAGCTCAACATCAGTTGGCTGGCTGTCGGGCTCCGCCACTCGATTTACCGCTGAAAGGGGAGCGCTATTCCGGCGTTTATCCGAAACGCCGACCCTGGAACTTGCCGCCCTTGACAAGCCCTTCGTAATGGCGCATCACCAGATTGGCTTCAATCTGCTGCAGCGTGTCGAGCGCCACGCCGACAACGATCATCAGGGTCGTGCCACCGAAGTAGAAGGGCACCCGGAAGATGCTCATCATGTACCATGGCATCAATGCCATCAGCACAAGAAACAAAGCTCCCGGCAGTGTCAGCAACGACAGGCTCCGGTCGATGAACTGGGCGGTCTTCTCACCGGGCCGGATGCCGGGAATGAAACCGCCATAGCGCTGCATGTTATCAGCCAGGTCGCGCGGGTTGAAGACAATCGATGTGTAGAAGTAGGTAAAGAAGATGATCAGCCCGGCATAAAGCACATTATAGAGCCAGCCGCCGGGATTAAGCACGTTCTGGACTGACTGCAGGAACGGGACACGGATGAATGCGGCAACAGTCGAAGGAAACACAACCAGACTCTGAGCAAATATTATCGGGATGACCCCGGCCGTGATCAGCCGCAGCGGTATGTGGGTTGACTGACCGCCGTACATCTTGCGGCCGACTATCCGCTTGGGATACTGGACCGGAATCTTGCGCACCGCCATCGTCGTCATCACGTTGAGCGCATAGACGGCGAAAACTATCAACGCAATCATTACCAGTGCGAGCCAGGAGACTTCGCCGGCACGCACCATCGCAAATGTCCGACCAATGTCCTGCGGGGTCGAATCAAGACAGCCGACAAAAATCAGGAAAGAAATCCCGTTACCGATACCACGGTCGGTTATCTGCTCGCCGAGCCACATCGCAAATATCGTCCCGGCTGTCAGTGTGACGATCGCCAGCAGCCGAAAAAAGAAACCCGGATTGGAGACAATCGGGCCAAACTGAGTGGCCGGTTGGTTCTCGAGGTAAATGGCGATACTAGCCGACTGAATCACGGCAAGCGCCACAGTGGCATAGCGGGTATACTGATTGATCTTCTTCCGCCCTTCCTCATCCCGTTGCAGCTTCTCCAGAAACGGGAAAACCGACCCCAGGAGCTGAAAAACGATTGAGGCCGAGATGTAGGGCATTATTCCCAGAGCAAAGAGCGATGCCCGCGACAGCGCCCCGCCGACGAAAATGTCGTAGAGCCCGAAAACCGTGCCGCGCATCTGGCCCAGAATGTAACCGAGCGCCTGAGCATTGATACCCGGCACCGGAACATGCCCACCGAGGCGATACACTACAACCATCGCCAGCGTGAAAAGTATCTTCCGGCGCAGGTCCGGAATCTTGAAGATGTTGGGAATACTGGCTGTCACTTGACGACCTCTACCGTGCCGCCGGCTTGCTCAATTTTCTCACGGGCCGAACGACTGAATGCATGCGCCACAACGCGCACTGGCCGTGACAGTTCTCCCTGACCCAGCACTTTTACCGGCATGCGCCGGGGAACCAACCCGCGCTCATGCAGCAATGCCGGTGTTACATTGTCAGTTTTCAGCGCCTCAAGCGCCGTCAGGTTCACCACCGCATACTCACAGCGAGTCGGGTTGTTGAAACCGCGCTTCGGTATGCGCCGATAGAACGGCATCTGGCCGCCCTCGAACCGGGCATCGAACTCGGACGCTGAATGCTGGCCGGATCCCTTGTGCCCCCGACCCGATGTCTTGCCATGGCCGGAACTGGGACCGCAGCCGACGCGCTTGCGATAACGCCGTGCGCCGGGCTCTGGCTTCAAATCACCCAGCCTCACAGTTCCTCCACCTTTACCAGATGTTTGACCTTGAAAATCATGCCCCTGACTGCAGGAGTCGCATCGTGGACACGGACGGCACCCAGCCGGCGGAGTCCCAGCGCACGCGCCGTCCGCTTGATTGGGTCCTTCTGGTCAATAAGGCTCTTAGCCAGTGTAACCTTCAGTCGTTTCATGTTCCTCACGCGCCACAAAATGGCGCACCGGCTTGTTACGGGCAGCAGCAATCTGACCGATATCACGAACCGCTGCCAAGGCCCGGATTGTGGCACGAGCAGTATTGTAGGGATTACGGGAGCCGAGTGACTTTGACAAGGCGTCGCTCAGCCCGGCGGCATGGAGAACGGCGCGAACCTGGGGGCAGGCAATCAGCCCGGTGCCGGGTGCGGCCGGCTTCACCAGGACCCGACTGGCGGCATACTTCCCCTGCGTCTCATGAGGGATCGTATGTCCCTTGATCGCCACCTTGATCATGTCCTTGCGCGCACGCGAACTGGCCTTGCGCACCGCCGCCGCCACCTCCGACGCCTTGCCGTGTCCGAGGCCGACATGCCCCCGACCGTCACCGACGACTACGGAAGCCGACAGCTTCATTCGCTTGCCGCCCTTCATGACCTTGGAAACACGCTTGATGTTTATGACGTGCTCGATAAGCTCCTGCTCGCCAGAGCCAACACCCATCTGCTCGCTGCTCTGTCTCAAAACTCCAAACCTCCCTCGCGGGCACCTTCGGCTACCGCTTTGACGCGACCGTGATAGCGATAACCAGCCCGGTCAAAAACCACCTTCGTCACTCCCAGTGCCTTGGCACGCGCCGCAATCAGTCGGCCAACTTCCCGCGACGCGTCGGTCTTTTTCATCTTCTTCTCGCGTAGTTCGCCGGCATTCGTACCGACAGCAGTGAGTACCCGCTGCCGGGTATCGTCGACGATCATCGCATAGATATGAGCATTGCTGCGTCGAACGCACAGCCGCGGCCGTTCGGCCGTACCGCTGATGCGGTGACGCAGACTCAGGTGACGCCGCAAACGCCTGTCTTTCAACATTCCGGGTATGCTATTTAGGAAACTCTCAGTGTCAAGCCGCGCATTGCCAGCCTATACCAGCGCATCAGCCAGAATTCGGAATATCAACTCATCATACGAAATACCGGCGGCCTCGGCTTCCGCCGGCAGATCAGAGATATCAGTCAGGCCGGGCAGAGTGTTTATCTCAAGGAAATACGGCTGCTTACCATTCTTGACGACAAGGTCAATCCGGGCAAACCCCTTGCAGCCGACCCGCTTGAAAGCACGCATGGCCATTTCCCGTATCTGCTGTTCGACCTTGGCGTCGAGTCGCGCCGGCACGATGAAATCGGTCTCCCCACGGGTGTACTTGGCTTCGTAGTCATAGAACTTCTGCCGCTTCGGCACCAGCTCAAGTATCGGCAGGGTTTCATTGACCAGTATCCCAACAGTCGCGACCATGCCGGGGATGAACTGCTCCAGCAGAATGTCGCCAAAACCCCGCCGGACCCTTTCGCACCGCTCGGCAGCTCCCCGCTTGCCCTCCAGCAGCTCGATGCCGACCGATGAACCCTCGGAACGCGGCTTGGCGATCATCGGGTAGCCAAAACGTTTCTCGGCTTCGGCGAGAACCGGAGCGATCGGTTCTTCAGCTCCAATCACGACGTCGTCGGGCGTCGGAATACCCCAGCGCCGGAACAACTCCTTGGTAAATACCTTGTCCATGCAGATCGCCGACGCCGTTACCCCCGACCCGGTGTAAGGTATTCCCAGCATCTCGAGGTAGCCCTGAATCGATCCGTCCTCGCCGGGCCGGCCGTGGAGAATCACGAAAGCAAGGTCGATCTTGGCATCCTTGATTTGCGTGACAAAATTGCGGTTGATGTCGATTCCAACTGCCTGAAAACCCTGACTCTTGAGTGAACTCAATACGCGTTGCCCGGAAAGCAGCGATACTTCGCGCTCGCTCGACCAGCCACCCATTATCACGCCAATCCGACGCTTGCGCAGCCGCCGGACTATGTCACTTCTACTCATCTCAGGCTCCTTTCCGACAAGGTGACCAATTCAAAACGCAATCTCACCATTGCCCAGTCATCAGGTAGTCGTTGATGGAACGGGCCGCAATGCGGCCCGCACCCATGGCCAGGATGACTGTGGCGGCACCGGTAACGATGTCACCGCCGGCAAAAACCCCCTTCTTGGAAGTCCGGCCGGTCTTGGGATCGGCGACGATGTTGCCGTGGCGGGCAACCTCCAGCCCCGGTGTCGTCTGAGGAATCAGCGGGTTTGGACTTTGACCGATGGCCACAACAACCGTGTCAACCGGTATCCGGAATTCGCTGCCCTCAACTCTGACCGGCCGCCGACGCCCGCTTTGATCCGGCTCGCCCAGCTCCATCCGGACACACTCAACCTCCTTGACCCAGCCTTGTTCGTCACCCAGATACCGAACGGGCAGCGTCAGGAACCGGAAATCAAGTCCTTCCTGTTCGGCATGATGGATCTCGGCCTCACGGGCGGGCATTTCCTCGCGCGACCGCCGATAGATAATCATCGAACGCTCGGCACCCAGCCGCAGCGCAGTACGCGCGGCGTCCATGGCAACGTTTCCCCCGCCAATGACCGCCACCTGCTTGCCTCGAACTATCGGCGTATCGTACCTCGGGAAGAGATAAGCCTTCATCAGATTCGAGCGAGTCAGGTACTCGTTGGCCGAATAGACACCGTTGAGATTCTCGCCCGGTATCCCCATGAACCAGGGCAAACCTGCACCCGTGCCGATGAACACGGCATCATACTCGGCCAGCAGCTCGTCGACGGTACGAGTCTTGCCGACAACGTAGCTGGTGACGAGCTTCGCCCCCATGTCCTGAACGAACTTCACCTCCCGCTCGACAATCGTCTTGGGTAGCCGAAACTCGGGAATGCCATAAACCAGCACTCCACCGGGCTTGTGCAGGGCCTCAAAGATCGTCACGTCATGCCCGAGGCGCAACAAATCGCCGGCAACCGTCAATCCGGCCGGCCCCGAACCCACAACCGCCACCCGCTTCCCGGTCGGCGGCAGCTTCTCGCACATGTAGCACTGCCCCTGTTCCGCTTCCCAGTCAGCAATGAACCGTTCCAGGTTCCCCACTGCCACCGGCTCAGCCTTACGGCCCAGCACACACTCCCCCTCGCACTGTTCCTCCTGAGGACAGACGCGGCCGCATATCGCCGGCAGCATATTGGTGGCTTTCATCACCTTGACTGCCTCCCAGAAATTGCCCAGCGCAATCTGGCCGATGAATCCAGGGATGTCGACGTTGACCGGACACCCCGCAACACAGCTCGGCTTCCGGCACTGCAGACACCGTTTTGCCTCGGCGACCGCTTCCTCAGGCGAATATCCGAACGGCACCTCGTCGAAATTGTGAATCCGCTCGGCCGGCGGCTGCTCGCGCATCACGGTCCGTTCAGCAGCTATTCTAGCCATGACGACACTCCCGGTGTGCCCCGCAGCAGGAACCTTGCTGCCGCTCAAACAGTTCAAGCGACTGCCGCTCCTGGGGCAGATAGACTTTCAATCTCGCTGCGAGCAGGTCGAAATCAACCTTGTGGCCGTCAAACTCCGGTCCGTCGACGCAGGCAAATTTGGTCTCGCCGCCAACCTCGACCCGACAGACGCCACACATTCCAGTGGCATCAAGCATAATCGGATTCAGGCTGACAACGGTCGGAATGGCCAACGGTCTGGTAACCTCGGAAACCATTTTCATCATGATTACCGGTCCGACGGCAAAAACGCGGTCGACCCGTTCAGTTCTGGCGAGAACGCCCTTCAAGGCATCAGTAACAAATCCGCGCTGGCCATAACTGCCGTCGTCGGTACAGACAATCAACTCATCTGCTGCCGCCGCCATTTCCTTCTCCATCAGAACCAGCTCGCGGGTTCGAAAGCCGATAATCGCTACGACCCGGTTACCGGCAGCCTTCAGAGCCCGGGCAACCGGAAGTATTTCCGGTGTCCCGACTCCCCCGCCGATGCAAACCACGGTACCGAACTTCTCGATATGCGACGGCTGCCCCAGCGGCCCGATGAAATCCAGAACCGAATCGCCGACTTCAAGGGTACCCAGCAGCCGGGTGGATTTACCGACCTCCTGAAAGACCACCGTCACCACACCTCGTGCCGGATCGGTACCAGCGATTGTCAGCGGAATTCGCTCGCCCTCCTCATTTACCCGCAACACCACGAATTGACCGGGCAGAGCCTTCGCTGCTATCTCCGGTGCGGCAAGCTCCAGAAGCTTGATCGACGACGATAAAACCTGCTTCTCAACTATCTTTGTCAGAAAGCCTCCTGGTCGGGTTGTGCCCTGCGAAACCTTTTTCAGCCAAGTGCGGCACTGTTGGACAGTTGCACCTCAAGGTCAACACGGCAGGAAAAGGACCGCGGCGTGCGGGAAGTATACTCACAATCTACGAATTGTCAACCCCCCGTTCCGCCTTTTTCGATTCCAGAAACTGCCCCCGCGGAACGCGTGGTGCTGTTTCCGCCCTCCAGCCGGACCCACACCGACGAGCAGCTTGCCTCTTTGCTCGCCGGTGCTACACTCAGGCGTGTTCAAAGAGTTGATCCGGACCATCCGTGTGCTCCGGCGTCGGTGCCCCTGGGACCGCAAACAAACGGTCGCAACCACCCGCCCGCTCTTGCTCAATGAAACCTACGAGCTTGACGACGCATTACGTCGCGGCAACTCCGCTGACATTGCCGAAGAACTGGGCGACTATTTGTTTCTCGGCCTGTTCCTTGCCGAGATTCTGCGTCCGCGCGGCATTACCCTGTCCAGGGTCATTCGCCAGACCATCGCCAAACTCAAGGGCCGCCATCCCCATATCTACGGTAAAGTCCGACTCTGCACCGCCGACGCAGTGCTGACAAACTGGGAGAAAACCAAGCGCCGCGAGAAAAACCGCCGCTACACTCTCGACGGCATCCCGGCAACATTACCAGCGTTGCGGCAGGCACAGCTGATTCAGGAGCGCTGCCGCCGGGTCGGGTTCGATTGGGACAACCCGCTGCTGGTACTCGACAAAGTAGAAGAAGAAATCCGGGAGCTGCGTCTCGAACTGACCAATCGGAAACAGACAGCGGCCAGAGAGGAAACCGGCGACCTGCTGTTTGCCATGGTCAACCTCTGCCGGCACATCGGCATTGACGCCGAACAGACTCTGCGCGATGCCAATCGCAAATTTGTCCACCGGTTCAACCGGGTCGAACGGACATTCCGCGATCGACCGGGCGGACTTGCGACTGTTTCTCTGGCCGAAATGGAAGCGGTCTGGCAGGAAGCCAAACGAGCCGCCGGCTCAAACCGTGAAAGCCGACGGGCTACTCGTCGTCAAGACTGATGTCGAAACCGTCGTCCTCTGCCTCGTCTTCCTCTTCCATGACTTCTTCGTCGAGGGCTTCGTCAAGCTCGGCGTCCTCGTCAAAAGTACGACTGGTGTCGGTTGACCCGCAGGCAGGGCACTCAACCGGTTTCTCATCATCAATGTCACGCTTGGTCAGAAAAACCTCAAACGCGTGACCGCACTCCAGGCACATGAACTGATAAGTGGCCATATGACAACTCCTGTCCGCCCTCCTTTTAGTCTGCCAACCAATCGATGTCAAGCGCCGCAGGCCGATTAGTCCAGCCGGCCAAACTCATCCGAAGATTGCTCCCGGCAGTGGTACTTACATTAATATATGCCGCCGCTGCCGGCATAACGCTTGCTGATTTTATCACTTGGCCTGGCCTCAACCGTACCGCGCCCGGCATCGGCGGTACCGACTTCTTCGGTGCCATGCTGGCCGGTCGGGCGCCGCAACCATACGTCACCAGAGCACTGGTCCCGCTGCTGGTACGAAGTACCCGGGCAGTCGTCCCCCCCGGAATTGCCCGCAGGCTCGCGGAGCGTGTACGCCGCTTGTACGTCCGCGACGGCCGACCCGATTGGCTGAATCAACATGCCCTTGAATTCGAACTTGTCCGCGGCTGGTTGTTTTTATTCCTGATGCTGTTCGCCTGGTCGCTGCGCCGACTGGCCGGTATCGCCGGACTGACCGGACTGGAACAGGACACCGTGCCTCTGCTCGGGCTGGCCGGGCTTCCCGTCATGTTTGGCTACGTCAGCCACATTTACGACCTAAGCGGACTGGCACTGTTCACGCTGGGACTGTGTCTGATCGCCGAAAAACACAGCAAAAGCTATCTGATTGTCTTCGCCTGCGCCTGTCTGAACAAGGAAACGGCAATCCTGCTGGCGGTTATCTGGACCGTGTTGAACCGTCGCCGGTTACCTTTCAAACATCTGCTGGCTGGTGTTGCTGGCCAGTTCCTGCTCTGGGCAGCAATCCGGGGCGGACTGCTGCTCGTCTATCGTCACAATCCGGGTTCACCCATTGAACTGCGGCTGTTGCGCAATCTGGCGGCAATCGCTGAACCTCGCAACTGGCTGCTGTTCCGACCGTTTCTGGGCCAGCTTGTGATACCGACTGGTCTTAACATTCTAACTGTGCTCGCCTACCTCTTGTCTGGTCTGGCGTTGCCCAAGCTGCCCCGTATTTTTCAAATCAGCTACCTGCTCACTCTGCCAGTGCTGGTCCTGGCAATGCTGTTTGGCAACATCGACGAAATGCGCATCTATTACGAACTCTATCCTGCTGCGGTGGTAGCATTCGCCGCTGGCTTGTGGCGCCTGCTTGGCTATCGGCGCACCGAACAGACGACCGCAATGCTGCCAACATGACCGAAAACTCGTCTCGACTGCAGCGGCTCGCCCGACGCCACTCCCCGCTGGGACCCGAATCAGACGCCACGCTGTTTCACGACACCGACGGTGTCTGGCTGACGCTGACCACCGGCGAACACCTGCTCGACCTGAGTTCAGGAGGCTACCGTCCACTCGGATGGAATCACCCATTGCTGTTAGAACTGCCCGGTCCGACTGTCGGTACCGACAACGACCCGGTCTGGCCCGAGATGGTGGAACTGGCAGCTTTGCTGGCCGAAATATCACCCGGTGCGACTAACCGTCGGGTTCTGCTCTGTCAGTCCGGCCGGGAAGCACTCGCCCGCGCGATTGAACTCGCCCGAGCTCAAACCGGACGCGACAAAACAATCTGGCTGGCAGAAGTGGATGATATAAAAAACTGCCGGGTTGCCGACGCCGCTGCGATTGTTGCCCATCCGCTTGACTCCCGGCTGCCAGGGCTCCGGGAAGTAACATCCCAGGCCGGGGTCTGGTTGATCGTCGACGAATCATCCCTCGCCCCCGGAACCACCGGCCGCATGCTGGCGGTCGAGCATGCCGGAATCCGACCCGACCTGCATGTCCTCGGGCCAGGGCTTGCCGCCGGACTCCCGATTGGCGCCTGCGTGACCGACCGCTCGACCCGCCACTGGAACAACCGCCCGGCTGGACCCTCCCGGGCCGCCTGTATTGCCGCGCTGCGCTATCTGCAACTACTGAAAAACGGGTTGATTGAACACGCCGCGGCCATTGGCACTGCGATTCAGTCGGCCATTGCCCGGGGTGACGAACCGTCACCGGGCTGCTGGTTCGGCATCGGAGCCTGCTGGAACGTCAGGCTTCCCGGCCCGGCCCGACTGCACCACCGGATACAGGCTGAATGCCGCCGCGAGAAGCTCTGGCTCTGTATCCGTTCCTCCTCGCTGCTGCTTCGTCCCCCGCTGACACTGACAACGGCCGAAATCACCAGCACGGTTGAGACAATCGACCGCATAATTCGTTCGGTGTACACCGAGAAGTGAAGCCCACTCCTCATCTTTCGGTCTTCGGCCAGTTTCTGGCCACCGTCGAATCCGAAGGACTGCTCCACTCCGGCGACAAGGTTCTCGTCGCCATCTCCGGCGGTGCCGATTCGGTCTGCCTGCTTGACCTGCTGCTGGCAGCACGTCGGCGCTACTGCCTGACCATCCAGGCAATCCACATCAATCATCGGCTTCGCCCGGCGGCGAACGACGATGAACGATTCGTCCGCTCACTGTGCCGGCGCCTCGGTGTCAGCCTGATAGTAAAACGACATGAGGTCAGCAGCTATGCGCGACTCCACCGGCTGTCAATTGAAGAAGCCGCCCGGGCAGTCCGGACGACCGAACTGGAACAGACCGCCCGCCGTCTCGACTGCCAGCGCATCGCCGTCGGGCACAACCTTGAAGACAACCTGGAGACCATCCTGCTCAACATTGTCCGGGGCAGCGGCTTGACCGGCGTCTGTGGCATTCCGGTCCGGCGTGGCCGGTGGATCAGACCGTTGATTGATATTTCCCGCGAGGCAATCCGTAGCCACCTCACCGCCCGCGGCATCGGCTGGGTTGAAGACGAAACCAACGCCGACCCGTCCTTCCGGCGCAATCTCATCCGGCTGCAGGTTCTGCCCGCCCTGCTGGCAATCAATCCGGCTGCCGCCATCAATGCCCGTCGTCTGTCCCGACTGCTCAGAGCCGAAGACAGCTTTCTCGACCGTTGCGCCGAGGCAGCCCTGCAGTCCAGTCTGGACAAGTCCTGCCCCAGTCGGATTGACATTGTCCGCTTCCGGCGATATGATGAAGTGTTGCAGCGCCGGGCGCTCCGACTTCGCTTTCCCGCCCTCGATTCAACCGCCGTCAGCCGAGTGCTGGAAATCGTTAGTGGCCGCACTGGCCGCCGTGCCGACCTCGGCAACGGTTTGGTGGTTCGTCGGCAGAAAGACTGGCTTGTTTTTGAAACAACGGAGGTTAGCGAGGACTGATGGCAGACAAGTCTTCCCGCGTCAGGTTTCTTGGTCCGCTGCTCGTATGGTTAATCGTGTTTCTTGCCGCCTGGGGGGCTTGGAACCTGCTTTCGCGTCGAGGCAACCGACCCAGCATTGATTACACCGACTTTGTCCGTGAGCTTGAAGCGGGCAATGTCGCCGAGGTGGTAATTGTCGAACGGGAACTGACCGGCAAGCTCAAGAACGAATCCGAAGTTGCTGGCCCCCGTGGTCCGATTCGTTTCACCGAGTTCAAGACCTATACGCCCGACGACCAGCAGCTTGTTCAACGGCTGCTCGCCGCCGGTGTCCGGGTCAGCGCCCGTCCCCAGTCGCAATGGTTTACAATCGTCCTCAGCATCCTGCCCTGGCTGCTGATAATCGGGTTCTGGTTTCTGTTCATGCGCCGCATGACCTCAGGTCAGGACCGTGCCTTCATGTTCGGCAAATCCCGCGCCCGGGCAATGACCTCGGACCGGCCCAAAGTGACATTCAACGACGTTGCCGGTGTCCCGGAAGCAAAAGAGGAGCTGCGTGAAATCATCGCCTTCCTGAAAGCGCCGCACAAATTCCAGAAACTTGGCGGCCGGATCCCCAAAGGCGTGCTGCTGGTAGGTCCAACCGGTACCGGCAAGACCCTTTTGGCCAAAGCGGTCGCCGGCGAAGCGGGCGTACCGTTTCTCTCAATCTCCGGTTCCGACTTCGTCGAGATGTTTGTCGGCGTCGGCGCCGCCCGTGTCCGTGACCTGTTCGAACAGGGCAAACGCAATGCTCCCTGTATCATCTTCATTGACGAAATCGACGCCGTCGGTCGGCAGCGAGGCGCCGGCCTCGGCGGTGGCCACGACGAACGGGAGCAGACACTCAACCAGCTGCTGGTGGAAATGGACGGCTTCGAAACTTCCGACGGCGTCATCATCATGGCCGCCACCAACCGACCCGACATTCTCGACCGTGCGCTGCTGCGGCCCGGCCGCTTCGACCGTCAGATTACCGTTGACCGTCCCGACGTACAGGGCCGGGAGGAAATCCTCAAGGTGCACGTGCGCAAGATTACGATTGCCCCCGACGTCGACCTGAACGTACTCGCCCGCGGCACCCCGGGGTTTTCCGGCGCCGACCTTGCCAATATGGTCAACGAAGCTGCCCTGCTTGCCGCCCGGCGCGCCCGGACGGCGGTGACGATGCAGGACTTCGAAGATGCCAAGGACAAGGTACTGATGGGCGTCGAACGGCGTTCGCTGCTGATCAGCAACGAAGAGAAACGGTGGATTGCCTATCACGAATCCGGGCACACCGTCGTTGCCCGGCTCATACCCGGCACCGATCCGGTGCACAAGGTAACAATCATTCCCCGCGGTCAGGCCCTCGGGCTGACACAGCGCCTGCCGCTGGACGACAAACGCATCTACTCGCGCGGCTACTGTCTCGACCAGCTGGCGGTAATGCTTGGCGGCCGCGCTGCCGAACTGCTCGTCTTCGGTGACGTCTCCACCGGCAGCCATAACGATATCGAAAATGCCACGGCGCTGGCGCGCAAGATGGTCTGTGAATGGGGCATGAGCGAAAAAGTCGGCCCGCTGGCCTTCGGCCGTCCCGAAGAACAGATTTTCCTCGGTCGTGACATGGGCATGCACCAGACCTTTTCCGAAGAAACCGCCCGCGTGATTGACGCTGAGATACGGCGGATTGTCGAAGCCCAGTCCGAGCGTGCCGCCACAATCCTGCGGGAAAACCGTCATCGGCTCGATGCCCTCGCCCAGGCCCTGCTGGAACGCGAGGTAATGTCCGGCAGCGAAGTCGATACCGTTCTCGGACTGGGAACCGCACCCGCCGTTAACCGTGACGCTGACATCCAGACTACCCCTGTCCCTCAGGGAGGAAACCATGTTTGAAGGATGCATTACCGCTGTTGTCACCCCGTTTCGCGGCCGACGGCTTGACCTGACCGGTCTGCGTCGCAACCTGCGTTTTCAGCTTGCAGCCGGTGTCAGTGGTATCCTTGTTGCCGGTTCAACCGGCGAGTCGCCGACTCTCAGTGACGAAGAAAAGGCACAGTTACTGGAAACGGCCCGGGTCGCAGCCGGCAGCCGCATACCGGTAATTGCCGGCGTCGGCACCAATGACACGACCCGCTCCTGCCGGGCCGCAAAAACCGCCGAGCAACTGGGCGCCGCTGCCCTGCTGGTCGTTGCCCCCTACTACAACAAACCAACTCAGGAAGGGCTCTATCGCCATTTCCGCGCTGTGGCCGAATCTACAAATCGCCCGATAATCATCTACAACATTCCCAGCCGCTGTGCGGTCAACATCCTGCCGGTCACGATTGAACGTCTCTGTCGAGACTGCAGTAACATCGTCGCGGTCAAGGAGGCTTCAGGCAACCTCGACCAGATGAGCGAGCTACTGGTCCGCTGCGGCGACCGCATCACTCTGCTTTCCGGCGATGACAGTCTTACCCTGCCAATACTGTCCATCGGTGGTCGCGGCGTCATTTCGGTCGCCTCCAATATCGTGCCGGCCGAAATCACGCAGCTGGTCCGACACTTTCTGGCGGGCGAAACCGAAACCGCTGCCCGGTTGCACCAGCGGCTTTTCGGTCTCTACCGGGCTTTGTTCTGCGAAACCAATCCGATTCCGGTCAAAGCGGCAATGGCAATGCTCGGTATGGCTGCTGGCGAGCCCCGCCCACCATTGACGCCAGCGACCGACGCGACGGTCAAGACCATCCGCCAGGCACTCGTTCAGTTCGGGCTGAAACCACGACAGTGATCCGGATTGCAGTCGCTGGCGCCGCCGGGCGGATGGGCCGTGCCGTAACAGAATACTGCAGTAATGTCTCCGACGCCGAGGTTGTTGCCGGCATCGAAGCCGCCGAACACCCGGCTCTCGGCAAGCCCTGTGGTAAAGGCGTCATCACTGCCGATATCGACTCGGCACTCTTCGGCTGTGATGTCGTAATCGATTTCTCGACCCCGGCCGCCACTGCGGCACTGGCCGAATCGTGCGCCCGTCTGCAGCGACCGCTGGTCTGCGGAGTAACTGGCCTCTCACCGACAGCAGAAACAGCACTCGAACAGGCCGCCACCAGGATTGCGGTAATTCACGCCGCCAACTTCTCGGTCGGCATGGCACTGCTCAATCGGCTTGTAGCCGAAGCCGCCCGCCACCTGAGCCCCGAATACGACATCGAAATCGTCGAAACCCACCACCGCCGCAAGGCCGATGCCCCTTCCGGTACCGCGCTGACTCTCGGCCGGACGCTGACGACGGTTCGCAGGCAAAACGAGTTGCTCCTCGGTCGCGGCCGGACCAGTACCACCAAACCCGCCGGTCAGATCGGCATCAGTTCAATCCGCACCGGTGACGTAGTCGGCGAACATCTGGTCATCTTCGGCGGACCGGGCGAACGACTCGAACTCGGCCACAAGGCCGAAAGTCGCATTGCCTTTGCCGCCGGCGCGGTCCAGGCCGCCCGTTTTGCTGCCGTGCAGCCACCCGGCCGCTACGACATCGCCGCGGTTCTTGGCCTGAGTACGGTTTGACTCCGGGCCGCAGCCCACTATCATTGCTGTTCATGCCGGACCATTCGCCACTCGTTGCCATCCGCCGCGAAGACAAAAACATCTGGGAGCGGCGCGCTCCACTCATTCCGGAGCAGGTCGGCAGCCTCATCGGCACCCACAACATTTCTTTTGCCGTCGAGCGCTCGCCAATCCGGGTATTCAATGACGCCGAATACGAAGAAGTCGGCGCCGAACTGCTTGATTCGGTTGCCAACTGCCCGCTGATTCTCGGTGTCAAAGAAATGCCTCTCGGCTTTTTCCGCCCGGGCGGCACCTATGTGTTCTTTTCCCACGTCATCAAGGGGCAGCCCCACAACATGCCAATGCTCAGACGGCTGCTCGAACTGGGCTGTACCCTGATTGATTACGAGAAGATGACCGACGACTCCGGACGCCGGCTGGTATTCTTTGGTCGCTTCGCCGGCATGGCCGGCATCACCGACACCATCGCCGGACTCGGGATTCGACTTCGGCAGTTCGGCTGGGACACCCCCTTTCAGCACTGCCGGACCGCGCACGAATACGGCCGGGTTGAGCTCGCCAGGGCGGCCCTGGCTGAAATTGGCCGCGCGATTGCCGCCCGCGGTCTGCCGCGCGAACTTTCGCCACTGGTAATTGGTGTCACCGGCTACGGCCACGTCGCCCAGGGGGTCTGGGAGATGCTTGACGCCCTCAATGCAGTTACGGTCAACCCCAACGAACTGCCGGCGCTGGTTGCCGATGGTTCACCTGATCGAATTTACCGGACGATGTTCCGTGAAGAACACCTCGTCACACCGGTTGACCCCGACCACAGCTTCAATTTGTCGGAATACTATTCCCAGCCCGAGCGCTATCGTGCCCGTTTTGAAGAGTACCTGCCCTGGCTTTCGGCTCTTGCCAACTGCATCTACTGGGACCCCCGCTATCCAAGACTGGTCACCCGCGACTGGCTGCATCGTGCGTTTACCCAAGAGCCACCCCCACGGCTGAAAGTGATCGGTGACATTTCCTGTGACGTCAACGGCTCAATTGAGGCCACTGTCCGGACAACCGATCCGGGTCAGCCGTTCTTCACTTATAATCCGGCAACGGCCGGTGTCTCCGACGGTATTGCCGGCCCGGGCATCGTCATCATGGCGGTCGACAATCTGCCCTGCGAGTTCCCTTTTGATTCTTCCCGGGAATTCGGCCAGACGCTGATGCCGTTCGTGCCACCGCTGGCCCAAGCTGACTTCCGGCTACCGCTGGACCGGCTTGACCTCCCCGCTCCGCTGCGCCGCGCGGTCATCGTCCATCAGGGCCGGCTGACCCCTGACTATGCCTATATTGAAGAATATCTCCAAAGGAGTACCAGCTGATGAAGAAAACACTGATACTGGGCGCCGGTCTGGTCTCGCGCCCGATGGTCAACTATCTGCTTGACATCGAAGACTTCGAAGTGACTGTCGCCAGCCGCACGGTGGAAAAGGCCGCCGCGTTGATCGGCGGGCATTCCCGCGGCCGGGCTCAGGCTCTCAACGTTGAAGACGCAACCGCGCTGGAAGACGCCGTCCGTGCCGCCGACCTTGTCGTCAGCCTGTTGCCCTACACCTTTCATGTCCGCGTTGCCAATTTCTGCATCAAACATCGCCGGCCGCTGGTAACGACATCTTACGTCTCGGATGCTATGCGGGCACTCGACGCTGACGCCCGCAATGCCGGCATCATTTTGCTCAACGAAATCGGTCTCGACCCCGGTATCGACCACATGTCCGCGATGAAGATCATCCACTCGGTTCAGCACAACGGCGGCCGCATCGTCGAGTTTGAATCGTATTGCGGCGGACTGCCGGCGCCCGAGGCAAATGACAACCCGCTCGGCTACAAGTTCTCCTGGAGCCCGAAAGGCGTGGTAATGGCCGGCCGCAACGATGCCCGCTATCTCAAGGATGGAAAAGAAGTTTTTGTCCCCGGCCGCGACCTGTTTGGCCACCGCTGGCCACTGCCGGTTGGACCAGACCATCGCTTCGAAGCCTACCCCAACCGCAACTCCCTGCCCTATATTGCCCTCTACGGACTCGAAGGCATCCGAACCATGCTTCGCGGCACTCTGCGCAACTTTGGCTGGTGCTCAACGCTCAAGGCGATTGCCGACCTCGGCCTGCTGGCCGACGATTCGGTTCAGCCACTGACCGGCCTTTCCGCTGCCGACTGGCTGCGCCGTTACGTCCCGGGCACCGGCGACCTGCGTTCCGAAGTTGCCGCCCGGCTCAAAGTTACGCCCGACGACCCGACCATTGCCAACCTTGCCTGGCTTGGCCTGTTTGACACCCAGCCGCTCGGGCTCGACAGCGGCTCCAACCTTGATGTTCTCGCCAAGCTGATGGTCGCCCGGATGAGCTATCGGCCCGGTGAGCGCGACATGATTGTCCTCCACCACCGGTTCCGCGCCGAGTATCCCGGCCGACCGGCAGAGGTCATCACCTCGACCCTCATCGATTACGGCATCCCCAATGGCGACACCGCAATGGCTCGAACCGTCAGCCTGCCGGCGGCAATCGCGGTTCGGCTGATACTTGAAGGCCGCATCAGCCGAACCGGGGTGCTGATTCCAGTGATGCCGGATATCTACCAGCCGGTACTTGCCGAACTGGCCCGGCTCGGTATCGAGTGTGTCGAAGAAAACAAGCCGGCCTGACCATACGGTAATGGTATTGACACTGTCGGCATTGGCACTACAATCCCGACGCTGACCATAGTCAATCCGGAGGAAAAATGCCACTTCCCAAAAGACGCCACTCCAAACAGCGCGGCCGCAAGCGTCGGACGCACTGGAAACTGACAGCGCCAACCACTGTTGACTGCCCGCACTGCCACGAACCGAAACTGCCGCACCGGGTCTGCCCCCATTGCGGCTGGTATGCGGGCAAAGAGGTGCTGTTCATCGAAAAGACCAAGAAGGAATGACGCCGGCGCTGGACCTCGCCGCCGGCACAATCGACAATAACAGTCGATGGCCGAATCGTCGCCGCTGACTGTCGCGCTTGACGCGATGGGTTCCGACAATGCGCCACGGGTCGAGATTGCCGGGGCGCTGGAAGCGGCTGCCCGCCTGCCCGAACTGCAGGTCTGCCTGGTCGGCCGACCGGAACTGCTGGGCAGCCCTGACACTGACTACAGCGAACGAATCACAATCGTGCCGGCCTCCGAGACCGTCGGCATGCACGAATCGCCAGCCGAAATCGTCAAACGCAAACGCGACAGCTCGATTGCCGTCGGCATCGACATGGTCAAATCCGGCCGCGCCGCTGCCTTCGTCAGTGCCGGCAACACCGGCGCAGTGATGGCCTTTGCCATCACCACCCTCGGCGTCATCCCCGGCGTTCACCGCCCGACGCTGGGAGTGATGTTCCCCAACCGTACCGGCAGCACGCTGGTGCTCGACGTCGGCGCCAATGTCGAAACCAAGCCGTTTCAGCTCCAGCAGTTCGCGCTGATGGGCGCCACTGCCGCTGCTCACCTGCTGCGCAAGGCCAATCCATCCGTCGCCATCCTCAACATTGGCCGTGAAGCCGGCAAAGGCAACGAACTGGCCGTCCGGACTGCCGAACTGCTTCAGCAGACTGACCTCAACTTCATCGGCAACATCGAAGGCCACGACCTGCTGGAAGGAGCAGCCGATGTTGCCGTCTGCGACGGATTTGTCGGCAACATTCTGCTCAAGTACACTGAAGGCATGGGCGAACTGCTCGCCCGCTACCTTGACGAATACCTGCACTCGGAGACCAACTACCGGATGCGACGCTGGCTGTCGAAACCGGTACTGCACGAATTCATCGACCGGCTGGACTGGCAGCAGCGTGGCGGTGCCCTGCTGCTCGGAGTCAACGGCACGGTTGTCGTCGCCCACGGCCGCTCGACACCCCGGGCAATCAAAAACGCTCTCTACACAGCGATGAACGCCGCCGGCGACCACCTCACCGACCGCATCCGCGAACGATTCAGCCGGCTGGAAAACTGACCATGCGCAATCCTGCCCTACCCACCCTGCTGACGCTGCTGGCACTGCTGGTTGTCGGCTGTAACACCCTGCCCCTTGGCTACAACGAAATCAAGGACCGTGTCCCGGCCGACTCCGCCTTCACCCTTACTGCCGACAGCGCCGCCCGCTACATCCGCTACGCACCGCTCGGCACTGCTGCCCGGCTGTTCTTCGGCGCCGACTCGTTTTACCGTTCGCGCCTGTTACTGCGCTGGGTCATCTCGGAGACGCTCAGCCTTGATTCGATCGCCTCGGTTGAACTTGTGCTCTACCCGCTTGACAGTACGCCGGTTTCCTTTGTCTGCCGGCCCTGTTCGACGTCCTGGAACGAATCGGGCGTTTCCTGGCTGATGGCCGACTCCTTCAACTTCTGGGTCAACCCTGGCGGCGACTGGCTCAGCGTCGACATCGGCGCCGGCACCACCAGCCGCGAAAGCACGGTCATCACCCTCAGCTATCGAAACCTCACCGCCGAACAGCGGGCCGCAATCCGCGAGAACGGTATCATCCTGCTCCCACAGGACAACGGCCGTTTCTGCCGCATCGCCTCCCGCACGACTTCCGGCAAGAGTCCCCGGTTTGTCGTCCGCTACGGCAACAACCGAACCGCCACCAGCCTCAACGCAATCGCCTCGGCCGTTATCGCCGATACCGTTCGCACCGATACCGCTACACGAACCGGCCTGCTGATCGGTTCCGGCGTCCCGATGCGCACATTCCTGATTTTTGACCTAGATTCGATACCTGCTGCCGCCACAATTACCAGGGCCGACCTTGAACTCCACCCGCGCACCATTTACCGGCACAGTGATACGATGACACTTGCGGTTCACCGGCTGCTTGACCCGTTTTCGGGTCGCGGCCCCAATGCCCGCTTCGTCGAAACTCCCGCCCGCACTGTCTACTACTCACCACCATCCGGTTCAGATTCAACCGTCAGCTTCGACCTGCGAACGCTGGTGCAGTTCTGGACCACCTGGCCTGACTCCAACCGCGGCCTGCTGCTCAAAGCCAGTCCGGAGTGGGCCGAATTCTTTCTCCTGCGTCTGAACGCCGCAGGACCGCTGGCGCCGCGCCTGCACATTCAGTACGTCCTGCCGCCCCAGGACCGGTTTCACTGATGCGTCGCTCTCTATTGCTTCTGCTGCTCGTCGTAACCAGCCTTGTTGCCCAGTCGTTTTTCAATCCCCGGGGGCTGGGTGAACTCGCCGGCAACAGCGACGCGCGGCTCAGTGCTCAGTCTGGCCCTTCGGCGCTGTCCGACGACAACCCCGGCATACCTGTCCGCCTCGACCGGGTCACAATCCGCACCGGTGGCCTGGTCGGCGTCTCGCTCGGCCGCCAGAACTTCGGGTCCCGGGCTCTGTTCAGCGTCCGCCCCACCGGCATCACCGGCGCGGTGCCACTGCCGGCATCGTTCCGGCTCACGCTTGCTGCATCGGAACGGTTCTGTCAGGACTTTGACATCTGGTCTGATTCGCTCACCGATACTCTCTACCGGCGCCATATCATCGGTCGCGGCGGCATCTACGCGCTCTCGGCCGGCATCGCCCACCGATTCCTGGGCCGTGCGACGCTTGGCCTCCAGTACTCGGCGCTGCTCGGCGGTGCGCGCGAGAACTGGCGCTACACCGTCGGCGGCAACAGCTCCACCGACACGATCGAAACCGACTACCGCGGCGGCAGCCTTCGTGCCGGCCTGGGGCTGACGTTCGGTCGTTTTTCTGCCGGAGCCTGGTTTGAACCCGGGCAGCAACTGACGGTACGCCGGTTGAAGAAGATTCACGGAGTCGTTGCCGACTCAATTCAGACTCGGCACATCGATCTGCCCTGGTCCGGCGCAGCCGGCCTGGGGCTCGCCGCCACTGACCGGTTGAGCCTTACGCTGGGCGCAAGTCTCGCCAACTGGGAAAATGCCACACTGACCGGTGACGGCGACTCAGCCCGCAGCCTCGGATTTCGCAACTCGCTGCGAATGACGCTTGGCATGGAATACTACGTTGTCGAATCGATTCCGGTGCGGTTCGGACTTTCACACGGCAACTGGTACTACTCGCCCCGTGACGGCGGAACCATAGCCGAGACCGGGCTGTACGCCGGCACCGGGCTGGCAATCGCCGGATTCGGCACTGCCGACATTGCCGCTGCGGTGCTGCTGCGGTCGGCATCCGGCCTGCACGAAACTGCTTTGCGGCTGGCCTTTTCGCTCAATTACGGCGAAACTTGGGCTCGCCGCACCCGACGCTGGGGCTACTGACCAGCGCCGGCCGGCAACAATGAAAGACCCCAAGCAACGGAGGAACCTGATGCATAAAACCATCGCTGTCGCCGCGGCACTGCTTGTGCTGGCCTGCGGCAGCCAGCAGCCAAAAACCGAAACGGCTTCGGCGGCCGACACCGCTGTGACCGCGGCGCCGGCTGAAACCACACCGCCGACACCGCCGGAAAGCATATCCGCCCAACCGGGCACAACCAAGGCAGGTATCTTGACCGACACACTCGACCCGACCCGACTGCCCAAAGACCTTTACATCACTATCAAGGTGCGCGACTTCGGTACAATGAAAGTCAAGTTCTACACCGAAGATGCGCCGAAAAATGTCGCCAATGTTGCGAACAATGCCATCAAGGGCTTTTACAACGGCCTCACCTTCCACCGCATTGTGCCCGGCTTCGTGGTTCAGGGCGGCGACCCCAAGGGCGACGGCACCGGCGGCCCGGGCTACACCGTACCGGCCGAAATCAAGCGCAAGCACGAAAAGGGCGCCATGGCCATGGCCCGTACCGGCGACGCGGTCAACCCCAAGAAGGAATCATCCGGCAGCCAGTTTTACCTCTGTCTGGAAGCCCTGCCGATGCTGGACGGCAACTATACCGTCATCGGCAAACTGGTTGAAGGAATGGATGTCCTTCAGCGAATCGGCGCTGTCAAGACCGGCCCCAACGACCGTCCGGTCACGCCGGTCGTGATGGAGTCGGTTACCGTCTCAACCAACTAGTCCGTCTGCTGTCTTTTCGGCGCCGGCCCGGCTCTGCCTGGCCGGCGCTTTGTGCATCGTTCCCACCAGTCGGCTCAATGAACGTCCCAGTGGCGGCCGGGCAATGCCGCGTTCGGTCACAATCGCACTGATGAGCCCTGCCGGGGTGACATCGAAAGCCGGGTTATAAACCCCGACGCCGCGGGGCGCAACCCGGCAGCCGCCAAAGCCAAGCACCTCCGCTGCACCGCGCTGTTCAATCGGGATGTCCGCGCCCGTCGCGGTCGCCGGGTCCCAGGTTGAACCCGGAGCAGCTATCACCATCGGCCGGCCGGCACGCCGGGCGAGAATCGCCAGCATCAACGTGCCGACTTTGTTGGCCGTATCACCATTGCGCGCAATTCGGTCGGCGCCGGCCAGCACCAGATCGCAGTCCTTCACCGCCGAAGCCGCGGCGCTGTCCGGCAGCAGCCGGACCGGAATACCAGCCCGCACCAGCTCCAGTGCGGTCAGCCGCGCTCCCTGCAGCAGTGGCCGCGTTTCCAGTGCCAGTACGCTTGGCCGCCGCCCGGCGGCATGTGCCTGCAAAACAATCCCCAGCGCGGTCCCGACTCCGGGTCCGGCCAGCGAACCGGTGTTGCAAATCGTCATCACCACGCCGCCCGGCGGAATGAGAACGGCCCCATGCCGGGCAATCGCATACGACCGCTCTCGTTCTTCGGCTTCAAGTTCCCGTGCCGCTGCCAGCAGACGGGCCGGCAACTGCCGGTCATCGGCGACCGCCGCAATCACCCGGCGCATCCGCTCGACCGCCCAGCCCAGATTGACTGCCGTTGGTCGCGCCGCGGCCAGTCGGTCGCAGGCCCGAACCAATCGACGCCGCCCACCGCTGCCCCCAAGCCGGGCCGCTTCCAGTGCCACGCCGTAAGCTGCCGCCACGCCAATCAACGGCGCCCCCCGCACTGCCAGACCCCGAATCAGCTCAATTACGTCATCGGCACTTTCCGGTCGCTGCCAGACAACCCGCCCCGGCAGAAGCCGCTGGTCCAGAATCTCCAGGCCCCGGCGCCAGCGCACCGCCACAAACGGCGGTCGGGCCTTTACCTCAGTCCTTGACAAGTTCGGCAACGATCCCGAAGCACTCTGCCGTATTGACATGCTCATTCTCCTCTGTCAGACGTATCCGCCAGTATCCGGCCGGAGGCAGCTTCGCCCGGGGCAGCAGCCCGGCAACTGCCCAGAAAGTTCTCAACCCCGTCTCCAGCAGCTGCCGCCGCGCCTGTCCGCGA
>CBFGJX010000002.1:0-178476 GCA_965649225.1 Caldifarciminota bacterium
CAGAACTCGGTGCTGCCGCTGGGCACGCCGCCGAAGAACAACACCTACGGTACGGGTCGGATTGATGCGCTGCTGTGCATTGAGAACACGCCGTTGCCGGGTGCGCGGCACGACGTGGCGGTGGGGCCGGTACTGGCGCCGGCGGAAAAGATTGACCCGCTGGTGCCGCTGGCGCCGATGGTGGTGGTGAAGAACCGGGGGACGTATCCGGAGCCTTCGGTGAGCGTGTACTGCAAGGTCGAGTCGCTGGGGACGCAGATCTACAGTCAGAGTGTGACGGTGAGTCTGGATTCGGCCGGGACGGACACGGCGGTCTTTCCGAACTGGAATGTCGGGCCGGGCAGTCAGACCTATGAGCTGACGTTCTGGCATACACTGCCCGGGGATACCAACCGGCGCAACGACACGATCACCCGGACGACGACAACCCGGGGCCACGACGTCCGCGTCGCCGGAATGAACATCGGTCAGCGGGTACGAGCGCTGCAGGTTTTCACTCCGCGTATTACCATCGACAATCCGGGCGACTACACCGAGTCGGGCTTCAACGTCTACTGTCGGATCGATTCGGCCGGCACCGTCATCTACAATCAGCGGGTCGTGGTGGACAGTATCGCGGTGGGCGCCAGCCGCAGTCTCGCTTTCCTGGATTGGAACGTGGGGCCGGAATCGGCGCGCTACGCTGTGACGATGTGGCACAACTGCGGTCCGGACCAGAACCGTACTAACGATACGCTTGTACGAACGGCGACCGCGACGGCCGGGATTCTCCGAGTGGCGATTGAGATTGCGGCGGGCTCAGTTGGTCGGACACCGCCCAATGCGTGTTATGCAATTGACTCGCTGTGCGAAGTCGAGGACTGGGAGTCCGACATAGTGGCCGGTACCGACATTGACACGCCTGAAGAGCTGGCCAACTATGACGTAGTCGTGACCGGCGACGTCGGATACGCTGACAACGACTTCGGGACCTACCAGCGGGCGCTGCTGGCTTGGGTTCGCGATGGCGGCGGATTTGTTGGACTCGGCTGGGGAGTGTATGGCGTGTATCGCACGGCTGGCGGTAACTCACCGATGGATTCGGTGATGGCGGTCAAGTGTTCGGGCGACTATAACTTCCTGACCACGGGAACCGTGACCATCATCGACAGCACGCATCCAATAACGCAGGGCGTCGGCGAGTTCAATGTCTACGGTCACGGCGAGTATGCCATGGCTGGCCTCTGGCCAGAAGCGACGTCGCTTGGATCCTACACCGCTGCGCCCGGTCGTTCGTCCATCGCCTACAAGTCGCTGGGTGCAGGACGTTCAGTGTACCTGGGGCCGATATACTTCGCTCACTTCGGATCGTACAATAATGAACCCTACTACCAGAACGCAAACTCAGTACGTTTGCTGAAGCAGGCTATCGAATGGGCGGGATGGGGCGCCGGTTCTGCTGTCAAGGTGCCGTCAGGGCCGACAGTCGGCGGCGGGTTGTATGTCATCAGCCCGAACCCGGCACAAGGTCGTCCACTTCTGACCTTTTCGCTAACCGTGTCCGGTCCTGCGCGGTTGCTTGTTTATGACCTTTCGGGACGCTCTGTCCGGACACTTGTCAACGGCAGACAACCGGCCGGGCGACACGAAGTCGTCTGGGATCGCCTTGATGACAGCGGACGACCGGTAGCCCCGGGTGTTTACGTTGTTCAGCTCGTGACGGCGTCCGGGCGTTCGGCAAACAAGCTTGTTCTTCGCTGATTGTCTGACAGGGTCGCGCGGACGAGGCGGGACATCCGCCTCGTCCGCTGGTCTTGGCGGACTGTCTGGCCTGTAAAGGGTCAACACATCGTTACCAGGGTTGACGGCGATGTGGGTGCTGACGGTATCGAGCAGGACAGGTGGCAGCAGGGCGATTTGGCGCGGGAAGGGTTTCTTTATTCGCCACTGCAGGCACCGGTAAGGCGGCAGTCCGCGCATTCCGGCGCCCTGGTGAGGACGGCTGAAGTTGTAGTAGTACAGCCAGGCTGCTGCCTTGCGTAGCAGCCCGGCATCATCGGTGATGTCCAGCAGGCAGGGAACGTAGAACTCCTCGTCATCGGCCCGGTGGCTGCGCTCCACCCGGCCGTTGTAGCCTTTGCGGCCTTTGGGGTAGCGGGCCAGCACCGCGCCCAGCGGTGCGTAGTGCTGATCCTGCAGTTCCTGCAAGCGTGCCGGGTCGCTGCCGCCAAACTCGCCGCCCCAGTCGGTCTGCCAGGCCACGTGGCCGCGGATGCCGCATGAGCGCAGGTGCAGCATCACCAGCACCAGGAAGGCGATGCCGTTGGTTACGCTCAGCTCATGGCTGTAGGCCAGAAACCGCAGGCGGGTCCTGGCCTCCAGGCAGGTCCACTGGTAGCGGGGCAGCTTCTGGCGGATGATGTGGGTCCAGCGCCTGCTGCCCAGTGCCCCGCGGTCCAGGATGTCCTTGGTGTCGACCTGCAGCAGGGAGAACGGCCGCTGCTCATCCCATGCCCAGTGGGCCGGTTAGAACTGCTTTCTGGGCCTGGTCCGACCGGTATGCCCCAGCCGGCGCAGGACGTGCCGGACCGTGTCCGGAGACAGGCAGACGCGGTGGCTGGTCCACAACAGCCAGGCCAGGCGCTTGCGGCCGTAGCCGGTATCGTCACGCAACTCGTTGACCAGCTCCTGTATTGATGTTTTGGTCTGATTCGGGCAGCGGTGCGGGCGGCGGGAGGCATCGGCCAGTCCGCCCAGACCCTTCGTCCGGAACCGCCGGACCCATTTGCGCACAACTGCGCGCGAGGTATGCCAGTCTCGGGCGGTGGCGGCGATGCTGCCGGTGGCGGTATAGGTCTGCACGAGCCGGTGTCTTGCCTCGACGCGGGTCATGCTGTAGGCTTCCTGGTAAGATAGCTCCATAGCCGGTGCTCCTCTTTGGCCTTGCGCCAGGTTTGATCAACCGAGGATACACCGGCTTTCTCTATCCAGAAACTCAGCGCACGCTTCGCCTTCACCTGGTAATGATGTCCTGGCGCACGCACTGGCCTCGGTTGACGAGACGTGGACGCGCCAGTATAATTACTTACTCCGTCGAGGCCTGGTCCAAGCCCCCAGGTCGAAGCAGAGTTGACTGGACGAGGGGACGCTTAAAGGCATTCGGATGGCAACTCATGGAACGCGCCAGCGTATTCAGGAGGAGCTCGTCAGTCCACCCCCTGTCGAGAGAACCGAGTGCTGAGAGCGTCCCCTGACTATTTGCGCCGTCATCGGCGCGTGTTTTTTTGTCGGAAACTGTCAGCTGGTGCTGGTGCTGTGGCCCAGTGCGCCGATCATGTCGATTGCCTCGGCCGGGCAGACGTTGCGGCACAGGCCACAGCCGATGCATTTCTCGGCGGTAACATGATGCTGCTGGCCCGGGGTGCCGGTGATTGCCTTGAACCGGCATTCCGCAACGCAGGCACCGCAGCCGGTGCATCGGGGGTTGATCAGCGCCTTGGGACGTCCGGGTGCCCGGTCAATGAAAGAACGGGTCGGGCACTTGTGGACGCAGATGCCGCAGTCGATACACTTTTCGCTGTCCATTACCGGTAGATTGTCCACCAGCGCAAGTGCCTGCGTCGGGCAGTTCTTGACGCAGAGCCCGCAGGCAATGCAGCCAACCTTGCAGACTTCCTTGACTGCCTTTCCCTTGTCATGCGAGGCGCAGGCAAGGTAGACAAGCTTTGTGCGTGGCAACAATCGCAGGACCGACTTAGGACATTCGCGAACGCATACGCCGCAACCGGTACATTTCTTTTCATCGATGCGGGGCAGTCGATTGGTGCCCATTGTGATCGCCCCAAACGGGCAGACACCAGCGCAGTGACCCATTCCGATGCAACCCCAGGAACAGCTCTTGGGCCCGCCGAGGACCAATGCTGCCTGACGGCAGTTGAAGGTTCCCTCGTACTGGAAGCGCTCGGCGGCATTCTCTGTTCCGCCCCGGCACACGAGAACCGCGACTTTTGCTTCGACCGCCGAAACATCCTGTCCCATCAAGCGACCGATCTCACGGGCAACGTCCGGACCGCCGACAGTGCACGAGTTTAACTGTGCCTTGCCGGTTGCAACGGCGTTGGCGTAGCCGTCGCAGCCCGGGAAGCCACAGGCGCCGCAGTTTGCGCCGGGCAGTACGGCCCTTATGGCGGCTTCGCGTTCGTCGATTTTGACGGCCAGCTTGATTGATGCATAGAGCAGAATCAAGGCAATCAGGCCGCCGAGCCCGGCGAGTACAGTGACGGCCTTGAATGCAATCGTCCAGTCCATCTTACAAGGATATCCCGAAGAGGCCGGTGAAGCCCATAAAAGCCAGCGACACCAGCGAGGCAGCAACAAAGGCGATTGGATAGCCGGCGAAAGCCGGGGAAATCGGTGCGTCTTCGAGCCGTTCTCTGATTGATGCAAAAAGCAGCAGTACCAGTCCGAACCCGAGGCCGGTGCCGAGTGCAAACAGGGTGGCTTGCAGCAGATTGAAACCGTAATCGACGTTGAGGAACGTTACACCAAGGATTGCGCAGTTGGTGGTGATTAGGGGAAGGTAGATTCCCATCGCCGAATAGAGAGTGCGAACATAGCGCTTCAGGAACATTTCAACAAACTGCACCAGCCCGGCAATTACCAGGATGAACACAGCGGTGCGGAGAAAGACGAGATCGAAAGGCAGCAGCACCAGACGGAACAACAGCCATGATACCCAGGCGGCCAGCATCATGACAAAGACAACCGCGGCGCTCATTCCTGTTGCGGTCGAGACCGCGGTTGAGACGCCGAAAAACGGGCAAAGGCCGATGAAGCGCATCAACAGGATATTGTTGACTAGGAAAGCGCCCAGGAAAATCTGCAGTGGGGAAAGTTTCATCTCTGCGTCCGTTGTGGCTGGGTTAGCTTGTTGACCAAGGCCTTGAGGATTCCAATGAGCAGGAACGCACCCGGAGAGAAAATCATGATCAGAGCCGGCTGCTCGCGGAAACTGGCAGGCATCAGCGGTACGCCAAAGAGAGTGCCTGCAGCCAGCAGCTCCCGAATAGAGCCCATTACCACCAGGACGAGGCCAAGACCGACTGCCTTGCCTAGTCCGTCGAGAATCGAATCAACGACACCGTGGTGGTAGGCGAAGGCCTCAGCGCGGCCAAGTATGATGCAGTTGACGACTATCAGGGGAACAAATACTCCCAGCACCCGGTAGAGTGCGGGCTGGTAGGCCTGAAGCACGTAGTCGATTATCGTCACAAAGGTGGAGATTATGATGATGAATATCGGGATTCGGATCGTGTCAGGGACGACTTTTCGGACAAGCGAGACAACGAGGTTTGAGCCGATCAGAACAAATGCCGCTGCCGCAGCCATTCCCAGTCCGTCGCGGGCGGAGGTAGTGGTGGCTAGGGTAGGACAGAGGCCGATCATGAGAATCAGGACCGGGTTCTCCTTGATGATGCCCGATGTCAGGATTGAGAAACGGGATGGCCGTCGATTCACTGTCGCAGGTGCTCCTGGTAACGTTCGATGGCAGCAGCAAGGGCGTTGGCGACGGCCCGGGAGGTGATTGTTGCAGCGGTTATTGCATCGATTGAGCCGCCATCGCGGCGTAGCCGTACCTGTGCTGCCTGTTTGCCGAGAAACTGATTGCGGAACCCGGATTCTGCCGCTTTCAGGCCAAGACCCGGAGTCTCCTTTGTGGGCATGATGACGATGCCGGTAACTTGTCCGACAGTATCGATGCCGGCGGTGACGACGATGGGGCCGCCATAGCCGCGCGGTACCGTGCGCAGGACTGCGCCAATCTTTGAACCGGACGAGTCGTAGGCAAACCAGAGGGAGTCTTTCAGCTGTTCCTCGAATCGGGTCGCCCCCGGCATGGCGTCCCGCAATGCCGCTTCGGCAGCCCTGGCCGCCTGGCGTTGGATCACGGGTTTGGTGCTGGCGTAGACGATTGACAGTGCCAGCGCCGCCAGCGTACAGGTCAATGTCAGTGACAGAACCATCCAGACCCGCTTCATGTTCTCCTCGGTGAACGCTGGCCAAATAATCTGGGTCTGGTCAGTCTGTCGATCAGCGGTGTGGCGACGTTCATCAACAGTATTGAATAGGAAACGCCCTCGGGAAAACCTCCCCACAGTCTGATCAGCATGGTGAGAATGCCGCAGCCGACGCCGAATATGATCCGACCGGTCGGCAGAATCGGAGAGGTTACGTAGTCAGTGGCCATGAAGAAGGCGCCGAGCATCAAACCACCGGACAGCAGGTGGAACAAGACATACCCGGGCAGAGTGTGACGCGGGCCCGGCAGTACCGCGGCGAGGATTGCAACTGTCAGCAGGTATGACAGCGGTATCCGCCAGTCGATTATCCTGATGGCCATCAGAAACAGTCCACCAGCCAAAAGCGCGAGCGCCGAAGTTTCGCCGATGCAGCCACCTACCCGACCGATGAACAGCTTGGCCAGAACCGGCCAGGATTGCATGGCGTTCGTCAATTGTCCGGTGCCGAACGCCGGTCCGGCCAGCTCGTGGGCGTTTTTGATAACCGCCAGCGGCGTGGCGGTCGTCACCGCGTCGATACCGGAAATGGTTCCACCAGCGGGGGGTAGCCATTTTGCCGTCATCAGGCTCGGCCAGGACGCCATCAGCATCGCTCTGGCAGCCAGAGCAGGATTGACGAAATTGTGTCCCAGGCCGCCCAAAAAACCCTTGACGACAACGACTGCGAAAGCTGAACCGACCAGCGGGAGCCACCATGGCACTCCCGGTGGGAGATTGTAGGCGAGCAGTAACCCGGTCAGTGCCGCGCTGCCGTCGTTGACAGTAATGCGGCGGCCGAAGGCCAGTTGGGTGACGGCCTCGAATCCGACGGCTGAGGCCATCGACAACAGAACAATCAGCAGAGCGCGCCAGCCAAACAGCCAGAAAGATGTACCCAATGCTGGCAGCAGTGCGATTACCACCAGCCACATGATTCGGCTGATTGAAATCGGGGCGCGCAGGTGGGGAGATGGAGAGACTACCATCAGGCGTGTGGTTTCGTTCATTTCCGCTTGGCGTTGATTTCCGCTTTGGCGTACTTGAAGTGCTGCACGAGCCTGATTTTTGCCGGACACGACCAGGCACAGCAGCCGCATTCGATGCAATCAAGCACGTGTTCTTGTTCTGCTGCGCCCAGTCGTTTGCGGCGGATATGGTTGAAAAGGCGTTGGGGCGCCAGTCCCATCGGACAGGCCCTGATGCACGAACCGCATCTGATGCAACTGGACTCCGCGGGCTCAGCGGCAGCAGCTTTGTCGAGTACGAGTACGCCGGAGGTGCTCTTGAGGACCGGAACGTCGTCAGTGCTGACGGCAATGCCCATCATCGGTCCGCCAATGATCAGCTTGGCTGGCTCGTTACGATAGCCGCCACAGAATGCAATCAGATCCTTCACCGGGGTGCCGATCCGCACCATCAAATTCTTGGGCGTGACAATTGCCGGACCAGTAACTGTGACTATCCGCTGGTAGAGCGGGCGGCCGAACCGGACGGCATCATATACTGCCACGGCAGTACCGACATTCTGTACGATGCAGCCGACATCCATTGGCAGGCCGCCTGAAGGCACCTCGCGGCCGGTGCATGCTTTGATCAGCTGTTTCTCGGCGCCCTGCGGATATTTGGTGCGCAGCCGTTTTATCTCGATGTCGCCGGCGTGACGATTGAGCTGGGCGATCGCATCGGGTTTGTTGTCCTCGACTGCGATAACGGTTCGCCGTACGTTGAGGATTCGGGCGATGATTCTGGTGCCGCCGATGACCTCGGCGGTCTTTTCAAGCATCAGTCGATGATCGGCGGTCAGATAGGGCTCGCACTCGCAGCCGTTAATCAGCAGGGTATCGATGGGCTTGCCGGTTGGAGGGGCCAGCTTGATGTGGGTCGGGAAAGCCGCGCCTCCCAGTCCAACGATTCCGGCATCCCGAATGATCTGGAGCAATTCTGCGGGTACCAGTGTGCTGTAATCTCGTTCCTGGATGGTATCATCCAGCTTGTCGCTTCCGTCGGAGTCGATCACAACTGTTGTCACGCGCCGGCCGGTAAGCGGATGCGGTAGCAGCACCACGTCAGCAACAGTGCCGGAAACCGATGAGTGGGTCGGTACCGAGACGGCGGCAGCTGCCCGGCCGATGAGCTGCCCGGTCCGGACGTAATCGCCTTTGGAAACGGTTGCGGCCGAGGGGGCACCGATGTGCTGGGACATCGGTATCCATACGCGTGGTGGCAGCGGCGGTGTCTCGACCGGCAGATGCTCGGTCGTCTGTTTGTATTCGACAGGGTGAACGCCGCCGCGAAAACCTGACATCGGGCCGGATTGTAGGCCGGCGATTTGGGAAGTCAAGCGCTTATGGCGGGCAGAAAGTGCATGAGCGATGACGCGGGGCGGATGAAGTTAGAATTCGTAGCTGAACACGCCGTTGGTTTCTGTTATCAGGCGGCGGGCCAGCAGGGCATCAATTATCTGGTCGATCTCGTGCCGGGTCAGCTTTCGTTGAAACATCGCTGACACGGCCTGTGCCAGCGTCCGCCGCTTGCGTGGACGCGACCGGCGGGGTGAGCGTCCCAACACCTCCAACACTCGTCGCAGTCTTTCCTCGCTGACGGCACTGGCTACCGGAACGGTCGGGGCAGCAGCCGGCGGCTGGTCGGCACGGTGAGAGGAAACAGGCCGCAGCTCATTAAACCCGGTTATGCGGCGACAAACCATGCCGGCCGCGTTCAGATGTCGCAACAGCGGATCGAAACCTTTGTCCATGGACACAATGAGGCATTCCGGTCTTGGGTGCTGCTCGTAGATTCTGCCAAGGTACCAGGCAATGAAGAAATCCAGTGCGTTTCGTCCCTCGCCACTGACTTTCTGCCATTCCACCCGTGGTCCCAGTTGCTGAGTGGCGGTTACGAGCTCAAAGGGAATGTTCTTCTGATTTGTTCCAACGAATATTACGACCCGGTATCTTTCGTCAAGAAGTGGCAGCTGCAGGCGGGGAACGTTCTCGAAGTCAACCAGCAGCAGGGTGGTGGAGTGCTGTTTTTTCGGGCCTGTTGGCTCGTGTCTGGTCACGCCGTGATTGTAATGTATCGACCGGGCTGGTCAAGCTGAGAGCGGGGAGGCAGCGTTCAGTTGTCGTTACCACCACGACAATGTTGACAATCCCGGTGATGGCGGTAGTCTGCTTTTGGATGACGGGAAGTGACCAGCCGGCCGCAGCGCCGGGCGAACACCGTCTGTCCTACGGGCTGTCCGTGCTACAGTTACGCTCAACCGTTGATGTGTCAGGGTCTGCAAACCGGCAGTCGCCCCTGTCGTTGATGATATCAACGTCGGTCCTGGGATCGACTGCGGAAGGGAAGTGGGGTAGATGAGTCTGCTGGTTGTATTTGGGGCCGTTGCACTGGTCGGCATCGCGTCATGGATGTGGTCCGGTGCGGTTGTTCGCTCCCGGATGCATCGCCAGATACTGCAGATTGAGCTCAAGGCGGAAAGTCTGGAAGCAGCCAATGATGCGCTCCATGGTCAGCTCGAGAAACTCGAGCAGGCCAACGATGAACTCCGACACGAACTGGACAAAGAGCGCGAACTGCGGATTCAATCCCAGACCCGCCTGGAAGAGGCTTCGCGCAGTATCAAGGAGCAAAAGAAGTTGCTCGACGAGGCCACAGAGCGCCTGAAAGCTTCCTTCAATCGTCTTGCAACCGGTGTACTGAAGAGCAGTAACGAAGTGTTTATTGACCTTGCCCGCAAGGCTTTGGAGGGGGTAGTTGAGAAGGTCGAAGATGGTGTCGGCCGTCAGCACGAGGAGATCAGAGGGTTGATGGAGCCAATCGCTGAAACCCTGAAGCGCTTTGAGTCACGGGTCAGCGAGTTGGAGGCCGAGCGCCAGCGGACACTTGGAGCCCTCGAGTCGCAGGTTGCTGGACTGGCCCAGACCAGCGAGGTGCTGCAGCGCGAAACCGCGGCTCTGGTGTCGGCATTGAAGCGGCCAGGCGCGGCTGGAGCCTGGGGGCCGGTGTCGCTGCGTCATATTGTTGAAACGGTTGGACTGGCCGAATTCTGCGTTTTCAGCGATGAAACCAGAGGCGTCCATGAGCCGAATCTGGTCGTGAGACTGCCGGGCGGGCGCAGCATCGCTGTCGATGCCGGAGCTCCGCTTGACGATTACTTCGCTGCCATGGCGGCCGAGGACGAGACTGAGCGTCAGGGGCGGTTGACAGCGTACGCCGCTGCTCTACGGCAGTATCTGGCGAGCCTTGGTCCGAACGGCAACGGGACGAACGGGAGACCAGAGTTGTCGGTGTTGTTTCTGCCTGGCGATGGTTTTCTCGCAGCTGCGCTCGAAAAAGACCAGCAGCTGGTTGACGATGGACTGCGGTCGAAGGTGGTGATTGCAACTCCGGGAACCCTGGTTGCATTGCTGAAGTCGGTAGCACTGACCTGGCAGCAGGAGAAGGTGGTTGAGCGGTCGGAGCAGATTCGTGCCGCTGGGCGCGAGCTGTTCGAGCGCGTCTCCCGTTTTACCGACCACTTGGACGAAATCGGCGAGGGGCTGCGCCGCACGACCAAGTCCTACAACGATGCGGTCGCAAACTGGAATGCTCGCCTGGTACCGGGGGCGCGGCGTCTTGGAGAATTGACAACCCCCGCCGGCGAGGAGCCCGCGCAGTCGCCGCAGGCGATAGACCACGTTATCAACGAGGTGAGGAGCTGAGCCTGCCGAGTTAACGCAGGCGGAATCCGCCTCGTTTGCCCGGGACGCCAAACCGGCCGGTGCCGATTGCACGGGCAAGCTCTCTTGCCTGAGCGAATTCCTTCAGAAGGCGGTTGACGTCGGCGACGGTGTTGCCCGAGCCGGCGGCAATCCGACGGCGGCGCGAACCGTCAATGATATCCGGGTTATGCCGTTCTTCGGGGGTCATTGACTGAATCATCGCTTCCACCCGGACAAACTCCCGTTCGTCGAACTCAACCTGCTGCCCCCCAGGAATCATCGACAGCAGTTTTGATAAGCTGCCGGCCTTCCGAATGTTGCGGAGCTGATTGAGAAAATCCTCCAGGTCGAATTTCCCCTGCACCAGGCGTTGGGCTGTCTTGACCTGCAGTTCCGGTGTTACGGCGGCCTGGACCGTTTCGGTCAGGCTCTGGGCGTCGCCCATCCCCAGTATTCGCGAGGCAATGCGGTCAGGGTGGAATTCCTCCAGGTCGGCAAGATGTTCGCCAGTTCCAATGTAGATTATCGGCAGGCCGGTCACCTGGCGTACTGACAGTACTGCGCCACCGCGGGCGTCACCGTCAAGCTTCGTAAAGCAGCAACCGGTAATCTTGAAGCGCTGGTGGAAGCTCTCGGCCTGCTGGACGGCATCCTGTCCGATCATCCCGTCAAGGACAAGCAGTGTTGAGCTGGGCTGAGCAACGCTGGTCACCGCCGCCAGTTCGTTCATCAGCTCCTCGTCGATGTGAAGGCGGCCGGCCGTATCGATTATCACCAGCCGGTGACCTGAGTCCCGGGCGTGGCGCAGTGCCTGACGAACAGTTCCAACGACGTCATCGAGTACCGGGAAGAAACCGGCCTCAGCACGGGCTGCGACCGACTCGAGCTGTTGTGCCGCAGCCGGGCGCTTCGGGTCACAGGCAACGAGCAGCGGACGCCGTGACTTGTGCCGGTAGGCGAGCTTGCCGGCCAGTGTCGTTTTGCCGGTACCCTGCAGACCCAAAAGAACGATGACCGGCAGCGGCGGGCTGAGGTCGAGTCGGGTTACCCTGCCGCCGAGCAGTTCGACCATCTCGTGGTAGAGCGCTGCACTCACAACTTCGCCGGGTCTGAGGCTTGAGTCGATTTTCTTGTCACGGATCGTCGACTCCAGCTTTCGGATAAAATGGCCAACAACCTTGTAGTTGACATCGGCGTCGAGCAGCACCGTGCGGATGTCGCGCAGGGCACCGGCGATTTCCTGTTCCGACAGCCGGCCGTAGCCCATCAGGCGACGCTGGAGCCTGGTCAATCGGTCAGTGATTGCTGCAAACATCAGAGAACTAGGACGCCCGTTCTAACGAGTCGGACCCTGCACCGGAGTTCGGCAGATCTGGTGCCACCGCGCGTCTGATCGCCTGCAGGGTCGCAGCGTAGTCGCCGGAACGCATTACCGCTGAGCCGGCAATCAGCCAGTCGGCGCCGGCCCGTGCGGCTGCGCCGGCATTCGATTGATTGATACCGCCGTCAACCGAGAGCGAGCAGTCAAGGTTTGAATCTCTGATTTGCCGATGCAGGTCACGAATACGGTCGAGCGACTCGCCCATGAACGCCTGCCCACCGGCGCCGGGGAAGACGCTCATCAACATGATGTCGTCGACAGCAGGCAGCAGGTCATAGACCAGCCGGACGTCGGTCGAGGGATTGATTGCAACACCAAAAGCAAGCCCGGCACCACGTACGCTCCCGCGACAGACGTCGAGCATTTCAGTGGCCTCGAGATGAACCGAAATCATGTCTGCCCAGGGCAGGAACTTTTCAACAATCCATTCAGGTTCGAGCACCATCAGATGGACGTGGACCGGCAGTCTGGTAGCACTGCGTACGGCTTTCGCCAGTGGAACACCGAACGACAGGTTGGAAACAAAATGTCCGTCCATGACGTCAAGGTGGATTGCGTCAGCACCCGCTGCTTCCAGAGCCTTGAGTTCGTCGGCCAGATGCAGCCAGTCGCAGTCCAGCAGCGAAACCGATATGCGTACAGACATCAGCGGGGGCGGGCGACGATGAGGCCGACAGAGTCGCCCGGTGCGACCAGAACGCCTTCTTCGGGGTACTGAAAGATTACCAGTCCCGGCGATTCGTCGCTCTCTGCTTCCCGTACTTCTGCCAGCGTCAGACCTTGCGCCAGGACCAGACCACGGGCCGTCTCAAGGTCCATTCCCACCAGGCTCGGCATCGGAAAGTTGCTGACATTTGCCGAGACCTGAATAGTGATCGAATCGCCTTCCTTGAGCTGAGTGCCGGCCGGAGGTAGGGTACCAACGACCTGGCCGGCCGGGAAGCTCTGGGTGCGGAGAGATTCGACAGCGCGTAGTCTGAGGCCGGCAGCCGTAAGCAGCGACATGGCCTGATCATAAGGCAGTCCGGAAACGCGGGGGACGCGAGTGACGCCAGCACCCCAGCTGACATCAAGACGTACTCCGCGTCCGGCTTTGACCCGGGCGCCGGCAGGCGGCTGCTGGGCAACCACCCGGTCGGGGGCAGTTTCGGAAGTCGTTACCGGCTTGATTTCGGTCAAGCGGAGTCCGTATCGGTTGATGGTTTCTTCGGCGGCAAACCGATCAAGGCCGACCAGGTTGGGTACAACCACGACTCTCTGCCTGCCGACCACCGCCGGCATAATCACCCAGTTAAGCAGTACAAACAGGCCGCCCGCCAGGAGAACCAGTACCAGCAGTATGACAACGCAGGAGGGCCTTCGTCGCTGGCGACTCATGGTGGCGTCAATTCTTCACCGCTGCGGGGGTGAAACCCGTTGCAGAAATCGCTAACGGACATTGCCTTGCCGCCCTCGGGTTTAAGCTGAATGATAGCGAGGGTTTTATCAACACACGAGACTTCGAATCCATCGTCAGTCAGTTGGATGCTGCCCGGTCGGCCGGAGGCGTTTCTGTCGGTGAGCCGGGAGCGAAGCAGAATCAGCCGGCGTTGTCGAAACGAAGTGAGGGCACCGGGGTCGGGCGAGAGCGCCCGGATGTGATTGTGTACCGCCAGCGATGATTGGCCAAACTCAACAGGACGGTCGGCCGGGGTGAGCTTCGGCGCCAGCGTTGCCCGGGTGTGGTCCTGGGTTCGGCCAGTGATACTGCCGTCTGCAATACCGGGCAGAGTTGTGACCAGAAGGTCTGCACCGAGGCGACTCAGGCGCTCAGTAAGCTCGCCGGCCGTCTCGTCGATCGAAACCGGTGTGCGTACGCAGGCCAGAATGTCGCCGGCATCGACTTTCTGACTCATTTTGATGAGAGTCACTCCGGTCTCGGTGACGCCGTCCATCAGGCAGCGCGGTATAGGTGCAGCACCACGGTAGGCAGGCAGCAGCGACGGATGGACATTGACGAAGCCAAGGCGCGGCAGTGTCAGCAGCTGCTGGGACAGTATGCAGCCGTAGGCAACCAAAATGCCGATGTCGGGTCGGAGTGCAGCCAGTTCCAGAACAAACTCCTGATCGTTCGGGTTCTCGGGCTGGCGTACCGGCAGACCCAGTCGTCGGGCGGCAGTGTCGACTGGCGATGCACGCAGACGCCGGCCGCGTCCAGCCGGGCGCGGCGGCGCAGTAATTACGGCAAGGATGCTGTGCCCAGCGTCGTGCAGAGCACGCAGACTCGGGACGGCAAATTCGGCGGTGCCGCAAAAAATCACTCGCACTGACGCAGCTCCTGCTGTTCGATTTCTGTCAGGCGGGACTGCATCATCCGGCGACGGGCCGGGCCGATATGGTCGATGAACAGGACCCCATTGATGTGGTCGATTTCATGACAGATTGCTCGCGCCATCAAGCCTTTGGCGTCAAGTCGCAAGGGTTTGCCCGTTTCGTCGAGGCCGGTGACGGTAACCCGGGACGGCCGCCGGACGATGTCAAAGAGCCCGGGGAAAGAGAGGCAGCCTTCTTCGGCCTCGATCGTACCATCCTCGGCGGCAATCTCAGGATTTATGATGCAGAATGGTCTGCTGCCATTTTCGTCGTGCGGATTCAGGGCGATGACGGCGATCGGTTCGCCGATTTGATTGGCAGCGAGTCCGGCCCCGTCCTGGGTGAGCATAGTGGTTTTCAGGTCCTCGAACAGCTGTCTCAGCTGGTCGTCGATCCGTTCAACTCGGCGGGCCCGGATTCGCAACACCGGGTTGCCGTACAGGACAATGCGCCGGTTGCGGCCGGTCATCTGATGCCGGGGTTACTGCTGGGCACCGAACTTGTAGGCGACTGCGGTACGATCGACTTCCAGCTCGGTGTTTTCGCTTACCTTGACCAGGAAGGTGTTTTCGCGGACGTTGCTGATAATGCCGTGGATTCCGGACGAAAGAACTACCCGGTCGCCGCGTTTGAGTGATTCCAGCATTTGCTGGTGCTTCTTCTGCCGGCGCTGCTGAGGCAGGATCATCAGGAAATAGAGTACGGCGAAAACGAGGATGATGGGCAGAAATCCCAGAATGCCGCTCATGCCGCCTCCGGTCGGTGTCGGTGGGGCAGTTTGGGCAAAGGCGATACCAGACATCTTGCTACCTCCGTTCAATAGGCTTCATGCCAGACGGGTGTCCCGGTAGAGCCGGTGACGCCGGATATATCGGGCTACCTCAACCGGTAACATATAGCGGACAGATTGCCCTGACGCAAGCCTGGCGCGGATATCGCTTGCGCTGATGGCAATCTTGATAACAGACAGGAAGCGAACTTTGCCCGCCACCTTCTGCGACATCGGCGACAAAGTTATGCCCGGTCGGGTTGCCACCGCCAGCCGGGCAATCTTGACGACTTCTTCGGGACGGTACCAACTGGGAAGCGTTGCGTACTGGTCAGCGCCAACTATCAACCAGAGCGTTGGTCTGTCAAATCGTTTGCGGATGGCGGTGATGGTGTTGAGCGTGTAGGAAGGCACCGGCAGTGTTTCCTCGATCGGAAAGCAGTCGATTCCCGGCATCAGGTCGGCGGCGAGCCGGGTCATTGCGCGTCGATGGTGGTAGGCAGCGATTGGCGGTGGGCGGTGAGGAGGATGCAAGGTCGGGACGAGCAGCACACGGTCGAGATGCAGCAGCTGGCGGACATCGTCGGCGACAAGCAGATGCCCGAAATGGATCGGGTCGAACGCACCTCCCAGAACCCCGATTCTGGCCACCGGGTCAGCGGGAAAGCAGTTCCAGCTGTCGGCGTGCCGAGCGGCGGTATTGCTCTTCGCAATCTCCGTCGGCCAGCGGACGGAGAACCGCCTGCGCCCGGACAGTATCGCCGGCAGCTGCCAGAGCAATGCCGTACTGAAGGCGATCGCGGACATCCCACTTCATTTTCGGGTGCTCGGTTTCGAGGTAGTCGTAGTAAACCAGCGCCGAGCGGTACTCGCCGGCGCGGAAGTATAACCGGGCGGCAGAGAGTTCGCGGACAGCAAGACGTTGCTCGATCGCTGCGGCCAGTGATTCGGCGCTGGCGGCAAACTGCGACTCCGGATAGTCTTCCATAAACTCACGCAGTATATTGCCCGCTTTGATGGTTCGGCTTTGATCGCGGGTGGCAGCCGGTGCCGAACGGAAGCAGGCTTCGGCCAGGCGAAACATTGCCGCCTCGCGATACTGCGCGTTTGGAAAATTCTTCAGGTAGAAATCGAACTCGGTCTGCGCCTGGTTGTAGTCCCGTTTCCGGAAATAGGTTTCGGCAAGCCAGTACTGAGCATCGGCAGCCTGATTCGAACCCGGGTAGTTGAAGATGGTGAACGTGAAGGCTTCGATTGCCGCCTTGTAGCGATTCGCTTCGAGTTCGTCGAGCCCACGGCGGAGTGATTCAACAGCGCTCGCTGGTGGCTCGGGGCCAAGCCGTTGACGGGGACAGCCGGCAAAAATCGTCGACAGCAGCAGTACTGGCAACAACGATTTGTTCACAGTCTTCCGACCATTGCCGCAATCAGTTTGGTCAATTTCGGTTCGGCTGCGGCGGCAACCCGCAGTACCTCCTGCAGGTCAACGCCGTGCAGAGCATCGGGCAGGCCCATATCGGTAATGACCGAGAATCCGGCAACGGTGAGGCCGCAGTGACGCGCGACGATCACTTCGGGTACGGTGGACATACCGACCATGTCAGCTCCGATGATGCGGATGTAGCGGTACTCGGCAGCGGTTTCAAGGTTGGGTCCGGTGACCCAGGCGTAGACACCGCGACGCAGAGGAATACCCAGACTGAGCGCGACCGTCTCGGCGATATCGACAAGCCGTGGGGAGTAAACCTCGAACATGTCCGGAAACCGGGGGCCAAGCGAGTCGTCGTTCGGGCCGCGCAGCGGATTGTGGCCGGTGAGGTTGATGTGGTCGGTAATTGCCACGATGTCACCGGAGCGAAACTGGGGATTGACGCCGCCGGCGGCATTGGAAACGATAAGCGTGCCGATGCCCAGTGCCCGCAATACCCGGACTGGTAGCGTTACTTCCGGCAGGTCATAACCCTCATAGAAGTGAAAGCGGCCCTGCATGACCGCGACCTTTTTCCCCGAGAGGTGGCCGAAGATTAACCGCCCACGGTGGCTCTCTACGGTTGGTACCGGGAAATTGGCAATCTCGGAGTAAGGTACTATTGCGACACTCTCGACTTCGTCGGCGAGTCGTCCCAGGCCGGTGCCCAGAATGATGCCGACATCGGGGATGAAATCAGTTTTACTGCGAATCGACTGAGTACTCTGTTGTATCAGCTGGCTCGTCGTCATCAGGTCTTTTCTCCAGACTCTCGGCAAGGTTCAAAAAGGTGCGGGCGACGGCGGCGATTTCGTTGACCAGCGCGGTTCGACGGGCAACAAGCGTCCGGACTTGTTCGCGAACGCGGTCGGCCTCGAGCCGGGCGTCAAGCAGGATGCGTTCGGCCTGGACCCGGGCCGCCTCTTCCCGGGTCCGGGCGTCTCTTTCCGCGGCGGCGCGCAGTTCGTCGGTTGCTTGCTGGGCCGTTACCAAGGTTTGCTGCAGCAGCTTTTCAGTCCGTTCGTATTCTTCAAGGCGGCTGGTCATTGCCGCAAGTCGTTCGTTGAGTTCGGCCTTTTCGCGACGCAGTTCCTCGATTTCGGCGGCAACTGCGTCGAGAAAACTGCGGACCTCTTCCCGTGAGTAACCACGAAGTTCGCGGTTGAATTCTTTCTTGCGGATTTCGAGCGGCGTGAGCATGATGAGCGGATTCTATTTGCCCGAATACTCAGAGTCAAGCCACATTACTTGGGCCGCGAGACCGACAGTCGTTGTTGCCAGTATTGTCGTGAAATCAGACAGTATGACGTTGGACAAAGTCAGCAGCGATGAAAGCCGACTGGGGGGCGAAGGGGTAGAAAGCCGGTTTGGCGACTCGAAAGTTGCGGGTATCCCGTTGACATCTGTGACATTGCGTAAGTGCAGCCGCTGCTGGGATTGCGATCCGTGTCGCCGGATTCCATCGGCGTGGCTCTAATAAGGGGGTATTGACTGCGCCCCGGTCGGTCGGCTTGAGCTGGGTTCTGAAACGGCCCTGTCAGCGGCGAGTTTGAGCTTTACGCAGCGCCTGTTTCAGGTCAGCAATGATATCCTCAACCGATTCGATTCCGACCGAAATCCTGACCAGCCCATCGGTTATTTTTGCCTGACGGCGGAGCGCCGGCGACATGCCGGCGTGGGTCATTGAGGCGGGGTGCTGAATCAGCGTCTCGACACCACCGAGGCTGACAGCCAGCGTACAAAGCCGGACCGAGTTGATCAGGCGTTGGCCGGCAGCGAGTCCGCCGCGAAGTTCGAAGCTGATTATCCCGCCCGGCCCGCTTGCCTGACGGCGGTGGATTTCGTACTGAGGGTGGCAGGGAAGACCAGGAAAGGAAACCGAAGCTACCTGTGGTTGCTCAACGAGAAATTCGGCGACCCGCTGGGCATTTGCGCAGTGACGTTGCATTCGCAGGGCGAGCGTCTTGAGCCCCCGGTGAACCAGAAAGGCCTCGAAGGGAGCGAGCGTGCAGCCAAGGTGGTTGAGTGTCTGACGGAGTTGCCGGTAAGTACCCGGGTCGCGGACGACAATCGCCCCGGCGACGACGTCAGCATGACCATTGAGGAACTTGGTCATCGAGTGGACAACGTAGTCGGCTCCCAGGGCCAGCGGACGCTGGAGCGCAGGACTCATGAATGTGTTGTCGACGGCGAAAGCAATCCTTTTGTTCCGGCAGATTTCTGCGATTGCCGCTATGTCGGTGACGGCGAGGGTGGGGTTTCCCGGCGTCTCGACAAAGACCAGTCTGGTCCGCCGGTTGATTGCTCTGCGTACCGCCAGAGGGTTTGAGGTGTCGACCATGGTTGAGCTGATGCCCAGCCGTTTGAGCACGGTTGAAAAAAGGGTGGCAGTTGCACCATAGACGGACTCGGAGCAGACGACGTGGCCGCCGGCGTCAACAAGTGCGGCGATAAGCGTGCTGATTGCCGCCATGCCCGACGAGCATGCCAGTGCGCTGGTGCCGCCTTCGAGTTCGGCGAGGGCGTCTTCCAGAGCAGCGACAGTTGGATTGCCGAGTCGAGTGTAAATGAAACCTTCCTCGGCGCCGGCAAACAATGCCGCGCCGTGGGCAGCGTTGCGAAACCTGAAGGTGGATGTGGAGTAGATCGGGGTTACTACCGGCTCGCCACCGGCCTGCGGCGAGCCGGAGTGGACACAGCTGGTTTCAAGGGAGTGCGTTGATTTGGCCATTGCGTTTCCTCCACGTTGGTTCTGGTCGTGACGGACACGGCTGGCGTTGGTACAAACGGTCAAACCGTAGCGGGGAGCCGATTGACGACGCTCTGACCAATCGACCGTCCGCCCGGCCGCGGGCAGAACATTCCAGCGGAAGACTGGGGGACAGGGATTCGAACCCCGACTGGCTGATCCAGAGTCAGCTGTCCTGCCAGTTAGACGATCCCCCAGTACAGTCTGGCTGTCAGCATATCCATCATTCAGCGCGAGTCAACACGGACGCAGTAACAGCAGAAGGTTGAGCAAAACAGGAGTCAGCGCCGGTTGACGACTGTTCGGCCAAAACTATATTGGACTGCGTGAGCAGGCTTCTGTTGCGAATTGACGATCGAATGTTGCATGGACAGGTCCTTGCCGGATGGGTTCAGCCTTTGGGTATCAGACACGTTGTGATTGCCAACGATACTGTTGCGGAAGACAAGCTTCAGGTTGAGCTTTACCGTGCCGTGGTGCCGGCCGGGCTCAAGCTGGACGTGTTGCCGCTGAACAAAGCCACGGAACTGCGGACCGGTGGCGAGAAGACGATGATTCTGGTCAGTTCGCCGGCCGATGCGCGGCGACTGGTGGAGGCCGGGGTGACTCCCGATGTTGTCAACATTGGTGGACTCCACCAAAGCCCTGGTCGCACAGAGATTTTTCCTTTTGTATGGGTTTCGGCAGACGACAGACGGGATATTCGTTTTCTGCTCGATGCCGGGTTAAGGGTTGAAGTGAGGATGCTGCCTGACGACCCGCTGCAAAGTCTGGCAAGACTTGTCGAGGGCAGTTGATGATTCAGGAGTTTGCGGTTGCGGTTCTTTTGGCGGCGGTCATTTTGCTGGATAAGTGGACGGTTGGAGAGTTTGGTATCTCCCAGCCGATAGTGGCATGCCCGGTACTGGGCTGGGCATTTGGCTCCTGGACCGCCGGGCTGCAGCTTGGTCTTGCCCTGCAACTGGGGTGGCTGGCGGCGCTGCCGCTCGGCAGCAGCCGGCAGATAGATTACCAGTCGGCGGGCGTTGCCGCCGTTCTTGGCTACCGGGTCTTCAGCCGCCTGCTGCCGGCCGCTGGCGAAGGTCAGCTGCTGCTCGGGGCAATTCTTCTTGGCACCGTGTGTGGTTTGATTGGCGAGTTTCTCGACTTCTGGCACAAGCGGCTGAATGGCCGTTTGTTTCTGGCCGGTGTTGCCGCCAGGTCAATGGCGGCCGCGTTTGGCTGGCACTTCGCAGGGCTGGGCACTGGATTGCTGCGGGGAGCGATGGCTGCGGTCTTGTACATCGGTCTGGCACTGCTGGTGAAACCGCTGGTGTCGCTGCTGCCGGCTGTGCAGCCGGCAAAAGTGGTTGCCGCGGCGTTGATGGTGGGAGCGGCGGCCGCGGCGCGGCTGCTCGTTGACCGGGCGCGGGTTGGCTGGTTTGCCTGCGGCGGTGCAGCAGGGGCGGCGCTCTGGCTGCTGCTGGCAGGCAGAGGCGGTGGATGATGATGGCACTGCTGGGATGGCTGCTGCTGCTGTTCGTCCAGACTTCCTGGTCTTATGCCGGTTCGCAGGGACTCGGGCTGCTCGCCGTTCTGATTGCTCTGGCAAAAAACAGCGAATTGCGGCGCAGAATCTGGGACAAGTATCGGTCACCGGCAAATACCAATCCGTATCTTGCCGGTGTGATTGCCGGGGCGATTCTTCATCACGAAAGCGACCAGAGCAGCGACCCGGCTCAGTTCCGTGGGCCGGCCGAGGCGGCTCTGGCGGCGACTGGTGACCTTTTCTTCTGGCGGACGCTGCGACCAGGGCTGTCAGTCGTGGCTGCCGCTGTCGGTACCGTCGCCACGGCGCTGGCGCCGGTCGTGTTTCTTTTGCCCTTTCTTGTGACCAGCCAGGTATTCCGGGTTTTCGGGCTGGTGCGCGGTCTTGCCAGGGGCAGGGCGGCTGCGCTTGAGATTGCGACGCTGTTGCGGGCTATGAATAACCGGGCCGCACCGTTTTTTGCCGGTTGCTGCGGGTTATTGCTTGTCAGGGTCGTTGGCCGTGGCCCAGTGCTGCCGTTGGTGGCGCTAGGACTGACCGCTTACCTCTTGAGCGGTATCAAGTGGTTGGCAGTCTGGCTGCTGCCGCTTGGACTGCTGGGACTGGCATTCGCCGGGGTGCTGGCGTGAAGCGGGCGGTGGTGATTGTCGGCGGACCGGTCGGGTTGCATGCCCGGCCGGCGGCCGAGTTTGTGCGGATTGCTGAGCGATTCCGCTCTGATGTGCGTCTGACAAAGGAAGGCATCAAGGTCAACGCCAAGAGCATCCTCGCAATTCTGACACTTGCGGCCGAAGCGGGCAGTGAAGTGGTACTGGAGGTCAACGGCCCGGACGAGAACGAGGCATTCGAGCAACTTAAAAGAAAGCTGGAGAACTGTGAAACCCAAACGTGAGCGCATCCTGCGGGGCATCCCTGTCTCGCCCGGTTTTGCACAGGGACGGTTGCTGGTATATCGGCCCTATTCGCCCCGTTATGAAGAGGTTGTCCTTCCGCCTGAGGCCGTTCCGGCAGAGCAGGCCCGATTCCGGCAGGCAGTACGTGCGGCCCGGCGCGAGCTGACCCAGCTGGCCGAGCAGGTTAGTCGAGACATGGGCCGCGATTTTGCCGATTTCGTGCTTGTGCAGTCGGCAATTCTTGATGACCCCGAGGTTCTACGGCGGGCGGAAGAATACATCGCCAGCAAGCGCCGTAATGCCGAGTTTGCCTTTGTCGAGGTGTTGAAACAACTGATGGAGCCAATGGCCGGCTCGACACCTCTGTTCCGTGAGCGCATGCTGGACGTCGGTGATGTTACCAATCGCGTGCTGCGCAATCTGCTGGGAGATCAGGCACGCACACTGCTGGAAGTTGCTCGCGGCAGTGTCATTTTTGCCCATGACTTGCCGCCGTCGGACTCGGCACTGCTCGACCCCGAGCGGGTTGTCGGATTGGTTCTTGAAATCGGTGGCAAGACTTCGCACACGGCGATTATGGCCAAGGCAAAAGGCATTCCGGCAGTCGCCGGGATTCAAAACGCTGTCGGGGCTGGCACTGATGGTGAGGACGTCTTCGTTGATGGTTTTCGGGGAATTGCGGTGGTTACCCCGTCCCGCAACCGCCTGCGGGCTTACGAAGTTGAGGTCCGACGGCGGCGACGTCACCTCCAGTCGCTTTCGCGGCTGGCGGATGCCCCGCCGGTTACGCTCAACAAGAAGACAATCGACCTTTCCGCGAACATCGAGTTTCTGGCTGAGGCCAAGGCAGCTCGTGCCAACGGCGCGATGGGAGTCGGCCTCTTTCGTACCGAATATATGTATCTGGCCCGGCGGCGACCGCCGACAGAGGAGGAACAGTATCAGGTTTATGCCGAGGTGGCCCGGCTTTTCGACCCACACCCGGTAATCGTCCGGACCTTCGACCTCGGCGGCGACAAAGTCCTGCCGGGCTATTCGGAACACAACCCTTTTCTTGGTTACCGTGCCATTCGGCTTTCCCTCGACAACCTGCCGGTGTTCCGGGCACAGCTCCGAGCCGCACTGCGCGCGTCAGTTCACGGCAACGTCAAGGTCATGTTTCCAATGATTGCCACTGTCGAGGAATTGCGCCGGGCGAAACTGGAGGTGGAGCGAGCGAAGGAATCCCTGCGTGCCGATGGTCACCGATTCAATGACGATTTCGAGGTAGGGGTGATGGTCGAAATACCCTCGGCGGCTCTGATCGCGGACCGGCTGGCACGGGAATGTTCGTTTCTCTCGATCGGTTCGAATGACCTGACCCAGTACACCTTGGCGGTCGACCGCGGCAACGAACGGGTTGCGCGGCTGTTTGATCCGTTCCATCCGGCGGTGCTGGCTCTGATGAAGCAGACGATCGACGCAGCACACCGCCAGGGAATCTGGTCCGGAATCTGCGGCGAGCTTGGTGCTGACCCACTGGGCATCTTTGTGTTGTTGGGAATGGGCATCGATGAGATATCGGCTGCCGCCGGGTTCATACCGGAGGCAAAAAACATCATCATGGCAATCGACACCGACGAGGCGGCAGAGGTTGTGGAACTGGCGATGAAGAACGCCGGTACCGCACTGGAAGTCGAGAGGATCATTCAGCGTGAGATTGGGCGGCGTTTTCCGGAACTGGCAAAGCTTATCGCAATAGCAGGAGGAGTCGGTGCAAAACACCGTCGCTGATTCGAAACTGATGCGGCGCTGGACGCTTGCTCTGCCCGACCAGCTCGAACAGGGATTTGCGGCGGCAGCCGTCTTGCCCCGGCGCGCGGTCAAGTGTGCCAGTGTTGTAGTGTGCGGTATGGGCGGCTCCGGGATAAGTGGTGCTCTTGCCGCATCGCTGCTTTGGGACCGGCTGGGAATACCGATAGTTGCTTGGCACGACTATGACCTGCCTGCCTGGGTGGTTGAGAGCAGTCTTGTGATCGGAATCAGCTATTCGGGTGGCACCGAGGAGACGATTTCGGCGCTGAAGCAGGCTGACCGTCGTCGTTGCCGAGTTGTGGTGATTGCCGCCGGCGGTCCACTGGCGGAGGCAGCGGTCAAGAAGAACTGGTCGCTGTTGAGGGTACCGGCCGGCCCGCCGCCCCGGGCAGCACTGGGCTACCTGCTCGGTGCTTGTTTGGGTGTGTTCGACCGTACCGGACTTGCCCCGCGACTCGCCAGTGAGGTCAAGTCAGCGGTCGCGATACTCCACGCTCGCCGGCGGCAACTGGAGCGGCGGGCGGTTACGGTAGCACGCTTTCTGCATCCGGCGTTGCCGGTAGTCTATTCGGCGTCTCGCTCACTGGATGCGGTTGCCGATCGCTGGCGTGCTCAGTTGAACGAGAATTCCAAGCTGCTGTGCCATACCAATCAGTTGCCCGAGCTCGATCACAACGAAATCGTCGGGCTGGGTGCGCCGCCGGCCGTCGCCGCGGCGCGAGTGGTTGTGCTGGTCGATTCCGAGACTCATCCGAGAACTCTCAGACGGGTGCGCGAAACGCTGGACGTGGTCAAAAATGCTTGCGGCGGGTTTCGGGTTGTTAGCGCGACGGAGAGGCTGCGACTGGGACGCATGCTCGAACTGGTGATGGTTGGCGATCTGGCCAGCCTTAAGCTGGCGGCGATGCGTGGGGTAAATCCCAGATCGATCGACCGGATAGATGAACTCAAGCGGCGGCTGGAGTCGGTACGATGAATCGCCGGCCCCACTTCTGTCTGGCCGCGGCCGACACACCAGTCCGATGATGACGTTTGTCCTTCTGCCGGCGCCAGCAGGCGGCCGCGCCCGCCGCGGCAGGCTGCTGCTGCCGCACGGCGAAGTTGACACCCCGTGTTTCATGCCCGTAGGGACCCAGGGAACGGTCAAGACACTCACGCCAGCCGAGGTCGTCGAGACCGGTGCCCAGATGATGGTCTGCAATACCTATCATCTGTACCTGCGGCCAGGACACCGGCGAATCCGACAGCTGGGTGGTTTGACTGCTTTCACCGGCTGGCACCGGCCGATACTGACCGACTCCGGAGGCTATCAGGTTTACTCGCTGGCCGCCTTGAGCCGAATCAGCGACGACGGCGTCGAGTTTCAGTCGCATGTTGATGGCAGCCGCCATACCTTTACGCCAGAACTGGTCGTCGAGATTCAGCAGGATCTCGGCTCCGATATCGCGATGTGTCTGGATCAGTGTCCGCCTTATCCGGTCGCGCGCGACCTGGCCGAGGAAGCAGTAATCAGGACGACCCGATGGGCCGAACGGTGTCGGACTGCCTGTCAGCCTGAGACGAATCTGTTTGGAATAGTGCAGGGTGCCACTTATCACGACCTGCGGCGCCGGAGTTGCCAGGAGCTTGTCGAACTGGACCTGGCCGGGTACGCTTTGGGCGGACTTTGTCTGGGAGAGCCCTCGAGCCTGACCTATGAAATCATTGAGGGTTGTACTGGTCTCCTGCCGGCGGATAAGCCGCGCTACCTGATGGGAGCAGGCTATCCCGAGGACATCATCGCCGCAGTGGCCCGCGGCATCGACATGTTTGATTGTGTTCTGCCGACCCGTAATGGCCGCACCGGCGCGGCATTTACCAGTTGCGGGACAGTTGTTATCAAGCAAGCACGGTATGCCGAAGACCCAAATCCACTCGATCCGGCATGTGAGTGCTATACCTGCCGTAACTTCAATCGGGCATTCCTGCGCCACCTGTTCGTTGCCGGCGAGGCGCTGGGGCCGAAGCTGCTTACGTACCACAACGTCTGGTTCTACCAGCGGTTGATGAAGGAAATCCGACAGGCAATCGAGCGAGGGGAGTTTGGCGTGTGGTCGGAACGGTTTCTGGACCGGTTTCGGTCAGGGTGTCCGGTTGGAGTTTGATTAGCCTGAGGCGTGATTGTGAACCACAAGGAGGCGAACATGACGAAGACTCTGAGAATGGTCTTTGTGCTGCTTCTGGCTTGCGGCGGCGAGTCGGGGATAAAAATCGGACTGATGGCTCCCCTGACCGGCAACGTCAAGACCTTTGGCGAGTCGACGAGAAACGGTGTCATGCTGGCGGTTGAAGAAGTCAATGCCAGGGGAGGAATCGCCGGCAAAAAGCTGCAGGTGGTGATCGTTGATGATAAGGCTGACCCGACCGAAGCCAGTAACGCTGGAGCCAAGCTGATTGATATGGACAAGGTTGTGGCAATCATCGGATCGGTTACCTCGAATTGTTCGGCGCCACTGTCTGATCGCGCGCAGTCGGCAGGCATACCGATGATCACGCCCACCTCGACAGCCACGAAGGTCACAGTGGGTGAGGACGGTCGGCGCAAGGACTATGTCTTTCGCGCCTGCTTCACCGATTCCTTTCAGGGTGCGGTCGCTGCCAGATTCGCACTGGAAAGCCTGCAGGCCAAAACCGCAGCGGTAATGTTTGACAACAGCAACGATTACTCACGCGGGCTGGCTGAACATTTCCGAAGCGCTTTCAGCCGCGCCGGAAAGGTTGTGGCCTTCATATCCTATGGCAAGGATGATCCCGACTATCTGCCGGCGCTGACCGCTGTCCGTCAGCAGGACCCGGACGTGCTCTTCCTGCCTGATTATTACAACAAGGTTGCTCTGATTGTCAGGCAGGCGCGACAACTGGGAATCAGACGCACCAAACTGCTGGGTGGTGACGGCTGGGATTCTCCCAGAATGCTGGAGAATGCCGGCGAGGACATCGTCGGCGGCTACTTCACCAATCACTACTCACCGGCTGACCCGCGACCTGAAGTGCAGGAATGGGTCGGCAAGTACGAGAAGCGTTATGGCGAGAAGCCCGATGCGCTGGCCACGCTCGGTTATGATGCAGCCTTGCTACTGATAAACGCACTGACGCAGGCGGGTGAGGTCAGGCCGGAAGCAATCCGCGATGCCCTGGCCGCGACAAGAGATTTTCCGTGCGTCTCCGGTCGCATAACCTTTGACCAGAACGGCAACCCGATAAAGACCGTCAGCGTGCTTCAGTACACAGCCGACGGCCAGCGGTTCGTCTGTAACTTGCAGCCCTGAGAGAACCCGGTGCCTGACTATCGGCCGAGCCGCTCGCGTCGGGCGATCAGTTCGGCGGCGGTGCTGAGTATGACTTGGTTGTCGCCGGGCTTGACGATGAAGGCATCTGCGCCCTCGGCGATTGTCTGATGGCGTTCGGATTCCGACGAGCTGGAGGTGAATACGAGAATCGGCGGTGAAGACTTCGGGTCACGTTTGAATGATCTCAGAACTTTATGGCCGTCGATTCCCGGCATGCGGAGGTCGAGGATTACGAGGTCATAGTGGGCGGTTGGGTCCAGGCTGAAGACTTGCAGGGCATTTGCCGCTTCACTCACTCTGTAACCCGCATGTTCAAACAGCTTCCTGAGCAAGAGGCGTATGCTCGCCTCATCGTCAATTATCAGTACGTGTTTCTTGCTGTCCTGCATCGTATCAGTCTAGGACGTGGATTCAGCCAGTCAAGTTAGTCCTGAAAGTCACGGGCGCCGGTTCTGGATCGTGCGCCGGAGGGAGCCTAGATGTCGCTGCTGATTGCTGTCATTTGTACGGCGGCATTGCAGGGTGGTGCTGACCGGTCGGTTGGAACCGGTCTGGATACCGTCGCAATGCGCGCGCTTCACGACGGCCTTGCTGTTCAGGGTATTTCCCCTGATGAGCTTGGTTTCTACAAACAGTGGGCAGCCGATTCCTGGTATCGTCTTGCAGCGGTCGACAGCCTGTTGAATGCACCTTTGCGGTCGGTTGACTATGTCAGACTCAGGGCGGATCGGGCAGTTCGTTACGGCCCGGGCCGGCTGGCCGTGAATCTGTGGTCCGAACTGGACGCCCGAATTGAGCCTGCGAATGTGGCGGCGGTCGAGCGGGCGCTGGCGGCCGAAAGGGTCGTGCTGAATGACACTGCAGGAGTCCCGATCGGTATTGTGTCGGCGCTGAGGAGAATAATCGCAGGATTCGCGGTTGGTGAAAGGTCGCTGCAGCGGGCGATTTCGCGGCTGGCACCATATCAGTTTGAGCGTCTACTGGCACAGTCGGTGGCCATGTGGCAGGATTCAGACGACACCATTGGCCCGAAGCTGTCCGGGGTTCTGCAGCGGGAATTCGGGCGCGAGTGGGATACGGCCACCGAGATAAAATCAGAAACTCTGCTGGTTGACATGCGTAGCATCGACCGGCACGAGCTGGCGGTCGGAGGGGCGGCGGTGGTGATGGCGGTGATGGCTGCCGAGCGGCTGATTGTCGAAACCTTCGATCAGGACTTTTGGGACCGGCGACCGGGAACGGTATCAGGCGTTGATGGCGACGTGCTGTATTCGTTCGAGACTCGTTGGGGATTGGTAGTGGTGGGAGGGCGCGGACCGAATACCTACCGGACCGACTGTGCTGTAATCATAGACCTTGGCGGCGATGATTTGTACCTGAATCGGGCTGGTGGCGCAGTCGGAATCGACGGCCCTGCCTTTGCGGTGGTTATTGATATGGAGGGTGATGACCGGTACCGCTGCGACCGTCCTTTTGCTCAGGGAGCGGCAGTGTTCGGATGCGGCGTGCTCGTCGACCGCAAGGGGCGGGACACGTATCAAGCGCAGCACTGTGCTCAGGGGGCAGCAATGTTCGGTACTGCCTGTTTGATCGACCGCACTGGTGATGATCTATTCGACGCCGGCTTCTTCGCCCAAGGGAGCGGTTATTGCGGGATAGGGATGCTGGTGGAAGATGCTGGTAACGATGACTATCGGACGTGGTGCTATGGCCAGGGATTCGGCGGAACCTGGGGCTACGGGCTGCTGACTGACCGCGCCGGCAACGACTGCTACTACGCTGGCGGCAGGTACAAACATGTTCCTCTGTTGCCGTTCGAGTATCGTTCTTTTGCTCAGGGTTTTGCAATTGGTTCGCGCCCGGATGCCGCCGGCGGGATCGGCTTTCTTTGTGATGGTGCCGGCAACGACTGCTACAATGCCGAGGTATATGCGCAGGGAACCAGTTACTGGTACTCGCTGGGAATGCTTTGGGATGGTGAGGGGTACGACCGCTACAATGCCGCACAATACAGCCAGGGTGCGGGAATTCACCTGGCGGTCGGTTTGCTGGTTGATGAGAAGGGTTGTGATGCTTACGTTTCCCGGCTTGGTCCTGCCCAGGGAGAAGGACATGACCTTTCAGTCGGACTGTTGCATGACGGCGGTGGCGACGATTGCTACGCCTGTTCCGGTGGTCAGGGGGTCGGGCTTACCAACTCCGTGGGGTTGTTCTTTGACGTGGATGGTAATGACCTCTATGTCACACACGATTCATTGCTGGGCCAGGGCAGTGCCAATGTTGCACGTGGTTTCGGCGGCTTTGGGTTTTTCGCCGATTTGGCCGGAATCGACCGGTACAGCCGGGTGTCAGGGGCTGCCGATGCGGCCGCATGGAGCAAGGGCAGCTACGGAGTCGGTCTTGACCTGAATCGGCCGGCAACTGTCATTGACCTGGAACCTGATGTCGACACGACCTCGACCGAAGCTGACTCGTTAAATCTGCCGGTAGATTCAGTTTTTCGGGTCGCTGCGACCTGGGAGGTCGGCAACGCGGTAAAGCGGGTCAGGCGGGCACGCCGGCAGCTAATCCAGTATGGTACGGCCGCACTCAGTTATGTTTTCCAATACAAGATTGATACCAAGGATGGCCTTGAGCTAAGGGCGATAGAAGAACTGGTCAGGGCGCTGCCGGACTCGGCGCTGCCACTCTTGTTACGCACACTGCGCGACACCAGGCTGCTGGCACGGTCCAATGCAGCCTACCTGTTGGGGAAACTGGGCAGCAAGGCCGGTGAGAGCGTTGATTCAATCCTGCTGGCCATGCGTGACAAACGGATAACGGCACGACGAGCCGCCGCGACGCTTGGAGACATTGGCGAGGCACGGGTTGTTCCACAGCTTCTGCCACTGCTTCGTGACAGATTCGAACCCACCCGGATAGCCGCCGCGGAAGCCTGCGCCAAACTCAAGAACCCGGTTGCGGTACCGGCGCTGATTGGCTGTTTGTCTGACCAGCTGTTCACCGTTCGTTCTGCTGCCGAACTGGCGCTGGTTGCTATCGATTCGGCGGCAGCCGGACCGTTGCTGGCGGCGTTGCCGGGTCTTTCGGATATTGCGCTGGGCCATGCGCTGCGCGGACTGGGATCAATCGCTGCCTGTCGTGACAGTGCTGCGCCGGGTGAACGCTGTCGACAGGCCGGTGCGAGCATTGTCGGGTTTCTCGACCATCGGTCGGCTTTTGTCCGTCTCTGCGCCGTTGAGGCTTGTCGTCGTCTGGGCGATCCCGGACTGCGCGACCGTCTCGTGACCGCGATGGCTGCCGAAACCGACGGGTTCGTTCTAAATCAATACCGGCTGGCGCTCAACCAGCGTTGAAACGGGATGGCAGTTTCCTTGACTGGCACTGTGCCGGCGGGTAGATTGATGCCATGCATCGTACGTTGGCTGCGGAGATAACTCAGCACATCGGCAAGCGGGTACGGCTTGTCGGCTGGCTTCACCACGTTCGTGAGCTGGGGACGATTTCGTTCGTCATTGTCCGTGACAGGACCGGACTGGCACAGGCGGTTACTGACGCTCCGGCACGGTTCGGACTCGACCGCCTGAAGCGGGAGAGCATTGTCGCGGTCACCGGCACGGTGAAGCCGGAACCCCAGGCCCGGCGCGGTGCGGAACTGATACTGGAGTCGATTGATGTTATCTCTGAACCGGTTGCAGCGTTGCCTTTTGAGGTCAACCGATCCAAAAAGAAGCTGAATCTCAAAATCGACACGATACTTGACCATCGGGCCTTTGGTCTGCGTAATCCTGAATTCGGCTGGGTTTTTCGTGTGCAGGCCGAAATCGTCCGGACGTTTCGAGAATACCTGCGCAGTCAGGGATTTCTTGAGGTACATACCTCAAAAATCGTTGCCGCTGGTACCGAGGGCGGTACATCGCTGTTTCGGCTGAAGTATTTCGAGCAGGATGCCTACCTTGCTCAAAGCCCGCAGTTCTACAAGCAGATGCTGGTTGGCGCCGGTTTTGAACGGGTGTGCGAAGTCGGATTTGTCTATCGGGCTGAGGACCACGCTACTTCCCGGCACATCAACGAGTATCTATCACTGGATTTCGAGATGGGTTTCATTGACTCGTATCGTGATGTCACTGCGATGGAGACCGGTTTTTTGCGCCAGCTGATGCAGAATCTCAATGATAACTGTGCTGAGGAACTGGAACTGTTTGGTGTAAGTCTGCCCGAAGTGCCGGCCGAGATACCCGACATACCGCTCAAGGAAGCGCTGGCGATACTGGCGAAGGATTTTGGCCGTGACACCAGCGGCATCGAAGACCTTGATCCCGAGGGAGAAAGGCAGATCTGCGAGTACGCCCGCAAGAGTCTGGGCAGTGAGTTTGTTTTTGTCAGTCACTATCCGGCCAGCGCCCGACCATTTTACACGATGCCCGACCCGACAGACCCGGCGTACACGCTCGGATTCGACCTGCTGTTCCGGGGGCTGGAGGTGACAACCGGAAGCCAGCGTATCCACGACTACCAGATGCTCTGCAACAATATTCGCTCACGCGGTATGAATCCGGACGACTTCAAGTTCTATCTTGAGATTTTCCAGTATTCGATGCCGCCGCACGGAGGTTTGGCAATCGGTGCCGAACGACTGACCCAGCAGTTGCTTGGACTGGCGAACATTCGCGAGGCGAGCCTGTTTCCCCGCGACCGGTATCGACTTACGCCGTAGACAGTTTTGACGAACATTATCCGGCAGTTTCTGTCTGGTAGAAAGGTCAGTTAGTTCCGGAAAGTGGAGACACTTATGAGAAGATTTGCAGTTATTTTGCTTGCGGTGGGGTTCGTCCCGGCTTTGCCCTTGCCCGAGAACGGCGTAAGGCCACCGTTCGCGGTTGACCCGTCGGTAGCCCGGGCTGTGGCCCTGCGCAAGGCTGCGGCCGAGTACCCCGGCGCAAGACTCGGGGTGGAACTGCCCTATGTCGACCAGACCGGAACGACAGTTGCCTACAGCTTCGTGTTCCGCGTTGACGGCGGTGAGATGGGCGGCTACGACGATGTCCGTGCCGACATTCTTGCCGAACGCGCCCAGCTCGGCCCTGACGTCGACCTGACCCGCTGGCGTTCGAAGTATGCCCACGTAACCGTATCGGCCCGCCGCGACCGCAGACCGATACTGCGCTATGGTTATGGCGCGGGCGAATACTGGGCTGTCGGCGCCGTGGCGCTGGAGCGTGCCCGGCTGGCACTGGGGAGTGAAGCTCGGTTCACCCGGTTGTACTTCATTCATCCGGTGGTCTACTTCGAGTTTGAGGACCCCGCTGGTCGACGGGTGATTTACAGCGAGCACTTCGAGCGTTCCTGGGACAGCCGGGAGGCCTTTGTCGCCGAGGTTGAACAGAACATCGATGAAATGAGGTCGAGGCACGGTTTCGATGCCGCTGCTGCCGCCGCAGTTCACTTTGCGGAGTGGGAGACAGCACTTGCAGCCGATTTCCGTGACTACACCGAGGTTTTCGTGCCCAGCGTCGGTCGGGCCCCGTTCTACGACTGGAGCTACGGTTGTACTCCGACGTCGGGCGCAATGGTGCTGGGCTACATCGATCGCACGCAGGACTACGGTAAACTCATCAAGTGGTTCGCTCAGCGCTACGACATGGTCGAAGGCGAACCCGACTGGCAGATTCCCAATGCCCAGCGTGAGTGCGCAATCGCGATGGGCACCGACACGACCCGCGGCGGCACGTCGATATACGGCATCGCCGGCGGCCTGCAGTCGGTAGGGATGGCCAACGGCTACGTGTTCACGATGCTCGATGCACTGGGCGCGTCATGGAACGACTGGTGCTGGGATACGATCAAGATGGAGATCGATGCCGGCCGTGCCCACGTCTGGTCTGCTTTGTGGGCGATTCATTCGCTGGCTGCGTTCGGCTACCGCGAGCCACAGAAGGATGTTTATGTCCACAACACGTGGTGGGCTCCGGCTGAGTGGTGGGGACATTCGGGCAACGATTTTGCCCACGTTGCGTCGCCCGATCCCTGGGGCGGCGATCCCCGGCGGCTGGAGCTCGTCTACCCGAAGGGAGACACCAACTACAACAGCAATGGTCGCGGGCAGCAGTTCTATGTCGGCGACACTGTCCGTGTTGTCTGGGCAAATTTCGGACCGTCCGGCTCACGCGTTGGCATTGATCTGTCCCTTAACGGAGGCAAGGACTGGACGGTGCTTGATGACAACGTACCTGATACCGGCGCGTGGAATTGGGTTGTTTCGACCGAACTTCGCCGTAATGACTCAACACGGCTGCGTCTGCGGCAGTACAGCGGTACCGCCATGACCTCCGCGGACGGGAGTTTTGGCAACTTTCTCATACTGCGTGAGCCGTTGCCACCACCACAAATTGCTCCGCCGAACGGGCTGCCGGTCTTTGACCCGCCGGTAGTGGTGGAGGTTGATTCAAGCCGCGCCAGAGCCGATAGTTTCGATTTCAAGCTGATACTCGGAACCGACACGCTCCTGCGGCACACCGGAACGAGTCCGCGCTGGTCGCTTGACGGCTATCCGTTCATTTACGGTCGTATCTACAAGTGGGTTGTGCGCGGGCGCAACAACTACGGCTGGAGCGAATGGTCGGCGCCGTGGTCGTTTCGCATCCTTTTCCAGGGCATTGAGGAGACCGTCGGTCGCCCGGTGTCCGGTTCGGCTGCGCTACCAGTTACGATTGCCCGGCTTAGTGCCGGACAACTGGAATTCGGCAGCCGAAAACCGAATCCCAGCAGGGTCATGACAATCTTCGATGCCGCGGGCCGGGTGGTAGTGTCGATTTCGCCATCACGGCGTGACGGGACATTGTCGTGGAATATGTGCGATAACTCCGGTAAGACTGTCGGGCCGGGCTGCTACATCGCCTTACTCGAGCCGGGTCGGGTTATGTGCAAGCTTGTGCTGATGCGCTGAGCTGTTACGAGCCATCCGGGCGACACTGGCCGCTAGATGTGAAATTCTACAACGTCGCGGTCTTGCAGGATCTGGTTGCGCTCAACCCGCTGCCCGTTGAATCCGCTCGCGTTCCAGAGCCGGGCATAGCTCAGGTTTCGGGCAATGTCCTTATGCAGGTTGTAAGCGGCATCAATTATGGTAGCACCGCGTTTGAGAATAACCGGGTCATGCATTTCTGGCGGTTTCCCCGGTTTTTTCGTGTAGACGCGAATCACCTCGAGCGTTTCGAAAACGCGCCGGCGCAGGTCTTCGAGCCCGGTGCCGTGCTCGGCTGAAACAAGCAGCATCGGCACGTCCCCGAGCATCTCGCGCAGGACTGCCAGTCGGTCGAGGGCGGCCGGGTCGTCGCATTTGGTACCCAGCCGGATCAGCTTCTTCGGAGTAACCCCTTCGGTCGGATTGAGCGCAATGCGGGCTTGAGCAAGCAGGCTGTGCAGCAGTTCGGTATTCTCGAGCAGGGCGTCGTCGGCGAGGTCGTAGAGCAGGGCGAGTACATCGGTCGTGCGCATTATGTGGTAAAGCCAGGGCGGTGCATCCGGCGCAACCGGCGGCATGTCCACAAGCTGAATCTGGATGTCCTCGAATTCCATCATACCGGCCTGCGGTATCGTTGTCGTAAACGGGTAGGCCGCTACCTCCGTCGCGAGTCCGGTCAATGCGCGTACCAGAGCTGATTTGCCCGAGTTGGGCACGCCGACGGTCACGACCTGGCCCGCGCCCTGTTTCTCGACGTGGAACCAGTCGCCGCGCCGGCCACCAGCAGACTTGCTCGATGCTGAGAGTTCCTTCTTCAGCTTGGCGATGCGTGTCTTGAGATCGGCCTGCATCTTCTCAGTGCCCTTGTGCTTGGGGATGGTCTGCAGCATCTCCTCAAGGCAGACCAGCTTTTCCTCAGGCGAAGCGGCGAGGCGGTATCGCTCTTCGGCCTTCTTAAACTCGGGAGAGAGGTTCGCCGGCACGCCTATTTATAGCCGAAACTGCTCACAGCGCAAGAACCCCGCAGACGGGGTCCTTGCGAAACAGACGCAGGCTAATCGCCAGTTGCAAAGCGCTGCAGAATCCAGTCGCCAAACAGAGCAAGGGCCTTGGGAGCGATCGTTTCCTCAATTCGCGCGTATTCGGTGACCGCGCCAGTCGTCGCAGTCTGTAACAAGTGATTCAGTCCGGGCAGTTCCTTGACCGTCCAGTCAGGGTTACCGCCGGCCCTGAGTACAGTTTTGATGGCGGCGAGGTTTTCGCGCGGGGAAACCTGAACATCTTTTTCGCCGATAACCGCCAGTACCGGGACCTTGAGTCGACGCAGTTCAGGGGCCGGGTCGTAGGCGACGAACTGGCGGAACCAAGGGGTGAGCGCCGTCCTGGCCTGGGCCGCGATGGCCTCGGCCGATTGAAGCGCACCGGGTTGTGAATCGGGCAGTGCCTCGGCTGCCTGAGACAGCAGTTGGCGCAGGCTGGCGCCAGCTACGGCGGTGTCAGTCGCGCTCAAGACAATATCCAGTACCTGACGCTGAAGTGCGGCCGCCGCGTCTGCAGCCGAATCGGACTCGCCGGCTGATCTGGCAATGAGACGGGATTGAAGCACGAGCAGTGAGTCGCCGCGCAGGCCGGTGCCGGCCATCAGGATGACAAACGCGACCCCACCGCGATTGGCGACAATCGGGGCGATAATCCCGCCTTCACTGTGTCCGAGCAGGCCGATGCGGCCAGGGTCAATTTCAGGGCGAGTTTTCAGGTAGGCAACGGCCGCAGCGGCATCGGATGCCATGTCTGTGGTGGTGGCAGTCGAGAAGTCACCGGTCGACTTGGCCACGCCCCGGTCGTCATAGCGAAGCACCGCGATGCCGCGTCGGGTCAGGTAATCAGCTATCACAAGGAACGGCCTGTGGCCGAACACCAACTCATCGCGGTCTTGGGGGCCGGAACCGGAGATGAGTACCAGGGCGGGGAATCGGTCACCCGAGTCAGGCAAAGTGAGGGTGCCAGCGAGTGTGATTCCGGCAGCCGGGTTCACAAATTCCACTTCCTCAACCCGATAGGGGAATGGTTCCTTTGGTTCCTGGGGGCGGACAGGGGCGGCAAGCCCGGTATTGCGGCGCAACGTCAGCGGCAGACTGAGCGGGCCTTGTTTCCAGACGCCGGACAGCACGCTGTCACCAGGCTGGAGCACGGCTTCAAACGAGCCGAAAGCCGACGGTATCTTCAGGGTCAGTCTGCGTTTGGCAAAGGACACGTCGGCGGCTTCGAGTCCGAAGGCGCCCTGGTCCGGGCTGTCCATTGTGGCCGCCAGCTTGCCGTCACCGGTGCGGGCCACGTGCAGCACAATTGTCAGTTCGCCGCCGGGAACCGCAAGCTTGCCCTGCCAGTCGCCTTCCGGATTGCCGACCCTGCCGCGGCAGCCCGAGCAGAGCGCAAGGACCGCGGCAAGAAAGATAGTCGTTATGAGAGTCCGATGTACAGTCATTGGTTACCTCCGGCGCGTTCACGCGCCAGTGCTGTCAGCAGCCGTGTTCGGACCGGTTCTGGCTACAGTCCTTCTTTGCAGCCTGAATTGTCCGGTGAAGCAGCTACCCGGGTGAGCAGGTTGCTCGCAGGTCTGGGTGGGCTCGCTAGTTCCGATTCTTGTTGTCATCGGCGTCACCGTCAGCCTTGCGCGGTCCTGACGATGGACCTTAACCTCGACCTTTCGGCCACGTTCGACGCTGCCTATCATCTCCTTGAGGTAAGGGCCTGAGTCGTCCATCTGCGAGTCGCCGTATGCATTTACACCAGAGAATCTGACCGAACCAGCCGGAAGTGCCACTCGATTTGCCACCCTTGCTTCGCGTCTCTACACTTCGTGCCAGCAACGAGGGGCGATGAGCGCAAGCCCGTCCAGAACGGTAAGAGCCGCTTCTCAATTACTGCTACTTCGTCGGCCGGGTAGCGCTAGACGCGTTCTCCGGCCGCCACGTCAAAGAACACCAGTCCCGACACCAGCTTGGGATAGAAATCGGTTGACTTCTGAGGCATGCGTTCGCCCTGTTCAGCAACACGATTTACCTGTTCGGCCCGGGTAGGATTCAGAAGAAGAGCGACCTGGCATTTTGAGGAATCGACCTTGGCCATTGCTGCTTCGATGCCGCGTTCGTAGGCGACGTGATCCTCAACCCCTTCGGCTGGTACGCCAAATACCCGGTCAATGATTAGAGTATGTAACACCGCCACGTCCAGTTCGCGGTAGTCGTCCGATCGGTCAGGCAAGGCTGCCTGCATCGCCGCTTTGTTTTTCAGGCGCAGGAGGAAAGTTTTGCCCTTGCCCGCGTAGAGTCCGAATGCATGCTCGCCCGGACTGGCTGCACAGAATAGTTCGGATTCGACTTGGACAGCATCGATTGGAGTCACCGCAAACTGGTCGGCCAGTTTTGCAAGTGCCCGGTCAAGATTGAAGTCAGCCAGTCCGTGCAAAAGTCGGTGGGTAGGCAGAATTACCAAGCCCGGGTCATTGATGTTGATGAACGCCGTGGTCTTGAAGCGCAGAGCCGCATCTTCGGGTACGGTGATAGCGGCTTCGCGTTCCTTGCGGTAATTGAGCGCGGTTTCGTATCGGTGATGGCCGTCGGCAATCAACATCTTCTTGTCGGCGAGAAAGTCACGTACCGCACGCAGCTTTGCCGGGTCGGTCACAGCCCAGACTTTCTGGGTTACACCGTAGTCATCAGTTGCTTGCATCAAGGGCGGGCCGGAGGGCTCAAGGGTGCGGTCGACAATGCCGTCCGGGTCAGGATAGAGCAGAAAGATCTGCTCGAAGTCCTTTTCGGTCGCACGCAACAGGTTGAGCCGGTCGGCCTTGGGTTTGGACAGTGTACGTTCGTGGGGTAGTACCGACCCCGAACCGAATTCCTCAACCCTCACAACGCCGATGAAACCGCGGCGCAGATACTGCTTCTGGTTGAGTTCAAACAGCTGGTGGATAACATAGAAAGCCGGCTGCTCGTCTCGAATCAGTGTGCCGTCAGCTAGCCAGTGTTGCAGTGTCTTCTTCGATTCGGCGTAAGGATCACTAGCCCGGGCAAGAATCAGCCGCACAAAGGACAGCGGATCCCGGTCGTAGTAAGCAGCCTGCATTTCCGGCGTTATCTTGTCATAGGGCTGGGTGATGACGCGCGACAGGTCAGAGACCTTCAGCGGGTTATAACGGATTCCTCGAAACGGTCTTACATCAGCCATCTCGCCCTACCTCCCGAGCAGCGCTTTGCGGACTTCTTCGGCGATTGCGATGCCGGCACGCTCTTGTCCCTCTCGGGTCTGAGCACCGATGTGGGGGGTGCCAATGACATTAGGCAGCTCGTACAGCCGGAAGTCCTGCAGGGGTTCGGTCTCATATACGTCAAGCGCCGCCATCGCTACGTGGCCCGACTTGAGCGCTTCGTAGAGTGCGGCCTCGTCGATGATTCCACCGCGGGCGCAATTGATGATGATGACGCCTCGTTTCATTTGGGCGATTGTTTCCGCATTGATCATGTGGGTTGTTTCCGGCGTCTTGGGGACGTGCAGCGAGATGTAATCCGCCTGCTTAAGCAGTTCCGGCAACTGGCAGAGCTGGCCGAACTGGCATTCTTTGATATATGGATCAAGCACCATCACGCTCATGCCCATGGCGACGGCCCGCTTGGCGAGCTCGGAGCCAATCCGACCGGAACCAATCAGTCCCAGCGTCTTGCCGTAGAGCTCGGTTCCCTTGAAGGCTTTCTTTTCCCACTTCTTCTCGCGCAGACTCTGGGTCGCCTGAGGGATTGAACGCGCGCAGCACAGCATCAGGCCGAGTGCCAGCTCGGCGACCGAGATTGAGGTAGCGGTCGGCGTGTTGACAACCTTGATTCCGCGTGCATCCGCGGCCTTCTTGTCGACGTTATCCAGACCGACGCCGGCGCGGCCGATTACCTTCAGGTTTGTGCCGGCATTGATGACATCGGCGGTCACCTTGGTGGCGCTGCGGACGATTATCGCGTCATAGGCCGGGATGGCCTTGATCAGCTCTTCGGCAGGCAGGCCGGGACGCTCATCAACCTCGATGCCCGCTTCACGCAACATTTGAACACCACTTGGTGCAATCGGGTCAGTTACTATGACTTTCAAGGTATCCTCCGAGGGTTGTTTTCTTACGGCTGTGGCAATGGTAGTTGATTGGCAGGGCAAGTCAACCCGATTGTCCGAACTGATGGGTTACTTGACAGAACGCCGGGGGCGATTCTCGCGCCCCCGGCGCCCGTGACGATTCAATTAGTTCACGTTTACCGAAACCGAGATGTCGAAGGTTCCTCCGTCCCACGTTCCTTGGAAGCGCAGGATGTGGTTGCCGGCAGGCATTGGCAAGCCGCCCATGTTCCAGCCGTCAGAGGTGTAAGTCTGACCGCCGGTTTTGGGCCCAACCTGCCGGCTGTCTTCGTATTCGACTCCGGGCTCGTCGGGGAAGACAACGGAGAAGCGGGTAATCGTCATGTCATAGTTGGGAGTGTAGGAGAAGTTGGTTATGGTTCCGCCCTGGGTGCGTGACCCGGATGCCGTTATCTTGAGTTCTCGGTAGATGAGCATCACGATTTCGCCAACATCGGTGGTCTTGCCATCAATGACTGTAACCTGGCTGCCACCATAACCTGGACGGTAGGTGCCGCCGTGGATACCGACGATGTCACGGTCACTGATCACGCCGTCCCCGTTGAGGTCTTTCCATGCCAGCAGGTAGTAGTAGCCAGGCAGAACATCTTCGAACTCGAACGGTGACCTGACCGTGTTGCCGGGTTGTGATGCTACTTCCTTGACGGGGTTGCCGGTTAGGTCTGAGGAGACAAAGAGCTGCACCCGGCAGTTTGTTACATCACCGGTCTGACCGGTTTGCAGGATCAGGGTCCCGGTCAGCTTTGTCGGTCGGTCGCAGCTGAACAGCAGCACAATCGCCGCAGCAGCGGTCGCGAGCCGGTAGAACGTCCTCATCACGTTTTCTCCTTTCGGTCTGCCTCGTTCAATGGCCCAACTGACAGCCTGTAACAGCTATCGAGACTGGCTGTCAGATGGATATTATTCTAAGCCGTTCATCCGTCAAGGGGCGCGTCGTTCAAAACAGCGCTGGCGCTTGACTTGATGAATGTTTGCCGTAGGCTTGCTTCTAATGGAGAGATGTCCGCATAACCGCAATTCCGAGTCTGACCTGCTCCATTTCCCTGGAATCTGATGCTTCTGGCCCTTGCCACTGTCTTTCTCCTCGTCGGAGCTGTTACAGTGTCGTTCTGGCTTGGGCGCCGTTCGCTGAAAAAGACCGTCAGGCTGCTGGAGGCCAGAGTATGGCGGCTGCAGTCGGAGGTCAACCGGCGCTACCTCGAACGACTGGCTCCGATGCAGCGACGACTCGGTTGTCTGTATCTGAACGGACTGCCTGCCGCCAGTTCTGCCAGCATCACCGAGGGCTTTGAAGCCGGCGTCCGTTATGCGGCTCAGGCGGCTTGGGACAGGGCGCTGACCCGCTGGAGCACACTGTTGCCAAAAGCTGAGAAATCCGAGGGCATTGCGTTGCAGTTTCTTTGCGCCGGCTGCGAGGTTCTGCTCGGACGGCTCGAAGCTGCCGCCGGTAGGCTGGCAGCAGCGTTTGAACTGGCGTCGGGTGATTCTCGTGGTGCGGCGGCGTGCGCATTTGCGCTCGGCAAAATAAAGCTGGAACTCCACCAGAAGGATGAGGCCCGGGAGCGCCTTGCAACCGCCCTCGCGCTGGCCGAGACTGCTGGCGACAAGGCGCTGCTGGCCGAGTCTTCGACACTGCTGGCGGAGCTAGAGGCGGAGAGGGGGTTGGCCGATCGGGCGACCGAGCTGCACCGCCGGGCGCTGAGAATCCGTGAGGAGCTGCGTGATACTGCCGGGGCCGGTAGACAATACGGGGCAATCGGTCGATTGCTTGCGGCGCGTGGTCAACTTGTCGCAGCCCGTGCTGCCTACGAGGATGGCCTTGAGCTTGCAAGGCGGGCCCGGGACCGTCTCGGAGAGGCCAACCAGCTCGTAGCAATCGGTGTTCTGCTTTCGCAACAAAATGAGAGGCGCCGGGCGCTTGAGGTTCTGGATCGCGCCTTCGCTCTCTACGAGGAAATCCGAAACTGGCACGGTGCGGCTGCCGCGGCCTATGAGATCGGCCGAGTGCGCGAATCGATTGGTGATGACGATTCGGCGATTGAGTACTTTGAGCGCTCGCTGCAGTTTGCCCGTCAGATACATGACGAAGGACTGATTGCTTTGGCCGAGTCGGCGATTGCACGCGGCTGTGCCCGTCACGGGGCGTATGACCGTGCACTTGAGCTGCTTTACGATTCGTCACGACTGCATCGGCTTGGGGGACGGACCTCTGCTGCTGCCAGTGATCTGGCGGTGATCGCCCGGATTCGGGGTCAGCTGCACGACGTCACTGAGGCGTTGAACTGTCTTGGACAGGCGCGCCAGCTTTTTGATGAAGCCGGCGACAGACCCGGAGCGATTCAATGTCTGATTGATGAAGGTGAACTGGTCATGCGATCAGAACCGGAACGGGCGCTGCGGTGCACAGAAGAAGCCCTACGGCTGGCGCATGAGCTTGGACGGCGTGATCTGGAGGCCGGTGCGTTGTCTGTGCAGGCCCGTATTCAGACGGCTCTGGGTGAGCTTCGGGCAGCGGCCGCGTCGTATCGGGCGGCAATCGCAATCCGTGCTCAGTTGGGCGATGAGCGCAGTCTCGTTGAAGATGAGGTCGCTTATGCGTCGGTCAGTCGACAACTGGGTGACCTGACGGAGGCTGAACGCTGTCTGGGGCACGCCTTGGGCCGTGCTCAAGCCGCGGGCGACGAGCTCGCTCAGGCGGAGGTCCTGCTGGCGACGGGTGAGGTCCACTTGGCCGCGGATCGCGCCGCCGCCGCCAGAGATGTCTTTCGCCAGGCGTTGCATTTACTTATGGGCACCAGCCGGACCGATCTTGAAGCCTCGGCACTGCATTGCCTTGGCCGGGCGTTGTTCGAAACCGGCGAGACTCAGGAGGCCCGGCGATGTTTAGAACTAGCGCTCAAGGCTTACGGACGGCTTGGCTCCCGCGAGGCGATGGAAGAAGTTTCCCGCACGTTGAGCCTTATGCCAGCTCCGGAAAAGGGCACGGTTCAGATTGTCGACCGGGAGGCTGACCCGGGCCGCAATTGACAGATTGCTTCTGGTTACTAGAATGCGGTCGAGGGCGATTAGCTCAGTTGGTTAGAGCGCTGGTCTCACATACCAGAGGTCACAAGTTCAACTCTTGTATCGCCCATAGAAACTGCGGGGCGGTTGCCTGTTCTACCCGCGTCGCTTGATGGGTACGGTGCGGTTGCCCTGCCAGCTGTAACCCATTTGACGTCGATAGCGACGACGCTGCAAATCACTGAACTTGAGCCGGTCGCAGGCCTCCTCGAAGGAAACGCCTTTCTTCAAAAGCTCCCGTAGCGCCTGCTGACGCATCATCCGTTGCACCCTGCCGGCCGGTTCGAGTTTCGGTCTCACCCGCCTGATCGCCTCGCGAACATGATAGTCGCTGACCCCGTACTTGGCGCCGATAGCGGTCAATGACATGCCGCGATCGTGCAATCTGGCCATTGCTTCACAGACGCCGACAGAAATCGTTCGGTGCCAGGCACGGATGCGCTTGCCGGGTTTCAGTTTCAGTCGGGGCATGAGCTGTCTGATTCTTTCCCGTGACACTCCTACTGCCCGGGCCAGATCAGCCTGCGTCATGTTGTGAACAGCCTTGCCGAGTTTGTTGATCTTTTCAATTGCGGTCAAAGGCATGGGATATCCTTTCATTTGAAGGACTATCAGTGTTCCTGTACGAGTTGCTGTTCATTATCTGGGGAGCTGTGCCTTGAGGACGGTCATCCGGTTGCCGCTGCGGCACGATAGAAAGACCGTACCTTGTGCCTGGACCAGCTTGGCCAGAGCGACAGATTCGCCTGCTCTCATGACAACTGCTGAGCAAAGCCGGCCAGCAGCGTCGTAGCTCCTTACCGAAAGTTGGCCGGTGAGATTCGGGTCGGCAAATAGCCGGGCGGAACGGATGGTTGCCAACGGACGGGCGCCGAGGCCCGTGGGGGAGGGCTCGCACGCCCAGACTCTCGGGGCTGAGAGACAATAGACATGGTCGGTCATCCGTCCCTGGTCCTGCAGCCCAACGAGCACCTCCGGGCGTCCATCGCCATCAAGATCGCAGGCCCCCGTTACGTCGTAAACGCGTTCCGAGAAGTCGTAATACCAGAGTGCCTGGCCATTGCTGCCACTGAAAACCCGCACCGAGCCGTTGCCGTTGCCAAGGCAGCCTGCGACTACCTCAGGAAGTCCATCACCAGATATGTCAGCCAGCGTGTCAACCGCCCAGACGTCGGCACCGACAGCGCCGGACCACAGCGTTGCCCCGGTGGCGCCGGATAACACGTGAACATTGCTGTCCCAGGAGCCGACGACAACGTCGTCGATACTGTCACCGTTGACGTCGCGGATCGGCACCACTTCCATGACGACTCGGTTGCCAGCGGGTTGGACCTGCCAGACTTGGGCGCCGCTGGCTCCTTCCAGGCAGTACACCTTGTAGTCCCAGCCACCCCCAATGCAGTCGTCGATTCCGGAACGATTGACATCCCGGATGCGTTCGACGTCGGACACCGAACCGCCGCGCTGGGATGACCAGAGCTGGGCGCCGTTGAGACCGCTTACGCAGTAAACGTTGTTGTCGAGGCTGTTGCCGCCGGCGGCGACGAGGACATCAGGAACAAGATCGCGGTTGATGTCGACGAAGGGTGCAACGCTCTGGCAGCCGTCAAGCGGGACGCGAAAAGTCCAGATCGTTGCTCCCCGGCGGCCGGAAATCAGCACGACGTGGCCAGACCGGTCTTCGACGATACCGCCCGTGCCGCCGAGTGCTTCCGGCACCGAGTCGCGGTCAATATCAACAAAGCTGCGTACCGTATAGACCCAGCCCCAGGTGTCGCCCGGGTATGGCGAGTTGACCCAGATGTTGGTGCCATCAAGACCGCTGACCGCAACGATCGACCGGCCAGGCGGAATGTAGGTGCCGGCGGTGCCGAGGAGAACGTCGCCGCGACCGTCGCCATTGAGGTCAGGCGAGGCATCGAGACCTTTGTTGCCCCAGGTGCCGTAGGCACTCCGACTGACCCAGATGGTATCGCCGTCAGCGCCTGAAAGACAGTACAGTTTGCGCGGATCAGAAGGGTAGGCGCCATAGTAGGTGGCGGCGACGACCTCGGGTCGGTTATCGCCGTTGATGTCCGGTATCGTTACCAGCGAGTAGATGCCGTCGTTGCCTTCAAATGACCACAGCACCTCTCCCTGCGGCTGAGCGCTGACAAAGCAAAAGCAAAACAGGATGCCGCCAAGGACAGCGGCGGGCTTCATTGCAGTATCCATCTTGTCATTGCGGGGTGATGGTGATCGGAGAGATGGCGCTGCCGTTCACAGTTCGCAGCAGCGCGAAGTACAGCCCGACCGGCAGCCGTCGGCCCGTCTGGTCGGTGCAGTCCCAGGTCAGACTACCGGAAGAACCAGCCAGTCGCCAGCTCCGGCGGACAGTTCCGGACGGGTCGTATATTGTCAATGACGCCGGCCGGTTGGCCAACGGTCCAAAAACCAGGGTGGCATAGCGATGAACTGGAACAGGCGCTATTCTTAGGACAGGTTGAATGCTGTGAGTCGGCGTCTCGGTCACGGCCCCGGCCCCGGGGGAGAAGTCGGCATCGTCGATGTAGACCACCCCGCCGGCCGGCCCCCCGGTGAAGCCATAGATCCGTAGCAGGACGTTGGCAACTGCGGCATTGGCCGGTGCCGTGTCGGTCTTGCTGAGTAGCTGCCAGGTGTGAATCGCCGAATCAGTGTAAACCGTGCCGCTGTTTTCGATGAAAGTATCACCAGCGGTACGCCAAGTGATGCTTAGCCCACCTCGCGCGTTGGGGTCGTCGTCATAATACCACGCCTGCAGGGTATAAACCTGACCGGGCGTGACGGCAACATTCTGCCGCAGACCATAGTTGTTACCCGTGCCGGTAACGAGCCGGGTAATTTTCGCCGAGAAGGACGGAGACCGGACCGGGTCACCGCATTGTTCGACTCTGGCCTTGGTTGTGTCTTCTGCCAGCCAACCAACCGGCTGGTATGGGCCGCTCCACTGGGACAGGTCGCCGTTTACCAGCAGATTCGCCACCGCAAGACCGGACACCAGGGTTGCCGCTAACAAGATTCTGCGCATTAGGCTCCTCATTTCTCCGGCAAGACTCGCCGGCGAGCATCAACCCGCGTGGATTTTGGAAACAGCGATGCGGGTCAACGGCTGTCGATGACCTTTCTTGCGTCGATAGTTTTCTCGACGGATAAACTTGAAGCTTGTAACCTTGTCAGCACGCAGGTGATCGACCACCTTCGCCTCAACGTATGCTGAACCCACGTGGGGGCGACCGAGTTTGAGTTCGGTATCGGTCTTGACCAGTAGAACCTTCTCGATTCGCAGATCGGTACCCGGTTCACCGGACAGACGCGGTACCACCAGCGTTTCACCTTCGTGGACAAGATATTGAAAACCCGATATTTCAACAACAGCGTACATGGCTATTCTCCTGTCGGTGTCGGTGTCACGGGCGACGAGCCGGATTGTTCGGCAGGCGCCGGGCGGCCGACGGTCCGCGGACGATTCTGGCGGGCAGAAAGCAGGACGAGCGTCAACGAAGTAATCATGAAAAGGATTGCAGCGCCGGCGGTGAGTTTGGTCATGAATGGAGCAGCACCGCCACCGCCAAAGACGCTTTCACCACCGCCGATGATTGATGCCATGCCGCCTTTCTGGGGCTGCTGGATCAGCACAATGAGTATCAGCAGAACAGCGACAAGCATGTGCAGAAAGATTACCACTCCGTACACAGTTATTCTCCTTTGGTTGTCAAGACTAACACTGTAACTGGTGATGTCAAGACAAGCGACGATTCTCCAGAAAAGAAGCCGACCCCACTTCTGCGATTCTGAAAAAAGATTCGGGCTGGAGGCTCGCCCCACCGACCAGCAGGCCGTCGACTTCCGGCAGTGCCAGCAGTTCAGCGGCAACAGCCGGAGTGACGCTACCGCCGTAGAGCAGCCGTGTCCGCTCAGCGGTATCAGCTCCGAAGCGCACGGTGAGCCAGTGACGCAGCCACTGGTGTACGTTGACAATCTGGTTAGCCGTGGCGGTATTGCCGGTACCGATTGCCCAGACCGGTTCGTAGGCGATGACCGTTTCGCCGCCAAAATCAGCAGGGGCAACTACCGACAGTTGCCGTTCCAGGACGCCGAAGGTGCTGCCCTGACTTCGTTCTGTGGCGGTTTCGCCGCAGCAGAACACCGGCGTCAGGCCCGTCGCGCGGGCGGCGGCGAGTTTACGGGCACAGATGCTGTCGGTTTCGCCAAAGACATTCCGTCGTTCCGAGTGGCCGACTATCACATAGCTGCAACCAAGTTCGGCGAGGAACTGGCCCGAAACTGCCCCGGTGAATGGCCCGGAAAGCTCCCAGTGCAGGTCCTGTCCGCCCCAGCGTACCGTTGTGCCAGTCAAGTTTTCGGCGACGGCTGGAAGCGCCGTATAGGGTGGAAAGACCACCAGCTCTGCCGGGAGGCGGTCCGGCTCAAGTTTCTTCAGAGCTCGACAGTAATCGCCTGCCTGAGCAGCCGTCTTGTTCATTTTCCAGTTTCCAGCGATCAGCGGTATGCGGCTCATGGACAGCGGTCGGCCAAAGCAGCGACGCCGGGTAGGATGCTGCCTTCAAGGAACTTCAGGCAGGCCCCGCCACCGGTTGAGACATGGCTTACCCGATTCAGGTAGCCGAACTGATCGAGCGCGGCCGCAGTATCGCCGCCAGCGACAACCGTTGTCGCGCCGTTCGCAGTTGCGGCGGCAACTGCCTTTGCGATAGCCAGTGTTCCATGGGCGAACCGGGGCTGTTCAAAGACGCCCATCGGACCGGCCCAGACTATTGTCCGGGCATTAGCGATGATTTCAGCGAAGATGCGTTGTGTCACGGGACCAATGTCCAGTCCCATCAGTTCTGCTGGCATTCGGTCGACCGACGCGGCATTGCCGGTGGAGGCGTCGGGAGAGGCGGCGACAACTACATCGGCCGGCAGCACCACACGCTGGCTGGCCGCAGCTGCCAGAACCTCCTCCGGCAAACCCGGCTCCCACACCGACCGGCCGATGTTCAGCCCGCGACGCTTGAGAAAACTGAAGGCCGCACCGCCGCCGATCAGCAGTCGGTCAACTAGGGTCAGCAGGTTGGCAATCACACCTGCCTTATCCGCCACCTTCGACCCGCCGATGATGGCAACGAAGGGCCGCGCCGGCGATTCAATCACCCGTCCGAGGTATTCGAGCTCCCTCGCCATCAACAGTCCGGCAGCGGGGCGCGGAAACTGTCTGGGCAGTGCATCAACTGAGGCGTGGGGGCGATGAGCGACACCGAAAGCGTCATTGACGTAATCGTCGGCGAGCGAGGCCAGCCCCCGGGCAAAGTCCGGGTCGTTGGCAGTCTCGCCGGGGTGGAAACGCAGGTTCTCCAACAGCGCAACGACACCCGGTTTCAGCCGGCTGGCAAGTTCAGCGGCCTCCGGCCCGGAATAGACCGGCCAGAATTCCACTGGGTTCGTCAGCAGCTGTCGCAACCGTTCGGCGACCGGCAGGAGTGTCAGCGCCGGGTCGGGCTTTCCCTTGGGCTTGCCGAGGTGGGAACCGCAGATAACTGCGGCGCCTGATTCGATCAGCAGTTTCAGTGTGGGCAGCGCCGCCTTGATTCGTGCATCAGAGCGGACAGAACCATCCGGGCTAAGGGGGACATTGAAGTCGACGCGCAGAAAGACCCGTCGGCCCTTGACGTCCAGATCACGGACTGAGAGCTTCTGCATCACTGTCTCTGCCAGCGCTCGGCGATGTAACAGGCAAGGTCCACCAGTCGGCACGAGTAACCGTATTCATTATCGTACCAGGCGAACACCTTGACCAGTCGCTCATCAACAACCGCAGTCAGGCGGGCGTCAACGATCGCCGAATGGGGGTTGCCGACCAGGTCGACCGACACCAGTGGTTCTTCACTGTATTGCAGAATTCCCTTCAGCGGGCCTTCGGCTGCTGCCCGCAGAGCATCATTCACGGTTGCAGCTGTCGCCGGCTCCTTTACAGCACAGGCCAGGTCAACGATTGAGACGTCCGGCGTGGGCACGCGGATGGCGATGCCGTCAATCTTGCCCTTCAATTCCGGAAAAACGACACCCAGCATTCGGGCAGCCCCGGTTGATGTTGGTATCATTGACAGCGCTCCTGCCCGTGCCCGACGCAGGTCTTTGTGCGGCTGGTCGAGCAATGCCTGGTCGTTGGTATAGGCATGAACGGTTGTCATGAATGCACGCTCAATCTTGAATCGTTCGTGGATGACCTTCGCCACCGGGACAATGCAGTTGGTTGTACAGGAAGCGTTGGAAACCACCTTGTCCACAGCCGGGTCATAGGTCGCCTGATTGACACCCATCACGAGCGATTTGACGGGTTTGTCGCCCTTTGGCGGTGCCGATATGACAACCTGACGCGCTCCGGCAGTGAGGTGCCCGGCTGCCTTGTCGTAGGATGTGAAAAGGCCGGTGGACTCAATAACGATGTCGACACCAAGTTGTCCCCATGGCAATTCGGCCGGGTTGCGCACTGCGGAAACGCGGGCCCGACGCCCGGCAATCACCAGGGTGTCGCCGTCTAGTTCGACTTCGTTGAAACGTCCATGGACCGAGTCGTATTTCAGAAGATGCGCCAGCGTTGCCGCATCGGTAATGTCGTTGATGCCTACCAGTTCGAGCATCGGATGCCGGGCGGTCAACCTGGCAACAAGCCGTCCAATGCGTCCGAATCCATTTATCGCAAGTCGCACGGGCATTATGCCTCCTTAAGTAGCAAGACCCAGAAGGGAAGATAACGGGGAACAGATGCCTGTCAACACTCGGACCGGGGCAAGAAACGACATTGACAGCTGCGGGTGAAGCCGTAGCCTGTGGGTGCTGTGTCCCGTGGCGATGTTGTTACTGTCAATGGCTGGCTGGCCATCGTTTCCTGCTGTCTGGCCGCACTTGCTGCCGGCTGTCAGAGTTCTGTACCGCCAGTTCCGGTGATTTCCGCCCCAATGCACGGTCAGCCGGGAGAAACGCTCTGGTTCGGGGTTTGGGCCGCGGGGAGGCAACCGTTGTCTTATCAGTTTGACTGGGGCGATGGGTCCATGAGCGACTGGAGTCCGCTGGCGATGCCGGAGGATACATTTGACTTGTGGCATGTCTATCGTCAGGAGGGCAGTTTTGCCGCGTCGGCAAGGACGCGCTACCGGCATGAACAGCCGAGTGACTGGTCAGCACCACAAACGATAGTCGTGTCAGTTGCCGGCCCCCTTGTTCCGATTCCGCTGGCCTTTCCTGACACCGCTCATCTCGAATCGACTTACACCTTTCGGGCAATCGTCACTCACGCTTCAGGAGAAAGTACAGCCTGTGAGTTCCACTGGAGTGATTCGATCATCCAGCAGACTGACTACGTATCGTCGGGCGATACCGCCATTGTCAGACGCCGTTTCAGCAAGCTGGGGCCGATTGAAGTTCGATTCCGGGGCGTGGACGCGACAGGAAACCGTGGCCCCTGGGCGCCCGCTGATACTATCACAGTTGCGGCGCGGCCGCTCGTTCCGCCGCGCAGACTGCGCCTGTTTTCTTACGGTGGAGTGTTTGTCCAGCTGGCCTGGGACGGCATGCGGCCGGTGGATTCGGCCCAGTATCGGGTCTGGTTCCGCGCCACAAACTCGGCCGGCTTCGCGCTGGTCGGCGTGCTGAATCGCACGGCGTTCATCCACGACCCTGGTGGGGTAACCGGAGACTATACCGTTTCGTCATTGCGTGACGGCGAGGAGATTTTCGCCCAGGAAACGGTTTCGACGCGGCCGGTTCTGACAGACACGCTGGTTCTGGGCGAATTGAACAGCGGTCTGACTGCCGGCTACGGGTGGGACAGGGTGACCGGTCGCGCGGCGCTGTATCCAATGACTGACAGCGCGTCGGCGGATCTGGTTGATATCTATTTCACTGACTTCACCAGCGGCTATCTGGGGCCGGGTTACTACCTTGCCAGTGCCAGTCTGGCACCGACTGACCCTGGCGGTGGCGTGCCGGCAGGGGCGTGGCGACGTACCCGTCTGCTCGGCCTGCCGTCGGGTGGCGGTGACCCACTGCCGGAATACGACTCGCTGCTGTACTTGGACAGGCTTGACGTCAATACCTTCGTCTCCTATGCTGCATTGCACACCCCGGAGGGACATTACGCCCTCGTTACGGCTATATCGCCAAGCAGTGTCGATGGCACGGTGAGGATCGTCGGACTCTTTCAGCGCATTCCGGGACTAAGACTGATCCAGTATGCTGGACATCGATAGTGCCGCTCGAACAGAGGCGCCCTGCCTGCTGCCCTCCTGTTCTGTGCATCTCAGCCTCTCCTCAGTAGCCGGCGGGACGCCTCGTCGGGCGGCGTGATGCCTCATCGCAAGCTGCTGCCCACACGGGTCGTCGGTCGGCTGGTTTTGGCTCTATCCTGCACGGTGCTGTTCAGCTGTGATGACGACGGTGCAGTCGGAAACCGCCGGCCGCTGGCGGCCATCGTTGAGTGGCCGGTGGAACTGAGGGTTGGCGAACTGGCCGTGGTCAAGGCCGAGGGCTACGATCCTGACGGCGACCGAATCAGAATCTTTGTCGCCTGGGGCGATGGCGACACCAGCGACCACGGTGAGTTTGTCCTGTCGGGACAGACGGTCGTGTTTGAGCATCGGTACCGGTATGCCGACACATTCGTGGTCACAGCAAGGTGTCACGACCTTGCCCCGCTTTTTTCAGACTGGTCGTCGCCCCGAGTAGTGCGAGTGACGGGCGTCTATTCTTCCGTCGCGTCCCTAGACAGAGACAGGTCCCAAAGCAGTACGTCGGCGAGCAAGGCGTCGAAAAGCCGGTAGGCAAGAGTCCCACTTTCACATCCGTTAACCAGGAAAGAAAAAACATACTCGCGGTTGGGCGCCAACAGGTAGCCGGAAAGACAGAACACGCCGCGGATATATCCGGTCTTTGCCCGCAGCGTTTGGGGGTAGAGAAAGCGACGTCTAAGCAGGGTGCCGATTCCACCGGGTTGTGCCAGGCTGTGGCTGAAAGCATCTCCGAAGGGCAGCCGGCGTACCGCAGCAAGTGTCGCTGCAATGGTCCTGGCACTGACACGGTTTCGGGATGAAAGCCCTGAGCCATCGATGACTTGCAGTCCTGTAACCGGAACGTCAAGGGCACGCAGCCCGCGTTCGACGGCCAACTGGCGGGTTGTGCGTCGGCGGCTGGCAACGGCATCAATCAGCCAGTTGGCGACATTGTTGTCACTCTTGCGGTTCAGCAGAAGCAGATAACGGAAACCCGGCAGGTTGGGCATCACGCCGACTCCGAGCGATTCGGCAAAGGCCGAGTCGCCGACTAGGCGCAGATGCAAGGGTTCCTTCGACTGCAAAAGTCGCGCGTCGAGCTGTTTTACGAGCAGAGTGTCCCATTCCTGCAACGCAATGGCGGCGACCAGCAGTTTCATGTTTGAAGCAGGGACCAATGCCGAATCCGGATTGAGCGCAAAAAGCAGGGTGTCGTCGTCAAGCGGCCGGACGACGATACCGGCGCGCCATGCCGGTTGCGCCAGCGCCTGGTAGTCGCGCGCCATCACCGTTGCCAGCGGTTCGGGAACGATGCCGCACTCGGCCGGCGGCAGCCCGGGCAGTCCGGCGGAAGTTACTGCCGGGAGCAACAGTCGGGCAAGCAGGGTCAGGATAGGCCAGTAATATACTCGTGAGCGGACATAGCCGCAAGCGCGCCATCGGCGACGGCGGTTGCGATCTGACGCAGCGGGGTTACCCGAACGTCGCCTGCGGCAAACACACCCGGAACGTTGGTCCGCAGGTGGCCATCGGTTGGTATGAATCCGTTCGGGTCGAGCTGGATTGTCTCCTGACACCAGGTTGTGTTGGGTACCGAGCCGACATAAATGAACAGACCAGCGACTGGCAGCTCCCGAGTGCTGCCGTCCTTGCGCGATTCCAGAATGATTGACTCGAGACGGTTAGTCCCGTTCAGCCCGGTAACGATAGTGGACAGATGCAGAGTGATGTTTTGACAGGCACGGACCTTGTCCTGAGTGTGCCTGGCGCCGCGGAACTCGTCACGGCGGTGTACAAGGTGCACCCGCGAGCAGATATTGGCCAGGTAGAGCGCTTCGTCTAGGGCCGAATCGCCGCCACCGACCACGGCGACTTCACGGCCGCGGAATAGCGGACCGTCGCAGACTGCGCAGTAGGACACGCCCCGGCCGCGCAGTTCGTTTTCGCGTTCGAGCCCGAGCTGTTTGGACATCACGCCTGAGGCAATGATCGCGGCGCGGGGGCGGTACTCCCCGGCGGTGGTGATAACCGCGATGCCTTCGGGGCCGACGCTGATAGCGGTTGCTTCGGCCGTATCCAGCGCACAACCAAAGCGGCGGGCCTGCGCCTCCATCGCCTGCGTCAGGGCAGTTCCCTCGATCGGTTCGGGAAAACCGGGGTAGTTTTCGACGACAGAAGTCAACGCGACCTGGCCGCCGGGCAGAGCCCGTTCAAGCACGACTGTGGCGTGACCCGAGCGCGCACCGTAAAGCCCGGCAGTCAGTCCAGCCGGCCCGGCACCAATGACGAGTATCTCCGGTGTGTTCATCGCCTGCATTGTAGACAAAAAGAACCGGAGGGCAAGCTGACGCCGCCCTCCGGTCCAGTCGCTCGCAGGCTAATATGTCACAACGAACTTGCGTCCGACCGCGGCGGAACGGCCGTGGTCAACGAGCCGGGCGAAGTACACGCCGGGCGGCAGAGTCCGGCCCTCGTCGTCAGCAGGGGACCAGGCGACCTGATGGACTCCGGTGTCGCGGTTGGCGTCCAGCGGCCGGGCTACGAGCCGGCCGGAATTGTCGTACACCAGCAGCTCATAGCGGCCTGGGCCGGGCACGCTGATGGTGAAGCGGCACTGGCCGCGTACCGGGTTGGGAGTGATGCGCTCGAACGCCAGCCGGCGCACTAAGGTCACCGGCTCGGCGGTACCAACGGTCGGCGATTGCATCACTCGCATCATCCAGTCGTGCGTGGTCCACTGCCGGAAGGGATCCTGGTTAGACGAGAAGTACGAACGCATTTCGACGGGAGGTGTGCCGTCGGCACCGATGCCCATGCCGGGTGAGTTGTCAGGCCAGCGCGCGATGAGCCAGAAATCTTCAGCCGTCCTGCGCGTTACGTCGAACGCGAACTCGGCCCAGCCGGGTGCGACCGGCGCGGTGACGTTGTAGGCGATGTCAAGGAGGTTGGCGGTGTCAGGCACGCCGGCGCGGTCTGGACAGAGCGCCACATACTCAAACGGGGTGTTGGCAAGATTAACAAAGATGCGGCCACCGGTAACCGCAAAAGGCGGGTTGAGCGTAGGCGAGCAGCGCAGGTAGAACTTGTCGTTGTCGCGCCGTCCCACCCAGTAATAGGCCTCGGCCGAACCGTCGTCGTAGATGAGTTCATACGTCACCGTGAAACTACGGCGCAGGGAGTCATTGTCGGGCAGGAGGTCATCATCGGTGCTTGCGGTCAAAATCGCGCTGTAAGGTCCGACTGCGCCCGGTGACCAGGCCGTAAACTCGACCGCGGTGCTGTCGTCCGGGGCGAGGTTGCCTGACTGTGTCGAGTCGCGGTACACAACAGCGCCGATCGAATCGGTAATCGTCAGGCGGCAGCGGATGGCGTCGGTGTAGGAGCCGCTGTTGGTGACAATCGCGCGGGGCGTGAATGAGCGGTTGATGCTCATTTCGGTATAGGGAGGGCTCAGCAGCACCGGCTGGCCATCGTGGAAACAGCGCGATGCCATCGCCAGTGTGTCATCGCCGGCGTAACCGTCGCCGGGCAGGCGGGTGAACACGAGGCAGTTGTACAGCGACCATGCATCCGGAGTCCACTGCCGGAAGCTCACCGCTGCCGCGGCACCCGGTGCCACGTCAGGCGCGACTGTGCTGTCACGATAGACGACACTGTCGGCTGAGTTGCGAATGGTGATACCAACCGGGATTGAGACGGTGTTGTCACCGTAGTTTTGAACCTCGGCGCTCGGCGTGACCGGAACGCCGGTCTGGAGGTAGCGGCCGGGGGCGGTGATGGCGCGGGTGCCGGCGTTGACCGAGTCTGATGCACCAATGAGCACGGCGTAGACCTGGCCGCCGTTGCCCATCTGACCGGCATGCACCGCTTTGCCCGAGGCGCAGGCGAACTGGCCGTCGTCAGAGATGTCGCAAGAGAACAGCGAACCGGGTTCGTCGTTGCGGGTGATGGCCACCAGCGGTGCGGTGTCGCCAACGTTGTGAACCGTGAAGACCCGGAAATCACCCGACGGTGCGATATCGCCCCACGATGCGGCCGCCACTCGACTGCCGTCAGCCGAGAGTGCAACGCAGGCAACATAAGCGCCATTCGAACCATAGTTCTGATAGGTCATCACCGGTATTGCAGAACTGGAGTCGAAGACGCAGAGCTTGCCGTTGGCATAGCCGGTGCCACACGCGACCCGTGATCCGTCTCGCGACACGGCGACGCCCGCAACCCAGGGGGTACCGACCTGAGCACTCCAGCGGAGGCTGTACGTCGAGCCGTCCCAGCGGTAGAGCTTCAGCATCCCGTAGTAGTCACCGGTTACAAGGATGGAACCGTCACCGGAAATGGCGGCGGCGTACTGAGTGCCGGTGTTTGATGTGCCAATCGGGATTGCGCCTCGCCGGAGACTGTCCTCGAAGACAATGCAGGAATCATAGACCGTCACGGCAACAATCCGACCGTTGTCCGACAGGTCAATGCCCTGCAGCCGGGTTGGCTCGGGGACAGGCACCGACCACAGCACCCGGCCGTCCTGTGCACGGATCGCTGTCAGTATCCCGTTCTGGCACGCCACGACCCGGTTGCCGTTGCGGCTGGTTTTGCTGTAACCGGTGGCGCTGGTGGGGTACTGGTACAGCCACTGCGGAAAGCGGCTCTGGCTGGACCATTTATAGGCCGCTGTCAGCGATGATAGTGTCATCGTGCCGCCGTCGCGTGAGACGCCAATCTGATTGCCGGCCCAGCCCCAGGTGAAATCACCCGGGCTTTCCCAGACCGGCGACGCAGTTCCAAGCGTACGATAGTACGAGGCACGCTGGGCGTTCAGATACCAGTTGGCAAGGATGTGGTAACCGTCATTGGAGATGGCCACCGACTGGGCGATACCGTAACGGTGATTGCGGTCCACCCAGAGCACCCCGGTGTCGGAGCGCAGCGCCGGAACCTCCGGTCGTTCTATCGGCCGGTCGAACAGAGGCCCATTCTCGGTGTTGATGCGGTACCAGGTCCGCTCAAGACCGTCGCCGCCGGTTTCGGTCACCGCCTCGATGCCGAGCGGTGTCGCGGGGGCGACGACCCAGAACAGCAACAGGACTGCGAGCCTTCTCATAATGCCTCCTCGGACTGGTTAGGCCTTGCCGAGCAAACGGTGCAGCAGTGCCCGCTGGGCATGCAGGCGATTCTCGGCCTGGTCGAGAACTACCGATGCCGGCCCATCGAGCACTTCGGCGGTAATTTCCTCGCCGCGGTGCGCCGGCAGACAATGCAGCACTCGCGCACCGGGCGCGGCTGCATCCAGCAGTGCCTTGTTGAGCTGGAAGGGCCGGAAGATCTGTGCTCGCTGGGCGGCTTCATTTTCCTGACCCATCGAGGCCCAGACATCGGTGTAGACAAACTCGGCGCCGCGGACTGCCTCGTAGGGGTCATAGGTCAGAAGCAGCCGGCTGCCTGACTGGCCGGCGTACTCGCGGGCTTTGGCGACGACAGCCGCCGGTGGCTCAAATCCGCGCGGAGTGGCAATCCGGATGTGGATTCCAAGCATCGTGCAGGCAAGCATCAGTGAGTTGCAGACGTTGTTGCCGTCGCCGGTCCAGGCCAGCGTTGCGTCTTTAAGTGTGCCCCGCAGGTCGCGTACCGTCAGCAGGTCGGCGAGTGTCTGGCAAGGGTGTTCGAGGTCACAGAGAGCGTTGATTACCGGTACCGTTGCGTTGTGCGCCAGATCGACAATCGTCTGATGGGCAAACACCCGGGCGATAATGCAGTTAACCCAGCGGGAAAGATTCTTCGCGACGTCCTCGACCGTTTCCCGCTTGCCCATGCCGATATCAGCAGGGCCGAGGTAGACGCTTGAGCCACCGAGGTTGCGCATCGCTACCTCAAAAGTCACGCGGGTGCGCAACGATGGTTTTTCGAATATCAGTGCGGCCACAGTGCCGGGTGCTGAGTCGATGCGGGGTCTTGTCTTGAGCTGCTGTTTGAGCTCGGTTGCCAGATCCAGCAGGCCGAGCAGTTCGGCCCGCGACAGGTCATTGATTGAAGTCAGGTCTTTGTTCATCTTTTCTCCGGTTAGTATACCTATGTTGGCGCCACAGAATAGACCGCGATTGCATGCAGTCAAGGAGGAGGGGAAAGGAAGTCTAAAAACTGCCGGGAGCGCGAGGAATCAATCGGTTTGATCGCGGAGAGCAGATTGTCTTTCCTAACCGGACACTATAACCCAGGTTATAGCTGGTGCTTTCGAACAACAGCAGGAAAGTTCCTAAAACAGCGTTCGTTGCCAGTGCCGGGCTTTTTTGACTCCCGCACCGGGTAGAGGCCTTTGGTTCGAACGAGCCACGACCGGGTTGTGCGAAAGCGCAGCAAGCGGCCGCAGGCGGAAGCGTCGCAAGGTCATGGTTCGGAGCGACGTAATGCCGGTTCTTCGGCTGTGAGCTGTGGCGAACGGCACGCGGCCAGGGATTTGACTTGTCGTCCGGTTTCGCTACATTAGGCCGCAATGAAGATTCACGAGTTCCAGGCCAAAGAGATTTTCTCCAGACACGGCATTCCGGTTCCGCGCGAGCGCGTTGCCGCAAGTTCCGACGAGGCAGCGACCATCGCTGCGGAAATCGGCCTGCCGGTGGTTGTCAAGGCGCAGGTTCTGGTCGGCGGCCGGGGCAAGGCTGGCGGCGTGAAGCGGGCCGGCTCCATTGAGGAGGTTCGCTCGGCCGCGGGCGGGATAATTGGAATGGATATCAAGGGGCTGAAGGTTCACCGGGTGCTGGTTTCGGCGTGCGCCGATATCAAGGGCGAGTTCTATGTCGGCATCATTGTCGACCGTGCGGCGCGCGTGCCAGTACTGATGGCCTCGGCCGCTGGTGGGGTGGAAATCGAAGAGGTTGCCCGCACGAGTCCGGAAAAAATCCTGAAGATACCGATCGATCCGCTGATGGGGCTTTTGTCGTTTCAGGCACGCAACGCCGGAATGGCACTTTTCGGTGACGCGAAGCTGGCGCGCGACTTCACCAGCATCGCCCAGAAGCTGTACCGGATCTTCGTCGAGCAGGACTGTTCGCTCATCGAAATCAACCCGCTCGTGAAGCTGGCCGATGGTTCGCTTCTGGCCCTGGATGCGAAGATCAACTTCGACGACAACGCCGACTTCCGACACAAGGAATGGGAGGCGATGCGCGACCTGTCGGCCGAGGAGCCAAAGGAACTGGAGGCCAAGGCGGCCGGGCTTTCCTACATCAAGCTCTCCGGCAACGTCGGCTGCGTCGTCAACGGCGCCGGACTGGCGATGGCAACGATGGACCTGATAAAACGCTATGGTGGTGAGCCGGCCAACTTCCTTGATGTCGGTGGTTCGTCGTCGCCGGAGAAGATGGTCACGGCAATGAAGATAGTCCTCTCCGATCCGAACGTGAAAGCTATTCTCGTGAACATTTTTGGCGGTATCACCCGCTGCGACGACATCGCCAACGGACTGATCCAGGCGCGGCAGATGGCCGACATCAGGGTGCCGATTGTGGCGCGATTGACCGGCACCAACGCCGAGCAGGCACGCGCAATACTACAGAACAGTCCGGTGACCAGTGCGGCAACGATGGCTGAAGCGGTGCAGAAAGCGGTTGTACTTGCCGGAGGCAACAGATGAGGTGGCGGTTGCCGCCCTGCCGAAACGGACAGGAGTCAGCCCAATGAGCATTCTTGTAGGCAAAGAGAACCGAGTTATTGTCCAGGGTATCACCGGTCGGGACGGCGCTTTCCATGCCCGGGCGATGCGCGACTATGGCACCAACGTGGTCGGTGGTGTAACGCCGGGCAAGGGCGGGCAGCAGGTCGAAGGCATGCCGGTCTTTGATTCGGTCGATGAGGCGGTCCGACAGACCGGCGCCGACACATCGATTATCTTTGTGCCGGCCGCGTTCGCTTCCGACGCGATGCTGGAATGTATCGCCGCCGGCCTGAAGCTGGTGGTCTGCGTGTCCGAGGGCGTACCGACAATGGATATGGTCAGGGTGCTGGCTTATGCCCGCAGCAGGGGGACGCGCATCCTCGGCCCCAACTGCCCGGGCGTGATTTCACCGGGCAAGGCCAAAGTCGGAATCATGCCGGCGGCCAGCTTCAGTCCGGGTTGTATCGGTGTGGTATCGCGTTCCGGTACGTTGACCTATGAAATCGCAGCCAACACCGGTGAGTTCGGCCAGTCGACCGTGGTCGGGATTGGCGGGGACCCGGTCATCGGCACGACCTTTCTGGACTGTCTGGAGATGTTCAATGCCGACCCGGAAACCAAGGCGATAGTGCTTGTCGGTGAAATCGGCGGGACCGATGAAGAACGGGCAGCCGAATACGTGAAGACCAACGTGGGCAAGCCGGTAGTCGGCTTCATCGCCGGACAGACCGCACCGCCGGGCAAACGCATGGGTCACGCCGGTGCGATTATCGCTGGTGGTGCCGGTACCGCGACAGAAAAACTCGCCGCTTTTCAGTCCGCCGGCATCGGGGTCTTCCATGAACCCCAGGAATTGCCGGAACTGCTGCGTCGGCTGATTTAGGCTTTTGAGCTGAGACCCACTGCCGGGCGAAAGTTCGGCAGTGGGTCTTGCTGTTGTCCTGAGATGTTGCCTGTCAGCTCTTGCCGAGCTGACGTTTGCCTTCGGCAAAGCCCTGTTCGAATGCCTCGATGTTCTTTTTCAGCAGCCGGTCTGGAACCGTTCCGGGCAGCGCGTCAAGCAGCGCCTGTTTGCTGACGACCTCTGTAATCGCGACGATGAAACCGAGCATAACAAGATTGGCATAGAGCCGGTTGCCCAGTTTTTCGGCCATCCGTGTCGCCGGTATTGCGAACTGGCGGATAGCGGCGCGAGGTTCGTGGGGCCGGACCAGGTCGCTTTCAATCAGCAGAATGCCGTCTTCCTTCAGTTCCGGCTCGAACTTGTCGTAGGCTTCTTGTGACATCGCAATCAGGATATCTGGTTTGACCAGATAGGGGTACAATATCGTGTCTTCCCGGACAACCAGTTGCGCCGCGCATGCACCCCCGCGGGCTTCCGGCCCAAAGCTCTGGGTCAGGGTGGCATTCTTGTTGCCGTAAAGCGCCGCCGCCTTGCCCAGAATCATCCCGATGCGGATGATGCCCTGACCGCCGAAACCGGCCACCTTGATATCCATCAGTCGCTCCCGGATGAAGGCGTCATGGGACCACTGTAGGGAACGTAGCGTTTGCCCAGTACCCGGCCGAGGTGTTCGTTCATCATATCCAGCCAGGTTGGGACCTGACGGTGGACAAACTTGCCGACGATGATGTCCTGCTGGTAGCGAATATCGCATTCCCGTGTATCGGCAAAGTTGCGGGTTATGGAGTGGTCGTGGTAGAATTTCATCAGGTCGAGGCCCGAGCCAAGCCGGTTTCGCCGGCCGTACACGGTCGGACAGGGTGAAATCACCTCGATAAAAGAGAATCCGCGGTGCGCCAGCGCTTCCTTGATGGAGACGGTCAACTGCCGGACGTGCAGAGCCGTCCAGCGTGCAACATAGGTGGCACCACAGGACTCGACCAGGAAAGGCAGGTTGAACGTCCGTTCGAAATTGCCGTAGGGGGCGGTGGTGGTTGTTGCCGTCTCCGGCGTGGTCGGGCCGGACTGGCCGCCGGTCATTGCATAGTTGAAGTTGTTGACGCAGATGACCGTCATGTCGATATTGCGGCGGGCAGCGTGAATCAGGTGATTGCCGCCGATTGCCACGATGTCGCCGTCGCCCGAGATTACCACCACCTTCAGGCGCGGGTTGCCCAGCTTCAACCCGGTAGCGTAGGGCAACGCCCGGCCGTGGGTCGTGTGAAATGAATCAAACTTGAGGTAGCCGGCAGCGCGACCAGTGCAGCCGATTCCGGATACAACCGCGATATCGGAACGGGGGATTGATCCCTCTTTGACTGCAGCGATGAAAGCAGTCAGACAGGTGCCGAGTCCACAGGTCGAACACCAGATATGGGGCATGCGGTCCATCCGGAGGTAATCTTCCATCGGATGGTGCTCGGGAGTGCCGCGCTCAATCAGGAGTTGTTCAGGATTCACCTGACACCACCTACTATTGCTTTGAGGATATCATCGGGGTCGTGCACCCAGCCACCGCAGTGCGGGACAAGAATCGTTTTGCAGCGTCCCGACGCGGCACGCTGAACCTCGCGATAAATCTGCCCCAGATTCAGCTCGGGAACGACCAGAGCTTTGACCCGCTCGGCCAGCCGGGCGATATGCTTCTCCGGAAACGGCCAGACGGTTATCAGCCGCAGCATGCCGACCTTGATGCCCAGCCGGCGGGCATCATCAATCGCCTTTGTTGCGACACGGGACGAAATCCCGTAGGCCACGACAACGACCTCGGCATCGTCGGTCTGGTCTTCCTTGACGATGATGATGTCGTCGGCGTTTCGTCTGATTTTTTCCGCAAGCCGTGACACGCAGAGCTGCTGACATTCGGCATTGATCACCGGATAGCCGCGTTCGTCGTGGGTCAATCCGGTAATGTGAAAACGATAATCGTCGCCTGCCCGTACCATCGGTGGTACCAGATCGGCATCAGGCTTGTAAGGGAGGTAGGACTCCTTCGGCCCGGTATACCAGCGCCGCGGCCAGACCTCGATGCTCTCCGCTTTGGGGATAACCACCCGCTCGGTCATGTGACCGACGCATTCGTCCATCATGAAGAGTACCGGCAGACGGTAACGTTCCGAGAGGTTGAAACAGGTAATCGCCAGGTCAAAGCACTCCTGCGGCGATGCAGGGGAGATGGCGATGATTTCGTAATCGCCGTGGCTGCCCCAGCGGGCCTGCATCATGTCCTGCTGGCCGGTCAAGGTAGGCAGACCGGTCGACGGACCGCCACGTTGAACATTGACGATTACGCAGGGAGTCTCGGTCATGATGCCCAGACCGAGATTCTCCATCATCAGTGAAAAGCCGGGGCCGGAAGTGATGGTAATTGCCTTTGCGCCCGCCCAGGAAGCCCCGAGCACTGCGGCGATTGAGGCCAGCTCGTCCTCCATCTGAATGAAGGTTCCGCCGATCTGGGGAAAGCGTTCCGCCAGCCGTTCTGCTACTTCGGTCGACGGAGTGATCGGGTAGCCGGCACAGAACCGACAGCCGGCGGCAATGGCGCCTTCGGCGCAGGCATGGTCGCCGTCGAGATAATGCGCACCGGTGAGTACCACGCTGCTGTCGGACTTCACTGTTCTACCTCGCAGTTTTCCGGTTCCAGGGTGTTCCAGATAGCGAACTCCGGGCAAAGCGCCTCGCACAGTCGGCAATTGACGCAGGCTTCGGGGCGGACCACAACCGGCGGATGGTAACTTCGGCGATTGAACTCCGGCGACTGCTCGAGCACCTTGCGTGGGCAGTAGGCGACGCAAAAGCCGCAACCCTTGCAGCGCTCCCAGATTATGTGGACCTTGCCACGGGGTGGTTTCTTCTTTTCAGCATCCAGCGGGCGGCGCCAGTACTTCATCGTCAGTCGGCGATTATATGCCCGCCAATTCGTGCGTCAAGTGTATTGACTGATGAGGATTTGACACGTCCAATGCGCAGGTGCTATAATCGGCCGTTGCCGGACCAGAAGACACCAATAGCCGAGGCAGCGTCGCGACTCGTCGACCTGCGCATCATTGAGGCGATAGCCTATTTGCCCGGGCTTTTCTTTCTGCCGTTGCTTGTCGCACCGCGCGAGAAGACAGCCGGGTTTCATTCGGCCCAGAGTCTGGTGCTGTTTGCCGGGCTTTGCGCAATCGGCCTTGCTTCTGCGCTGGCGGATTTGGTCTTTGGGGGCATCCTCGGCCGCATGGTAATCGCCGGGGTCTTTTTTCGAGTGATCGCCTGGATGGTCAGATACCCGGTGGCAATTGCGGCGTCGCTGTACTATCTGGCCTCGGTAATTGCCGGCGCTGCCGGCGCGCTCGCCGGTAACTGCACGACGTTGCCGCTGGCCGGGAGGTATGTTCCCGCCGTTCAGCAGTGGCTGTGGCGGTCGGGGTCCGGAGTAACCGCAGATTCGTCGGGTAAGGAATAGCGAACTATAAGGAGGAATCGTGAGTGGCGAAGAAACCAACCGTCCAGAGCCCGCAAACGTGACAACCCCGCAGCCCGCTGCCGGGTCGCAGGACGACGTCGAGAAAGCCAAGAGCACTGCTTGGCTTGCCTATGTCGGGATTCTGTGGCTGATTCCACTGTTGACAATGAAAGACAACACCTTTGCCAAGTTCCACGTCAAACAGGGCATCGTGCTGTCAATCTACGGCGTCGCGATCGGAATCCTGGGAGGGGCGATTCCCTTCCTCGGATGGTTTATCATCGCACCGTTGGGCTCCATTCTTCTGCTGGTTCTGGCAATAATTGGTATAGTGAATGCGGCCGGCGGCAAGTGGTGGAAGTGCCCACTCTGGGTCAGCACACTGGCAGAGAAGTTCACTTTCTAAACGGGTGTTGTTCTGATAATATAGATTATGTAAACTAGACCGGGCTCGCGATTAGCCCGGCGACAATGCTGTGCCTGGCTATTTGAGTGACTGGTACGCGGCCAACAGCCTCTGCCCCGCATGACGCCAGAGGTAGTTGGAAAGAACGTGCTCGGACAAGCGGCGTGAAGCGGCTCGCCGCAGTGCTGCCCGCAGGGCGTTGCGGATTGACGCTACATCCGATGGCTCAAAATAGTCGGCCATGTCGCCGAAGTACTCGGTTGTGCCGCCGTAACGGGTGATACAGATTCGCGCGCCGGCAGCGGCGGCTTCAAGGGCTGCCAAGCCGGGTGTCTCGTAGTAGGAGGGCAGACAGAAAACCGCACAGGCGGCGTAGGCCGATGCCAGCAGTCCAGAACTGGGCGGCAGCGCTGGAATGTGGATTATCCGGTCGGAGGCGGCCATGGCTTCCCGGCAGCTGCGCCCGTAGGGGGTGTCGATCAGTCGACCGATAAAGACCGCCGGCCGGTCAATCCCGGCCAGTGCCTGAATCAGCCTGAAAACGTTCTTCCTTTCCCAGCCGATGTGGCCGGCGTAGAGGATGAAGTCACGGACGCCGTACTCCCGAACAAAGAGATCGGGTGTGGCCGACGCGAAGTGTTCATCCGTGCCGTTGGGCAGCAGCAGCATCCGGGCGCGGTCGATTCCGAAGGCCTGATTAATCATCGTCATCTCGGCATTTGTGTTAGGTAGAACTAGCTGGGCCATGTCGCACAATTCCTTGCAGAACATGTGCTCGGTCCACACTCCGCCGGCCCGACGCAATCGCCGGGCCAAGGCCAACCGGCGAGCAACTCCGGCCGCGCTGCGGCGGCTGTAAAACACGGGCGAAACGACCAGCCTTCTGCCCAGGGTCGAAATTGCCCGGCCAAGATGATAAGTTCCGACGTTGGCACCGAAAATGTGAAACAGGTCAACCTCGGTGTCAGAGTACCGCCGCCAGGGGTCGAACAGTTCCGCATCCACGCCCAGTGCGTTGAGTTCCCTTTGCAGTGACCGGACCTGAACCTCTACCCCGCCCCCCAGAAGCGAGACCGCTGAAAATGTACCGAGAACGACTTTCACAAGACGATTATCGGCCGGAACGCCTCTTTTGCAAGCAACGCTGTACGTCTAGACGTATCTCACGGCCGAGCTGAATCAACGTTGCCCGACGTAGTGCCGGGTCGGACCTCGGTCCAGGAGCAATTTTCGGCTGCGGCTGCCAGTCCAGTTCAGCCAACCGAAAACTGTGAACAACGTTGTCAATCCACGCTTCCCTCCCGTCGAACTCCGCAATCAATCCTGGCAGCGGTTCATTGCCGCTGTTGTCAATCAACACTGAATCGGCGGCGACCTCGAACCTGGTGCAGTACACCTCCCGCCTGCGCCACCAGCGGGCGTATTCGACAAATGTCCAAAACCTGCCGGCGGTGGCACGGGCCAGTTCCAGCAAGCGCCTGAAAACCGATTCCTGACCGGCGCCCTCTGGCGGATGGTCGTAAAGAAGACAGGGCTCGCGCCGGGCCAACCGGTGTTCGATGAGTCGGCGATAGTAGCCAATGAGCGTTGACTCGTCGGCTCTGGACCGGCGCAGGGTACCAGTGCAGACCGGATGAATCGGCAGCTGCAGTGGTTGCTGCAAAGTTCCTACGACGGGATGAAACGGCAAACCGTCGTAGCTGCAGGCGAACTCTGACGAGTACTCAAACTTGGCATCCGCGACCGCTGTTTGCAGTTTCGCTGACCACTCGCCGAATGGGGCAGCATATCCCGGTGGACGGGCGCCGAGGCGGCTCAAATGGGCAACGCCAGCGTTGAGGTCACCTCGTATTGCCTCAGCGCCACGCGGAAGCCGGTGGCGGTGACAATGAAGCGAGACTTCGTGGCCGGCCCGCGTGAGCCGCTGCAGTGTCGCGCTGTCCAGCGGTGCAGCCGCAGTGTGAACAAAAAAGCTCAGTTTGACGCCCAGTGCGTCAGCAATTTCTGTTGCCGTCAGAATTGAATCGAGGCCGGCCACGTCGGTGTCGATTCGCATTCCAAACAACGCCCGTGTGCCGGCCGGGAACGGCGACAGCCTTACATAAGGAAGGCCGAGTCTTGCCAGTACCACCCGCAGGCAGTTGGCAAGCAGCCGCTTGAGCTCAGCCTTGGCAACCGCTGACACCCGTTCGAATGCCGGACGTCCGCCGGAAACACTGAAGCGACGATTGGCGCTCCGGGTATCACCGAGCAAAGTTGAAGGTTCGAAGCACAGTACGACGATTGGAGCAGAACCAATCGAACCACTGTAAACTGCGCGGGCACCGGCGTTCGTCAGCCCGTGATTGGCGCTGCGCGGCAGTTCGAGAACGCAATCGGTATCGATTATCCCGGTTCCCGTGAAAAGGGCTGAATCGTCAGGACAGATGTAGCGGACACGAACACGGACGGTCTGATTCGAACCAAGCAGCAGAGAGGCACAGCGCGAGCCCGCCAGCACACCCCCGCCGGCCTTGATGTGAGCGTCAAGCAGCCGCAGCTCGTCGTCATTCGGCGGCCGGTCAAGAATCAGCACGCCTTTGCTGGGCCAGGTGGGCATGTTGCCGACCAGCCGATAGGGCAGTCCCTCGCTCTGTAGAAAAGAAAGCCAGTGTGCTTCTCCCGAAAGCAGCCAAATCACCTGCAATCACCCATGTTGCGAACAAGGAGGTCCTGACGCCTCACCCCTCCGGTTAGGACAAGGACGGTGACGTAAACCAGCAGTCCAACTGATACCTGCAGAAAGCGCTGGTGCCTGAACAGCAGGACGACGGCTACCATCAGCAAGGCCGCAACGAACGGGGCCGCCAGCCGGCGCTCAAATCGCACGGCGAAAGCACGCCAGCAGGACCTAATCATCAGGGCAACCATCAGCGCTTCGCCGGCAAGCAGCGCCAGCGCGGCCCCGACTACGCCGAACACTGCTGCCAGCACGACGGCTGCTGTGACTGATGCGGCTGCGCCAATTACGACGTTCTGAAGAAAGACACGCTCGCGTCCGTCGGCCATCAAGGCATAGCCGTAGACACTGTTGACGACCGTTAGCGGCAGGAAAGCGCTGAGCAAGGCCAGACTCTGCGCTGAGGCGAGGTAGCGTGCTCCAAGTATCTGAGTCACGACCCAGGGAGCCAGCGCAGTCAAAAGGACAGAAAACGGCAGTGTTACTGCAAGCGCCAGACGCGTTGCCAGGCTGATGATACTGACGACACGTTCACGGCTGGCCGAAACGGCTCGGGCAATTACCGGAAAGTATACCGAATAGAAGACGCGGTCGATCGCCAGCAAGACCAATGCAATCCGGGCAGCGCCGGAGTAGACGCCAGTCTCGTAGTCACCGCGCAGCAGTCCAAGCGCAACTGGACCGCAGTTCATATGCAATTGGGCAGCGAATCCCGCCAGACCGATCGGCCAACTGGCGGTTAATATCGGGCGCCAACCCCTCAGTGTCGGGTGCAGCGGCTTGGCCTGACGAAAGGTTGCGCTCAGCCACAGAATCAGGCTGCCGGCGAGCATTGCCAGGACCAGGGCGACAGGGACAACGAGAACATCTGCCGGGCCCCGGACAAATAACCAGCAACCCGCGAGGTAGCCGACAGCAGTGACTGTCCGGGCCAGTGCTACGATCAGAGTCTGCTCGAGTCCCAAAAAGAACCATTCAAGGCTGAGTGTCTGAACAACCACAGCCAGTGCGTAGACCGCTACCAGCAGCCTGGCCGTCGGTGTTTTCGGCAGCAGCAACGCGGCAACAAGCGTGAGCAGCGCGGCGACCGCCCCGGCTGCCAGACGGGTACCGAAAACCGACCCGGCCGGTACGACTGGGTCAGAGCGATGCTGAGCCGTCAACCGCGTACCGGTAGTCACAAGGCCGAAATCACTCAACGCAACGCCGTAGGCCATGACTGCGGTTGCAAACCCCAGCTGACCAAATGTGTCGATTCCGAGCCGACGCGCCAGCAGGACCGTCGCGAAGAAATTCAGCAGCCGTGTGGCGGCCTCGCCTCCAATCAGGTTCAGCGCATTGCGCAGTTGGGGTCTCAGCACGATAGCCGTGAGTAAATTGCCAGGAGGCGGCCTTCAGCCACAGACCAATTGTATTTCTGGCGAACCGCTGCCTGCCCGCGGCGCCCCATCTCTGTGGCAACCTGCCGGTTCTTCAACAGTTCCCTGATCGCATCGGCAACGGCAGCAGGGTCCTGTTCGCCAACTACCAGACCGCACTTCTCCTCCTGCACGATTGGTGCGATTTCGGGCAGGTCACTGGCAATGACCGCCAGTCCGCTGGCCATGAACTCAAACAGCTTGTTCGGTTGCCCAGTGCGGTCGTTTTCGCGGACCGGACTCAAAAGCACGAAACCGGCGATGCAGTTGCTCAACTCTTGAAACATTGCGCGGTAATCGCACGTGCCGAGAAAAACAACCGACTCGACAAGCCCGAGAGTTACAAGCAGGTGGTTGACTTCGGCTGCAATGTTATCAACTGGGTCGTAGGCGCCGATGACTTTGAGGCGAAACTCCGAAAACTCCCGCCTTACGATTGCCGCGGCTTCGAGAATCTTGAGGAACCCACGGTGTCGCGTTATCGGTCCGGTGTAGACAAAACTTGACCTGATTGCGACGGGTTCTGCAACCGGCAGGTCCAGCGGGGGGAAATTCCCGACAATTTCAACTGGCCGGCGACACACGCGGAACCGACGGGCGCGGGTGTGGTTGGTTTCAATTATCGCATCGGCAACCCGGCCGGCCAGGTGCTCGAGTGCCGTCACGAGTCCGGCAGTTATCCACGCCACAAAGCGGTTCAGGTCCTGGCGGTCACGGTAGTAAACCGGAAAATTTTCCACTGACTCGTAAATCAATCTGGTGCAGCCCCCGCTGAACCTGAGTAACAACCCCGCGATCAGTGCCCACGGATCGCAACAATGGCAGACATCGAACGACCCCCGTCTGACAATGCCGACAATCTCACCGATGGCTGCGAATTTACCCAGAAAGCGCCGCTGTCGGCGGAGTTGTTGCAGCCGCACTCCGGGCGGAGCCTGAACCATCGCTCCGGCAGGCAATCCCAGCAGTAGGACCTCGTGACCTGCCCGGGCAAGCGAAGCTGCCTCACGATGGAGGAAACGGCTGTAATCGACGGATTGTGAGGTAGTTGCGAGGCAGATTTTCATCAGGGCTGTTGAGATTCGCCATCGGCTGGCTTGGAGTCAACAGCACTATCTGATGTCTTCTCCGACTCTGCTTCGCCGGTTCTCGGTTTCAGTTCCCCGACAGCCCGCAGGCACTCTCGAGCGGTATTGTAGTGAATCTCGGCTGTGTCCTTCGTATCCAACGCGTAACCGCCAGCCGTAACGACTGCAACCGGTATTCCACGCCGATGGCAGCCTTCGAGTACGATTCGGTCCCTGAGTGCCAAGCCTCGTTTTGTCAGCCGCAACGAGCCCAACTGGTCATATTTGAACGGGTCAGCCCCCGCCACATAGACGACCAGCTCGGGCTTGTGGCGTTCGAGTATAGTCGGAACCGCCTTCTGCATATGTTCGATATAGACGTCGTCGCCGGTTTCGTCATCAAGGCCAATGTCCCAGTCCGACTGCTCTTTCATCGGGTACAGATGCTCCTGGTGTATTGAGAAAGTGAACACATCGGGGTCGCCGGCAAATATGCGGGCAGTTCCGTTACCCTGGTGAAGGTCGCAATCAATGACCGCCGCCCGAACGATGCGGCCGTCCTTTTGCATTCGCCGGATACCGACGGCGATGTCATTAATGTAACAAAAACCCTCGCCGTGATCAGCGAAAGCATGGTGAAAGCCGCCGCCAATGTGCATGCAAACGCCGTCTTCGAGCGCTCTGCCGCACGCGAGCACCGTACCGGATGCAAAAAGCATGAAGCCGCTGATTATCTCCCACGTCAACGGCAGCTCAGACCGAACGGTGCGCTGGCTCCAGCGGAGATTGAGCATGTCATCAACGTACTCTTTGGTATGAACGAGACGGATATCGTCCAGCTGCGGCTCAGGCGGCTCGAGCAGCTGTTCCTCGGTCACCTGTCCTTCGGCAATCAGACGGTCCACGATCATCCCGTATTTCTCGGTCGGGAACACGTGGGCACCGATATTCAGGCGGTAACGTTTCGAATAGACAAACTTCATTTGGCACACCTTTCCTGAACAGGCAAACGTAAGAACAAACCTGTCCCAGCTGAACAGGTCGCCCGATTATAGGTAGCAACTGGAGGGTGTCAAACGACTAAGACTGGACATCGCCAGTCGGATTGACGCCCGGACGGAACGTCATATACTCCAGACAGTTGAAACCCCTTCCTGACTCCGACGAAATGCGGGCGATTGACCGCCAGGCGCCTGCTCTCGGGATCCCCGGCGCCCAGCTGATGGAAAACGCCGGCAGTGCCGTTGCCCGGGTTGTGCTTGCCGAAAACTTGGTTCATCGAGCTGGTAAAGTACTTGTATGCTGTGGGAAGGGCAATAACGGTGGCGACGGTTTCGTAGCTGCCCGCAAACTCAAAGCGGAGGGTGTTTCGGTCGTTTGCCTGCTCGCCGGCAAGGTCAAAGACATGAAAGGCGACGCCGCCGCAGCGGCTGCGGCCTGGCAGGCAGCCGGCGGCAAGACGATCGAGCTTGACGACGATAAAGGAGCCGAGCGATTGCTGAGCGACAGCGCACTGATAGTCGATGCCTTGCTTGGCACCGGTATCTCCGGACCACCGGCTGGAGCTACCGGTCTGTTGATACGGGCGATCATGGCCTCCGGTCGTCCGGTAGTCAGTGTTGATGTGCCGTCCGGCATTGACGCAACCACCGGCCAGGTCTATCAACCGGCGATTGAGGCAAAGCTGACAGTAACCATGGGTGCGGAGAAGGCCGGACTGCGTCTTTACCCGGCGCGAAACCATGTCGGCCGGGTTGTTGTCGCCGACATCGGGTTTCCGACCGAGTTGATAGAAAGAAACACCACTAGTTTTCTCGTTGAGGTTACCGATGTCAGTAACTGGTTACCAAGACGTAGAGCTGACAGCCACAAAGGAAGTTACGGCACAGTTCTGGTTGTTGCCGGTTCTCGGGGACTGACTGGTGCTGCCATACTTTGTACGGCTGCTGCAGTTCGTTCCGGCGCGGGCCTGGTCCGGCTGGCTGCGCCTTCCTCACTAATGCCCGTACTCGAGGCCGCCCAGCTTGAGTCGGTGAAGCATTCCTTGCCCGACGATGGTCGCGGTATTCTGACACCGGCGGCTGTTGAGCCGGTTATTGCCTTGACCGCAACCGTTCAATGTCTTGCCGTAGGGCCTGGTATCGGCACCGCTGAGGAAACGGTCGAATTCGTGTCCACGCTGCTGGCCAAAGCTCCTGTTCCGGTAGTAATCGACGCTGATGCCATCAATTGTCTTGCGCTGCGCGGCGGCCAAATCGCTGCCCGACCCGAGCGGCTGGTGTTGACCCCACATCCCGGTGAGTTCGCCCGTCTGACGGGAACTACTGCCAGGAGCGTGAACGCCGACCGGGTTCGAAATGCCCGCAGCTATGCGCGGGCGCACAATTGCGTATTGCTGCTGAAGGGCGCGCCAACAGTCACCGCCTGTCCCGATGGTGTTGTCTTTGTCAATTCAACCGGCAACAGCGGCCTCGCCAGTGGTGGAACCGGCGACGTTCTGACCGGCCTGCTCGCCGGGCTGATTGCTCAGGGAGCAGAGCCAGCCCGGGCAGCGGCGATGGCCGCGTTCCTGCACGGTCGTGCTGCTGATCTCTCTGTCAGGCGCGAAAGCGAGTACTCGCTCTGCGCTTCTGATGTGCTCAGGTCGCTGGGCGCGGCCTTTATGTCCGTGGTTGGACCCAAACCACCCGTCGGCGAATGACACTTTCTCTGCTGTCGATAATCGTCACACTCTACCGCCCGGAACTCTGGCAGTACTACCCGTCAATGAAGGAAATCCGGTCGATTGCTGTGTCCAGCAACGAAGTGTATGTCGCTGTCCCGGACGGAGTCTATGTTCTCGACAGCCGGTCGCTGCGTTATGCCCGCTGCCTCACCGCCGCAGATGGGCTGGGCGAGGAAGTACGTTTTTGTGCTTGGAGCCCGGTGCGGTCCGAGCTGCTGACGGTTACTTCTTCAAATCTCTATAGCTATCTGCCCCAGACCGGTCTCCTACGACAGCTAAGGTCACCGCCGGGATTGATTACCGCCATCGGCACCTCCCGTTCTGGAGTCTGGTTGGTTACCGAACGCGGGACATATCTCAAGCACGCCACCCTGGACGAATACACTCAGGTTGATTCTGCTCCAGCCGGCCTCGAGTGGCAGGGAGCGATGGACCGCAACAGCGCCAGAGACTATAACTTTCTCAGTCCTTACTTTTTCACCGATGAACAGCTTATCCATCGGTCATTCGGTCCGGTTCGCAAGGACCAGCGCCGCGGCTGGCTTTATGTAGCAATAAACGGCTATGGTCTGGGCCGATACGACCTGCGCTCCGGCCTGCTGGAAACGACGGTCAGACTGGGGCCGGTCGGACCGGTCACACGGATATTGCGGGTAGACAATTCGCTCTGGCTTATCGGTCCGGGTCGGGTTACCGTCGTCGACTCAAGCGATCAGTGGCTCACGTTGCTGCTCGCCCGTGGTCTGCCAATGCCATTGCGCTCCGGGAAGGCAATACTGGAGTTGGCAGGTTCGCTCAGCGGCATCAATGATTTCGTCAGTGACTCTGGACGGGTCATCTTTGCTACTCAACGTGGGCTTCATTCTGTTGCCAGCGGAAGTTTGCCTTCCACTTCACTTGAGACAGGACGCCCGGTGCTGAGCCTCCTCCGAACTGGCGACAGCCTGTTCGTCGGTACCGACCAAGGGCTCTATCTCCTGCAAGGCGACTCGCTGTCGCAAATTAGTGACCCCACCGGCCGGGCAGACTGGGGAGTTTACAGTATGCTCCGCAGCGCCGACGGGACAACCTGGTTTGCGACTCTGGGCGGCCTTGTCCGCCGTCTGAACAACGGTGCTTGGGAACGGCTTGCTCCTCCCGGCATCAACCCTTCCGCCCCGGTAACCACGGCGGCGGCAGCGGATACGCGGCTCTTTTTTGGCTACGACGGTGGCATCGGAGTTTACAACACCGACGTCGGCAACTGGGACTGGTGGGACAAAACCGATGGCGTGCCTTCCGGACCGATATCGGCGCTGTTCGCCGAGAACGGGAAATTGTGGATTGCCACCCTCGGCATCGTCGCTGTTTACCGCTACGAGAGCCTCCGCTGACGTGATCTACCGTAACCCCATTATGTCGCTGTTGCTGATTCTGATTTCCTCCGCCAGCGGCTCGGTCCAAGCCGAACGCCCCCTGGCCTTTTATCTTGCCCGGCGCGATTACACGCAAGCACTGGCGGTCCTGATGCAGCGTATTTCTGCCGATTCCAGCGACGCCGCAGCGTTTCGCGACATTGCCCGAGTCTACGATCGTCAGCGTCTTTTTGACTCAAGCCTGGTCTGGTGGCAGCGTGCGCTCTCGGCAGAAGAACATGACGACTCGGCCGTAGTGGGTCTGTGGCGAGCGATGCTTAACCATGCCCGGCGCGACAGTACCATCCTTGCGGCAACTCGGGCCAGAATCGAGGCCGACGCCCGTGCCCGTTACGTCGATAGCTCGGCTCAAAAGTTGTCAGTAGCCTTTGAAGGTTTCAATATGGCCGGTTCACCGGCGGCCGACACCGCAGCAATGTTGCTAATGATGCGTTTTCCCGATTCGCCCTACGGCTGCCGGCTGATTGGCGAAGCATTCTATGACTCGTTGTATCCGGTCTGGAACAACGACACAGCCAAAACAACAGTGGTTCGGCGGTTTCTGGAGCGATACACCAAAACCAGCTGGCGAACTACCTTCTTTCAGTTTCTGCTTTCTGCCCTGACCGGTCTCGGCGACACTACTGCCCTGTTGCAGACGATCAATATTTCCGTGCGAAACGACCCCCGCGACCCGCTCCGATGCCGGTACGCGGCTGCGCTGCTCAACCGCCTGCGGCTTCAACCGCCGCTTGCTGAAAGCCTCGCCCGGGCAGCGATTGTTCTCGAACCATTCGCCGTGCGTCCGGCCAGCATGCCGGCCGAAGTCTGGGAGCTTGAATTTCGACCCCTGCGCTGGTCGGCACGGGTTGCGCTGGCCGAAGCTCTGCTGAATCAGGGACGCTTACAGGAAGCACGGTCGTGGTTAAGCGAAGCGCTGCAGCAGTTCGTACTGGACCCTCAGCAAGAGGCGACTCCCGCCCCGATTCACTGCCTGCTCGGCGAAACCGACCTCGCCAGTGGCGACACCACCGCAGCGTTTACACATCTCGCCGTGGCTCTGGTCTGGGGCGATTCACGCAACTGGTGGACGGCCCGGGCTGAAAGCACCTTACTCAGGGTGTGGCGCCTCTCCCCATCGGAACTGTACGATTCGCTCCGGCGGCGGCTCAAATATCACGGCCCGGTTTTTACCGATGTCACCGCTGCAGCCGGTCTGGCCGGCTTGAGACTCAGCCGCGTCGCCTGGGGCGACTACGACAACGACGGCTTTGATGACCTTCTGCTCAACGGTTGTCAACTCATGCACAATGTCAAGGGCCGCGGTTTCCGCGATATCTCCAATCAGGTCGGACTTGCCGGCTGGCAGGGAAAGGGTCGGGGTGGAATCTGGGCCGATGTCAACAACGACGGCTGGCTGGACTTCTGGATGGCGGCCGCTGCCGGATACGACCAGCTCTGGCTTAATCGCCGCGGACACTTCCGGCCGGCCGGACCCGCCAGTTCCGCCCCGGCTGATACTTTTCCGACCGAAGGAGCGGCGTGGGCCGACTTTAACCTTGACGGCAAGGTTGACCTCTATTGTGCCAATTACGAAGCCGCCCAGGGCGAATACTGCCCGGACCGGCTCTGGCTCAATGTCGGGGCAGGGCATTTCCGTGACGTTACGGTGCAGTGCGGTATCATCCCGCCATTCGGCGAAAACCGGGCTGGTCGCGGTGTAGCCTGGGGTGATTTTGACGACGATGGTGACCCGGACTGCTTTGTGGCCAATTACCGTCTCGGCGAAAACTTTCTCTGGGTCAACTCCGACCGTGACAGCTTCACAAACAGCGCTGCCGAGCTGGGAGTGGCTGGCGATGAAACTGATGGCTGGTTCGGTCACACAATCGGTGCGGCATGGGGTGACTTTGATGCCGACGGCGACCTCGACCTTTTCACCGCTGACCTGGCTCACCCGCGTTACATCCACTTCTCCAACCGGTCCCGGCTGTACGAAAACCTCGGCCCGGATTCGATACCGCGTTTTGTTGACCGCCGCGCAGCCGTTGGGATACGCTACGAAGAAACCCACTCTGACCCGGCATGGGGCGATGTTGACAATGACGGTGACCTGGACCTTTACATCACCTCAATCTATGAAAACCGCCGGTCCTTTCTTTACGAGAACCTGCTGTCGAACCGGAACACCGAACCCGGCCGTCCCGAATTCCGCGACGTCGCCGGTCTGGCCGGCGCCCGCGTTTTCAATGGCTGGGGATGTGCCTTCAGCGATTACGACAATGACGGTGACCTGGACCTGGTCGTCGGTTCAGGCTCCGGCCTGCGGCTGTTGCGCAATGACACGCCATACAACAATCACTGGCTCAAGGTCAAGGTCATCGGCAGACATACCAACCGCGCCGGCATCGGTTGCCGCGTAACCGTGCGTCGGAAAGGGTATCTGCAGATAAGAGAGATTGAAGGCGGCAGGGGTACGACCAGCCAGAACTCCCTCACTCAGCATTTCGGACTTGGTTCTGACGCAGACCCGGTCGAGGTCACCGTCCGTTTCAGGACTGGTCGCAGCCTTACCCTGCGAAATGTCAAGCCAGACCAGCTGCTGGTTGTTCGGGAACGCTAGCGTGGCCGCAGGCGCGGCAGCAGAAACGGAGTCGTCGCAAAGTAACGGTCAGCCTCGTCCCTGAGCAGAGTCCGCAGGCCTTTTTCGTCGTGGCGTGCCTGAAGAACAACCAGCGGCAGTCCCAGCGACAAAGCCAGAACCAGACCGCCCCACGAGTTGAAAGTCAGCGCAATACCGACAAGCTGCAAGAGCGTACCAAGGTCACGCGGGTGACGGCAGACCCGAGCAACGGGCAGCGCGACATACTTCCTCTCCGGAATAGTGATGTTCCCGCGCCGGTCCGATGGCTTGATCGCCGTGATTCGCAGGACACCGAACAGCGTCGTGAGCCGGAGAACGGCGCCGGCAGCGAAAACCACGATACCGAGTCCGCCGCCAATGAAAGCCGGCAGTGGCAACTGAGTTATGTGCCACCAGATGTGGTCACCGGCGCAGAAAGCTATGAATGGATAGACAAAAACCGCAAACATCACCCGGAGAGGATTTGAGTAGTCGACGAGACCAGACTGAAAGAACGGAGCGGCAAAATAGTACTCGACTCCCATCCAGAGCACGAGCATCACGGCAAGAACGCTGGGCAGCAGCCTGCCGACCGGCATAGCATCGGCAAGCAGGTTGGTGAAGAAGATGATAAAATAGGCCACAACCAGCACCGTCCAAACCAGCCGGCCGAATCTCACCCGAAGCGCGTTACTGTTCAACAGGCTACCTCTGTCTCTCGACGCCGGTCAGGAGTTCTTCGGCAAGTTCCCAAAGACTGACCGCCGTCAGTTCATAATCCACTCCCGCCGCGGTAAGCCAGTCGGCAGCCGGGAGTGGCAACAATGTCGCCTCCGTTCCCCGCGCGCCTGGCGACATACCCGGACGTTCAATCACGGTCAAAGAATGCTGTGCGGCAAGCTGACGCCGCTGACGTGATGAAAGGTCGACTTTGATCCAGCGCCCGGGAAAGGCAAGCTTCTCTGTCAGCAAGCGTCTGGGAAAAGCAGTCGGAATTGTCTCACCTGTCCACAACGGGCCGGCAGCAAGCAGATAACGGGCGTTGGCGGCGTCAAGCAGGCGGCGAGCGAGCGCCGCTGCGAAAGCGGTGCCCGCCGGGGGTTTCGCTCGCGTTGCCAGCAATCTCTCTTCCACAGCCAAGTTCAGCTGGACAAGCCGGGCAGCCTGAGTCGAATCGATTTCCAACGTGTCAATTCGGGGCATCAGACGGCGGACACGAATTTCAGGACCCGGACGGCTGATTTCAAACAAGACAACGCTGTCAGTACCGCGGTCTGTCCGAAGGTCCCATCCGACTGCCGGCTCGAATGCGACTTCGGTCAGCAGAATCGTCAGGTCGCTGCGCTGCCGAAGAAGTGACAGTACTGCCGATGCCGAATACGCGGCTGCCACAGTGCGCACCCCCCGCTGGCGCAGCAACGGAGAAACCGTGTCGCTTGTCAGCCCGGCGATACCGATTGTCCCCAGCCGGGTCGGGCGGGTCATCAAGCCGTGGCCGAGTGGCTCACCCAAGGTATCAGTGATGGCACTGCCCAGGATGAAGCAACTGGAACCATCGACCAGTGCCTTTGCCCTGCCCGGCCCCCAGGCCAGCCAGTCCGGACCGAAGAGCACCGCATCGACCTGCAGCACTCCCAGGCGGTCAACCGCCGATTTACCATCCGTCAAGACCTCAGCCGGATTGTGCCGTACCCCGCTGGCGGCGACCAGCCAGAGACAATCGTCCCGCTTCCTGAACTGCTGGACCAGTTTCGCACAGCGAAGCATTGCGCTGTCGCCGAGTGACCCGGTTACCAGCAGTCGAACAACCGGCGGCGCTGGTGACAATCGGCGGGGGGCGCAGCCAAGCTGTGCCATTACCGCCGCGACGATCCCGACGACAGCGAAGGCGAGAAGCGCGCTGCTAGACCAGCCGCGAGTCGTTAATGACCAGCTCAAAGCGACACCCGAGAAAATCGGCGGCCCGGCGGGAGATTATCATCCGCGACAGGAAGATTTCGAAGTAGTCCATCACCGGTGCAATGGTCGTGTCGACCGTGAGACGGAAAACAATCACCCGCTTGTCGCGGTCCACCTCGAGCCCGGATTTCTTTACCGCATAGTTGACCCGGTCGTGGATATCAAAACGGATCAGCTCGGGGTTGCGCACGCGACTGCGGTGAACATCGGCCTTGTCAGCAAGTATCAACGCGGACGAAACTGCCGAGACCGGGTTACCGCCCTCTTCGTGATGATTGCCGATCGCCGACATGACCAGTGCCGTTTCGTTCGGAGCCATACCGAGACGGCGGAGGACATCACGCGCCAGCAGAGCGCCCAGGCGCTCGTGCTCCAGCCGGTTGACAACGTTGCCGATGTCGTGCAGGTAACCGGCGATGGCCGCCAGTTCAACCATGCGTTCGTCCTGGCCCAGTGCCTGCAGAACTCCGGCGGCATGCTTGGCGACAAGCCGGGCATGACGGAAGCCGTGTTCGGTATAACCAATCGCCTCAAGCTGGTGGTCAGCGTACTCAATCAGCGCGATGACCTCCGGGTCCTTGGCAACGGTCTTCAGGGTGACCGGCCGGGACCCGGAGTCACGCAGGCTGTCTGGTCCGACGGTCATTGGTTCACGAAACTAGCTTTCGTCGGCCGGAACTGCCCCCGAGGCCACCTGTTTGATGTACTGTTCGAAATCAGAGAGCAGCAGTTCATCGCCGACCAGCTGGTTCTTCCACCGGATGGCGATTTCGTTCGCTCCGAAGGTCTTGTCCAGAAACACCTGCAGCTTCGGGCCGGATGCATAGTTCCGGTCGGAGATGATGACTCCGGATGTGCTCGGATTATCGCCACAGACCTCGAAGATTTCGGCCGCCTTTTCCGGGTCATAGTCCCACTGCTCCGGCCCGCGCGGCTGGCGCTTGTAGAGCAGAAACTCGATCAGCTCGTTAGCGACAGCCAGCATGATTGAATAGTCTTCGCCCGGTGCCGAGCCGGCGACGTAGTTCTTCAAAGGCAGATGCAAGCAGATGCCGATTTCGCCACGACCCTCGCCAAAGAAAATGCCTTCGGCGCGCAGTATCTGGCTGAGGTCCCGTTTCTCAAAGAACAACATGGCACAACAACCCGTTTGCTGCGGTCGTGACGGTCAATCAATGCGCAGCCGGATAGTGCAACCGTCCGGCCTGCTTGCGTTCGCTCAGCACCCGTAACATGTCTTTGGTCATTGCTGCCAGGTCGTACTCAGGCCGCCAGCCCCATTCCTCGCGGGCAGCGGTGTCATCAAGCGATTGTGGCCACGAATCGGCAATCGCCTGACGGAAATCGGGTTCGTAGGTACAGACAAAATCAGGCAGGTGCTTGCGGATCTCGGCCGCCAGCTCGCCGGCCGAGAAGCTCATCGCGCCGACATTGAAATCACAATGGTGCTTCAACCTGCCGAAGTCGGCCTCAGCCAGGTCAATTGTCGCCTTGATGCAGTCCGGCATATACATCATCGGCAGGCGGGTGTCCTCGCGCACAAAACACTTGTACCGACCGAACAGCACCGCCTCGAAGTAAATGGCAACGGCAAAGTCAGTTGTACCGCCACCGGGCAGCGTCTCGTAGGAGATGATGCCGGGATAGCGCAGCCCGCGGACATCAAGGCCAAACCGGCGAACATAGTAATCACCGAGCAGCTCCCCGGCGACTTTGCTGACCCCGTACATGGTCCGAGGTTTCAGAATCGTGTCGTTGGGAGTGTTCACCCGCGGGGTTTCGGGACCAAAAACCGCGATCGAGCTGGGCACTATCACCCGCGCCATTTCATGCTCACGGGCAATCTCCAGTATGTTGTACAGGCCGTTGACATTGACGTCCCAGCACAGGGCCGGATTCTTCTCGCCGACGGCGGAAAGTATCGCGGCCATGTGGTAAATCGTGTCAATATTGTGCCGCCGCACAACTTCCTCAACCGACGCGCGGTCGTTGACATTGATGAAATAAAACGGGCCGGAGTTCTTCAGTTCTTCGCTGGGCTGCGTCTTGCGACCGGTCGCAACCACGTTGTCGGCGCCGTAACGCTTGCGCAGGGCCATGGTCAGTTCCGAACCGATCTGTCCGACCGAACCGGTGACGAGGATCTTCTTCATCTCTTTCTTGTACGCCATCATTCAGCTCCTTATGCCTGCAACTTGCAGAATGGTAGTCTAACGGCGTGTCCCGACAAGTCAAAGAGAAAATAGCAACTGCCAAGCTGGACAGCTTTTGACTCAGAGTTATACTGTCGCCGTACGGTGAGTGTAGCTCAATTGGTTAGAGTACCTGACTGTGGCTCAGGATGTTGGGGGTTCAAGTCCCCTCACTCACCCTGGCGGCCGGCAAGCCCGCAGCGTCGGGCTTGCCAACCGCCTGGCGCCGAGTACACTGCCCGCGGCAGTTGCGCCCGTAGCTCAACTGGACAGAGCGTCGGGCTTCGAACCCGCAGGCTGCGCGTTCGAGTCGCGCCGGGCGCAGTTTTTCGAAAATTGGAATTTCCGCCGGCGGGTAAGACCAGCCGGCGCGGATTCAATGCCCCGCTAGCTCAACTTGGCAGAGCAACGGATTCTTAATCCGTGGGTTGCAGGTTCAATTCCTGCGCGGGGTATTCTGTTTATGGGCTCGCGAAAACCGTGACCGGTACGCAGACAGCCGTTGTCGCCCGGACCCGACATCAGTGCATCTGCTTGCCGGCAGTCTCCTGGGGATATAAATGACTACCGTCATACTGCTTGTTTCTCTGCTGACCGGCGTTGACGCCGGACCCGGTGCTGCGAATCTGACCGCGGCAAGGCGTTACTGGGTATTCTTCACCGACAAGGCGGTCCGCTCCAGCCAGCAGTATCAGGCAGCCCTGGACGCTGCGGCGCTCCTGGCCAGCCCGGCATCAGTTCAACGCCGCGCTGCCGCCCCGGTTCGCGGGTTTGACTACGACGACCTGCCGGTCAGCGAGCAATACCTGCGGGCGATCGAGCAACTCGGTGGCAGACTGCACATGGTTTCTCGCTGGCTCAATGCCGCGAGTTTCACGCTCTCCCCCACAGCGGCCGATGCCGTCAGCCTGCTGCCCTTTGTTCGCAAAGTGACGCCGGTGGCGAAGCGAACGCTGACCACAGACGCCTTTCCGATACAGGCTTTTCCGGTCGACGACCGGCACCGGGCAACGGATACTGCCAAGGACCGCCGGTTTTATGGACCCTCTTATGAGCAAGCCCGGATGATGGGCGTCCCTGAGGTTGCTGCCCGTGGCTACACCGGTTCGGGCGTTCGACTGGCCATGTTTGATTCCGGCCTGCGGCTTTACAACCGTGCAGTCGCCCGGATTCGGCTCGGCCCCCAGCGCGATTTCCTCTCCGGCGACAATTACTATCAGGCACAGTCCGTCCGGAGCTGGGCTGCGACGCCGATCGACCAGCTGCGCTATCTGGGACTGGTCGCCGCTCCGTCGCTGGTCGAGGCCGATACCCTGCTGACCGGAGCCAGACCACTGCTGGCGGTGTTCTGCGCCGATTCATTCGCCTACGGCTACAACCCGCCGCGCCGCATGCTTTTTGCCACCCACTCAAGCGACCATGGGACAACCTGGAGCACTGCCCGTCCGATTTACGCCTGTCGCCCGTACGACCAGACGGTAGAGAACACTGCGCTCGCTGTCCGGCGTGCAGTCAGCTATCTGGCGTTCAACGACCTGACCGAGACCTCAGGCCGGGCAACAAGCAACCTTTATCTCGGCTGGTTTGTCGGAACCGACTGGGGCGGCGCGCCGCGCTTTCTCGGCGCCGGCCGCTGGCCCAGTCTCGCCATCGCCGGTGATACGCTGTATATCGCATTCGTCCGGTCCGACTCTGCGCTTGGATTTGCCAAATACCTTGTCTCCGACATCAACCCGGTTTTGCTGACGAATGTAACCGTCACGCTTGACCAGCGGGTCAGTCAGCCGCAGGTCGCGGTAGGAAGCGACAATTCGATTGACATCGTCTGCGTTGCCGGCGATGCGCTGCGTTACTACCGCTCCCGCGATGGCGGTGAGACCTTCAGTCTCGTCAGCGAACCGGTTGCTGCTGCCGCTCACCAGCCGCAGCTTCTCCGTTTCGGTGATACCTGTCTGCTCTTCTGGCGTAACGAAGCCACTCTTCCCTGCGCCCGACTGTCGCTGCTGCGTTCAACCGACGGCGGCCAGTCATGGTTCGGGCCAGTCAGCATCTCCGACACCCTGCTGCCGGCCGGCGGGTTCTCGGCGGCACTGTCGCCCGACGGCCTTGACGTCGCCTGGCTTTCGGCCGGACGGCTGTATCGCAGCCGCTCAACCAACTTGGGTGCAGACTGGCAGCCGCCGGCTCTGCTTGACAGCAGCGGCTTTGCTACCTTGCCCAGACTTGTCAGTACCGAGCAGGGTCCGATGACGACCTGGCTTCAGCGTGGTGACGCCACTGCGGTCTGGGAACCCGCCGACACGCTGCGCTTCTCGCGGGAACAGCCGCATCATGGCACGCGAATGGCATCAATCATCGCCGGCTACCAGCCCGGTGGTGTTGTGGGAGTCGCTCCCGGTGTTGAACTGCTCGTCGCCCGCACCGAGCTGTTCAAGGTACGTTCCGGCCGCTACTACGAATACAACTTGGAGGAAGATACCTACATCGAGGCACTGGAATGGGCTGAGCGCGTCGGGGCCGACATTGTCTCGACATCGCTGGGCTACCGAAGCTGGTACGACGACAGCCAGTTTGACGGCCACACCGCCCCGGTCTCGATTGCCGCTGACCGCGCCGCGCGACGCGGCATGCTCATCGTTACTGCGATGGGCAACCGTGATACGACAATCTACCCATGGCCGCGTCCCTACATCGTTGCACCGGGCGATGCCGAGAACGTCGTCACAGCCGGCGGGGTCCAGAAATCACTAGTCCCGTGGCGCGGCACTGGAACCGGCCCGACTGCCGACGGCCGCATCAAACCTGACCTCGTTGCGCTCTCTGATACAGTCGCGGTAGCTTCACCAGACTCGCTCGACTGGCTTGACGGCTCGGTTGGAACATCCTGCGCCACCGCACTGATTGCCGGTGCTGCCGCGCTGCTGAAAGAGGCACACCCGAACTGGACTGCTGAGTCCATCAAAGTTGCCCTCTACTCCACTGCGACGCTCAGCGTCAAGAGCTGCACCTTCGGTTTTGGCGTTCCGCGGATCGATTCGGCTTTCAAACGTTACCCGCCGGCACCGGACAACCAGCCGATCACGCGCGACGCAATCGCCACAGTTTTTCCTAACCCATTCATCACCGGCGAGCACGACCGCGTCTGGTTTGGACTCAACATCCGTCAACCCCAGACCGAGGCAGAAATCGCTGTCTACACCGCCTCAGGTTCACTGGTGCGCGTCATCCCGCTGGACGCCGGCCGACTGCCCCGCCCGGGAAGATACACCAGCCGGGACGAACTCGAGCCGATCGGCGCCTACTGGGATGGCAAAAACTCTGCCGGCCAGCCTTGTGCCGCCGGCCTGTACATGGCAGTGCTGCGGACAACATTCGGCAACCACACGACCCGCTTCGCCCTTGTCCGCTGAGCTTGACTGCCAGCCCGGAAAACAGTAAATTGACCTGCAAGGCATTCCAGCGTAGCTCAATTGGTAGAGCATCCGGCTGTTAACCGGAGGGTCACAGGTTCGAGCCCTGTCGCTGGAGCTCAACCCGACAACCCATTGCCGGCGACAACGCGCTGCGGCCAGTCCTGACCGGCGTCACGGCGACAAACGGCAAAAGACCAGACCGGGCCACTGCGACTTGTGACTCTGCAAACCGTCCAATTTCAATCTGTTGCCCGGCTGTCAGAGAAACGAAAGGTAATATCCGGCGTTGTCTTGAACCGTTCCGGGACCGCTCTCCCGGTGGCCACTGAAACGACCTCGGGCAGTAGCGTCCGACACGCAGCGGTCGGACCTTCAGAACCTCCAATCCAAACAGAGCCACAAGTTCAGCCGACCCTGACACATCACGCACTGCGCGGCTAACCTGTTCTGGGGTCCGAAATCTCTGCTGCTTGCAGGTCGAATACCGCAAAAGGAATGCCACCACTGCGGCAGAACGCGCCTGGAGGGATTCGAACCCCCGGCCGTCGGATTAGAAATCCGATGCTCTGTCCAACTGAGCTACAGGCGCAGCATCGGCATGACCGGCCGGCTTCAGAGGAAACTTCGGACCGTCACGCTCCGACAAACTGATGCCGGCCAGGACAGCTTTGCTATTTTTCACCCTTGAAATACCCGCTCTCAATCGGGGAGACAGGATTCGAACCTGCGACCCCCACGTCCCAAGCGTGGTGCGCTAACCGGGCTGCGCTACTCCCCGAGCCGGTCAGTTTATCTTCTCGGCCGAGTCTGTCAACCGGGCAGTATGCCGGCGCAGGAACGCAGCGAGCCGCTGAATTGCCTGTGCCCGATGACTGATTCGGGACTTGACCGCGTTGCCAAGCTGGGCGAATGTAAGCGAGTAACCATCCGGGATGAACAGCGGGTCGTAGCCAAAACCGGCCGAACCCCGGATATGGTGGCTGATTCTGCCAGGACAAACCCCTTCGAAAAAACGTTCAGCCCCGGATGGCTCGACGAGACACACAACACAGCGGAACCTCGCCGTACGCAGCTCATCGGGCACCGCAATCATCCGGGCAAGCAACTGACGGCACCGGTCATGGTCAGTCGCTTCCGGTCCCGCCCAACGCGCCGACATTACGCCCGGTTCGCCGCCCAGCGCATCAACTTCAAGCCCGGAATCCTCGCCCAGCGTCCACAGTCCGGTCGCCTGAAAAGCCGCCACTGCCTTCAGCCGGGCGTTTTCCTCAAAGGTTGCGCCAGTCTCGGCAACCGGTCCGAGAGCAGGATAATCATTCAACGTCACGAGTTGCCAGCCGGTGCCCTCAAGCAGCGAACGGAGTTCCGCCAGTTTGGCGCGGTTACGCGTAGCCAGCAGCAGTTTCACAGGTAGCTCGCAAAGACCGGGCTTTCGGCCAGCCGCGCCACAAGCCGCTTCAGCTGATCAAGACTCTCACGACCGGCAACCAGCACCGCATCGCCGGCACGAACGATTACAAGGTCGCTGACGCCCAGCGTCGCCACCAGCCCGGAGTCGGTGTCAATGATGCAGTTGGAGCTGTTCATTCCGCAGAAGCGGCCGACAGCGACGTTTCCGGATGAATCGGCCGGCACGTGCCGGGCGACTGCCAGCCAGGAACCGACGTCGTCCCAGTCGAATGTCGCCCGCACCACCGCAACGTTTTCGGCACGCTCCATCACGGCATAGTCGATCGAGATTGACTCGACGTGTTCATAGAGCTGACGGCGTAACTTCGACTCGGACCTCGTCCCAATCGAACGGGCGTAGTTCAACAGTCCATCATGCAATTCCGTTGCATGACGGGCCATTGCCTCGAGGATGGCGTCGGTCCGCCAGACAAACATTCCGCTATTCCAGAGGTACTCGCCCGAGTCAACATAGCGCCCGGCAGTGACGAAATCCGGTTTCTCACGGAAGCCGTCAACTGCGAACGCGGCCGGCTCACTCTCGCCGTCACCCGAAATCGGCTGGCCCAGCTTGATGTAACCATAGCCGGTGTCGATGCGCGCCGGCACAATGCCGAACGTAACCAGTAGCCCCTTTGCCGCCAGTTGCACCGCCCGGCGCAGACAGCGCAGAAACTCGGCCCGGTTGACAATCAGATGGTCGGCTGGCAGCACGACCATTGTCGAGCCGGGCGCACGCTGTGCCAGATGGGCCGCGGCCAGCCCAATCGCCGGCGCCGTGTTGCGTCCGGACGGTTCAAGCAGCAGATTACCCGGGGCAGGCGAAACCTGACGCCGCACAACCGAAGCAAATTCTTCGGGCGCGACAAACAGCTGCCGCTCTTTCGGGCAGAGGCGTCGGACGCGCTCGCTGGTGTCTCGGGTGAGCGACCGACGACCGAAAAGCTCGATGAACTGCTTCGGTCGTGCCCGGCGGCTCTTGGGCCAGAACCGCTCGCCGCGGCCGCCGCAGAGTATCACTGCATAGACTGCCACTACTCCCCTCCTTCGGTGAAATCGTTCAGACTGGCTGTAACCGCAAGGCCGCCAAACCGCGTCCGGATGACGACCGGCAGTCGCCGGGAGTCGTTGGAAACATAAACCAGACCGAGCGGACCATCGTTTGCCGGATAGATTGGTACACAGTTGAATGTACCGGCGGCGACCCGGATAAATCTGGGGCTGCCGACCGCGGCCCGAATCCGGTAGTTGCGCTGGTCGACGTGAACATTCGTGCTGATGGTATCACCTGCACGCAGCCGCTGACCGCGTAACCAGTACCAGACCGTAACCAGGTCGCGTGCCTGCGGCAGCACCGGGACACATTTCCCGCTGGAATAACACATCGAGTCACCGGCGGGATTCAACCGGGCCCAGACCTCGGCCCGGTAGTTGGGTTCACGCGTTCGCTTGTAGGCAAGCACCGTAACCGTGTCTTGCTCGCGCGAACGGCTTTCGAGCCGGTAGCCGGCGCTGAAAAGCCAGGCCGGTGTCATCGCGATCTTTATGTCGGCACGGTAATGGCGGCAGACACTGCCGGCCAGCAGACTTGGTTCGAGCTCGGAAAGCTGCAGCTCGCCGATTCGCATCGGGCCATAGCGCAGCTCATAACTGAGTCGCTCACCCGGCGAGCACAGCAGCAATGCCAGCAGCACGAACACGGCCAAATCCTAGACGAGGCCACCGGCCAGTCAAGCCGGTCGGCCTCACGCCATCGGCCCGCAACGACAACGGTTGATTCCGGCCGGGCGTCAGCTAGAATTCCCGGCTGTGGCAACCACCCTTTTTTTGCTTGCCCTGATTCTGATTCTGACCGCCGCAATCGTCTTTTTGCTGCTCAGAGGCGGCCACCGTCAACCGGGCGCTGAGACTGACACCCTGCAACTCATGCAGCAGCAGATTGACAGCCTGCGCCGTGATACCGCAGAGGCACTGGCCAATACCAACCGGCTTCTCAGTCAACAGACTACCGACATCAACTTCCAGCTCAACCAGCGGCTGGGCTCGATCGAGCGCGCCCTAACCGACACGACCGGTCAGGTCGGCCAGCGCCTCGATTCAGCGGTGCGGGTCATCCGCGACGTTTCCGCCACCATGGGCGAACTGAGCCGTGCCTCGCAGCAGATCCTCGAAGTTGGTCGGAACATCTCCAGTCTTCAGGACATTCTACGTACGCCCAAGCTGCGCGGTGTTGTCGGTGAAGTGTTCCTCCAGAACCTGCTGGAGCAGGTCGTGCCCGACCACTATCAGACCCAGTACCGCTTCCTCAACGGCGAGAAGGTTGACGCGGTCATCAGCATCGGCGACCGGTTGGTGCCGATCGATGCCAAGTTTCCGCTCGAGAATTTTCGCCTGCTGCTTGCCGCCGGGGACGATGCCGAACGACGCAGTCTGCGGCGGCGATTCGCCACCGATGTCAAAAAGCACATTGACGCCATCGCCAGCAAGTACATCCTGCCCGACGAAGGCACATTCGACTTTGCGATGATGTACATTCCGGCCGAGAACGTCTACTACGAACTCATCAGTGCCGAATCCGAAGAAGCCGAGAACATCAACGGCTATGCCTTGGCCCGTCGGGTCATACCGGTTTCGCCCGCCTCGTTATACGCCTACCTGCAGGTAATTGTCCTCGGTCTTCGCGGCATGCAGGTCGAACGCCGTGCCCAGGAAATCACTTCCCATCTCAGTCGGCTCCAGGCTGACCTGAACCGCTTTCGCACAGAGTTCGACCAGCTCGGTACCCACCTCAGTCATGCCCGTAACAAGTACGAAGAGGCAGCAAAGCGGCTGGTACGTCTGGAAGACAAATTTGCGCTCTCTCCGGCCGATGTCCAGCAAACAGCCGTTCCTGATTCGAATGTCAATCCCGGCAGCGGGTCAGGTTGACAATGGCCGACATTTGGGTAAAGTAACCCACTTCAAAAAAGGAGTAGCGTTTTGGTAAGAATCCGCTTAAGGCGAATGGGACTGCGACACCGTCCGACCTACCGAATCGTCGTTATCGACTCGCGCAAGGCACGCGACGGCAAGTATATCGAATCGATCGGCAACTATAACCCTCGCAGCAAAGACCTGTGGGTCAACCTGGAGCGGGCTGACTACTGGCTCAGCGTCGGCGCCCAGCCGTCGGGTACAGCCCTGAGTCTCATCCGGCGCCGCCGCAAAGAAGCTCCGGCTCCGGCAGTTACCCCTGAACCCGTCTCTGCGCCAATCGAGCCAGTATCGCCGTCAGCGCACGACCAGACGCCCGAGGCAAATCCCACTGCATCTGCAGACGAAACCAGCAACCCTGAAAAGGAGTAAACGATGAAACAGCTCATCGAGTACATCGCCAAAGCTCTAGTTGATCATCCCGAGCAGGTAGTCGTACACGAAATCGCCGGCGAAAAGACCTTGATTTACGAGCTGCGCGTCGGCACCGGTGACCTGGGCAAGGTGATCGGCAAAGAAGGCCGCACCGCCAAGGCAATCAGAATGATCCTGGCCGCGGCCGCGATGAAGGTCGGCAAGCGCGCTCAGCTCGAAATACTAGAATAGCTCTGACCGTAACATTTCATCCGGATGCGGTTCGATGTCGTAACGCTGTTCCCGGAGTTTTTTACCGGTTCGTTGTCCTGCGGACCCACCCGGGCAGCGATGAGTCTCGGGCGATTGGAAGTCCGGTTCGTGAACCCGCGGGACTTCACCAGCGACACGCACCGCACTGTTGACGACTATCCATTCGGCGGCGGGCCCGGAATGGTCCTGAAGCCCGGGCCGGTGGTCGCCGCAATCAGCAGCGTCCGTCAACCCGGCAGCAGGGTTGTGCTGCTGACGCCCCGGGGAAGGCAGTTCAACCAGGCAGTCGCCCGCGAGTACTCCCGGTTGGAGCAGGTCGTACTCGTCTGCGGTCGCTACAAGGGGATCGACGAACGCGTCAGCTCTCGCTGTGACGACGAACTGTCGCTGGGCGATTTTGTGCTGGCCGGCGGCGAAGCGGCTGCAATCGCCGTGATCGAGGCAGTGGCCCGGCTGCTGCCGGGGGCGGTGGGCGATGAGGATTCGGTCAATTCGGATTCCTTTTCCGATGACGACCTGCTCGACGCTCCCTGGTACACGCGCCCGCGCGTTTTCGACGGACAGGCGGTTCCTGCCATCCTGCTGGACGGTGACCATGCCGAAATTGCCGCCTGGCGCCGTCAGCAGTCATTACTAATCACCCGCCGGCGCCGTCCCGAGCTCCTCCGTCGACAGGTTCTGTCCAAACTGGAACGGGATATCCTCTGCGCCGATTTCGAAAAGGAGTCAGCCAATGGCCAAGAAAACTGAAACTGGAACCGGGCAACCGGCCGCTCGACGTGTCCCGGCCGAGATTCCGGAACTGCAACCCGGTGATGTCGTCAATGTCCACGTGCGTATCGTCGAGGGCGACAAGGAACGCATCCAGCAGTTCGAGGGTACCGTGATCGCCATTCGCGGCGCCGGCGCCAACAAGAGCTTCACGGTCCGCAAGGTTAGCCGCGGCTACGGTATCGAGCGTATCTTTCCGTTCGCAACACCGGCGATCGCCAAGGTCGAGGTCAAACGGCATTCACGCGTCCGTCGGGCCAAGCTCTACTACCTGCGCCGGCTTGCCGGCCGCGAGGCCGTACTCAAAGAACGCAAGCTTGCAGAACAACCTCGACGAAACGCTATGGCCGAATAGCCGACTGGTCTGCGGCCTCGACGAGGCCGGCCGGGGCGCTTTGGCGGGTCCGGTAATTGTCGGAGCCGTCGTGCTGCCGCAGTGGTCACGCATCGAGGGCGTTGACGATTCCAAGAAGCTTTCGCCGCCGGTACGCACCAGGCTTTTTCGCCAGATCAGCCAGCAGGCCATCGCCGTGGCCTTCGGAGCCGCCGGCCACCTGACAATCGACCGCATCAACATCCGCAACGCAACACTCCTCGCCATGCGCCGCGCGGTTCAGCGGCTCGGCGTCACGCCGGACCTGGTAATCGTGGATGGTCCGGCGGTACCCGAACTCAACCCGCCCAGCATTGGGTTTGTCCGTGGCGACCAGCTCAGCCTGACGATCGCCAGCGCCTCGATAATTGCCAAGGTCGTTCGAGATCGACTGATGGAGCGCCTCGACCGCCGCTTTCCCGGTTACGGCTTTGCCCGTCACAAAGGCTACGCCACGCCAGAGCATCTCGATGCTCTGGCCCGCCTGGGACCCTGCCCATTTCACCGTCAGACTTTTCGCCCCTGTATCGTGACGGCCGGTGCCAGATGAACAACCGCGATGCGGGCCGTCTCGGCGAGATGCTGGCAGTGAACTTTCTGCTCCGTCGGGGGTTGCGAATCGTCGAACGTAACTGGCGTTCGCACGCCGGTGAAATTGACATAATCTGCGATGACCACGGCACGCTGGTCTTTGTCGAGGTCAAAACGCGCGCCGACGACAGCTTCGGCCCGCCCTGTGCCGCGGTCACTGCAGCCAAGCAGCAACGATTGCGCCGACTCGCTGAAGAGTACCTGAGCCGGAAAGGAATCACTGAAACCGCGGTGCGTTTTGACGTCGTCGGCGTCAAACTTGAACGAGTCATCAGCCTCGACTACATCAAAGGGGCTTTTTGATGCTGTCACGAATTGCGGCTGCCGCAGTCGTCGGGGTCGATGCGATTCTGGTGTCGGTTGAAACCGACATCGCCCTTGGTCTGCCCGCCTTCACAATGGTGGGCTTGCCTGACGCGGCTGTGAAGGAATCGCAGCACCGTGTTCAGGCTGCTGTCCGCAATTCCGGCATCCGTTTTCCCAATCGGCGCATCACTGTCAATCTCGCCCCGGCCGACCTGAAAAAGGAAGGCTCGGCCCTGGACCTGCCGGTCGCAGTGGGCATCGTTGCTGCTACCGGAGGGTTGTCTTCCGCACAAACCGAGGGCTGGGCGATAAACGGCGAGCTGTCTCTCGACGGCGTCCTGCGGCCGGTTCGCGGCGCCATAGCGATGGCACTCGCCTGCAAAGCAGCCGGTCTCAAAGGGCTGATCCTGCCCCGGGTAAATGCCGCTGAAGCGGCAATCGTCGATGGCATCACTGTGATTGGCATCACCACGCTTGCCGAGGCACTCGCCTTTCTCGGCGGTACCATCACGATTGAGCCTGTCCGCGTCGATATTGAAGGCCTGTTCCGTACCGCCGGCAAAGCCGAGGTCGACTTTGCCGAAGTCCACGGTCACAGCCATGCCAAACGAGCGCTGGAAATTGCCGCTGCCGGTGGCCATAACGTATTGATGATTGGCCCCCCGGGGTCTGGCAAAACCATGCTCGCACGTCGGCTGCCGACTATTCTTCCCCCGCTTTCGCTTGATGAAGCACTGGAAACGACCAGAATTCACTCGGTTTCCGGCCTGCTGCCGGCTGAGCGGCCAATCGTTGCTGTCCGGCCATTCCGCGCTCCCCACCACAGCATCTCGGACGCCGGTCTGATTGGCGGTGGCGCAGTACCGCGGCCGGGTGAGGTATCACTGGCTCACAACGGCGTGCTCTTTCTCGACGAACTGCCCGAATTCCGCCGTGACGTCCTCGAGTCGCTGCGCCAGCCGCTCGAAGACCACGAGGTGACAATCGGCCGTGCCCGCAGCACGTTCACCTTCCCTGCCCGTTTCATGCTCATCGGGGCAATGAATCCCTGTCCCTGCGGCTTCTACGGTGACCCGCGGCACAACTGCACCTGCAGCTACCGAAGCATTCGCCGGTACCGCAGCCGGATATCCGGGCCACTGCTCGACCGGATTGACATTCACATCGAGGTGCCGGCACTGAAGTACGACGAAATCGCCCGCCGCCACCAGAACGAAGACTCAGGCTCGATTGCCGCCCGGGTGCAAAACGCCCGCCGGCGCCAACTGGAACGACTCGCGGCCGAAAGCAGCCCGCGTCGCGGCTACTGTAATGCCCAGCTTTCTCCGGCTCAGATTCGCCGCTATTGCGCCGTTGACACCGCCGGTCAGGAGTTGCTGAAAGCCGCGATAGAGCGCCTGGGGATTTCGGCTCGGGCTTATCATCGAATTCTGAAAGTGGCACGAACCATCGCCGATCTTCGTGTCGCTGACCGCATCGAGGCCTCCGACATCACCGAGGCAATTCAGTACCGTAGTCTCGACCGTACGTCATGGCCAAACTGAACAAGGAGTGAAACACATGGAGCTTGAGCAGAAGATAGTCAACCACAAGGCCCGGGTTGCCGTCATCGGCATCGGCTACGTTGGATTACCGCTGGCAATCGAAATGGCCCGGGCAGGTTACAGCGTCATCGGCATCGACGTTGACGCCAGCAAAATCAACGCCATCCGCCAGCGGCGGAGCTTTATCGGTGACGTCAGTGACGAGGAAGTAGCGGCGATGGTCGACGCCGGCCGCCTGACGGTCACCAACGACTACCGCGCCTGCGCCAGCTGCGACGTAATCAACATCTGCGTTCCGACACCGTTCACTGCCTCCAAGGACCCCGACACCAGTTACATAGTCGAGTCCGGTCGGCTGGTTGCCCGACACCTGCATCCTGGGCAGCTGGTCATCCTCCGGTCAACAACATACCCGGAGACAACCGAGAAGATTCTTCAGCCAATACTGGACGGTACCGGCTTGACCGTCGGGCAGGACTATTTCCTGAGCTTCGCTCCCGAGCGCATCGACCCCGGCAATCGCCGTTTCAACACCAGAACCACGCCGGTTGTTGTCGGGGGTGTCACCAGGCGTTGTACCCGGCTGACAGCGCTGTTCTACTCCCAGTTTGTGGAGAAAGTGGTGCCAGTATCGTCTCCCCGGGTTGCCGAAATGTCAAAACTGCTGGAAAACATCTTCCGCAGCGTCAACATCGCGCTGGTCAATGAACTGGCTCTGATGTGCGAGCGGATGGGCAACATCGACGTCTGGGAGGTCATTGCCGCCGCCTCCAGCAAGCCGTTCGGCTTCATGCCTTTCTACCCGGGTCCTGGAATCGGTGGCCACTGCATCCTCATCGATCCGTACTACTTGGCCTGGAAGGCGCGCGAGTACGACTTCCATTCCAACTTTATCGAACTCGCGGCTCAGACCAATGAGAACATGCCCTTCTATGTTGCCAGCCGCGCTCTGGAAGTCCTTGGTACCAATGGCCGGGCAGCCTCGAAAGCGCGGCTGCTGGTGCTGGGTGCCGCCTTCAAGAAGAACGTCGAGGACACTCGTCACTCGCCGGCGATCAAGGTGATTGAGCTGCTGCAAGACAAGGTGCGCCGGATTGACTACCACGACCCCTATGTGCCCAGCATCACGACCGGTAGCAAGGAATACCGTTCAGTCAAACTGACCCGAAGGGTTCTCAAGGAAGCCGACCTGGTGCTGATCCTGACTGATCACGACTGCTTCGACTATGACGCCGTTTTTCGCTCCAGTTCTCTGATCCTCGATGCCCGCAACGCAATCAAACGGCGTGGCCGCAAGCTTTACACACTGGGAAATCGGATCAGCCCCCAGCGGCCCAAGTCCTGATCGCGGCAGCTACCGCCGGCAGCGCCCGGGCCACTGAAGGCGAAAGCGGCGCCCCAAAGTCCAGTCGCTCCGGCTGAACTGCCAGCAGCTCAACACTGCACTGGGCAGCTGCAAGCAGCTCAGCAAGAAGTGCGAGGGGCAGCGTATGGGTCGAAATCTGCCGGGCCGTGAGCAGTTTTATCGCTGCGCAGTCAAAGAAACGAAAGCCGCCCGGCTCGGCGCCAAAGTCGCAGGCATCCACCAGCAAAATATTGGCCGGCGCCATCTCCATCAACGGTCCCAGCAGATTCTCCGGGGCGGTGCCGCCGTCGTAGATCACCGCATCCTCCAGCGTGCCGATTGTCTCAGTCACTATCGGGCCGACGGCATCATCGCCCCGCAGACGATTGCCGATTCCAACAACTGCGCGGCGCACTAATCGACCCGGCGCAGCAGGGCCCGCGCCTCGGCAATGTAGTTACGCAACCATGGCACTTCCGACTGTCTGGGGGCGAGTGCGATTATTCGCCGAAAACTCGCCGCCGCGGCTCGCTTCATGCCAAGCCCAAGATACGCCTTGCCGCAAACCAGCCAGTTCTCGGAAAGCCCGTAAAGGTTGCCGGGATAGGAGGTCCGGATCGACTGTTCGATCTCGCCGGCGACCTCGAGAGCACGACGATAGTCTTTGCTTTCGAGCAAGGCATCACGCAGCAGCCGCAGTGCCGCCCGGTTGCCAGGATAGCGAAGCAACAGGACTTCGCAGCGGCGGACTGCTTCACTCGGCCGGCCATCCTGCTTTGCCATAAATGCCAGTGCGAAACGGGCTGCGTCGGCCAACGCACCATTGCCCGCCGCCGTCCTTTCGACCTGCTCACGCGCCTGACGCACAGAACCGAACAGTGATAAACCGAGAGTATAGCGGCGTGACTGGGCTTTAAAGAACTCAACCAGACCAATTCCCAACCAGCAATCGACCATGTCCGGCTCCACCGCCAGTGCCCGGTTTAAGAGGCCGGTCACCGGCGCGATTCTCACTATCGCCCGCAGGTACTGTTGCTGCCAGCCCAGCATTTCTGCCTGATTGAGCAACCCGACCCCGTGACAGAAGCAGGCCCAGGCATCATCAGGTCGCGCTTCCAGTCGCACACGGCAGACATTCTCGAGCCGGCTGCTCAGGCGATAGAACGAATCGACGAGGTTCAAATTGCCGGAGTCATAGATTTCGAGGCGGACGACATTGGCCATGATCAGCAGACCGGTGGGGTCTTCCGAGGTGGCCGACAGCAACCGTTCGGCCACCGCCCCGGCACCACGATAGTCCTGTCGATAAAGCCGCTCGCCCGCAAGCCGCAGCTCGGCCAACGGCTGCAGGTTCGCAGCTAGGCCAGCGACCACCAACAGGAGCGGGTGCAATCTAGATTTCGGCGATGACCTCGATCTCGACTACAACACCCTTGGGCAGAGCGGCAACCTGAACCGTTGACCGAGCCGGATAGGGCGGCCGGAAGAACCGGCCGTACACCTCGTTCACTTTTGCAAAATCGGCCATGTCGGTGAGGAAAATGGTCACCTTTACTGCCCGATCGAGTCCGGTCCCAGCTGCGTTCAGCAGCGCATCGAGGTTGCGCAGTACCAGCTCAGTCGCCTTCTCGACATCGCTCTCAATCCGCCCGGTGGCAGCATCGACAGGAATCTGTCCGGAGGTGAATACAAGGTTACCGATCCTTACGGCCTGGCTGTACGGCCCGACCGGTGCAGGCACAGACTCAGAGTTGATTATTTGTTTCATTGTGATGCCAGATTTCCCAGAGCAATCGAATAGAGTTTGGTTTCCGCCGAGTCGGCACGCGACAGCATCACTATCGGCCGCCGGGCACCGACAACTATCCCACAGGCTTTCGCGCCACCCAAATACTGCAGACCCTTGGCAAGAATGTTGCCCGTTGTCATGCTGGGCACGACAAGAATATCCACATCGCCGGCCACCTGTGACTGAACCCGCTTAGTATCGGCTGCCTGGCGCGACAGAGCCACATCAACTGCCAGTGGTCCTTCTACAATTGCCGAACCGAACTCCCCCTGTTCGGCTATCCGCGTTACTATCGCCCAGTCAAGAGTTTCCGACATGTTCAGTTTCACCCGCTCAACCGCAGACAGCAGTGCCACCTTGGGCCGCGAGTTGCCCAGGAAGTGCGACAGTTCTATCGCATTGCGGACGATATCGATCTTGCGTTTCAAATCGAGTTCGGCGTTGATACCGCCATCGGTAATAGCCAATGTCTTGTGGTAAGAGGGCAACTCCAGATAGGCGACGTGGGACAGAATCCTCTCGCCCCGCATACCATTGGCCTCATCCAGCACTCCACGCAGAAAAACAGCCGTTTCAACGAGTCCCTTCATCAGGAAGTCGCCGTTCTGCGCCGCGTCACGTACCGCTGCTGTAACCGCCGCCTCTGGTGACTCATTGTGAATGACCTCGAGCTCGACGCATTCAGCTCCAACGCTTCGGCAGACGGCACTGATTCGGTCACGGTCGCCGTAGAGCACGCCGCGTGCAATTCCGGCCCGTGTCGCATCGACGAGCGCAACGACTGTTGCGGGGTCTTCAGCGCAGGCAACAACACAGCGTTTGGGGCCGCGCTGGCGCGCAGTTTCGAGCATCTGGTCGAAAGTCCCGCGCGGGCCGAGGTCAACAGCCATAGTAGAGTTCGTACTCCCAGGGATGAGGTCGTTTGGCAACCGCATCGGCCTCGACGAACTTCATCTCAATCCAGCGATCGATCAGATCTTGGCTGAACACACCGGACTCTACGAGATAACCGCAGTCAGCACGAAGTTCAGACAACGCAGCGGCCAGGGACGTTGGCAACTGCCGGGCCGACTGAGCCTGTTCCCGACTCTCAATTCGTCCTTCGAGTGGCGGGCCGGGGTCGATCTTTTTAGCGATCCCGTCTCGCCCGGCCAGAAGGATCGCGGCCAATGCCAGGTATGGATTGGCACTGGCGTCAGGAATCCGATACTCTATCGCCATCCGTCCAGAAGAGACGGCATAACCCGGAATGCGGATCGCAGCAGTTCGGTTGGCTATTGAGTAGAAAACAAGCACCGGTGCCTCGAACCCCGGCGTCAAACGCCGGTAGGAGTTTGTGCTTGGGTTGGTAAGGGCGCACAATCCGGGCGCATGACTCATAATCCCACCGATGAAGCAACGAGCAAGCTCCGACAGCTCAGGTAACCCTCCCCGCACCGCAAACAGTGAGCGTCCCTGGTCAGCCATGTAGATGTGCAGATGCATACCGGAGCCCGGTTCGCCATGCAGTGGTTTCGGCATGAACGTCGCAGTCTTACCTTCCCGGAAGGCCAGGTTGCGGACAAGATACTTGGTCAGCATGACGGCGTCACCCGCACGTTCAACCGGGATGAACGACGATTCAACTTCAACCTGCGAGTAGCGCCCGCCCTCGTGATGGTGGTACTTCACCGGCAGGCCGACACTCGCCATCAGGCCGGCTAGTTCGCTGCGAAAATCACTGCTGCGGTCGAATGGCGGTGCGACCTCGTACGCCACTCCCTTGTAGAGTGACAGTCCGGTCCGGTCATCATGTCTCAGTTCATCGCTCTCGACACGGAAGAGTGAACCGGTCGCTTCGTTGGAAAAAAGCACGTTGTTGAACAGGTAGAACTCAAACTCCGACAGAACCATAATCTCGCTCGCTCCGGCCGTCTGCTTGGTCAGGGCAATCGCCTGCGCCAGCATCCGGCGCGGGTCACGCGAATAGGGTTCGCCAGTCAGCGGGTCATACAGACTGGCGAAACACGACACTGTCGGTGCGGTTGCAAAAGGATTGACAAACGCCGAGTCGATATCGGGCTTCAGAACCAGGTCGCCCGATTCGACACTGCGGAACCCGGGTACCGACGAGCTGTCGAATCCGACCCCCTCATTCACCGCCGCCTCAAGCCGTTCGATTGGCAATGTCACATGATGAAGCCGTCCCAGCAGGTCCGGGTACAGCAGGTCGATGAAAAGGACTTTCCTTTCGGCAACTGTCTTCGATAGTCTTTCCACAAGCCTAAGCTTGCCGCCACCGCCGTGAAAGTCAACCCGCTCGTTTTCGGGCGCTTGACACCGCCTCCGGCAGCACGACAATCTGGTCGTGCGTACCCTGCTGCCATTGCTCGCCCTGACGCTGCTGTCATGCGGCTACTCAACCCGTTCGCTGCTTCCTCCCCATCTCAACACCATCGGAATCGAGCCGATAGAAAACCTCTCGGCGCAGCCTGAAGCCGCCGGTCTGCTTGAACAGCAGCTCCGCAGCGAGTTTGCACGCGACCGGACTCTGCGCGTGGTCGATGTCGAGCGCGGCGATATCCTTCTGAAAATCCAGGTAACTGGCTATTCAAAAGAAGCTGAGGCCTATACCGGCGACCAGCGCATTTCCAGCTACCGACTGACGACAGCAGCGTCCGTTTCGGCACTTGACCGGGTACGCGACGAGAATCTCTATTCCGGGACCATAACCGCTCAAATCTCATACGATCCGAACCAGAGCTCCGAAGAACAGGCGACCGGCGATTTGATGGCCAGACTGGCCCGCGATATAGTCCGCATTTTGCTGTTGGCGTGGTAATGGAACTCGCCGTCCGACAGCTTGTTGCCGGCGGCGACGGCATAGCCGAGTGGGACGGCATGAAGGTCTTTGTCCGCGGGGCCGCTCCAAAAGAAATCGTCCGCGCCCGGCTGCTTGAGCGCCGCCGAGACTACGCCATTGCCGAAACGGTCGAAGTTCTGAATGCCTCTCCAGACCGGCGAATTCCTCCTTGTCCGCTGTTCGGTATGTGCGGTGGCTGCCAGCTCCAGCATTTGAACTATTCCGGCCAGCTGGTCGCCAAAAGATCTATCGCCGAGGAAACTTTGCGTCGTCTCGGTCACTTGTCGCTGGAGGCTGCGACCGTCTACCCGGCGCCAGTTGAATGGCACTACCGTAACAAGACTCAGTATCCGGTGCAGACATCCGGCGTAGGCTTCTATCGCCGGTTCAGCCATGACCTTGTGAATGTCAGCCAGTGCCTGCTCCATCCACCCAGCTTCGATGAAATCCGTCGTCACTTCCTGGACCAGCTCACCGCCGGACTCGAAACTCCCTATTCCGAACCACACCACCGGGGCAACATTCGTCATCTGATTCTGCGCACCGGCCTGCCCGCAAAAGGGACCCATGCCATCATCGTAACGAGGGAGAACACGCTCAACCGTCAGCTCGTTGACCGTCTGATCGGCTCCGGTCTGGTTGCTGCCGTTCTGCAAAGCCATAACCCTGACCGGGGAAATCGCATTCTCGGTTCGACGCCCCGACTGGTTGCCGGCACCGATTCATTGATCGTCATGGAACTGGCCGGGTTGAGAATCGCAGTCCCGCCCGGAGCATTTTTTCAGGTCAACACGCAACAGGCGGCTGTTCTCGCTGACGCTGTTGTCCGACTGGCCGGTCTGCAGGGTCACGAGAAGGTGCTCGAACTTTACTGCGGCTGCGGCCTGCTGACACTGAATCTTGCTCGCTATTGCCGACGCGTTGTCGGTATTGAGATCGATTCAGTCGCGGTCGAACAGGCCCGCTCCAATGCCACGGTAAATGGCCTCGACAACGCGACCTTTCACCACGGCGACGTCGAGGCACTTTCCGATATCGGCAAGGCTGAACTGGTTGTCCTTGATCCACCACGGCGCGGCTGTTCCCAGCAGGTTCTGCAGCGAATCGCCGCAGCCAGCCCGCGCCGAATCATCTACGTTTCCTGCAACCCGGCGACACTGGCCCGGGACGTTGCATTCCTGGCCGAACTCGATTATCGGCCGACCCGACTTGAACTCATCGATATGTTCCCCCAGACGTCACACATCGAATCAATCTGCCTTATCGAATCTGATTTCACTCGATAATGGTCCTGCACTGCCAGACTGTCGTCACTGCCGATTCCCGTCCCGAACCGATGCTCATAGAGATAGAGCGGGGGTTCATTGTTCGTCTAACAGCAACAGTCGCTCCCCACCATAACCTGATTGCCGTACCAGGTTTTATCGATTCGCACACCCACCCCCTGCAGGCAGGATTGATTCAGCTGGGCGTTGACCTGCGCAGTTGTACCGACATTGAGGATGTACGCGCGCGCCTCGCTGCCGCCGGACCGATGGAACCGGTGCTTGCCTTCAATTTTGAGCCCGAGCGACTGACCGAGCAGCGCTGGCCGTCAGTTGCGGAGCTGGACTCGGTAATTCCTGATCGGCCGTTGCTCGTTTACCGGGTCGACGGCCATTCAGCGCTGACCAATACCGTCGGGCGAAAATTGCTGGAACGTCACGTGGGAGGAGACGGCTTTGCCGGAGATCAGCCGCTGTGCGGCCAGTCGTACGAAACCGCCTCTTTTGTCTTCCGGCGTCTGCTTCTCCCCTCTGCTGCGGCTGAAGCACTCCAGCTCGCCGGCACCGCTGCAGCCGCCGCTGGCGTTACTACAATCGCGGCGATGATAGGCGATCCCGAACTCGACCTGTCCGAATGGCAGATTTTGATTGACAATTTGACACGCATGTCGGTCCGAGCCATACCCTACCTCCAAACCTGGGATACCGCCGTTGCCCTGAACTTCGGGCTGAAACAAATCGGCGGCTGCCTGCTCATCGATGGCTCGTTTGGTTCACATACTGCCTGGCTCTCGAGTCCCTATTCTGACCGACCAACCAAGTCCGGCACGGGTTATGTCAGTCCGCAGCTGCTGACGGAATTCATCCGCGCCGCCAAGGCCAAAGGTCTGCAGACCGCTTTTCATGCCATTGGTGACAGGGCAATCGAACAGGTAGTAATGACCCACGAGGAAACCGGCAACGCCCGGGGTCATCGGATTGAACATGCCGAACTGCTTTCCGAAACCATGATTCGCCGTATCGCTGGACTTGGCATCCATCTGGCAGTTCAGCCGGCATTTGAGCTGGAGTGGGGCGGTCCCGACCGACTCTACGCCCGCCGTCTCGGCAGTCGCTGGCAGCAGACCAATCCCTTTCGCTGGCTGATTGATGCCGGGGTTACCCTCGCCGGCGGTTCCGACTGGCCGGTGACTCCGGTAAATCCGGTAACAGGAATCCATGCCGCAATCAACCATCCCAATTCCGTCCAGCGCATCAAACCGGCCGAAGCCATGGCGATGTTCACGGTCAATGCCGCTCGCGCCATGGGAATCGAAGTTCAGGCTGGACGAATCGCTCCAGGCTATTCTGCTGACATTGTCCTGCTCGACCGTGACCCGCGAGACTCTGCTTCGGCCCGGGTAGTCGGCACCATCTGCCGCGGCTGCTGGATCTATCAAAGAACAACTGAAGCCATCAATCCGGTGCTTGTCCGTGACTGACACCAACCGCGCAGTCGCCCGGATGTTTGCGCGAATCGCCGACGCCCTCGAGCTTCTGGGCGAAGACGGTTATCGGGCGCTGGCCTACCGTAAGGCGGCTCGCACCATTGAACAGTCAGCCGACGACCTGCGGCAACTTGAACGTGAAGGCCGTCTTGGTGACCTGCCGGGTATCGGCACCGCTCTGCGAAGCAAAATTGCCGAATACATCGCTACCGGGCGGATGGCAAAGCTGGATGAACTGACCGCCAGACTTCCTCAAGGACTCTTTGAACTCCTTCAGGTACCAGGTCTCGGGCCCAAGACCGTCCGGCTCATCTGGCAACAGCTCGGCATTACCGATCCGGAAGGTCTTCGCCGCGCAATCGAAGACGGCAGCTTCGCCCAACTCCCAGGAATGGGACAGAAAAAGGCAACCCGAATCCTCGCCAGTCTGCAGACGGAAACAACAACCGAGCGACGGATGTACCTGCCTGAGGCTTTTGAACTCGCCCGATCGGTTATCGACTGGATGAAGGAGCTGACCGGAACCGTCGAATTAGCGTTTGCCGGCTCGCTTCGCCGTGGCTGCGAGACCATCGGCGACATCGACGTCCTCATCAGTGGCCCACCCGCGCAACGGGCGATAGATCATTTCTGCGCTCACCCGCGCGTCTCCCGGGTAATTGCGGCTGGCCGCACCAAAGCCTCGGTCCTCATTCAGGGGCAACACCTGCGGCAGGTCGACCTGCGGGTAGTTCAACCCGGCAGCTATGGCGCGGCACTTCAGTACTTCACCGGCTCCAAGGAGCACAACGTCGCGCTCAGGGCACTTGCTCAACAACACGGCCTCAAGTTGTCGGAGTACGGGCTGTTCCAAGGACGACGTAAAGTTGCCGGCAGAACCGAATCCGACATCTACGAACGGCTCGGCCTGGCTTGGATAGACCCCGAACTGCGGGAAAACCGCGGAGAAATCGCTGCCGCTGCCGAACACCGACTGCCCCGACTCGTGCGCCGAACCGATATTCAGGGCGACCTGCACATCCACTCAAACCGTTCCGATGGCACTGCCGCGTTACCTGAGATCGCCGAGGCCGCCCGCCGGCTCGGCTACCGCTACCTCGCTATCGCCGACCACTCTCAGTCGGCACACTACGCCGGCGGACTCTCAACTGACGGCCTGCTTCGTCACTGCGATGAAGTTGACCGATACAACGCCGGCTCACGAGCCTTGACCATCCTGAAATCCTGCGAGGTCGACATCAGACCGGATGGAACTCTCGATTACCCCGACGCCGTCCTGGCCCGGCTGGACTTTGTCATCGCCTCAATCCATCAGGGGTTCCGCAAGGATGTAACACAACGGATTCGTGCCGCCCTCGCACACCCGCTGGTCGACATCATCGCTCACCCGACCGGACGGCTAATCGACCAACGTGAGGGCTACGACGTCGATGTCGAGAGGGTGATCGAAACTGCCGCTTCCTTTAGTAAAGCGCTGGAAATCAATGCGTTCTACGCCCGTCTTGACTTGTCAGATATCTGGGCCCGTCGCGCCGCCGAATCCGGAGTCCTGATCTGCATCAACACCGATGCCCACACCACCGATGAAATGAACTGGATGGACTACGGCGTCCTGGTGGCGCGCCGGGCATGGCTCGAGAAGAAAAATGTTCTCAATTGCCTTTCTTTGAACCAGCTGCTTCAGTGGCGGCGGTCGCGTATCTCGCGTTGACGACTGGTGACCATGTCCAGCCAACGGCAGGCTTGCAGTATTTCAGCGGCTGGTCCAGGGGCGTGGCCACCTGAGTCAACTACGAGTCTTGTCTCGATTCCCGCCGCGTTCAGTTCATAATACAGGCGCAGGTTGTCCTGTCGGTTCCAGTCTGTCTGGCGGGTGCGCAGAAACACCTTGTTCGCAGAACAGCCCCCCAGATCAGCACCGGCGATTGCGCCTCGATGAGCGCAGGTCGCCGCGACACCACGGAAGATAGCCGGATGCAGGCACATCGATGCCAGCGCCTGCACCCCCATGCCGGAGAAGCCAAAGACAAACACTCGCTCAGAGTCCACCAGCGACAAGCGGCGCAAAGCCGAAGCGGCCTGAAGAAGGTCGGCGTCGTTCAGCCGGAACTCGCGGCGGTTACGCGGACCGCGGCAGACGGCGAAGACCCAGCCCAGTGAATCAGCCACCCAGCAGATGGAATCAAGGTCGGCCCGCCCCCCGCCAACACAGCTCAAAACCACCAGCGCCGGCGCCGGCCGGCCGGGATGTGTCGCCGGCAGGTAGTACCACCCGCCGTCCAAGGCCTGCAACGGTCGGGCCGAAGAAACCAGCAGCAGCAACATTACGGCAGAAGTCACGGACTCAGCTCCTTTGTTCCACCGTCAGCAGCATCGTCACGGCGACGCCGGCAAAAATGATGTTGGGCAACCACGCGGCCATTGCCGGGCTGACAATCTGGGAAGTGCCAAAGGCACGGGAAATCTGAATGGCACCCCAGTAAAGAAAGGACACCAGCAGGCCGAGCCCGAGGCCAAACATGACTCCTCCCTGACGCATACGGACAGCCAGCGGCAGACCGAGCAGAACCACCACCAAGCCTATCAATGAATATGACAAGCGGTAGTGATACTCCACCTCTTCCTTTGCCACGTTCTCGCCAGCGCGGCGGAGCCGACGAATGTAGCGGGCCAGCTCACGGGTGGACGTTTCATCGACCGGTCGTTGCGGTGCGGCGAAATCAGCCGGAGTTTCGCGCAGGGCAACCAGCACAACCGAATCATGCCAGACCATACGCTCGTTACCGGCAGGATCGAATTCGCGTTCTGCAACCGAGTGACCAATCCAGCGTCCGTCCACATACTCGGCCTCGCGACCGTCAAAGCGCTGCACCACCCGCCGGGCAGTATCGAGCTGGCACAAAGAGAAATCGTGCATCAAACGGTTGTCCTCAAGCTCGCGGATGAAATACACCCGCCCATCCTCGCCAACGAAGTAAACGTTGCGCCGACGTCCAACATCGGTCCGTGGCCGCCGCTCGATCGCGTGACGACGCAGCTGACTCAGCATGCGGTTGGCTGGGATCGTGATGAACTCGTTTGCCAGCAAATAGCCAGGCACCGAAGCAAGTCCCACGCAGAACCCCGGCACAAACAATCTCAACATTGCCACACCGGCAGCTGCCAGTGCGTGCAGTTCCCGGTTACGTGTCATCTGGCCATACACGAGAAAAACACCCAGCACCAGACTCACCGGGTAGAGCAGGCTAACTGCCGACGGCGTGCTGTACAAATAGTAAAGCAGGACGTTGCCGAGGGCTACCTTCCGGGCGGTAAAGTAGTTAAGTTCCTCAAAGAGATCAATCAACAGGTAAATCGTTACAACGCAACAAAGAGCAATCAGCGCAAACTTCAGCACTTCGCGGACAAGATGCCGGTCAATAATCGTCACTTCCAAGCCCGCCGACCAATCATTGGTCGCTCCAGCAACGCTCGACTGGCAAGCTCGACTGTCGGTATTGCCAGCACGATATTTGGCAGCCACATCCCCAGCCAGGGCCAGACCCGGCCGCTTTCGGCAAGATTCTGGCCAGCAAGGAGCAGTAGATAGTACACGGCGAAAAACACCAGCCCAACCATGAAGCCGGTGCCGATTCCGCCTCGACGCAGCAACAGGCCAAGCGGAGCGCCAAACAGCAGAAAGAAAAAGGTCGAAAATGCAACAGAGACACGTTTGTGAAACTCGACGGCAAAACGCGACAGCTCCATCCTTCGGTAGCGGAGCCTCGCGGTCTCCTCCTCAACCCGCAGACTTTCAGCTTCGTTGCCGGCAACCGCTGCCCGTGCCGCACGAACCCGCGCTGACTGCAGTGCAACCTCATGACGCAGCTGATTCAAACTGGCGAGGAGTTGCGGCAACGGCATCTCTTCATCGCCCCGGTACTCCCGTTCCCGACGCACGAGCTCTTCGTCCATCCTGACGTTGATGGTGTGTCGGCTGAACCGCAGACGACGATAGGAGCTGTCCGGTGCGGTCTCGTGCATTTCCCCGTCAAGCAGCGTCAGAATCATGTAACGGTCATCCGGCGTATAGGTCAACTCGCCCCGTGGTGCAGTCAAAAAACCTGGTCGGCTGGCATCCCGGCTGGCGGAGAATATCGCCACATCGGCAACGCGCGAGCGCCGTTCATCAATCGTGCCAATATAAATCATGTAGCCGGAGAAGTCGTCCATGAAGACCCCTTCCCGGACACGCAGAGCCGGACGTTTTCGGGCAACGTCAGTCAGAAGATTACGCACGCGATGCTGTGCCTCAGGAACCACGAACGAATTGAACAGGAACATCAGCCCAAAAAGGAAGAGGCACAACACGGCTACCGGCAGCACCAGTCGAACCGGGCAGATTCCCGCAGCGCTGACTACTCGGGACTCATTATCCTGTGCCAGACGGCCGAAAGACGTCACGCCCCCGATAAGACTGCCCAGCGGCGTGCAAATCATGGCGACAAACGGTAGCGACAACGCCGCTATCTCACCAACAATGACAATTGGCACGCCCTTACGCACCAGCAGGTCAGCCAGTAGAAACAGCCGGTCCATCAGCAGCACGAATGTAAGAACAAAAATGGCAAGGAAAAACGGTGGCAGGAACTGCCGCAGGACATAGCGTTCCAGGATCTTCAATGGCCAATCATATTCCCCCCGACTACGGCAGTCAACGCACGGCGCGACACGGTTCAGGCAACAAGTTTGGGCATAACATTGCCGCCATCACCGACCGAAATCCGCTGAGCCGGAACCAGCATCCTACAGTGTTCCTTCGGCGACAGGAGTTTTCACCCCGCGCGGTGAACCGGCAACCCAAGCGCCGATTTGTCAGGCAATTATCTCGGCGGCAATATCTGCAATCTTGCACGCACACACCTCCGCCCCCCAGTCAGCATCAGTAGCGGCCGAAGGGAATTCGTACACTAGCCTCATCAACGGGAATGCTTTGGGTCACTTCCGAATTACTGACAGCCTCCGGCACCGCTGAGAAACTCCAACCAGCCGCCGTATCAACACTACACACCCTGCTGCTGAACTGTGGATTTCATCGCTTCGTCCAGCAAGCAACTAAACCAAGCACTCGCCCGCAATCACGTGCCGGCAGCCAATCAAACACCTGCTTCAGCAGGAGCACAAACTACGGCCACGGCAGCTCTTGATTTGACAACTGGATCGAAAACCGATAGGCTGGGTCAACAAATAGTCGCTGGGAGTTCCTAACCGCCCCGGCCGGACCAAACCAAACCCGAATATACGGAGGAGGAGCAATGCCCAAGCTCATCAGATGCGAAGCAATCAACGAGGACGGACTTCCCTGCGGAAGTCTCTACTTCTACGGCCTTTACACCTGTGAAGGCAAGAACTGCACGGTTCGGGAGTTCGAGGACCAGGAGCCACGCAACATCAATCCGGAACCGGGTACGCCGGATTCGCTGCCCGGCTGCAAACCCTGTCCCGGGTGCACGATTGATGTCCAGACCTGGCGCTTCCGTTGTGCCCAGTGCGATACGGTCCACGACTTCAGCACCCTCAACAACAAAGTGACCAACACCCCACTCAATGGCATCAGCATCGTCTCGGCACCGGACAGCGAAACGACTGCTGCCGACTGACCGTTGCCCGAAGCGACAGGGGCGGGCCGACTGGCCCGCCCCTGGACTTATTGTCGAATCGGATCAGCGAACCAACGTCAGCCGCCGGGCAACTTCTCCAGAGCCGGTGTTCAGTACTAGCAGATACACTCCAGCAGGAAGCTGGACCAGCGGCACCTCAATCCTGCCGCCGGACTGTACTGCTGCGCGCTGAAAGAGTACGGTCCTCCCGTCGGCAGCGCAGAGTCGAACACCGATATCGCCACTTCGGGATGGCGAACACCGGAGTACAATCGTATTCCCGCGGACGACCGCCGGCACAACAAGACCGATGGAGGACGTCCGACCGGCATTGGCAACACCATCACGAGCCCCCCCAACGGGAAGATTCGCGACAGACACCACTGCCGGGTTAAACGTCCAGAGCTCGTTAGACTTGTTTCCTTTGAGCGCGTAAATCAGGCCGTTCCAGGGCAAGAGGTCGCACCCGGCCTTCACCCGTTTCTTGCGATTGCTCGGGCCAACCGCCGGTATCGTGTCCAGTTCGGTCCAGGAATCGCCGGCGATGTCGTAGCGCCAGAATTCCTGCGTATTGGCGGCCTTGAACGCGTAGATGAAGCCATCAAAGTATGTTGCACAGCCTTCCTTCGTCTTGCGCATCCTGGTTGTGAGGCGACTTGCCAGCGGCATCGGCTTGAGAACCGAGTCCCACACCCCGGTCAACAAATCGAATCGGTAGAACTCGTGGTTCTTGGCCTTGTGTGCGTACAGCTTGTAGCGGTCGTGGCCCGGGTTGCGTTCCAGTACCAGCCAGGAGCCGCGGTCCCATTTGGGCTTGATGCCGGCCGGTGCACTCGGCAGCGATTCCCATGTCCCGCTCTGGATACTGAATCGGTAGAATTCAGTCTTGTCGCCCTTCAGCAGGTAGAGCCAGCTCGAATCCGGTCGTCCCTGCGGCCGATAGAAGACGATGTCGGTACCGCCCTTCACACGTTTGTTTGAACTGCCAAGTGGTACGTCCGCCAGCTGGGTCCACTGATCGCTTGCCGGATCGTAGCTGTAGAAGGAACTCGTATTGTTACCCTTGATTGCGTAGATCAGCCCATTGTCACCGGCTACGGCGCAGGCGCCCTTGCTCGGGGGTTTGTTTTCAGCACCACGGGGCATGCCGGTGATGGTGTACCACGAATCGACCGCCGGATTGTAACGGTAGAAGTCCTCGGTCTTGCCGCCCTTGGAGACGTAAAACTGACCGTCAACCTCAACCATCCAGGCGCCGTCCTTGCTCTGTCTGCCTGACGGAGTTGTCGGCATCAGGCCAACCGGCGTCCACGCCGCCACCGGCCCAGACTGAACTTCGACTACCGAGTAGGCGGTATCGTTTGTCGGCACCGGGTCACCAGCGAGCACAGTCCACGACCTCACCTCGTGAGTGCCCAGCTCGACTGGAGTCCAGCTTGAAGCAAAGTCATGATACTCGGCGGTGTTTCCCGGCAGGGTAATACCGGTTTCGGCGGTATCGAACACGACTGTCCCGCTGCGTTCAATCACCAGTCGGACATCAAACGTTGCCGCCGAATTGCCAAAACTGCGCAGCCGGACACGGGGGGTTAGCGGAACTCCGGTCTGGACCAGCGGTCCGGGCCTCGTTATTGCCGTCACTCCGACATCTCGAACCAGCACTACCAGAGTCCGCCGCAGTGTATCATTCGCCGGATTGGGATCACCAGCAAGCTCGCTGAACACCTCAACGCCAAAGGTACCGCCAGCTGCAGTCCAGTCGGGAAACACCAGGGTATCCGATGCACCTGGGGCAAGGTCCGAAACAGTACGCTGGTTACTGTAGCTGCTGCCGATGCGGAACGTCACTGGTACTGTCGCGGCGGTGTTCAATGTGCTGACATTGGTAATCACAGCCCGCGGCGTGATCGTTTCACCATTTGTGACCGTGTCAGCAGGCAGTAGAACGGCGGTTACGGCTACGTCCGGCGTCAGGAAGATGAAGTCGGCCGGGTAGCGCGGACAGACCTGGCGCCCGTTGTAGTCGCTGATGTTGGCGACGAGCGAATGGTAGCCGGCCGGAATCGCCATCCCAACGACCTGCGACTGATTATATACGTAGAGCCGTACCGTATCGGAGCCATCCCGATTGGTCAACCGATAGTTGGTATTGCCGGTGAAGTTACCGCCCTGCTCGACCATCCGGACCGTATCCAGCCTGACCAGCACGCCTTCAAACGCCTCCTGCTTTGACTGGGCAAACGCGATGCGTGTGGTATCGAACTGCCGGTCGTTGCCGCGCCGGACGAACCGAACCAGGTCATTGAACTGGCTCAGCCGATTGAACTCGGTAATGTAACCGGCCAGCTCGAGACTTTCCCCGAGAGCAAACGGCTCAGGGGTCCCGGCCCGATAGACAAACATGCCGTTCCACGCCCCCCCGGTTCGGGTCCCGATGAATACCCGCCCCTGGTTCATGATTCCAGTGACAATCGCATTAACACGCACGTAACGGCCGGAGTCAGGCGAGGTCTGGCCAACGAGCGTATCAACAAACTGCACCTGCTCGATGGTGCGGTCCAGTGGCAGAACATAGCTTTGCACCGCTGAGTTAGTCGGCACTCCTCCGGCAAAACCCTGAATCTGCCAGTAAACAGTATCGCCTCCGGTCATCGGCGGGATGTGGAAATAGTAAGTCGAATCCGAACTGCGGCTGCTGTCGGCGGGAAGATAAACAAAACTGCCCGACTGATTGCGGTATCCGATCCGGGCCGAATCAACCGGGGTGGATGTGCCGTACAGTTTGGCCGTCACAACCACATTCTCGTAGGAAAAAGGATATTGGGGTGTCCGACCCAGGACGGTGATGTTCACTCCCCCGCTGACAGTGTAGTTGACGATTAGCACTGGTTTCAACGAGTCAACCGTGTGTTCGCGGGCATACCAGTAGTGCCTGATGTCATATGCGGTTGAGGGCTTGTGTACCCGTAACCCGTAGTTCGGCGTGCCGGTGAGCCAGGCCTGCACGATCGGAGTGACATTCCAGTAGTACCAGGTGGTTGTCGTGACCCAGGTCGAGTCGCAGTCGACAGCCGTCACCGCCGGCTGATTATTCCAGTTGATACCCGTTTCGGTCCATGCGCCGACAACCCGGTTGACCTGATACCAGTCCTGGGCGCTGGTATTGGTCCGGTAGTAGCAGTACAGCCCAAGCGAGCAGCTTTGAATCGTTGCACCGTTCGGGATCGAGGAAAGATCGAAGTACAGAAAGGAGTAGTAACTGCGGCTAGCGTCAATCTGCCCGCAGCGCATCCGGAAGCTAGTTCCAAAGTTTTGCGTCGGATTACCGGGGTCAACGTCAGAGTCGTATCCGACGTTAAGCACCAGCCGGGCGTCAGTTCTTGCGGTCGGAGGAACCGGGCCGGAAGCCAGCGCCGTCAAAGTCAGCAAAATCAGCACCAGCAGTCCTTTTGCAGTCATCTTGCCTCCTTGGAGCCTGTTTGAATTCATTCCTCTTGACCCTCAGTTTTAGAGGGTCGCCCTAATCTCTTGAAAGCCAGTTCAGTGCGTAAAACCAACTGGTCAAGAACCGGTAAAGACCGACACCGAGCTCTTAAACGGGAGCAGCCGGTCCACAACTCGACGCTGTCTCCGTGCTTAAAGCCCGGCCTAAGACAACTGGAATAATTACCACCGTTGGTGTCAACATTGCACCGCGCCAGTCGTAGTCCGGGTGAAATAGGCAGCAATTGCCTGGTCGTAATCCGCCACGATACGAAACGCCGCGGCTGCCAGCCTTCTACGCAGCAAGGCATCCGGCTGGGCGTCGGGCTTAAGTGCTTCAGCCACTTCAGCATAGCAATTCGGATGCGGCACGACCGTAACAAAACGCCAGTTTTTCGCCGCTGCTCGAAGCAGAGTGACGCCACCAATGTCAATCAGTTCCGTAAGCTCCTCATCCGTCGCATTACGGGCAAGACCTTCCTGAAACGGGTACAAATTGCACACAACAACATCAATTGGCTCAACCGTCAAATCCCGACGTGTCGAAAGAATTCCACCGGCAATCTTCGGATGCAACGTCTTGACGCGTCCTCCTAGTATCTCGGGCGAGCCGGTGTACTCGCTGATCTCGCGGACCGGAATGCCGCCATCCCGTATCATCTGTGCCGTCTTTGCCGTCGAGAGAATCTCGTACCCGACCCGAGACAGTACACCCGCCAGCTCAACGATACCGGTCTTGTCCCAGACTGAAATCACTGCGCGGTTCATTTACGCTCCGAACTTGGCAAGCTTACGGGCGTGAGCGAGGAGAAAATTCATCAACCAGCGAGCGGGCATCTGACCAAGAGTTCCACGCAGACATGCCCTTTCGCCGAATTGCTCGACTGACTGCTGCGGCCGACACCACGAAGAATGAATCAAGACGGGCACTGGATGCCAGGAATGCCCGCCCAGCTCTGCCGGCGTCGAGTGATCACCGGTAATGCACAGTACGTCGAAAGCCATATCCAGCAACCGCGGCAATATCTCCTCGTCAAACCGTTCAATTAGTTCCTGTTTGGCATCAAAATCGCCGTCCTCACCGGCACGGTCGGTCTCCTTGAGGTGAAGGAAGAAGAAATCGTGCTCACTGCGGTGACGGGCGAGCGTCTCGACCTCTTCATCCCAGGATTCCCCGACTGGAAGGACTCTCATTCCCACCAGCCGGGCTAAACCACGGTACATTGGATAAGAAGCGATGCAAGCCGGATTGAGGCCGAAACGCTGCTGCAACGAGGGAATAACCGGCGGTTTTGCCAATCCACGAACCAGCACTCCGTTGGCCTGTTGGCGCGAACCCAGTACTTTACGGCATTTTTCAATGAAGCTGTTCACGATTGCCGCACTTCTGGACGCCGCATTGTCGGAGCTGTCCACCGCCTGCACCGGCAGGGGCGGAATACCTTCGTGCTGCGGATCAGAGTCAGTCAACCCTTGCCCCAACCCCGACCCGCGAAAAACTACAACAAAACGATGCTCCTTGCCAGGCCGGATTGTGACTTCTACGCCGTCGATCTCTGCGATGGAAGACTGCAACAGACGACAGAGCTCCGTACAAAGTTCGGTTGATATGCGACCTGCGCGCCGGTCAGCAATGCTCCCGTCCGGGGCGATTGTGCAGAAATTGGCCCTTCCGCAAAGATCATCGGAGCCGACCTCAAGGCCCGAACCGAGCGCCTCAATCACCCCTCGCCCGACCTGAAACTGCTGAGGTTCGTAGCCAAAAAGCCCCAGATGAGCCGGGCCCGAGCCTGGCGTGATACCTGGTTCGACCGGTATCAACAGACCCAGCTCCGAGCTGAGTGCCAGCCGGTCGAGATGAGGTGTCCAGGCCGCTTCCAGCTCTGTCCGGCCGCTGCGCGGCAGTCCGCCGAGGCCGTCCAGCACAACCAGCAGAATACGGCTGTCGGTTCTCTGGGCCAGCTGTTCTGCAAGCGTCATCTGCTCAATCCTAGCGTTCTTCACCGCCTCGTCAACGGCCTACCTAACGGATACGAACAGCTCTGACCACTGCAAAAGTGTCGCTGCGAAACATACCCCGGAATCGCAACACATACCAGCCGGTCGGCATCACTGCCCCGCCCAGATTCCATCCTGTCGAAGCATAGCTGGAGTCAGCCAGCTTCGGCCCGGGAGCTCGTGCATCAGGAAAGGAACCGACACCTGGAATCAGGACGTCGAGGCTGCCAAGCAGAACATCATGATTGAATCGGTAGCTGAATTTGACAGCCGTCCGTGCCGAGTCGGACTCCGCCGAAACAGTCGGCTCGACGCGCCGGATGCGCCTCATCACGACATCCGGAACCTCGACCAGTGTCCAATCGTCCCAGACGTGAAATGACAACGCTGAATCCCTTTTGTCGTAATCCGCCCCCAAAACTCCCACAATGTCGCCGTCGGACACTGTTCCAGAACTGTCGCAATCCTGCCAGGCGAACAGAAGGTAATCACCACCGGTAACATCGGGAAATCGGAAGCGGACGCGGTAGTTGAAACCGGTGCTGTCAGCCCGTGACCGCCAAAGCACCGGTGTGTCGAAACCAGTCGTATCGTGCAGCCAAACCTCCGCCCCACGCAAATCCCCGATTTCCCCGGCAGCAAGAACCAGATTGCCCTCGACTCTCGTTGGGCCAGTGTAACGGCAGGCCGTGACAGCCACCAGAACAGCCAGAAGTCTATTCCGCACCAGTCAACTTCTCCCTCAGTCGAACCACCTCCGCCATACGCTGGGTCAGTTGCCGCGAGGCGCCAGCAATCAGGGCAAGCCGTCCATTGGCTACGTTGGCAGCAATGTCTGCCTCGGCGGTATCGGCTCTGGCGAGCGCCTCTGCCGACCTCAGTGCTGCTGCGAGGTACTCACGACGCAGCACTGCAACCCGCTGGTAATCCGCGGCGTAGGCCCTCATCAGCGCAGCAACAGGGCGGATGACGTTACCCTGCCCCAACGGAACTGAACTCACAACCGCCTGCAGCTGCGATGCAATATCGTACAATCTGGCAACACCGGCCAACGCAGTCTCAGCCGTGACGGCACTTCCAAAACTTGCCAATCTAGCCGCCCCGGCTGAATCCGATCCAGGCGGTGTGGCCAGAGACGACCGAATATCCTGCAGACGCGTCTGCAGTTCGCTCCAGCGTTGTTCCAAGTCAGCAGCTGTCGATTCGAATGCCACAATCAGCCCGACTGATGAGTTGACCGGTCTTGCCGGTCCGGGAACCGAGCCGGGGAAACCAGATAACTGTTCCTGCTGCAAATCCCACCCGCCACGGATCGCTTGTTCCGGCTGGTCTGTAGGCTCCGGCAACGGCACACGCCACAGTAGAATCAGCACCAGCAACCCGGCCACCGACGCGGCGGTAAAGGAAAGAACAGTAGCGCGGAAACGCGCGACCCTCCTCTTTTGACGACGGTACCTTTGCTCAAGCTCGCCGTAATCCGGAACCGGGTGAGCCGTCTGCGGGGATGTCGGTCTTTCTGCCACTGCAATACGATAGCGCGACACGGCAGATAGTCAATGCGGTCACTTGACACTTACGTGCCATGTCGTTATGCTCAGTCAGTGAGGCGACTTTTAGTATCGTTCTCTATCCTCTTTGTAATTCTGCCAGTTACAGCAACTGGTCAGATCAACCTGTCGCTCCTTCGACACTTTCAGGACTCTCCAATTACGGTTGGGGCCCGGCTCAACGCTGGCTGGCTGCTGCCGAACCGCCGTCCCGAAGTCAGCCTGACCGGCGAAGCAATCTTTCCTGTCCTCAAGGGTGTCCGGACTCGAATCAGCGTGGTCGATTTGCAGTTCAACGGATTTCAATTCTCCAACAGCAGACTGGCCTTTGACAGTCTCAATATCGCTGCCAATTCCGGTCTTTCGCTGGACCTGATGGGGTCAACCCGGCTGAAGAATTCCTTCTGGCCGTATGCATGGCTCGGACCCGAACTCAACGGCAGGATCGACGCCCTGCGACTCAATCTGCGTCTGGGCATTGGCGTCGAACGACCAGTGCAACGCCGGGTCGCCGCCTTCGGCGAAGCCGGCATTGCCTACGGACACCCTCTGACCGGCAGCAGCAGCCCCACCTTGCGCGCACGACTCGGCGTCGGTCTGCGGCTCGGGCGCTTCAAGCTCTGACACCGGTAACTTGCCTGAAGCGCTAATAACTGCCGTTTCGTTTCTGTCAGGCTTTGCGGCCGGGTCAATTCCCTTCGGCTTCATACTCGGCCGCTGGCGCGGTGTTGACCTGCGTCGTACTGGCTCAGGCAACATCGGCTTTACCAATGCTGAACGGACCGTAGGATTCGGCTGGGGTCTGCTTGTGCTGCTGTTCGATATTAGCAAGGGAGCGATCCCAACCGCGCTGGCGCCCGCTATCGGGCTGACGGCTTCGGCAGTCGGGCTCGGCTGTGTCCTGGGCCATGTGTTTACCCCTTGGCTCAGTTTTCGCGGCGGCAAGGGTGTCGCCACCGCACTCGGTACTATTGGAACTTTGCTCGGCCTCAAGGCAGTGCCGCTTTACTCAATCTATCTTGCCGTAATCCTTGCCACAGGCTGGGTTTCACTAGCTTCACTGACACTGGCCGTTCTGCTGGTGCCGTTTGTGGCCCTGACAACGCCCGCTGATTTGGGGTTGCTCGGTTTCGCCTTGGGAACAGCAATGACGATCGCCCTGCGCCACACCGCCAACCTTCGGCGACTCCTGAGCGGCACCGAACCAAAACTCGAGATCTGGCAACGCCTGCTGGCGCGAAAATGAATCGGGCACTGGCGTTCATTGGTGCCGGCAGATGGGCCATTGCCCTCGCTTCGGTTCTGGCGCGCCGGTTCACCGAAGTCCTGCTCTACGATTCCAATCCTGCTGCAACCAGCAGAATACGCGCCGGACATCCGCACCCGGACCTGCCCGCGACGTTTCAACTGCCCGGCAACGTCCAGGTCGTAGATAGCGCTGCTGACGCCTGCACGAATGCTAAGTTCATTGTGCTGGCCGTGCCATCATCGGCGGTCGAAACAGCAGCGCAAACGATCGCCGATATCATCCACGAGACGAGTATTGTTGTCAGTGTAACCAAAGGGCTTAAACCCGAGACCGGGGAGCGCATCTCGACGGTATTGACGAGGATTTTGCGCCGAGACATCGTCATACTGGCAGGTCCGGGGATTCCATACAACTTTGTGCGCGGTGATCCGACATCGCTTGTTTGCGCTGCACAAGTCCCTGACCCGGCTAATGCCGTCCGAGATACATTTACCGTCAGCAACCTCCGTGTCTATTCTCACTCCGACACGGTTGGCGTCGAAGTAGCGGCAGCCATGAAGAATGTCATCGCCATTGCTGCCGGGATCGCTGACGGCCTGGGCTTGGGTATCAACGCCAAATCGGCGCTGCTGGCCCGAGGACTTGCCGAAATGATTCGATTCGGCCGATTCTGCGGTGGTGAGCCTTCGACCTTCGCCGGACTCGCCGGTGTCGGTGATCTGGTGGTAACTGCCTTTTCGCCTCATTCCCGCAACTATTCACTCGGCCACGCCATCGGCGCTGGAACGGCGCCCGAACGCGCTGTTGCCCGCCTTGCCGGTGTTGCCGAAGGAGCGGTTACCGCCGGAACAATTATCAGGCAGGCAGCGCTCGCGACCATCGACCTGCCGATAACCCGGGAGGTCAATGAGATCCTGCAAGCCCGCTCGACACCGGCCGAAGCACTAAACCGCCTCTTGAAGCGACCGCCGAAAAGGGAGGACTAGTTCACATGTCCAAAGCCTATTTCACGGTAACCGAAACCTGTACCAACCTCGGAATCGAACCCCACGTACTCCGCTACTGGGAGAAGGAATTCGACATTCACCTCAAACGAAATTCAGCCGGACGCAGAATCATCTCATCCGAGCAACTCGCCCGGCTCCAGCTCATCAAACATCTCCTGCACAAAGAGAAGTTAACCATCAAAGGCGCGAAGAAACGCCTGGCTCAGGCCACACCAAATGCCGGCTCTGAGGCGGCGTCGGCTCTCAGCGAATCAGCGCGCCTGCAGATAAAGAAGGAACTGCTTGCCCTGAAAAGCCTGGTCCAACAGCTACCAGCCGTTTGACTAGCGACGGCGCAGCGACAACAGAGGGTCGACCGGTTTCCCGGCCAGCCGCAATTCGAAGTGGAGTGTATCTCCGCTGACTCCGACAGCCTGCCCCTGCCGCAGTCTGTCGCCGACACTCACCGATATCTCCTGCAGCCGAGAATAGACGCTGTGAAGCCGTCCTGCATGCTCGACGATGACCGTATTGCCGTAACCCATGAATCGGTCGGCGAAACTCACGACACCACTGTCCACAGCAGACACCGGCTTGCCTCTTTGCGTCTTGATATCAATCCCGCGACTGACGGTGCGAGTGTTGTACTTGGATTCCAGTCGCATTCCAAAGCTGCCGACAATTTCGCCTTCGACCGGCCACGGCAGCGTGCCAACTGGTTTTGCAGGAACAGCCGGTTTCCTCTCTATCGACACTGGCACGGCCCGGCTTCGGCCACGCCGGTAGCGCGGACTCGCGGAGGTAAGCAGTGCACACCGGCTTGCAATACCTAGAACAACGAGGCTCACACAACCAAGGAACAGTGTCCGCCACCGCTGACGCTGCCTCGAGATCTTTAGCATCGCTGTAACATCTCATACAGACACCATGGCACTGAGTCAAACCGGACCGGATCACTCCAGCATCGGATTCACACCCGTCGATCACCTGGAATCAACGCTACAGTCATTGACAGCTAGCGCACAGACTCCTACTCTTGCACGTGCTGTATAAAGACGCCGGCGTTGATATCGATGCGATGGAAGCGGCCAAACGCCGAATCGCCCTGCTGGCTGCGGCAACCAGAACGAAAGGCGTACTTTCGGAAATCGGGCTTTTCGGTGCCCTCTACCAGCCGCCGTTGGGTCGAAACTCACTGCTCGTGGCCAGTTGCGACGGGGTCGGTACGAAACTCTTACTCGCACGAATGACCGGACGCTACGACACTGTCGGACACGACATTGTCAACCACTGCGTCAACGACATCCTGACACTCGGTGCTCGACCCCTGTTCTTTCTCGATTACATCGCTCACTCCAACCTCTCTCCGGACAGAATCGTCGTCGTCGTCTCCGGCATCAGCCGAGCCTGCCGGGCAAATCACTGCGCGCTGGTCGGGGGTGAAACGGCAATGATGCCCGGACTCTATCGACCAGGCGACTTCGATCTGGTCGGCTTTATTGTTGGAACCGTCTTGCGCCGTAATCTGCTCGAACCCGGCAGGCTCCGTCCCGGCGACGTCGCGGTTGGTCTCCCGTCATCCGGCCTCCACACCAACGGTTACTCTCTTGCCCGCCGAGTCCTCCTTGACGAGGCGAGGCTAAGTCTATCCGACCGCCCACGCGGTTTGCGTACCACCCTGGGTGCCGCACTGCTTCGTCCGCATCGGTCTTATCTCAAGAGTGTGATGCCGGTCATGTCAAAGCTGAAGGCAATTGCTCACATCACCGGCGGGGGTTTTTTTGACAACATTGAGCGTCTGTTGCCGCCCGAAACTGCCTGCATAATTGACACAACCGCCTGGCGTCCCCCGCCGCTGTTTCAGCTGATTCAGTCGCTGGGTTCAGTGCCCAGAGACGAAATGTACCGTACATTCAACATGGGTATCGGCATGGTATTGTTCGCCTCTCCTAGCCATGCACCCCAGGTGCAAAAGATGATACCAGGCGCCAGACGAATCGGACGAATCGTGCGCGGTACCTTTGGCACCGCCTTGGTCTAGCCGCGCGGGTGAAAGGTCCGATGCACCTCACGCAGGTACTCACGATCCACGCTGGTGTAGATTTGCGTGGTTGAAATCTGGCTGTGGCCAAGCATTTCCTGCACTGACCGCAGGTCAGCTCCACCTTCCAGCAAGTGGGTTGCAAAAGAATGGCGGAACGTATGGGCCGTTACTCGGCGTTCGATGCCGGCCGAGTGCACGATGCGACGGAGCAGCTTCTGAAATCCGGCCCTCGAAAGCCGGTTGCCACGCATGTTCAGAAAGAGATAAGGACTGACCCTGCCGCGGGCATAATGGGGCCTGGCCGACATCAGATAGTTCCGTACCGCTGCCACTGCCTCTCGTCCCATCGGCACGACGCGGTCCTTTCCCCTCTTGCCGGTCACCCTCAGAAATCCTTCGTCCAGCGCTACATCAGCAGTTCGCAGCCCCAGCAACTCTGAGACACGCAGACCGCAGCCATATGCCGTTTCGACCAAAGCAAGAGAACGTAGCGACCAGAAACGGTCTGTGGGGTCGACGCAGGCAGAGATAAGCCGACTGATTTCGTCGTGCGACAGGACTACTGGCAGACGACGCCGGCGCCGTGGCGGGGTCAAGTCAATCAGAGGGTCGCCAGCGACAACACCTGTATCCATCAGGAATTTTGCAAACGTACGTAGCGCAGAAAGCTTGCGTGCGATCGAACTCGCCTTCAAATCCAGCTGTCCGAGCCGGACGAGATAACGTTCGCCGGCGGGACGATCAAGCAAACCGGGATTAGCGGCAATTTCGGGCACGCTGACCAGGAACTGCCTGATGTCAGCAATGTAAGCCGAGACCGATGAATGGTTCAGTCCCCGATCGGCCAGCAGCCACTTTTCAAACCGCCCCAGCAGCTCATCAGCAGCAGGCGGGAAGCGGTGCGAGGTCGTCACGAGAGACGACGGTGTCCCTAGCATATCGCTCATCAGGCTGGGGGTGATCCTTGTTGTAGTGCAAGCCGCGTGATTCGGGCCTGCGAAGTGCACTCAGCACTATCAGCCGCGCGACCTCTACCAGATTGTATGTCTCCCAGAGCGGGACACTGAAGCCGGGGCGAATACTCGTCAGTTTCTCGGCCAATTCAGACAGAACAGCGAAAGCCTTGTTGAGTCCCTGGTCGCTGCGGACAATTCCCGCTTCATGCCACATCAACCACTGCAGGTCATCTCTGATCGCGCTTGCGGTTTCGCTTTCGGGGCTCCCGAAAGACAATATCGAAGACATGTCGACATCGGATTCGGCAATCGATTCCCCAAAATCTATCACCAGCTCCGCGGCGCGGTCGGAAAGGACCAATGCCTCCAGCAGCGAATTCGAGGCAAGCCGGTTAGCGCCGTGAAGACCTGAACAAGCACACTCTCCGGCAGCCATCAGGCCAGGCACCGACGTGCGACCCCGATCGTCCGTAAGAACACCGCCACAAGAGTAGTGCGCTGCCGGAACAACCGGTATCGGTTGAGTTGTTGGGTCGATACCCAGTTCGCGACACTTCGCAACAATGGTCGGGAAGCGTTCTTCCAGTCGTCGTCTTGGAATCCGGGTTGCGTCCAGCAAAACAAAATCCTCTCCCCGCTCCTTCATCTCAGTGGCGATGGCACGGGCGACGATGTCTCTCCGGGCAAGTGAGCCGGCAGGATCGTAGCGCTCCATGAACTCAGCGCCGTCCTGCGTGCGAAGTACAGCCCCTTCCCCCCTTACGGCTTCCGAAATCAGGAACACCCGGTCGCCATCACGGCTGCCATACAACGATGTCGGATGAAACTGAACAAACTCCATGTTGGCAATCCGCGCACCAGCTCGAAATCCCATCGCCACGCCATCACCGGTTGCAATCTGCGGATTGGTCGTGTGTCGGTAGACTTGCCCCAAACCGCCGGTCGCGAGCATGGTGACCCGCGCCTGGACCGACAGACTACGACCAGTGCCAGTTTCGAGCAAAAACGCACCAAGACAACGACCATTATCACCCAACAGCAACCGCAGCGCGAGATGGTTCTCAAGCAGGGTCACGCGCCGGTTCGTCCGCACCGTCCTCAAGAGGCCGCGTTCGATCTCCAATCCCGTGTGGTCGCGGGCACGAACGATCCGACGACAGCGATGCCCGCCCTCCCGTCCAAGGTCAAACTGTATCCTTCCGTCGGAGTCGACATACGTATTGAACGAAATGCCCAGGTCGTAAAGCTCACGCAGCAGTCGCGGGCCCGACTCTGTAACTATCCTGACAACATCGGGATGGGCAAGGCCCGCACCTGCCGCAATCGTATCCTGAAAGTGATACTCCGGACTGTCTTCGGCGCTCATCGCCGCCGCTATGCCACCCTGAGCGTAATTGGTGTTCGACTCGCTATCGCCTTTCTTGGTTACCAGCAGGACAGTTCTACCAGCGCTAGCAACCCGATAGGCGAACCACAACCCCGCCATGCCCGACCCCACAACCAGGCAGTCGGTCCGGGTTGTCAACATCGGTTTGAGGGGTGAATCTCGGCTAGATACCCAAGGTGAGTCCAAGCCCCAAGCGATCGTCCGGGGTGTCGATCCGCAAACGGCTCTGGCGATTCCGTGAAGCCAGCAGTGCACAGTCAATTACCGCAACAACCCGATTCAACAGCAAACCGCCGGTAGCGAACTGCGCCTGCAGACCAGCGCGTCGAGCCTGCTTTCGCAACTGGTAGTAGTTCACCCGCGCACTGTCTGAGGACCAGTCCCAGACTCGATCGCCAAAGACCCCGTTCGCCAGAAAATAGTCGTGCTGGCGTTGCGGGTCATCAGGATAACGGGAACGGGCTTCACGCCTGACATCTTCGTTGTACTGGTCCGAGTTGTCGTAGCGTTCCAAGGCACGCCAGTAGGCCTGGCCCGAAGCTGGCGTCCGCACTCCGGCATCACGGCGTGCCATCAACACGGCATCCCGCTCTCGCTCGGTGCGTGCCCATACAGAACTTCCGTAGAAAGCCAACATACCTGCATCGACCCACAACATTGCTTCGCCGCGGCCGCGTGCGCCGAGTATGATCTGCCCAGAACCAGGGACTGCCGCCGAGGCAACGATGGCCACCTTGCGGCTGGCTGCTCCGCCTGTTAGCAATCCGCATCCGATCAAAGCAACCATCCTGACTAGTCTCACAACACTGACCTCCATCACCTGACAATCAGCTTGCTTACCAGCCGGCCGGAACCCCGGGTGGCGACCACGAAGTACGTGCCCGGGATCGAAGGAGCATAAAGGTCCGCGTTTGCTTGTGCAACGCAACGACCCGCTGTGTCATAAATCCTGGATGACGATCCAGCTGGTCGGTGGACCAACCGCTCACCACATCTGACCAGGGTGGCTGGCGGGTGCTGCTTATGAACAAATCCACTAAACGGAGAACCAAGACCCACGACCTCCCAATCTGTCACCTTGGCGTAGATGTCAAAACCTCTGCGTCGGCGGTTATCAGTCCATGTGAACGTAAGCTCTGTACGGCTCGCCGCTACACTCTGTCCGATTGTCCAATGGTGATTGTGAGGAAAGACTGGGTCGTCACTCACCTGTCGATTGCCCCCAATCGGTGTTCCGTCAATACGGTAACGCTGGCAGTATATCTCGGGCGAACCCGGGGTGCGTCGCTCATCGTTGAATACGACGACCAACCTGCCTTCATCGTCGAAATCAACTGATGCCGAATAACAGTCAAAGTTGCCACTTCGGTCGTCAACACGAACTACGGGACCGAGCGGGCTGCCGACCGAATCAAGCATCTGCAGATTCACCCCGTACCAGCCATCACTGCGCAACTGCTCCCAGACAATCGCAATTCTACCGTCTTCGGCAACGGCACACGCCGGGTAACCATTGTAACGACCACCATCATCGCTGACACGCCGGTTAGCTCCGATCGGGTTGCCATCAGCCGAGTACAACTGGCAATAAATCTCAGGGTTCCCGCTGCGATAATCCATCCACGTAACAGCGCAGCGCCCCGACATGTTCACTGCTACGGAGCCGTAGACACCCTGGACAGTCGAATCGTCAACAACCGGCACGTCATCGCCGATCGGACTGCCGTTCCTGTCAAACCGACGACGAAAAATCTGATATACCCCACGTCTGGTATCCATCCAGCAGACAACCGCTCGATCAAGAGTGTCCATCGCAACAAAAGGGTACCACTGCGAGGCACCGGGAAAATCGGCATTGACCATAAAATTGCCACCCACGGGCCGACCAGACGCATCGACGATCTGAGCATAAACGTGCCAGCCATTTCGGCCATCGGACCAGGCAACAAAAAACCTGTCCTGTCCACCAGCAACCGCTGCGTAGTACTGAGCCGCGTTTGGATCACTGTCGTCGTTGAGCTTACGATTCTGTCCGGAGGGTGAACCGTTGCTGCCAATCAGCTGCCCGTAGAGGTCTGTGACTCCTGACCGTTCGTCCTCCCAAGCAACGAACCTGACCCCGCCGGCATTCAAACCGATTGACGAAATGCGCTGCTGAGAACTGGCAGCGTCATCATTGATCCTGGTTTCGTTCCCAATCAGTACGCCAGCCCGGGAAACCCGTCGACCGAGAATATCAGTGTTCCCTTCCCGGGCGTCTGACCAGACGACCCACCAGCCACCGTCGGGCAGAGCAACAACAGCCGGCTGGTTGCACTTCGCCAAGACGCCGGCTTCGCTGCTAACGCGAAAAGACGAGCCAATCGGCACACCGCTGCTATCCAGCCTGCGAGCGTAAATGTCTTGCCCACCAGAACGTTGGTCCACCCAGACAACGAGGAACTCGCTGTAGCCGTTTGCAGAAACTGCCGGCGCATATTGACTACTGCTGCCCACGTCATCATTTACTAGGAAATTGCCGCCAATGGGCGTACCATCAGCACCGTACAGCTGGCCAAAAACATCCCACTGACCCCGCCGTCTGTCCTCCCAAGCGACCGCAAAGGTACCGGCCGGGGCACAAGCGACCCGCGGAGCCCACTGAATGCTATCATCCGCTGTAACCTGAATGTTCGTTCCGCGTCGACTTCGGTCCGAATTGAAAAGCTGCACAAAGACATTCCAATCGCTGGGATTTCTGCCCCGGCCATCCATCCACGCCACTACAAAGCGCCCTCCGCTGTCACCGGCAACATCGGGCTGGTACTGGTTTGCCATTCCAACCGGGTCGTCATTGACACGGAAATTCGTGTCGAGTTTTCTCCCCTCGTTGTCGAGAAACTGGGCAAATATGTCTCCCGTGAGTCCGAAGCGCCGGTCATCCCAAGCAACAAGCCCCACCCCCGTCTGTGCAATCCAGCAGCCCGACTCAATCTGATCACCGGGAACCCCGGAATCGCTGACCCGGAAGTTGCCTCCCAGGGGCACACCGGCATTGAGGAATTGCCCGAATAAATCTCCGTTGCCTATCTCCCTGCGGTCGTGCCAGACGATCAATGAACGGGCCCCGGCTGCACAACAGGCTGGTTCGCCCTGCCAGCCCAGACCGGCATCATCGTTCGCCCGTCGGTTAGGCCCGAGTGCCCTGCCATTCTGGTCCAGCAACGCATACCAGACGTCAGCATCTCCCTCCCTGAAATCGTACCAGGCGACCAGCAGGTTTCCGTCATTGTCAACTGCGATAGTCGGGTCAGCATTGGAACACCCACCGGAGGTATCGTCGTTCACTGGGTAGTCGGGTCTGATAACGCTATCCGTGGAGCTTCTCACCACCGCAACACCTGGACACGGACGTCGCCTGAACTCGCATCCACGGGGCATCGGCCGCAGTTCGCCGCAGCTGCGCAAACACGCCAGTCGAGCAACCGAGGTATCGGGAGCACCGGCCACCAGACAAAACAATACGAACGCTAGGAGCGAATTCATCGCGAGACGGCCAGCTTCGCGAACTTGACCTCGCGTCGGTCGTTGGCGGACACAGTCAACCTCAACACATAAAGTCCCGGCGGAATTGCACTGAGGGCGATGGCAGTCTCGTTCTCGAGCCCCGGCTCTGCACCAGACTGTATAGAGCTGACGACAGCCTCGCCAGCTAGGTTCAGGATTTCGAGCGTAGCGGTAACTGATGTACTGCCGAGTCGATAGCGTGCATACGCAACCCGTTCCGCTGGATTCGGATAGACATAGAAAGAGCTTACCAGCTCTGCCGTCGGTGCCGGCGGCCCAGGCAGGTCACTTTGCCGCAAAAGACCGGTATGGCAGGGGTCGCGGTACGCACCAGACCACCGGACACCGGTCGACGGACCAGGCAGGTCCCACACATAGAAATCGCCCGATTCAGTGCCGGCCACAACCTCGACGTCGCCGTCACTGTCCAGGTCAGCAACAAGCGGCACAGCATTTACAGCAGCGGAAGTCATCAACGGGAACCACTCCAGCCGACGCCCTGTACGCGAGTCTATGGCGATGACCCCATACTGCGGGGAACCAACCACAAGCTCAACGGTACCGTTCCCATCCAAATCAGCCAGCACGGGTGAGGACAAAAACACGAACGGAACCTCATAGCTGATTATCCAGTTGCCGGCCAGCTCTTGAACTGTGTATGTCGAATCCTGACGTTTCGGGTAACCGCTAACTACGCAGCCATTGCTGTTGAACGCCAACAGCTGATTACCGGCGGCACAAACAAGGTCAAGGAATCCATCGCCGTCAACGTCTGCCGCCGCTGGAGTTCCGTTGAATGGATGAGGGATGACTTCACGTGAGCGACTCAACAGCCGCCCGTCAAGCGACAGCAGATTGACAAGATAATCATAACTGCCGGCACCAATCACCGCAATTTGTCTGCCGCCATCACGCCTGAAGTCACCCACCAGCGGCTGAGCAACCGCATAGAACGGACTGACACCAAGTGCCACCGGATACCCGTCGGCAATGCTACCGTCCGGGTTAACAAGGAAGACACGGCTGTCACCAGTTACGACTACAATTCTGCCACAAGTCGTATCAGTAACCGCCACGGGAGCCCGGACCTCCGTTCCCAGGCTCACTGGAAAACCGGCCACCGGCTGCCCGTTGCCGTGCCAGGCGTACAACCGCATGTCGGTAGAGCCGACGATAATCTCGCGTGCACCGTCGCCGTCGATGTCAGCCAGTACCGGAGCCGAAAGAATTCGGTCGCCGGTCGCCATCACACTCAAGGCTGCACCACCAGTGTCAGGGTATACTCGAACACGTCCAAGCTTGTTAACCACTACTATCTCGGGGCGCGTATCGCCATTCACGTCTCCAACTGCCGGCGGCGACGCCGTCGCACCAGTGACCGCCCCGGGCCATCGTGGTGAATAGGGACGACCATCAGCACGCCAGACGTAGACTCTGCCGGTGGTATCGGCGACCACGATCTCAAGACTATCGTTACCGTCAAGGTCAACGGCGCATGCCGAAAGGAAAGGAGCCGCGGCACCATCCTTCGGAAAACCCGGCTGGTAGAAATCCCAACCAACCCTGACTGTTATCACCGTATCCTTCAGGCGCCCGGTTGTATCCTGTTGCGCCAGAATAGCGACATGCAACTGCGTCTTGCCCGTGTACCCATCAGTGTTGGGATTGGTACTACCAGTGAATGCCGCGTTATAACCGTTCCTGCAAAACGCATCAAACTTGTATCCGTAGATCTCGTACTCGTAGTCGCGTCCTGACCAGTAAGGGACATCGAAATCCTGAACGCCGTCAGCCTCTTCTAGGTCAACCCCCTTGCGCTCCGGGAAGATATTGATTGCGTTATAAGGTCCGTAGTCACCGATGATTCGTCGATCGCAGTGCCAGACCAGCAGACCCGAACCCGGCTGAAAAAAATCATACTCGTTACCAGCAACAGCAACAACTACACCGTCCTCAACATCGACATCAATGGTGTCCGGACCGATTACGTCAACCTGACGATTCTCTATCAGAAAATACTCATCGGCGTTGATCGGTATCCGTAACACCGTTGGCATCGCTGTATCTGAGCGGATGCCAAAAGCGGTAGAATCCATCTGTGCGGCGTAGACTGGCACACTGTCGCGAGGCGTAACGATGTCAAGGGGCGTTACAAATCCCAGATGAACGCGGTGAAAAGCATCCAGAAAGCCCGGCAAGACTCCGGGTGGCGCACCCGCAGCGTAATCGCCCAGCCACCCACCGTAGCCCATCAAACTCCACCCCCCTACCCCCATGGTCACCCCGGTCACGTCGTAGAGGTCGTAGGCTCCCAACAGGTGCGCAAACTCGTGTGCGAGGGTACCGGCAAGTCCGACCATACCCAGCAGGTTGGTCTGTCCATTGTACATGGTATCCTGCCGCATCATCTCAGGAAGCACGGTCGCCTGCTCGATGCGAGTCCTGCCGGAGTCAACCAGTATCCAGGGTTCGCCTAAATAGGCTTGAATTGCACCGGCCGGGATTTCCCCCGCCATCAGGTCGAAAGGACTGTTTCGGGCCAGGCCGAAATCCGACTGCAGACCGGAGCCAGCATGGAAAATGATGAACTCATCGTAGTCAGCAAATCGCACCGCCGGGTCGTCATCAGCAACCTTGAAGGCATCACGCATCAAACGAACGAGACCGAGCTCGATTGCCTCGTACGATGTCGTATCTCCGTAGAAGACCATATCACGAGGAAGTTGATAGCAATCCTTCTCTCCCTCGGGCATAACGGTGAAATCGATGTAAAGCCGTCCGAGAGATTGCGCCAAATAATAGTTGCGCAACCCCTCCATCTGACGTTCAAAATAACGTTTGAAGTGCGGCGGGTCGTAGAACAGGCCGGAATCCGGCGCCAGAAATCCGAACGTGTCCATTTTGCCGTTACCGGTTGTCAGTGGGGTGGTGTCCTCAACGAACTCCACCCGTAGACACAAAACCTTCACAGTATCCGGCGACCCGGAACGAAGTCGCTCAACTCGTTCAATGTCCTGCTGGAGCATTCTTCTCCGGAATCGTTCGAACGGCGGTTGCTTCCGTTCGAACATTGTGTAATTCTGCGCGAAGCGCGCCGCCTGTCGACCGGCTCCTGCCAAATGATTCCCTGCGTCACGAGTCAGACTTATCCGCCTTGCGGTGGCCGGAGTATACCAAGCAAGAAAAATCAAGCCCAGACGCAGAAGGATACTGAATCTAATCTTCGTAATGCTCTCCTACCGTCTTACGGACACTCAAGGATCTAGCGATAGTCTTTGTCGTCACGGGCCAGCGCAAATTGCCTGTTGGAATGAAGCAAGAATGGTTGCCCCTGAGCATCGCGACCGGAGGCGACGGTCGGATCGGCACTCGCCGAACCGCTGAGGCGATTTGCCACCACCCAAAAGGAAGAACGGAGAGAGAGGGATTTGAACCCCCGATACCCATAAGGGTATACGTGATTTCGAGTCACGCGCCATCGTCCACTCGGCCATCTCTCCGTCAGTTCCACTGCTATTCGTGGGCCCGAGCCGTCCGGCGGGCACGAAAAAAACCTCGCAGCAACTTCGCGGACTGTTCGGCTAAGACTCCACTGACAACTTCGAAACGGTGATTGAAACGACTGTCGGCCGCGATATCGTATCGCGACCCCAGACAGCCAAATTTGGGATCCTTAGCTGCAAAAACAACCCGGGCCGGCCTTGCCAGAACGAGAGCACCCGTACACATCAAGCAGGGCTCCAAAGTAACATAAACGGTGGCGTCAGCAAGACGCCAGTTTCCGATTGTCGTCGCCGCCGCGCTCAGGGCGATCATCTCGGCATGGGCGGTCGGGTCCCGCAGGAGCTCGGTCTGATTCCGCCCCCGCCCAATCACTCTCCCTTCCCGCACGACCACACAACCAACCGGCACCTCCCCTTCGGCTGCGGCCGTTTCGGCCTCACGTAGAGCCTGTGCCATCCAGTTCTCATCAAACGAAAGGGAGACCTGCTTCAAACGCGCCCGGCGCGACTCGAACGCGCAACCTACGGATTCGTAGTCCGGCACTCTATCCAATTGAGCTACGGGCGCGTGCCCGAACAGGGAATTCTATGATCTCCGCGTCCGAGAGTCAAGCCGGCGTCGCTGGCCCGCCTAACGCACGGTCTCGCCTAGGATTCGCTGTGTCTCGCCCCCACCCTCGACGAACTTGAGCCATGAACGACCGTAAGCATCCAAAATGTTCTTGAAGACGAACTCATAGAACGCCTCGGGAACGGCCAAGGCAGGGGTTCGTTGCACAACGAAACGATCGGGCCATCCCTCCAGCCCCACTTCAAATCCGTCGGCCGACGGCCTGACCAGCAGTCGCGCTATGACCATTTCGGGTCCTGTCTCGTACTGCTGGGCATCCCCGGTGTCACTAACCACAAGCCCGATATTGAAATGCCACCCTTCGGACGAATGCCAAGTCACGTCCTTCGCCGTCCGTATCTTGATCGAGCTGCCCTCGCGGCTTCTAGGCATGAAGTAAAGGTGATACGCCGGGGTTTCAAGATATTTGCGGAGACCCTCAGCAACCAGTGTGGCAACCTCGCAACAGGCATCACGTTCCGTGAAAAACCTCAATTTGGCATCGGTGAGCGCGCGGCATATTTCGTCGAATCTAGTCATGGACGACCTCCGATTGCGGCCTTAATCACTCGTTTAATCTACACCAGTCGTGGAGCAAGTCAATTGGACTACGTACTCTAACTTCAATTGTTTGACTGCCTGTCGCCCGCCAATATCATTCAACCGATGGTATCAGCAGGTGACCACGTCCTGCTCTTTCACTCCGAGAAAATGCACTACCTGCTGCGCGTAGAGAATTCCGGGACGTTTTCTACTCACCGGGGCCAGATTGACCACCGCCAGCTTCTCGGTCGCCAATTCGGTGACGAAGTCAAGACTCATCTCGGCTTCAGCTTCTATCTGCTCAAGCCATCCGTCGCCGATCTGGCCCTGCGCGTGAAGCGACTCACGACCGTTGCCTACCCAAAGGATGTCGGTCCAATGCTCTTGGAAACCGGAATCGGACCGGGCTCGCGCGTTATAGAATGCGGCACCGGCTCCGGGGCATTGACCCTCATTCTTGCACACCTGGTAAGGCCCGGCGGCCGGGTGTACACATACGAACGCCGACCCGAGTTCTCGGCGAATGCCCGAAACAACATCATTCGACACGGACTGCACGACGTCTGCGAGTTCTACGTCCGCGACCCGGGCCAGGAGGGATTCGTCGAACGCGACGTCGAAGCCGTGATTCTGGACGTTCCCGAACCATGGACCCTGGTTACACCTGCGCGACAGGCGCTACACGGCGGCTCGCCGCTGGTCGCAATTGTCCCGACATTCGAACAGCTTCGCCGTCTGACTTTGGCACTGCAATCAGACGGTTACGTCCGAATCCGTTGCCGGGAAATACTTGAACGGCAGCTGCTGCTGCGCTCAACCGGCATTCGCCCGGCCGACCGGATGGTCGCCCACACCGTCTTCGTTGTGACGGCCAGCAAAGTCAATTCGCCATCGCCGGAGCCAACCAACAACTGCCCGCCATCAGATGAACAACATTCTACTTTCGATGACGATGTCTAGCCCCACCGAAGCACTTGCTAGCCTCTTGCTCACCATTGCACTGTGCCTCAACGGATGCCAGCCCTCACGGCCCGTTCGCGGCCAGCGGATAGTTTCGCTTGTTCCAAGCGTAACCGAAATTGTCTACGCCGTCGGGGCGGGGGCCGATCTTGTCGGCAACACCAACTCATGTGACTGGCCGGCGGCGGCTCGGTCGGTGCCAAAGGTTGGCGATTTCGCCAACCCGGACCCCGAGCGCATTATCAGCCTGAAACCAACGTTGGTCTTTTTGGCATTCCCGATTCACGCCCCCATGGCTGCCCAGCTGACCGAAGCCGGAATACGATGGTACGCCTCCCGGCCTGCAAGCCTTGAGGATGTTTTTGCCGAAATAGAAACTGTTGGTGCACTTGTAGGCAAACGCAGCCAGGCACAAATGCTTGCAGCCAACCTTCGCAATCAGCTACGGGAAGTTGAACCGGTGGCCGACTCACCAACGGTGTATCTTGAGATAGCATCGAACCCACCCATGACCGTGGGCGGAATGACGTTCATTAACGACCTCGTCGCCCATGCTGGTGGGCGCAACGTCTTCGCTAACGCCCTCCAAGAATTTCCGTTGGTTGACCAGGAACTCCTGATCAGACTGAATCCGCAAGTGATTCTGATCCTGCACCCACAGTCCAACGCGCAGGACGTCACCAAGAGGCTGGGCTGGTCACAGATTGACGCTGTCAGGAACGGCCGGGTATACGGCGATCTGAACGAGGACGTCATCTTCCGACCGGGTCCTCGAATTATCGAGGGTCTGCGCGAAATCCGGAAACTGCTCGCCAGCAGCCCTTTCACGGATGCCAACAGTTCAGCCGGTCATTTTCCCACATCGACCATCTCCAGCCCTGCATCTTCTGCATCGCCGAAGTAACGACAATGGAATCGAACCACCGACCAAGGTTTGCTTGGCCGGCTGCCTTGGCGTTCCTCGTCGTCGGTGTTGGAGCGAACCTGCTGATCGGCCCCGGCGGCCTCATCCCTCCCCACTGGCACATCCGGTTGACCCGGACAATTCTCGGCCTTGTCGCCGGCGGAACACTCGGTCTCGTTGGCGCGACTCTGCAAGGTGTTACCCGCAACTCACTCGCCGACCCGTTTACACTTGGGGTTGCAAGCGGCGCAGCACTTGGTTCAGCACTCACCACGATCGTAACCGGACACTTCGGGCCACTGACCCTGCTGGGAGGCTTTGCCGGCGCCGCCGCGACCATGCTGCTCGTATATTTGCTTGCCCGGATACGTAACAGGGTTACCACAACCTCGCTGGTGCTTGCCGGAGTGACTGTCAGCTTCGTTCTCTCCAGCCTGACGATGCTCACATTTATTCTCAGTCGCCGTACGCTTGGCGAGGCGGTCTATGCCTTGATGGGACACCTCGGGTTCTTCTTCACCCGGACAACAGCTCTAATCTTCGGAGCCGGCTCACTGGCGATCTTGGCTGGTAGTCTCTGGCTGATTGGCCGGGCGCGCAGTCTGGATATTGCCACACTCGACGATGACTCGGCAGAGTCGCTCGGGGAAGCAGTCAGCAGTCTGACAGTGAAAGTCTTTCTGATTACCTCAGCAATGGTTGGAATCGTCGTTTCCTTCACTGGAGCAATCAGCTTTGTCGGCCTCATCGTTCCGCATCTGGTCAGACTACTTCAAGGGCCAACGCACAAGGGTGTTCTGGCCGGGTCATTTCTGACCGGCGCCGCACTGTTGCTGCTGGCAGATGTTGCATCACGTCAGCTTGTGCCCGGCGGCATACCACTGTCGATAGTCACAACGATTGTTGGCGTACCATTCTTCGTCTGGCTCATGCGGCGCAGTATCTGATGCTTCTGCTCGAGGGTATCTCTTTTGGCTACGGACGTTCCCGCATCATCCATGACCTTACACTATCGGTCAAGAAAGGTGAGCTGGTCGGATTAGTCGGCCCTAACGGGGCTGGTAAATCCACCCTCTTGAAGCTGGCTGCTGGTATTGCCTGCTCCGAACAGGGATCTGTACTGATCAACAACACTCCTGTCAGAAGTTTGAGTCGCATGGAAGCTGCACGTACCATCGCCTTGGTACCACAGAATCCGCAATTCAGCCTTGAATACAGCATCCGCGACGTAGTTCTGATGGGTCGTCATCCGCACCTGCCCGCTTTCGCTGACTACCCCAGCAGCGACCGCCGGCTCGTCGATCAGATAATCTCAGAATTGCAGATAGCGAGTTTGTCCAATGAAAGCATCACCCGCGTTTCGGCTGGAGAACGCCAGCGAGCCGTCATCGCACGGGCACTGGCACAGCAGCCACAGTTGCTTCTGCTTGACGAACCGACCGCCCATCTTGACGTCGCCCACCAGCTGCTGGTCCTGTCAATACTCCGACGGCTCGCACGGGACGGCGGCACTGCAATCCTGATGTCATCGCACGACCTGAACCTAACTGGACTGTGGGTCGACAGAATCGTGCTATTGGATCGGGGACGCGTGGCCGCAGACGGCCCTCCGGCAGAAGTCATGACGGAAGGCACCCTGCAACAGGTCTATGGAACACCGGTTCTTGTCATCAAGCATCCGCAGACCCACCGACCGCAGATTGTACTCCCTGGCCCTGGGGACTAACGGTTCCGACTGTCGCCCTCAAGAGCCGAATCAGCGCCGAAAACCAATAGCGCCAGCCGACGAGCAGAATCAGGATTGGCGATTCTGGCTCTGACTTCGGCCCGTTGAGCGATTCGTCCCCTGATTGACTCGAGCTGACGCTGCAACCTGTGCACCTCTCGGCTTTGACGCCAGATCCTCACCAGGCCACTCGGCCCGGCGAGAAAAACACCCACCAGTAACAATACTGCGGCCAAGGGGAGGAAAGACCAGATATGGTGTCGCATCAGCCCGACATTCAGTTCAGCGCCGGATGCTTCTCAGCCCAGCGTACTCCAGCACATCGTCTTCTTCGATTCGGATCAGTCGGTTGTATTTTGCAACCCGCTCGGCCCGACAGGGCGCACCGGACTTCATCTGCCCGGAGTTCACCGCAACCGCAAGATCGGCGATGAAGTGGTCAACCGTATCGCCCGAGCGGTGTGATATCAAGGTACGATAGCCGTGGTCAGCAGCGAGGTAGACACAATCCAGCGTTTCGCTGATTGTCCCCACCTGATTCGGTTTGATCAGTATCGAGTTTGCCACCCCTTGCTGGATACCCTGCCGAAGACGCTCGCTCTGGGTAACGAAAATATCGTCGCCGATCAGTTGGATCTGCTTTCCAAGTTTCTCGGTCATCATTGTCCAGCCGGCCCAATCGTCTTCAGCCAGCCCATCCTCAATTGTGACGATCGGATAACGCCTCACCCAGTCGGCATAGATATCAACCAGCTCTTCAGCAGTCAGACTCCGTGGAGTTGGAACTGTCAGTTTATACAACCGCGACTCCTTGTCGAAAAAGCTGCTGGCGGCGACGTCGAGCGCAAGAAAAACCTGTTCTCCCGGCTTGTAGCCGGCCTTTTCAATCGCCTGCAGAATCAACGTCAAAGGAGCTTCGTTATCTTCGAAATCAGGAGCAAATCCGCCTTCATCACCCACCGTTGTGGCAAGATTCTTAGCACGAAGTATCAACCGCAGATGCTGGTAGGTTTCGGCTGCCGCCCGCAGTGCCTCACGGAAAGTGCCGAAACCAGCCGGAACCACCATGTACTCCTGAATATCCAGGTTGTTTGATGCGTGAGCGCCACCGTTTATAATATTCAGATACGGCACCGGCAGGGTCTTGGTACCCGCTCCACCCAAGAAACGGTAGATACAGATCCCAGCAGTAATCGAAGAAGCGCGACAGCAGGCCAGCGAGGCTCCCAGCGTTGCATTGGCCCCGATCTTTTCCTTGTTGTCGGAGTCGTCGAGCGCCTTCAGTTCCCGATCAATGCGATACTGGTTCGTTGCAACCATGCCAACCAGCCGCTCACGAATCACCGTATTGACGTGGCCGACCGCCTTCAGGACTCCCATTCCGAGATACCGGGCCGGGTCCTGATCTCTAAGTTCGAGCGCCTCAAACCGGCCTTTGGAAGCCCCGGAGGGAACGGATGCCCGCCCCATTGTGCCGTCAGAAAGCAGGCAATCAACCTCCAGCGTCGGATTGCCCCGCGAGTCAAGTATCTCCCTTGCCTCAATATTGGCTATTGTCGGCGACGCCATCGTCATTCTCCTCTGAGGCGATCGTACTCGCCCCTGCGCTCGGCATAAAGCGGAAAAGCCTCCACCAGTTCTCTTACCGCGCTCTTTACCTTTTCCAGCCGTTCAGCATCCTCACCGGCGCTGATAGCCTCATTTATCAACCGAGCGACTTCCTTCATCTGCGGTTCCTTCATTCCACGGGTCGTCAGTGCCGGAGTTCCCAACCGAATACCCGAGGCGATATAGGGCTTTTGGGGATCGAACGGAATCGTGTTGCGGTTAACGGTGATGCCGACCCTACCCAGCACCCGCTCGGCGTCACGACCAGTTATGTTCTTCGATCGCAAATCAACCGTCATCAGGTGATTGTCAGTACCACCCGAAACCAGCCGGAAACCAAGTTCCTGCAAAGCTGCCGCCAGTGCCTGTGCGTTGGCAAGCACCTGCCGCTGGTACTGCCGAAAATCCTCAGTCAAAGCCTCCTTGAAGGCAACAGCCTTTGCGGCGATGCAGTGCTCAAGCGGACCACCCTGAGTCCCGGGGAAAACGGTCTTGTCGATCTCCTCGGCGTACTTTGCTTTCCCCATGATGATAGCGCCGCGCGGGCCGCGCAGGGTCTTGTGAGTGGTCGTTGTTACGATGTCGGCGACCGGTACCGGCGAAGGATGCAATCCAGCAGCAACCAGCCCGGCGATGTGGGCGATATCCGCCAGTTGCGCCGCACCGACCTCGTCGCAGATCTCCTGAAACCGGCCAAAGTCAATCGTGCGCGGATATGCTGACGCGCCCGAGACGATTACCCGGGGTCGATGTTCAATTGCCAGCGCCCTGATCTGGCCATAGTCAAACGTCTCGGTGTTCGGGTCGACGCCGTACTGAACTACCTTGAAGTAACGGCCGGAGAAGTTTATCGGGTGCCCGTGGGACAGATGACCACCATGTGCCAGGTTAAGTCCGAGAATCGTGTCACCGGGCTTGGCCAGTACCAGATAGGCCGCGATGTTCGCCGATGTACCCGAATGCGGCTGAACATTGACATGCTCACAGCCAAACAGGGCCTTGGCCCGCTCAATCGCCAGATTCTCGGCAATGTCAACGAAACGGCAGCCCCCATAGTAGCGCCTGCCGGGATAACCCTCGGCGTATTTATTGGTGAGCACCGAACCGAGCGCAGCCAGCACGGCTTCGGAACAGAAATTCTCGGAAGCGATCAACTCGAGATGCGAATGCTGCCGGTTGGTTTCGCGAGCCACAGCATCAAAGACCTCCGGATCAACCACTTTGAGCGCATCAGGTTTCATCAGCAGACCTCCTGGATTTCACGGCTATAACCAAAGTCGTGCTAAGGGTAATCCGTCGCAGTCGCAAGTCAATCCCTCAACAACGAGCTGCGGTGCGGGCAGAACCCTGCCCGCACCGCACTGATTGAAAGGGTCATACTACACCCTGATCGATCATCGCATCGGCAACCTTGACAAATCCAGCGATGTTGGCGCCCTTGACATAGTTGACCCAACCACCTTCATCGCCGTAAGCAAGGCACTGCTCGTGGATCGCCTTCATGATATCCCGGAGTCGCCGGTCAACTTCCTCACTCGACCACGACAACCGTAGGCTGTTCTGAGACATCTCCAGCCCGGACGTTGCCACACCACCGGCATTTGAGGCCTTACCGGGGGAATACAGAATCTTGCTGGCCGCAAAAACCCGCTGCGCTTCCGGCGTGCAGGGCATGTTGGCGCCTTCTCCTACACATCGGCAGCCGTTTTTGACCAGCATTTCGGCATCGGATTTGTCGAGTTCATTCTGAGTCGCACACGGCAGCGCGATATCGACCTTCACTTCCCAAGGTCGCCGTCCGGCCACAAACTTTGCCTTGAACCGGTCGGCATAGTCCTGGACCCGGTCACGCCGGCTGGCACGCATCTCAAGCATGTACTCAATCTTCTCCCCTTTGACGCCATCTGGGTCATAGACATACCCATCCGGACCGGACAGTGTGACAACCTTGGCGCCAAGCTCGGTGGCCTTCTTGGCAGCACCCCACGCTACATTGCCAAAGCCGGATATTGCGACGGTCTTGCCGGCGATATCCTCGCCCTTCGTTTTCAGCATCTCGGTGACAAAGTAAACCAGTCCGTAGCCGGTAGCCTCCGGCCGCATCAGGCTGCCACCCCAGTTGATACCCTTCCCGGTCAGAACACCGGTAAACTCGTTGCGCAAGCGACGATACTGCCCGAACAAATAGCCAATCTCGCGGCCACCGACACCGATATCACCAGCCGGGACATCGGTGTCCGGTCCGATATGTTTGGCCAGTTCGGTCATGAATGACTGACAGAAGCGCATCACCTCGTTCTCGGACCTGCCGGTTGGATCGAAATCAGAACCGCCCTTGCCTCCGCCCATCGGCAGCGTCGTCAGAGCGTTCTTGAAGACCTGCTCGAAAGCCAGAAACTTCAGGATACTCAGATTGACGCTGCGATGAAAACGCAACCCACCCTTGTACGGGCCGATGGCACCATTCATCTGAATCCGGTAGCCACGATTGATTTGTACTTCACCCTTGTCATCAATCCATGGGACCCGGAAAATCACCACCCTTTCGGGTTCGGCAATTCTCTCCAGAATCTTGTGCTGGCGGTAACGAGGATGGGCCTCAATGTATGGCATCAGCGTCTCGGCGACCTCACGCACCGCCTGGTGAAATTCGGTCTCACCCGGATTCTTGGCTATGACGGCCGCCATGAACCGTTCGACTGCATCCGACATGTGTCCTCCTGACAATGTGGTATCAAATGAACCTGGTTATCCAGCATGACCCTTTGCGACAGACCGTTCGGGTGTAGTGCTGGGAGCGCATTATAACCGCTTCCGGATACGGGTCAATGCCAACCACCCCCGTCTCCGGAAGGTTTCAACTCAGTTTGCGCTAAACATTCAACCAACGTACTTGTCGCAGCAGGGCCAGCACCTCAACCCAGGTGCGAAAGAACAACAGCTCACGGGCAACCCATGAACGCGCAACCTGCTGCACAAATCCGGGGTCGCTGCGGCCCAAAAAATTCAGCAGCACGCGAAAGAAAACATGGCCGACTGCATAAGCCGAGGCAAGACCGGCAACCAACGCCAAAAGGTAATTGAACGCGCCGAGGCCAAAGCACAACGCCCCGTTCAGCAACAAAGCCAGCAGCAGCGCGGCAGCGAAAGCCAGCAGAAACAGCCCGACATAAGTAAGTAACGGGTCCAGCCCGAGCAACCCGGCAACGCTGCGATGCACAGAGTTCACCCCCCAGACGGCCAGTACCAACAAGACAGTTTCGTAGAAAACCCGGGAAAAGTCTCTGATTCCCCGCAGAAACTGCACTGCTGTCCCGGTCGCCAGGACCGCAATTCCCACCCAATCCAGCGCGGTGTAGCGCAAAATCACCGCCGGTCTCCAGACTAGTCGGTCTCGCTGGAAACCGGCCGTTTGAAAAACATCACTGCCCGGGTAATGATACCGGTCTGTTCGCTCCCTGCCGACACCGCCACAAGTTCCCAACCCTCCGCCCCGAGCGTGTTGACATAGTCCTCTACACCTTCCATAGTGGTTCTGGGCTTTTTCTCGCCGGGGACCTCAACGCCCCAGCGGGCCATCTTCAATATCGGGCTGATGTTCAGGTCGATCTGGAGAAAACGGTATTCCCATCGGGTCACAAGAAACTCCTTTTGCTTGCGGTATCGTATCCCAACACCACCAGCAGTCAAGCGGACAGTCAGCCCGAGCAACAACGGCGTGCCCCGGCCAGAATCAGCGAAAACACAACCCGGCCGGCGACAAGGCTATGGTCAACCGGTAAGCGCAACTCGTCACCGCTCGCAAGAGACAAGCTGGACACCCTGCCAGTCAAGACGATGGGCCGGTTCGTGCAAAGAACTTGATTGACAAAACGAGTTGAACCGGAGATATTGAGCCGGTGCGCCGCAACATGATACCAGCTGGTGTCGCAAGAAAATACTCAAAGACAATCTCGGCCACCGCTGGCTTTCTGGCCTCGCATGGCTGGGCGGAGGCCAACGCCGGCAACCTGTCGATCCGGCTGAAACTGCCGAACAAACTGACTGGCCGGCCCCTCCTTCTCCCGCTGTCGGTACCGGAACTGATTGGCTGTTCACTGCTGATCAAGTGCGCGGGCGCAAGGATGCGTGACCTCGCCCGCCAACCATCCCGCAATCTCTGCCTGGTATCCATCAAGACTGCGGAGTCAGCCCTTGTCGTCGGCGGCAGACCATCTTCAGAATTGACCGCGCACCTCGCCGCCCATTCGGTATTGATCCAGCACCGTCCGACCGAACGGGTGTTTCTGCACACCCACCCTACTGCAATCATCGCTCTTTCGCTTCGATCCAGCAACCATCAGCTCCCGGCACTGCTCGAACGCATGCACACTGAAGCACCGCTGTTTCTGCCGGATAACCTTACTGCCCTGCCGTTCTATCCACCGGGCAGCCTCGCGCTGGGAAAGGCGACAGCCAGCGCACTCGTCCGATTCCGTGCCGTCATCTGGTATGGGCACGGCATCGTCGTCTCGGCTACTGACCTCCCTGCTGCAGTTGACATGGTCGAAGTGGCGGAAAAATGTGCTTACATCGCCTTATTGTCAGGAGGAGCCGGCAACGGCCGGGTCGGTCTTACAGCCAGTCAATGCCGGAAAATCCGCCGCTCGTTGCTCGAGAAGTCCTGATTACAGTGGCATGAGACCGTCTCACCACCGTCGTGGACGTTCACTCCAGGGTCACATCGAGCCCGATGGAATCGAGACCTTCTACGAAGTGCGGACCTGCGATTCAAATCTGCCACCCGCTGAATTCGCGCAACTGCCCCGTCTGGCGGTTCACATCGTCCTCGACAATCTGCGCAGCGCTTTCAATGTCGGCTCAATCTTTCGCCTCGCCGACGCAATCCGCGCCGCTGAAGTCATCACCTGCGGCTACACTGCTCACCCACCACATCACAAACTGGAACAGACAGCTCTCGGCACCACTGCATCGGTGCCAACCCGGCACTTTGCTGATACCCCGATGGCTCTCTGGTCGCTCCGCAACTCCGGTTGTCGAATTGTCGGTGTCGAAACCGTCTACAACTCGCCGCCCTATTATCAACTCGAACTTCGCTTCCCACTGGCTCTGGTGTTCGGCAACGAAGCGATGGGTATCCAGCAGCCGGCACTCGCTCTTTGCGACTCGGTCATACACCTGCCGGTTCTGGGCTACAAAAACTCGGTGAACGTGGCAGCCGCGGTCGCAGTCGTGCTCTACGATGTCGCCCGCCGCGCCGACTGGCTAACCACGGCGCCAGCAATCATCCGCCCCGGTCTCACCTGATGACGGTAAATGATACTGCACGACTGGACCGGCCGTCGGCCCGGACGATTAAACGATGATGTCCTGGAACAAGTTGCCAGAATATCTGGTCCTCACCACTGCATTGCGCTATCTCCCTGCCGTCCAGAATCCACGCAACCGCAATGCTGGCCCGCGGCAGCTTCGCCCGCAGGCGAACAGCCTGAGCTGACGGGCTCACGTTCGGGTCAATCTTGAAAACGTCGCCATCGTCCGGGAAAACCACTTCCGGCTCTTCCCCTGCCGTACCCCCATCTCCGGCATACGAGGCGTCCTGCTCGAAATCAGCCCCGGCCGAAACTGTTGTTCCGCCATCCAACCACACTGACAGTTCCGGCGGTGGCACAAAAACAGCCCGCCTGCTGAGCTCACCAGCCGGGGTGGTGGCATCAGCCTGCCGGCCGGTACGTCGGTCAACAAGGACAAAACGGTGGACGGAACAGCTGTCGCTCGGTTCGGTGCCCGTTGTGAATAGCTCCTCAACCGCTGCCGCACAGGCAGTGCCAGCCAGTTTTCCGCTGTAGGGGCAGACGCGAACCCGGGCAATACCGGCGGGTTCGGCCATCCGCGCCGGCTCGGTCGCGTGAAGGCTGAGCATTATATCCCGCAGCAGGGGTCCGGCCCCGGTCAGGCCGGAAACGCCCCGCATCGGGTCCCCGTTGAAATTGCCAACCCAGACCCCGACAACATAGCTATCAGTGTAACCCACTGCCCAGTTGTCGCGGCAGTCTTTTGAAGTACCTGTTTTCACTGCACAGTCGAATGGCAGCGCCAGACAGGAAAACTGGCCAAACGCGCCCCGGCGTGCCCCGTCATCGCGGAGAATGTCTGTCACGAGATAGGCCGTCGTCGGAGCAAGGACGCGACGTCGTGTGCTCACCGCCGAGCCTGCCAGCCAGCGAACCGGTGAATACCAACCCCCATTGGCCAGTACCCGGTAAGCGTTGGTCAGCTCCAGCAAGCAGACCTCACCCGTGCCCAGCACCAGACCACGACCGTAGTGCCCGGCCGGACGGTCGAGACTGGCAAATCCAACCGACCGCAGCAGCGCCAACAGCGCCTCGGCGCCAAGCTCGTCCACCAGGCGCACTGCGGGTATGTTATAGGAACACGCCAGGGCAGTACGGGCAGTCACAAGCCCATGATACTGGCGGTCACAGTTGCGTGGGGAGTAATCGCCGCCCGGCTCGGCGAAATGGTGCGGAACGTCCAGCAGAACCGTCGCCGGCCCCTTGCCGTGTTCAAACGCCAGCGCATAAGCAAAAGGTTTCAAGGTCGAACCGGGCTGGCGCCGGGCAAGCGCAGCATTATACTGCCCGCCTTCGGCTGCGAAATAGTCGCGCGACCCCACCATCGCCAGAATGTCGCCGCTGCGGCGGTCAAGTACCACAACCGCGCCGTTTCCAGCACCTGCCTGTTCCAGTCGTCGCAGCTGCCCATCAAGCAGAGCCTCGCAGGCTGACTGAAGCTTCCAGTCGAGCGAAGTCTTCAACAACCGAAGCTGGCGGCGTTCGGATTGACCGAGCCGGCTGACGACTGCATCAGTGAAGTGCGGAGCACGAAACCGCCGTCGCGGTGGCACCAGCGCCAGACTTTCAGCCAAAGCCGCTGTCAGTTGTTCATCGCTGATTACATGCAACTTGTGCAACCGGTTGAGTATCCACCGCTGCCGCCGCAGTGCCGCCGACCGCTGTCGGAAAGGGTCGTAGCCAGTCGGCGACCGCGGAATCGCCGCCAGCAGACAAGACTGAGCCAGCGACAGTTCACCGGGTAGCCGGTCAAAATACAACCGCGCCGCAGCACCGACGCCGTAGGCCTGATTGCCAAAACAAACCCGATTGAGATAGGCTTCCAGAATCTCATCTTTGCTCAAGTGCGCTTCGAGCCGCAGAGCCAGCGCGGCCTCGGCAAGTTTCACCGATAGAGTACGCCGCCGCCCGCGAGCCAGGTTACGGGCCAGTTGCTGGGTAATGGTCGAGCCTCCGGCAACAACCCGCCCGCGGCGGAGATTTTCGAACATCGAGCGCACCACAGCCAGCGGGTCAATCCCGAAGTGATAGCGAAAGCGCTGGTCCTCCGCAGCAACTACCGCCGCGCCCAGCCAGGGTCCGACTGAATCCAACGAAGTCCAGCCGGTGACTCCGCAGTCGGAGCCCGGCACTTCCCGCAAAACGATCCCGTTTCGGTCGGTGATGACCAGCGAGGCCAGCCGGTCCCCGCGCAGGAAACTGCGCGGCACCGGCCGCAGCACGAAAGAGAGTACAAGCGCCGGCCCGGCCAGCAGAACCAGCGCCGCCGCTACTTCACGTCGACCCACTGCTGACTGGTCCGACCCCACACTTCGGGCGTGTACATCTCCTCACACCGTGTCGCCGGCATCAGGAAGCGACCAGCCGTCTGCGTTCGCACCAGATAGGTCCGTGTGTATGAACCTCGCCTAAGATAGGTGGCAAAGAGCAGGTAGCGGTCTGCCCGCAGCTGTTCGAGGTCAAAATCGCCCCACCAGCCGCCAGTGTCCTCACGCCGCGCCGCAGCCAGTTTCTCGGCGCTCAGCCGGCTTTCGGTCTCAAACGACGTATTGACAATTTCGAATCCGGCCGGCAGCGGGTCGTCCACGACCACAAACAGTCGGTCCTGCCCGGTAGTAATACGCAGAGTGACGGTGTAAAGCTCGCCCCTTTTGAAACCGGTCATCCTTCCGGTGAACGGCCGAATCGTCTTCTCGACCCCGAAGCCGTTGTCGACTGAGGCCGGGTCGGCGCGACGGCAGTAGCTCAGTCGGAGTCCGTAGTACAGCCGGCCCGCACCCGTTCTCTCGACGGCCACAGATTGCCGCACGCCGCGTTTGAGCGCGTCAATCGGTACAACCCGGCGCTGCGTCGCAAGCGTCCGCCCAACAAGCGTCGCCTCGAGAATCGCCCGACCCTCGAGCCGTACGGCCACGCGCAGGTCCGGCCGCACCGACTCGTAACGGCGGTAAAACGTTGTCAGCGCATCAAACACTGCGGCATTCTCCTGGGTCGTGCGCCAGCGTGCCGACTTGCGTTCGTTCACCAGCCAGCGAACTACGTTGTCGGCCAGCTCGTATCGGCCGCGTGCTTCGAGCAGAGCCTGCAGCACCAGCGCAGTTGTACGGACGTTGGAATGGAACAACCAGCCACCCTCGACCGCCTCCTCGTAGTGCGCGGTCGTCGGTGCGACCTTCACCAGATTGTCCAGCTCACGGGCAATGCTGATCTTGAGCTTCTCATCACCGACCAGGACCGCCGTCTTCAGCAGCAGTGCCCGGCCATAGACCGACATCTGCTCCCGGCGCTCGAACAGTGCGGTCAGGTCGGAAAGCGGCTTCGCCCCGGTGAGGGCCAGTCCATAAACGGCCAGTGCCCGCGTGGTCAGCCGCTCGTCGGTCGAATAGGGCCACTGGTCCAAGCCGTCGCGGCCGGCAAGCCAGCCGCCCAGATAGCCGATGGCACGCTCCAGCATCCTCCGGTCAACCGCGAACCCGGCCTGCCGGGCCTCGGCCAGCACGGCGACGCAGTAGGCGGTCAGCCACGGCGAAGCCTGTTCTTTGGGGTCAGCCCAGAACCCGAACCCGCCCGAGTGTTGCTGGTACCGCGGCACCTGTGCCAGCTCGGCATTGACGAAATCACGCAAAGCCTTGCCCCGCAGCTCGGAAAGAGCAAAGTCGTTGATGACCGCCTCGCCCTTGATGAACGGCAGAATTTTGGACAACCGCTGCTCCAGACAGTCATAGGGATAAGTCCGCAGCCACTCCAGCCCACGCTCCAGCCCGGCCAGTCCGGACGACGCCAGCGTCACCTCCAGCCCGCCGACGCCGGTGAGCGCATCGGCCGGCACCTCGACCCAGTGCTGGGCTCCGGCCGAGTCGGTATTTTCGTAGATGGCGTAGGCCTCGGTCGGAACTGGCGCGCGCACCGGCAATTCAAGCTTGAGCCCGTCGCGTCCAACCCCGGCCTCGGCGGTGAACTCGAACCCGGCCCGATCCCCGCCCGTGCAGCGGTAGTGGAACAGCACCTCGACCGCGCGATTCGGCGGCACGGCAACCGTCTTGCGCGCTTCGCCAGTCAGTTCCAGTCCCTTGCCCGCGACTGCACGAACGGTCACGCTCTGCTCCCGTTCGGTGCGGTTGTGCACGATCACGCCGCCGTCGAACTCGTCTTCGGGCCGACAGAACCGCGGCAGCGATGGCGATAACAGCAACGGCTGATTTGTGCGGAACTGGGTATCGGCCGACCCGAACCGGTCAACCGTGCTGGCAACGGCCATCACCTGCCACTGCGTCAGGTTGTCGGGCAGATCAAACTCGACTCGCGCCCGGCCGGTCTCGTCGGTCATCACTGCCGGCAGCCACAACGCAGTCTCAAGGAAATTCTGCCGGTAAGCGAACTCGTACCCGTCCCGCTTCGGAGCGCCAGCCGCTTCACCGTCACCGGCCTGCGCTTCGCCCTTCTCACCATAGTTGCGTTGGCCGATGACGTGCAGGCGCGACTCCGCGGTCGCGACCGACAATGGCCGGCGCGAATAGAACACGCCAAACGGGTCCGGTGTTGCAAACCCGGTCAGCTTCAGCACCCCGAGGTCCACGACCGCCACGGTCACCTCAGCGCGCCGGCCCTGACCAGCGGCGTCCTTGACCGCAAGCTCAAGCTTCACCCGGCTGCCCGGTCGGTACTCGGCCCGGTCTGGTGCAACGCTGATACGCAGCCGTTTCAGGTCAGGCAGGACTGGCAACTCGACATAGCCGACCTTGATACCCGGCTTGCCCAGGTCATCGCCCTGCTCCGAGAACTCGTTCCGTGCTGTCCTGCCCTTCACCAGCACCACCGACACGAACACGTTAGGCAGATACTCAGGTTTGATCGGGACTGCAATCGCTCCCGCCGTACCGTCAAGCCGGGTGATGAAGTGATCGATGACATTCTCGCGCTCGACTGTCACCAGCGCCCGCACGCCGGCCCACGGCGACTGCACCATTATCCGTGCAGTATCTCCCGGTGAATAAGACTCCCGGTCGCGCCGCAGCTCCGCCATGTCGTCATCACGCTGCATCCAGGCCGCTTCGCCTGGACCGCTGACCCAGAACTGGGTCTCGGTCCGCGCCGGCCGGCGCTTGCGGTCCTGAGCTTCGAGTCGCAGGACATAGCTGCCAGGCTTGTCCGGCCGGAATTCAACCCGTACCGGTTCGGCCGCGCTGCGCACCTTGAAGGTCTTGACCTTCACGTCCCGGTAATCATTGACCCAGGACCAGCGCCCGCCGGTACCGGCCTTGCGCACCGTTTTCCACTCCCGGCGCAGAACGGTGGCATTGACGACCGTGCCGGCAAGGTATTTGCCTTCGGGGCTTACCACGACGACATCAAACTTCATCGTCTCACCGGCCGCAACGAAGCTGTGGGCGGTTTTGACCCCGATATTGGCCTCGCTTGAATGCACCAACCAGGAACCCCGTCCCGCGCCGGTGCGTTCGTTGGCCGCAATCACCTCGGCCTCCACCGTAGCGAGGAAGGTGCCGACCGGCCGCTCACGCTTCAGCCGCACGCGCACCGGCAGCCGGCCTTGCGCGTCCAGCTTCCCCGAGCCGGCGCCAACACGTGAGGGGCCATCGAATCGGTCAGGCTCGCCGGCGCCGAAACTGTACTCACCGAACCCGGACGGCACGAAAACCACGCGGTTCAGGTCAAGATACCAGCTCACTCTGTCACCGACCATCGGCGCCCCAAAAAGGTATTCTCCCTGAACTGTGGCGGACAGTTCGTCGCCGAAGTAGTAACGCTCCTTGCCCGACTCCATCTTCACTGCAAACGCCGCCGGCCGGTACGATTCCACGCGGAACGATGCGTAGAAGGTGTGGTCGGCCAGTTCGTAGCGCACCGAGTAGTAGCCGGTCGGTGCATCCTCGGGCAGCCTGACGCGGAAATCGAAGCTGCCGCTCGCCGACAGCCGCAACGGAGTAGAAACCAGCTTCTCGTCGCGGGGGTCGTATATGTCGAGTCGGCCTTCACGCTCTACCGGCACCACCCAGTTGCCCAGTTTCTTGTGCCGGACAATGCCCTTCAGGCGCACCGTATCGCCACCCTTGTACAAGCCCTTGTCCGTAAAGATGAACCCGCGCGGCTCGGCCGGGTCAGGATTCCAGTCATAGGAAATCCCGAACTCGTACGGCTCGATGCCCGTGCCCCAGTCGGAATGGACGAATGCGGCCGCAGGCTCGTCTCCGGCGAACAGCCACAGTCGCGGATTGTCCCATTCACTTCGCCGCAACGCACCAACAACATCCCAGCCCGGCAATGCCACCGTGCCATCATCCCGGGTGCGGCCCGCCCAGACCACACGATTGGCATCGTCGCGCAACTGCACCGGCAGGTTTGGCACCGGCGCGGCATCCTCTAGCCGGGTCACCAGTCCGAGTCCGCGCTCGGGCGCAAACTTCGCAGTGATGCCATACGGAGTTACCTGCAGCAGGGCGCGGCGAAACCGGCTGCCGCGTTCCGGCTCGGACATCGCGGCCAGCTCGCAGACAACAATGCCCTTGCCCCCGACCAGTCCGCGTCCCACGTCCAGTGGCAGCACCGCGCGCCGGTTGCGTTCGAGTCTGGGCCGCCACACCCGTTCGGACGAGTAGAACCCGGGCCGCTCAAACGGCTTCGGGCTGGAATCGCCATCATCGTAGTAGCTGTAATCGTATACTGCGCGCCAGTAGGGCACGACCTCGGCAGGCCTGAGCGCGCGCGTGCGCACCTTCAGGCTGTCGATATTGACCATCGTCACCGGGACGTACGGCTTGCCTTCGCTCTCGACGATGCCCGGCCCGGTCGGCATGGTAAAGTACGGCCGGTACGACACGGTACGCAGTTTCAGCCGCTGGCCCCGGCCCAGCCGGTTGCCGAACTTGTCGGCCAGCCAGCGCGACAACCGCACCTCATACTCGGTTTCCGGCGCAAGCGGCAGCAACAACGCCACCTCGGTCGATGCCCAGCTGTAGCCGGCATACTCGGTCGGAATGCTGACCGGCGGCCGGAACTCGATGTTCCGGACAACATTCGCAATCGGCACCGGGTTCGAGAACACAAACACGACCGCATCTTCGGGCTGTTGCCGTGCTGCGTCGGCAATCCCCTCAAGCCGCATCCGGTTGAAAGTGCGAAAGACGATTGTATCCCCGCTCGCCGTACCCAGGCTACCGACGGCTGCGCGCAGCCCTTCGGCCAGAATGAGCCGGTACTCGGACTCGATCGCCAGCCTGCGGCGCGGCTCAACCACCAGCACTCGCACCGGCGCTGCATCTCCATACCACCAGTCTTCGGGCTTCTCGCCCTTGTGCAGCGAGCGTACCCGCACAGCTGCATCCAGTCCGCCCGGTCCGCGCAGTCTGATACTTCGTGCGGCCCGTTTCGGGTCCATCGGCAGATTGAATGCAAGGTAAATCGGCTGGTCCAGCCGGACAAAGTTCGACTGCTGGTAAGGCAGTGACCGTTGCAGTTCAGGCCGCTCAGTCTCGAACTCGAAGCGATAATCGGCCTTGAGCATCGCGCCGTCAAGCGCGCGCACCCCACGCGGAATGCGGACGCTATAGCGCGTGGCCGGGATGAAACCACTGTCCGGCGCGAACACGACCGTGCGGTCACCCAGCCAACGGCATCGACCGGCGACCGCCGGCTCCAGCAGCAACGGAAAATCGCAGGAATCGGCCGGCGTGCCCAGCGCAACCATCGGCGCGTCAAACACGACCGTTACCTCGGTTGTGCCCGCTCCGGCTTCGCCCTGCGGCGTCGCCGCCGCCACCAAAAGTGCCGGCGCCGCCTGAAGCTCCGTCTCGGTGAACTCGGGCATCGCAATCGGCCTGCCCGGCACTGCCAACTCGGTTGTCTTTTTAGTGCAGCCGGCACATAACACCAGCCCAGCCAGCAGAACCAGCCTCAGTGACTTCACTGCTCCTCCCACTTTCAGCACCTTGCCCAAACTGCCCTGCCGGTCAAAACTTTCCGACCGATGTCGTCAATCCACCGGCCGGTAGCGCGGCATCTGCGACTTCAGGTGTGGCCGCCGATAGCTTGCGACACCGACGATGAAACCCTGCCAGCGCACCAGCACGAATCCGTCGGTCGCGTCGGCTTCGACATCGCATTCACCGCCGTTGGCCAGCACCCGCGCCTGTTCCTCGGTCACGTCAATCACGTTGCGCTTCGCCTCACGGCCGAGCACCTGCATTGCCCAGGTCGTCGGCTTGACCGTATGCGGAAACAGCCGGCACATCCTCAAACCCCTCCGCAGCGGCCGCACCGCATCAAATCCCATCGCCTCGGGCGTACCAATGAATATCGTGTCCTGAGCGGCAACCGTGGCCCAACGCTTCATGAAATCGTCGCCCAGTCCAAACCGTTCGACAACCGCTCTAACCTGCCGCATTCTCGTGCTTCCTTATCAGTGCCACGAAAAACGCCTCGGTATCGTTGTCCTGCGGCAGTATCCGCCGGGTCCGCGCCACAGCGTCAGCATATCGTTCTCCCCGCCACTCGGTCAAGCCGGGATGCGCAACCAGCCCGGGTAGCTGCCACTCCAGCACCTCGGCTGCCGGCTCACGAGCAAGCAGCCAGCTCACCGCGCCTTCGTTCTCCTCCGGCGCCAGAGTGCAGGTTGAGTAAACCAGCCTTCCGCCCGGCTTCAGACACCGATACCCGGCCTGCAGCAGTCCGCGCTGAACCGTCGTGAAACGCACAATCGCCTCAGGCGACCACTGCTCGAGCGCCTGGGCCGACTTACGGATAGTGCCCTCGGCTGAGCAGGGTGCGTCCACCAGCACCCGGTCGCAACGACCGGCCAGAGGCTGAGCCAGTCTGATGCCGTCCAGCCGGGTCACCGCGACGTTCAAACACCCGGCCCGGTCGATGTTGCCAACCAGTCCCCGCACCCGCACCGGCGACGAATCGTTGGCGACGATCAGCCCGGTGTTTTCCATCAACGCCGCCATCTGGGTTGTCTTGGACCCGGGTGCGGCGGCAATATCCAGCACGGTCTGGCCCGGCTCCGGCGCAAGTACCAGCGGCGGCACCATTGATGCCGCCTCCTGCACGTAAATCAGCCCGAGGAAGTGCTCCAGCCGTCGCCCGATTGCAATCCCGTTACCGAGGACAAAACCCTGTGCGTACCATGGCAATACCTCGGGCGCAAGGTCGGCCAGCAGCTCAAGAACCTGCTCGGTCGTCGCCTTCAAAGTGTTCACCCGTGCGGTCCGGCGCAGCGGCCGGCGCAGCGCATCCAGCAGGGAATCAATGTCGCTCAGTTGCCGGTAGCGTTCGACAAAAGCAGCCGGAAAACGGTAGTCGCTGCCCCTCAATTCCCGCCCACCGTCTCCCGTGACCAGCGTTCCAGCCGCCGCAGCGCCCCAAGCTGCTCACCGTTGCCCAGCTTCGCCGCGCGGATGGCACGTTCAAGCGTGACAAGCACTCGGTCGTAGGCATTCCGGTTTACCGGATAGGGCCACCCGTCCTTGCCCCCTACTGCAAAAGAGTAAGTTACCGGGTCGCGAAACGACAGCGGTGCGCCATACGCCACCTCGGCCACCAGCGCCAGCGCGCGCACAGTCTTCGGACCCACACCCGGTGTCAAAAGCAGCTCGGTGAAGCTGCCCGGCGCCAGCTCATAAGTTGTCAGAAGCACTTTACGCAGATACTCGGGCCGGCAATCCGTCAGCCCCACCGGGTGCTTTGCAGGCAGCATGAGACTCCGCACCCGCTCCAGCTCGCGCACAACCGATTCCGGCTCCTGCCGCGCCAAATCCGTCACTGCCTGCCGTGCGCTCACCGCCTCACCCGCTACCATGTTCAACGGCTGCGTACGCACGTCGCAGGCCACGCCCTCGTGCGGATCACTCACCGGGTCAACCGCCTTCTCACCGAGCCAGTGATAACGCCTGGCCTGTCTCAATTCGGTGTTCATTCCCTGCTGGACAACTGCCCACTTGCCCTGTGTTGTGCCGAAAAACACATGGTGGTAAAGCTGAAATCCATCCTGCAGCCCGGCCGAGTCCACCTTCGCCACAAGCCGGCTCAGGCGCACCAGCGACTCGCCATCGAGGCCAAAAGCATCTGCCTGCACGCGCAGCTCGTCCGGAGTCCTGCGTGACGCGCGGCCCTTGCCGCCGCAGACAAACACGCCGACATCACGCTCCAGCCCCGACAGGCCTTCCTTGAACGCACCACACACAGTTGTGGTCACGCCCGACGAATGCCAGTCGAAACCGGCCACGCACCCAAAAGCCTGAAACCACACCGGGTCGGCAAGCCGTCGCAGCAGTTCATCCGGCCCGTACTCGGCCGCAACAATCTCGCCCACCGCCCGTGCCATCCGCTTCATCCGGTCAAAAAGCCAGCGTGGAGCACTGCCCCAGTGCAACGGCAGTGTGGCGACGCCTTTGCGCATGCGCCATTTTAGAACTGCCTCACTGCCGGTCAAGCGGCTTGCTGCCATGACGCTCGCAACGGACGGCAAGACACCGAATCCGGTCTCGTAGATTACCAGTCACCGCCGCGAAGTACCGTCCTTGAACAGCGCCAGGCTCGGAGAGTAAAAACCCGGGAAGCGACAGCCAAAATGGGTTGAAGCAAATTCTCCACCGCCGCCCTCGGAACGAGGGAGCAAAAACAGCCAATGCTGGCGTAACATTTTGAAAAAAGGTGCGATATCTGGTATTTGTTCGAAGCCACCTGCTATAACCCTGGTTACAGCGACAACCGGGGCAAAGCGTCACAGCCCTGCTTCAGCCGGTCAAAACAGGCCACGCCGCCCAGCTCGTGTCGAACTGCCGCGCTCAACAACCTGGACCCCGGGCTGGACGTCTCACAAAGCGCCTGAATCGTTCACAGATTGATCCTGCACGTGCTCGACTGCCCAATCGGGCGCCCCGGACGAAGACGCAGCGGGCCGCTGCCCGCCGCTCACCGCCAATCAATCAGGCCGGATTACCTGTCCCAGGCTGATTCAACGATACCGAGTTTGCTGAGCAACTCGCGCATCAGCAGTCGCTCGTCCTTGCCGCCCCAGGTCCACGGAGCTCCCGGGTCAGGCGAATCGGTTACATACCCGACATACAACACCTGCCGATCCCTGCGGCGCACGACCTGCACGACGAACGGTTCGCGTCCGCTATCGGCTCTTGTCAGGAAGACGTAATCAGCATCGGTCTCGTCAACCAGCGCCAGCGCATCGCGCACTGTCTGCGTTTCGCTGGAAGTTTGCGTGCCGCCGCCGCCTATCGCCAAGCCGCCACCCCAAGTCCCTAATGCGGCCTGAGCCTGAGTGTTGCCTTTAGTTTCCGTGCGGGTCTGCACGATTGCCGGCGGCAGCTTGACTTTCACGCCGTTGCCAACCAGCAACGTCATCACACGGTCAGCAGCCGCCCGATCGCCGGGTGTTGCGCTCATTGGTATCACGGTGACACTCGGGTCTTTGGGGGCTTCGGCCCTGACGACATACCGGTAAGTATAGTTGACACATCCGCTGAACACAACCATACCGACCACGGCGGAAAAGAGTCGAGGCAACAGCTGCCACATCATTGCTGCTCCCTGATTAGGCGCGTGATGGTATTCTTCAGAAGCCGTTCTGTCAAGCGACCAGACTAGGTCATCAGCTTCCGCAACACGGTCCAGTAACGTCGGCTGTCAAAAACAAAGAATCCCGGCCGGGATACCTCCTGCGGCAAAGCATCCCGCGCTTCCTGGCTGCCGAAACGCTCGACGATTTCAGTCGGGAAAGCCCTGCCGCCAGGCTTTGCCGGTGGCGACCAAGGCTCGCTATTTATCAAGCCGGGTAACAATCACCTCGTTACCGGGCAGAGCCTCAACGATGAGGCGGCCGTTGTATGGTGAGTAAACTCCGTCTGCGCTCGAACCGACAACCGACACCCAGCGCCAGGGCAGTTCGAGCACGACCGTCATCGGCACCGGCGCCATTCCAGCGGCAGCGGCATCCACAATGGTGAATGCCACCGACCGGTCGGACCTGCGCAGGTTAAGCCGGGCACTGCGATGCTGCAGGAGATACCGGCCGACATCCTCCAAAGGTGCAACCCAGGCCCGGCTGTTGCGCACCAGCCGCACCTGACGGCCAAAATTGGCTGGTGTCACGGAGTACGTATGAACAACACCGTGTCGCAGCAGCGCCTGCAGTTCCTTGGAGTCCGGCTCAAGGATATGATGGTGCAGCAGAATCGTCCACTTGCCGCGTCCCTCTTCGACAATCCGGGCAAACTGCTTCAGTCCCGGCAGCGTATCGTTGTAGAATGCAAAGCTGTTGAGTCGGTAACGATCAAACACCGCCGGCAGATTGTAGCGCTCGCCGGCGGTACGTCCGAACCAGAAGCCGGCCGTCCGCAATGCTTTGAGCAGCAGTGGATTGACCGCACTGTACGGATAATGAAACGCCCGCGGCGGCTCCCCGAGTGCCTGTTCCAGCGCCTCCGCACAGTTAAGCGCATCCTGCGCAGCCCGGGCCGGGTCAAGCCGGGGCAAATCCGGGTCGTGACAGCCACCGTGGGCCGAAATGCGGTGGCCCCGCGCCAGCAGAGCCTTTGCCTCGGCAGTCCCAAGCCGTCGGATCGGGACACCGTCCTCCTCGGCATGCCAGTCGGCTTCAGCCCCGGTCCAGTCTGCAACCAGACCAAAATTGGCCCGGTAACCGTAGCGGTCAAGCAGTGGCGCTGCAACGGCAAACTGTTCGTATGACCCATCGTCAAATGTGATTGAGACCGCACCCGGTGCATCTCTCCGGAACGCGGCAATCCGGGCGCTGACCGCATGGCGCCGCATCGCCTCCAGGCGACCAAGACTTGCCTGTCGGGCCAGCGAATCGGCCAGCACCTGGCCCAGCCCGGCCGCAAAATCATAGTAGCTGCGCTTGAGCCGTTCGCGGTACTGGGGCATCTCCCATCCCGGCCAGCGCCAGCGGCGTGTAAACTGCAACCGGCCGCTCCGCAGGACGGGCAGCGTCGCGACGAGACGATCGCCGGGGTTGTTGCCGTCAACGGCGAACGCCGACAGTGCAAATCCGCCGGTCGTCACCGATTCGATACCGTCAGTGGCCGGGTCGTCCTGCAACACCTGATGACTCGAAGGGTCCGAGACATTCAACAACGCCCATGGGATACGCAGTTCAAGCAGTCCGTCCAGTTCGTACCAGTCGGCCAGTGAACTGTGGTCCGACCGCCCCCAGCGCAGCCGGCCGAACTCGGTGGTGGCTGCGGCAATTGTCTCTGCCAGCACAGTAAAACGGAGATGATTGCACATCAATCGCTGACTGATGAAACGTCCGTCGCGGTTGGCGACTGTCCGAAGGGTACGCCGGTCGACTTCCCGCGGGTCAGAGAACACCGAGTAACCGGAATCAACCAGCACCTCGGCATCCGCAGTATCACGCAGCATGACAAGAAACTCGACGCCGTTGGCGCAGTCCGGCCCGGCCGGGCCGAGACGGCTGGAACCCAGTTTCGGGTCGTAAGTGTCAATGGCGATGCCAATCGCCTGTCTGTCCCAGTCCGGCGAACGTTCGAGGTCCAGCCGGATATAGCAGTACTCCTCATCCGATGACAACCACAACGCGCGCAGCATGCCCGACCCGCGCACAAGCGGTCTGCCCGGCCAGTCGCCGGCTGCGCCATCGATCGTCACCAGTTCGCGCCCAAACTCCACCAGCCCGTAGCACTGCTCCGGATTCTGCACGTTGTGCCAGAGCCGCACCCGGTCAGCCGGCACCGCAAACTCGTCGACCAGCCAGTTGCGCTTGAACCACTCGTCCAGCCATGAGAACACGATTCCGCCGGCGCAACCCTCATCGTGGATGGCGCGGAGCATCGTCAGGTTGATACGGGCCTGCTCGGCTTCATCGTGCCCGCCATGGTTCATGCCGAAGCTGCTGTAATGAGAAATGCCCCGCGATGACGGCACACCGAATTCGGCAATGAGCAGCGGCACACCCGCGTGGTGATGTTTCAGCTTGGCAAGGTAGCCTGCGTAGTTGTCCGGCTCCCCTCGGCCGTTGCGGTAATCCCGGTACTCAGGCTCGAGAAATACAAAATCAGGATAGTAGGGGTACACATGATACGCGGCATAGTACCCGGCCCGCTGCATCGGCGTGGTGTTGATCGACATCGGGTCAAGTGTCACAAAATCGTTGTCGTAGGCGTAGCCACCACCTTTTTCGTTGTACTCGGTCGAATGATACAGCGGATCAACCGGCAACCAGCTGACGAAAGCAACCGGACGCTGGGTCTCGTAAGCCACGGCCTCGTATTGACAAAGGTAATCGAGCATTTGCGCCAACCACACTGCAGTCGGGCTGCCTTCCGGCACACTGAGCATCACGCCGCTGTAGCGGCGAACCGAACGGTGCATCGTGTCAGTAACCTCGACGATCTCGGGTTCCCACTCCCGGCCAAAGAGATAACCAATCGTGAACGGCGATACATCAGCCGACCATACGCCGGCGGCGTGACCCGGCCGCGGCTCGCGCACCAGCCGACCGGCGACCGCATCGACCGCATCACGGATCTCGGCCTTGACTGCACGCATGTACCCTGGCTCGAACAGATCGAGAGACTCCGGGGCCTCGGCCCAGATGCCCTGCAACAGGTAAACCGGTCGTCCCGCGTTGCGAAAATTGTGTTGCGCCAGCGCCACATAGAACTCGGGAGGCAGAATCGTATAGGCCCGCACGACGTTGAACCCGGCCTCGCTCATTTGCTCAAGCCAGCGACCGTAGTCGTCACGACTCGCACCGAACTCGGTGGGATAGTGTCCGGGCAGCGCCACACCCAGGTTCGCACCCACTATGAAGAGCTTCTGCCAGGACTCGGTCTTCTCACCACGCGTGTTGCTGGTCACGGCCAGCCGTTCAAATTCATCGCCGTTACAGCGAAAGAGCACCCGAGCACGTGCGGCAGCCGCCGCAACCGCCTCAGGCGTTGCCACGACACCGCTGTCAGCCACAGCCGGCTCAGCCGCAATCACGACGCCGGGACGCGACCGACGATACTCGATACGCGCCAGCTGGACTACCAGCACGACCAGCCCGGCAAGCAGCAAACCGATGACAAAATACTTGCCGTGCATACTAGAACGCCCGGCTGACCGCCAGCCCGATGTTGCCATAGACATACTGTCCCCTGCCTGCAGTCCCTGCAAAACTGACTTCCAACGCCACGTTTGTCCGGAACATAAACTCGCCGTCAATTGCCGCACTGCCACGCGCGACCAGTTCCCGGTCATCGTTCAAACCGCCAGCAGCATCGGCCGTTATCCCCCAGCGGTCCCGACGCAGCCTGATGCCGGCACCAATGGTGTTGGTTACCAGTCCCTGCGGTGAGTAGTAAAGCGGTGACTTCACGGCGAAGTCGTCGTAGTTGAAACCGTAATTGACCGTGACCCGCGGGCGGGTCATGACATCAAACCCCAGCCCGGCCGCCAGCGCGGTCTTGGTGTTACCGTCGCGGGTGACCCGCAGCCGCCCGGTCCGGGCATCAAGCCGCAGCCGGTCGAGTGGTCGCAGAGCGAACGCGGTCCAGACCGAGTTCGCACCGAGGTCCTGCGCCGGTTCAAATACCATCCGGCCCGCCTCGCCGGACCAGACAAACCAGCCCCGCTCGACCTCCCATCCGATTGTCGCCGACTTGAACCCGAACTGCAGCACGTCCCCTTGCGCCTGACCAGTCAAGCGCAGCCACGGCAGCGGTCGCCAGAGTACGGCACCACGCGTCAGGATGTAGTCACGGCCGAGTGTACCCCGACGGTTACTCGACACTGCAACCGACACACTCGGCACCAACCGGTCCCAGCTACGCTGTTCGTAACGCAACCGGTAGTCGCGGTACACACCCTGCGCTTCGCCATCGAAGTCAGCGGCGTTCGCAACCTCAAGTCGCAACCGCGGCGCGGCCGCGGCCCGTGCCCGTGCGATTGCCTCAACAAACTCTCTGCGTCCTGGCGCCAATGCCAGTGCCCGCCGATAGAAATACAACGCCGCTGCCGGCCGCTCAGTCCACTCGTAGTTCTGCCCAAGTCCGAACCACAAATCGGCATTGTCGGGAGATTGCTCGACAAGTCGCTCGTAGAGCCGAATCGCGCGCGTATGGTCGCCAGACCAGGACAACACCTGTGCCCGCCGTTGCTGCACAATGCGATTCGAAGGGTCGAGCGCCGCAGCCTCTGCCAGCCAGCGCAGCGCCGCCGAGTGCCGACCCGCCCAGGCGGCAACCTGTGCCCGGCCCAGCAATGCCTCAAAGTACTGCTCTGCACCGGGACTGACTTCGGCATAAGTTGCCTCCGCCTCGCCCAACCGGTTCTGCCACGACAGCGTAATCGCCCTACCCAGTCGCGCGTCATCGTCGGTCGGGTCCGCTGCCAGCAGCCGGTCGTAAACAGCGATAGCCGAATCAAGCTCGCCCACGCTGCGCAGTGTCAAGGCCAGCGCTTTCTGAAGGGCCCGGTCCGATGGAGCTGCGCTTGCGGCCGCCTCGACGCGTTCCAGCACATCAGCAGCCCGACCGGCATTGACCATTTCGTGCACTTCGGCCACGCTGACAGCCGGTGCTGGTGCTACTGGTCGCAGCGCCAGCGCAATTTCCCGGCCCGCCCGTGCGTCGTCATCGGTCGGGTCAGCCTCAATCAACCGGTCGTAGATTGCCACCGCTGAATCAATCTGGCCAACCGAACGCAAAACCAGCGCCAGAGCCTTCTGCAAAGGCACGTCGGCCGGATTTGCGGCCGCGGTCGCGGTGATACGTTCAAGCGCCTCTTCAGCCCGACCGGCCTCGACCAGCCGGTGCACTTCGGCAATGCTGATGGGCTCAACCAGAAGCTGAATCAACAGGAGCGCAATCACGACCCCGCCTTGCCGAAACCAACGCGCTCAAACTTGTACCACGACTTCTGTCCAGCAAGCCAGTCCCAGGTACCCCAGAGCTGAAAAGCAGCGCGCAAAGGTCCGTAAACCGGACCGCTGGCCATCGCATAGCCGACCAGCCGCAGCCAGTCCCGGAACGTTCGATAGCGCATTGCCTCGACGTTGACCTTCGACTGGTGCGCGAACCGGCGTTCAACTGCGGTCGTGACGAGCGCGGCGATTACACCACCGCCCAGCGCGGTTGCAGCCAGCGCCCCCAGAAGCCACCAGACGTTCGCCTCGCCTGAGGCCGCCAGCCACACCAGCAGCGCCAGCCCCGCGACCTGAGCCACCGGGGCGATGGCAACGTAGATCAGCTGGTAAGGCACACCCAGCAGTCCGGCTGCGCCGTATGCCGGCTCAAACCACATTGCCCGGTGCAGCGTCAGCGACTCGAGCAGACCACGCTGCCAGCGGTTACGTTGCCGCGCGAGCTGGCCGAGCCGCGAAGGCACTTCGGTCCAGGCAACCGGCCACGGGTCGAACACCACCGGCCTCCGCAGCTTCTGCTCACGGGTGTAGCGGTGCAGGCGGACGATCACCTCCATGTCCTCGCAGACGGTGCCCTTGGGACGGCCACGCGTGATGCGCCGGACGTAGTCGTGCCGGTTGTTGCGCGACAGGAAACCACCGCAGTCCAGAAGCAGCTTGCGATCGAACATCGTGAAAGCGCCCGATAACACCATCAAAGCGCCGGCGGCGGACTGCGCGATCCGGCCGACAGTGTAGGACAGCAGATACTCGACCAGCTGAAACATCACCAGTGCCTGCCGTGGCAACTGTGCCGAGACCACCCGGCCTCGCTCGACCTGCGCCCCGTTGGCAGCAGTAATCAGCCCGCCGGCAGCCGCGGCATTGCGTGAACGGAAAAGCCGCGCCAGTCGGTCCAGCGCTGATGGTGCCAGCAGGGAATCGGAATCCAGCGTCACAACCAGCGGCATCGCGGTCAACGCCAGTCCGACATTCAGCGAATCGGCCTTGCCCGAGTTGGGTTTATCCACAACCCGGAGCCGCGAGTCCAGACTCGAAACCAGAATCTGCCGCACTGGCGCCGTACCGACCACATCTGTATAGCGAGCTGCATCAGACCGAAGCGAGAATGCCTGACTCAACACCTCCAGCGTCGAATCGGTCGAACCGTCATTGATGACAATCACCTCAAACACCGGGTATTCCAGTGCCAGCAACGAACGGATGCTCTCAACCACAGTCGCGGCTTCATTATGCGCCGGCACCAGTATTGCGACGCCGACGTCGCCGGTCGGTACGCTCACGGTCGGTGCCGGCCGGCGAAAAACCACCAGAAACACGATTAGGAAAACGATATTCAGCAGGACATCAACGCCGAAGTAGATCGCCAGCAGGTCAACGGCAACGCGCAGAATCATCGGTCCGGACAGTCGTCAGCGCGCGTTGCGAACATCAACCGTGACAACAAACGAGTATGCCCGGTTACCGCTTGAGTCCGACGCCGCCGCATAGATCGTGTGGTAGCCATTGCCGACTGAACGGCTGTCCCAATAGCAGATCCACGGCGACGAATACATCACTGCCAGCGGATCGCCGTCCAGAAACACCGCCACTTCACTTACTCCCCGGTTGTCCGAAGCGATGGCCTCAACCCGCACTGTATCAGACACTACCGACCACGACGCCGGCCTGACCACGGCAACATATGGCGGTTCGCGGTCCGGCGGTGGAACATTCGCGGTGATATTGACGACAACCGGTGGCGTATGGGCCTCGTTGCCCGCTTTGTCCCGGGCAACACAATGAACCGTGTGGCCGCCAAGTGTGTCGGGGTACCACGACACCATGAACGGTGCGGCCGTGGCCGCGGCGATGCTTTCGCCGTCGACAAAAAATACCACTCGTTCCAGCCGGCGGTTGTCATAGGCGTCGGCCCGGATGACAATCGTATCCTGCCCGAATGTGCTCCAGCTTACCGGATAGAGGACCGCCACGTACGGTGGCGTAGCGTCATAGGTCAAATCTGCACACCCCGCTGCAAGCAGGCCAAACGCGGCTGGCAACAGCAGTGCCGGCAACCGGTGCAAAATATCTCCTTGAAGCCTCATCGGTACACCTCCACCTCACCGGCAGTAGCGAGGTCAAACGTCAGATACACGAAAAGCCCGTCTTCCTCAGTGCGTTCGACCCGGCGCAGGGTGACGCCGCGCGCCCTCACGTTCAGCGCTGGGTCATCGAGCCGGATGGTCAGGCCGCGCACGGGTTCGGGATTACGGTTTGTTAGACTCAGCACGGTGCGGTCTTTCTGCGCCCGCACGCGCACCGCCACATTCCGCCAGACATTCCACCAGTCGGCGATATCCTCCAGCCCGGCCAACCACACATCTCCGTGCCCGGCCGCGCCGGCAAGGAAAGACCGGACCGGCTCCAGCGTGACGTCTGAGTATCCAGAGTACTGGGCGTGCAGATTCAGCACCATCATCCCGCGCCGCGGCCGCACCAGCTCACGCCACACCGACTGCAACCGGGCACCAAACCGCTGGGCATCCTGCTCCTGCGCCGCCGCCGGATAGCTCTGGGCGAGTGCGCCCGCGCCGTAAAAGCTCCAGTCCTCGACGGCCGGCGACAGTTCGAGCACGTTCGTCACCAGACAGTACCGGTCACGCACCCACACCGGGATATTGTAAGGAAACAGCGCACCGCCATAGCCGGCAATGTGGTCAACGAAAATCGACGACTCGTACTTGTAACCACGACGACTCACAACGAACATGCCCGCGGCAGTACGGTTGCTGTAGGGAAAACGGAACCCGCGTACCGGCACGCGCACATGGTCTTCAAAGCGAACGAGTTCCCAGAGCGTCCGGCAGTAGTCGAGCTCCGAAAAGCGCGGATGCCGAAAGCTCAGACTCGCCAGTTCTACCCGTCGATTGCCCTTCAAGAATTCAAGCACCGGCATCGGCACAAGCCCGGTAGCAAACACCGTGACGCGGTCCATCCCACCGGCACGGGTCAACTCTGTCAGCATTGCCTTGGGCCCGCCTGCGGTCTCATTCCCGACCGTTTCGTTCAGCGTCACGGCCAGTGCGCATCGGCAGGCGTCGGGCCAGGGGTTGAAATAAACTTTCGGCCCCTCGCCCAGCGCCAGTTCAAACACTCCACGCCAGAAACCGACGATGGCCGGTACATCAGCGGCGCCGCCGTCAATCGACGGCTGCAGCAGCAGAAAATGTGGCACCATGACGCCCCAGCCACGGCCGCAAGAATTAACGGTTAGCGCCGGATAACTGGTCATACCATCAGTCCAGCGCGCCAGCGTCCGGAAGGTGCCGGCCGACTCCACCGGCACCAGCAGCCAGTCGCCATCAAGTACCCGCGTGAGCTGGTCGCGATACCCGCTGAGCAGACCGGCAGCCGAATCCCTGACCATCCGGAACCCGGTAAGATCCACCTCACGCATCGTGTAGCCAAAGACTTCTGCCAGCGGCCATTCAGAAGCCTCCACGACTCCATCCGAAACCGCCCGATCCTCACCATCTACCGTATTCCGCCCGATGTTCTCACCCGCAACGAGGATACCGCCCGAACGCACCCATTCCAACAGATTCACCATCGCCGCGCTGTCCAGGAACGACAACGAAAACTGTCGGTCGCCGTCGTGATACCCGGCGATAGTCGGGGCGACGATGATACGCACCGAGTCGAGCTTTGCCCGTTCGAGCAGCACCAACTTGTCAGCGACCTCAGCAAAGGCGCCCAGCGCGTTGAACGTCTCCAGACAAATGTTCGCCCCGGACGGCAACAGTCCCAGCCCGTCCGAACCCGTGGTTAGAAACAGTACCCGCGGGTACACAAGAGCTGCATCGGCATCTACAGCACCAACCCTGGAACTCCTGTCCGAGCACGCTGACGTCAACAGCATGGCCATGGTCACACTGACAGCTGTCCTTTCAACCAATCGCAACATTGTAGCGTATCATTGTAGCAGAATCGTCCGCTTCATGCTACGGGAAATTACTGGACCGACAGGCAGCAGCCTTCTCTCACAGCCAGCCCGTGCCTGATGCGCCAACGAACGAAGCCGTTGCCAGCCGGATTGCTGTAGACGGCGATTGTTGACAGTAGAAACACCTCCGGGAAAATCTTGCTATTCTAAATGAGCAACGTAACTTGAGAGTGAGGTATTCGGTCATGTCCAGAGTATCAGCAGCACTTGCCGTGTCTCTTCTAATGGCCGTCCCTGCCTTTGGCCAGCTGGTAGTCAACGGCGATTTCGAACAGCCGCTGGACGTCGGCTGGAGCGACACCGTTGTCGGCTATGTCGGCGAAGCCCGGTTCGAGCGCAGCGATACGCTGGGCCAGCCGGTTCCCGGTTTTGCCGCGCGGGTATACAAGACTCTGGCCAGCTATGCATCACTGTACCAGACCGTCGAGATTCCTGATGTGAACGTGACGCTGAGTTTCGATGCGCGTTTCCGCATCGGCGGCGGTTCTTCGACCTGCTGGCCGGTGGCGGTGTTCATGGTGCGTTACCTCGACGAGTCGGACCGGCATCTGGGCAAGACCCGGTTCTACCTGCATGACCAGTACTGCAACTGGGAACGCAGCGATACGTCCAACCTGATCGAAATCACCAACCCCGACCTCTGGGGCAGTTACGAACTTTCCATCCGCGACGAGCTGCAGAATAACCTGACCGGCATCAACCCCAGCCTGGTACGCAAGCTCTGCCTTGAACTGTTCGCATACGACAACGGCACCTGAGGCGGCGGCTGGGCGGAGGTCTCCGCCGACAGAATCACTCTCAGCCCTTCGGGCGTTGAAGAGGGCCGTGTCGCTTCGGCGCCGACCGGCCTGCGCGTAGCGCCCAATCCAGTCAATACCGCCAGCCGCGTGCAGTTCGTTCAGCCGCGGGCCGGGCAGGTGACCTGCGCGGTCTTCGACGCGGGCGGGCGGCGCGTGGCGACCCTGTTTGACGGCGTGCTCGGCGCGGGCCGGCACGAGCTGGACTGGAATGCCGCAGGGCTAAACCCGGGAGTCTACGTGGTGCGGGTCGAGGGTGCGGCCGCAGGCTCGGTGCGCGCGGTCAGGACGGCCCGCTAGGCGCGGATAGGATACGCCATGAGAGCACACGCCTTACTGCTGATCATCGCACTTGCCGGCGCGGCTTTGGCAACCGATACCCTGAACTGCCGGCTCGTGGGCAACTGGCCTTTCGGCGCTGCGACGGCCGTCGCCGTCGACCCGGCGCGCCGGCTTGCGTTTCAGGCCTCGGGCGGCGGCGTACTGGTGATTGATGTTTCCAATCCGGCCAGTCCGGCGCTAATGAGCGAGGCGATTCGCACCAACGGATTCGTCCGAGACCTGTTCCTGGCCGGGGACCGGCTCTACATCGCGCACGGCGAGGTTGCCGTGTTCGATGTCAGCAACCCTGCCGCGCCGGCGCGACTGGCCGACCTGCGCACTCCCAGCTACGCCTACGGCGTGGCGGTGCGCGATTCCTGGCTCTACGTAGCAGACCGCGATTCTGGCCTGGTCGCCTACGGCGTGTCCAACCCGGCCCAGCCCCGGCGGTTCGGCTCGTGCGACACCCGGGGCCGGGCAACCGAGGTCGCACTGGCTGGCGACTACGCCCTTGTAGCCGACGGTGACTCGGGCCTCGTCGTGATGGGCATATCCGACCCAGCCGCGCCTTGCGAGATCGGCCGGTTGGACACACCCGGTGCGTGCCGCGCTGTCGCCGCTATCGGTCATCACGCTTATGTCGCGGATGAGACACGAGGGCTGCGCGTGATATCCTTCGCCGAACCAGGTAATCCAGTTGAGGTCTGGCATTCGGATGACCTTGACGGCGTGGCCGGGGTAGACTTTGTCGGCAACAGAGCGTATGTCATCGACTGGACGTGGGGACTGGTCACTTTTGACGCGTCCAGCCCCGCCAGTCCGGTGCTGCTCGGTCGGTTTCCCGACTTCCTGTTCGTGCGCGGTATCGACGTCGAGGATTCTCTGGCATTCATCGGCGATTGGGATGGCGGGCTGCGCATCGTCAGCGTGGCCGACCCGGTCAACCCGTACCGCGTCGGGGCTTACGCCACGCCGGCCTGGACGCACGGCGTCGCGCTTCACGCGGGCCATGCCTACATCGCCAACGGCTACCTCGGTCTGTATGTGCTGGACGTGAGCGACCCCGCATTTCCGCGCCGCGTCGGGCACGTCGCAACCCCGGACCAGGCGATGGCCGCAGTTGTCGCGGACGGGCGGCTGTACATCGCGGCATGGAGCCGCGGCATCCTCATATATGGCCTTGCCGACCCGGCTAACCCGGTCCTCCTGGGCAGCTTCGACACGCCCGACTACGCGATGGGCGTCTGCGTGGTCGGCGACCTCGCCTATGTCGCCGAGCGCGGCTCGGGCCTGCGCATTCTCAACGTTGCGGACCCGGCCAACCCGTATCAGGTCGGACATCGCGACACGCCCGGGCTGGCCTGCTGGGTTGCGGTGCAGGGCGGCTACGCTTATGTTGCGGACCGTGAAGCCGGCCTGCGCGTGATCGATGTGAGCGACCCGGCGAACCCGCGCGAGGTCGGTTCGCTCGACACGCCCGACTACGCTTTCGGTGTCGACGTGCTGGGCACGCTGGTCTGCATCGCCGACCGCAACAGCGGGGCGCGGCTCATCGACGTGTCCAACCCGGCGGCGCCGGTCGAGCTCGGCGTGTACGACACCCCGGGTCAGGCGATGGCGGTCCGGCTCCAGCCGGGTTACGCCTACGTCTCGGACGCGACATCGGGGCTGCGCATACTCGCCACGGCCGACCCGGCGAACCCGCGGCTCGCGGCCTACTACGACACGCCGCACCAGGCCTACGCAACCCATGTCGAGGCCGGCCGCTGTTACGTTGCCGATTGGGGCGCGGGCATCTGTATCGTGGAGCCGACGCTGGGCATCGCCGAATCCAATCCGAGGTCGATTGTCACTCTGGGCAGCAGACCCAATCCGGCTCGAGACCGCGTCCGCTTCAGTGCTGACAGCCCCAGCCTGAGCCGGTTTGGACGGATTGAAATCTACACTGCGACAGGCAGACGCTTCACCACGGTCGGGCCAGACTGGGTCTGGGACTGTTCGCAGGCACCGGCCGGCATTTACTACTGCCGGCTGCCGGGCTCAGAACTGGCACCCGCCCGGATAACCATCTCCCGCTGACCGAAAACCAAACTCCGGCGGCCGTCTCCAGACGGCCGCCGGCCCGCTGCCGGAGTCTGATTTTCAGGGCTGTTTATCAGCTGACCGACACCGGGCTAAAACATGCGCCCAGCCTCGATTCCGCCCCGCTGGTGCAAAACGGACCCAGCGGTCGAACTACAACCGGGCGCTGTTTCGCAATCGCTGGAACGGGCTAACGTTCCTCTTCTTCCTCGAAGGGTTCCTCGGCGAAGAGGTTGTCTTTGTCCTTCGTGAGCTTGCTGACCTTCAGCTCTGCCTCATCGAGCCGGGCTTTGCAGGTCTTGGCCAGTTCAACCCCACGGGCAAAAAGCTCGAGCGACTTTTCCAGTGAAAGGTTGCCCGCCTCGAGCTGTTTGACAATTGCCTCCAGCTCTGCCAGCGCCTTCTCGAAATCAACCGTCTCAACCGGCTTACCAGTTTGTGTCATAACTATTTATACTTCAGTTTGTTGCTGTGACGACCGTATATCGGTAACGCTGCAGCCAATCGTGCCGTCGGTAACGGTGAGATTAATCTGCTGTCCGGGAGCAACATCCCCCGTACGCGACACAACAGCACCATCAGGCCGGCGCGCTATCGCGTATCCCCGTCTCAGGCTGGCCAGTGGCGAAAGCACCTCCAGTCGCCCGACTGATTCGGCGAGGCGAGCCCGGCCGTTCTGTAGCAGCCGTTGAACCGGACGGTCAAGCCGGGACAAAAGCCCGCGCAGTAACTCACGCCGCCGCAGCAGCCGTTCGACCGGATGCTGGCGCGTGAGCCGTTGCAGGAGTAGCGACAGTGCAGCACGGCGTTCATGTGACTGCCGCTGGACTGCAGCCGACATCCGCGCCAGTGCGGATTCAAGCCGGCGTGCGCTGTCCGACAACTTCAGACGCACGCTCTCAAATGCCCGGTGTGCAGTCAGCTCCTCAACCATTCTTGCCCGCTCGGCCAGAAACTGCTCCATCGCATCAGTGAGCCCGAGCCAGAGTTCCGCCAGGTCGCGCTCCAGTTTCTCCCAACCCGAGGCAACCAACACGGCTGCAGCCGTCGGGGTGGCCGCCCGAACGTCGGCAACGAAGTCGGAAATCGTGAAATCCGGCTCATGACCCACCGCCGATATCACCGGCACTGCTGATGCAGCGATGGCACGGGCAACCGACTCCTCATTGAAACACCACAGGTCCTCGATTGAACCACCGCCGCGGCCGACAATCATCACATCGACACCAAATTCATTCAACGCCTTGATGCCGGCGACAATTGTCGCGGCAGCACCATCACCCTGCACCTGCGCCGGATAGAGGTAAACCCGCACACGGGCGCGGTGCAGACGCATGGTGCGCAGCATGTCGCGGATAACCGCACCGGTGGGCGAGGTGACGATGCCGACCGTGCGCGGCAGGGCCGGCAGCGGCCGCTTGCGCTCAGGCGCAAACAGCCCCTCGGCCGCAAGCTTGTTTTTCAGCTGTTCGAACGCCTTTTGTAGTACACCCAGGCCCTCGGGTTCGAGCGAATCAACGACGAGCTGGTACCGACCTGAGCCGGCGTATATCTCCAGCCTGCCGTGGGCGATGACCTGCATTCCGTCCTCAAGCCGGAACTTCAGTCGCTGGGCCGAAAACCGAAAACAAACCGCATCAATCCGCGAGTTCTCATCCTTGAGCGTAAAGTAGATATGCCCGGACGACCAGAGCTTGACTCCGGACAGCTCTCCCCGCACCCAGACATCACCGAACTGCCCGCGCAACGCCTGGTTGGCCAGCTCGTTGAGCTGGGCAACCGTAAGAACAATGCGTTCAGGCATTGCTGCCGGTCTCAAGCTTTGAACCCTGACTGAAAGACCGGCGCCCTGTCCGCAGTCAAGCTACTTCTGCGTGTAGTCGTAGAAACCCTTGCCGCTTTTGCGTCCCAGCCAGCCGGCTGCCACCATTCGTTTCAGCAGCGGGCAGGGCCGGTACTTGGAATCGCCGAGGTCGGTATGCAGCACGTTCAAGATCGCCAGACAGACATCAAGTCCGATGAGGTCGGCCAGCGCCAGCGGGCCAATCGGGTGGTTCATACCAAGCTTCATCACTTCATCAATTGCCGCAGCGTCGGCCACGCCTGACTCCAGACAGAAGATTGCCTCGTTGATCATCGGCAGCAATACTCGGTTGGAGACAAACCCGGGCGAGTCGTTGACTACCACCGGCGTCTTGCCCAGCTCCCGGGCCAACCGCACCGTATTTTCGACTACCACCGGTTCAGTCGCAATGCCTTTGACCACCTCAACCAACTGCATCAGCGGCACCGGGTTCATGAAATGCATGCCGACCACCTTGCCCGGCCGCTTCGTCGCACCGGCAATGGCGGTAATGCTGATCGTCGAAGTATTGCTGGCAAGAATCGCCTCCGTCGGGCAGATGCCATCCAGCTCGGCGAATATCTTCTTCTTCACTCCGAAATCCTCAACCGCTGCCTCGACCACCAGCATGCAATCCCGACAGGCATCAAGCGTGAGACCGGAGCTGATGCGCGCCTTCACTCCCTCGGCCGCGTCCGGCATCATTTTTCCCTTCTCCACCAGCTTGGCCAGTGATCTGGCAATCGTCGCCAGCCCGCGGTCAAGGTATTTCTGCTCGACATCAGTCATCACGACATCATAGCCGGCCATCGCGAAGACCTGGGCAATGCCGTTGCCCATCGTGCCAGCACCGACGACCCCGACTTTCTTTGTATTCATCGAGTCCTCCAGGAGATATTGTCTGTGCCAATGCTAGACCAAACCGCCGGTCGGTCAAGCCGACCGTAAGGCCGGGCGGCGGCCGAAGCCGCCGCCCGGGTTGGGCAACTGTTTCGAACTACTGCAGCTTGACCGTTTTCGCCACCGCGACGGAACCGCCGGTATCAAGACGCAGGAAGTACACGCCTCGAGCCACCGGTCGGCCGGCATCATCAGTTCCATCCCAGCTCAGCGAGTGCACGCCGGCCGGCTGGCGACCGCTGACCAGACCGGCGACGAGCCGGCCTCCAAGGTCGTAAACTCCCAGCCGAACATCGGCCTCGCGTGCAAGCCGGAAGGCGAATGCAACCTGACCCCGGAACGGACTCTCCGGCCGTCGGACAAAGCCTGCCCGCATTTCCCTGCCCCCGACTTCGGACTCGCTCAGCCCGGTCTGCAGTCGCGGCGGGTCAGTGGTGTAGCGAATCGCCTGACCGGGCACCAGCGACGCGGCCCCGCGGTGATAGCTGCCATCATAGAGATACTGAATCGCAATTGTCCGGGTCGGGTCCTGTTCTCCCAGTGTTGACGAGCTAAAACCATTGGCAGTGAGATACTGCACCACCGCCTCACAGTTGCCATCTGCCGCCGCGTGCACGGTGTCGTACAGAATCAGCTGATTCTTTTCGAAGACGCTCCGCGCTGAGTAGTAGGCAACCGAGTCCCACTCAACAATGAACCGACCATTAGCCGCATCGTGCCAGTACCAGACACCGCCGCCAGTCGGCGGGTACAGGTCGTCCCAGTTGACAAAGAACGCCGGGGGCAGGCCGGTGGCAGGCAACTCGGTGTTAGTGTAGGTTGAAACCGTCGTCGAACCAAGTGCAACCCAGCCATTGCCACAGATGGAAATCTGGGTGTAGTTCTGCCCGTAGAACCGGAACGGGCCGAACGCCGGCGGCAGTGAAACGACGACAGTCTGGTCGTCGGACAGCGTCAATCGGGTGCCGACCCCGTTGATTTCTACCCACTCAAAAACCGGGGCCTCGCCGTAAAGCGTATCAGTGACATCGTAGGCCCAGTACAGCGCCGGAGTCCGCGGCCCGTCCGGTATCGGGTCGATCGTCCGGATGACGCCGACGCCGATAGTGAAGCTACGGACAACGGTCGCCCCACCGCTGGAAATGTACAGCGTACACGGCAGCGAGGTCTCGCGTGGAATTGAAGTCCCAGCCCGGATTCGGAACCGGTCGCCCGCGTTGCTGCCGGTCGAATCGCGCAGGATTGTCCCGAAACTGCCAAATGAATCCAGCACACTCAGCCGGCTGTCGCCTGAGCGCAGCACCGCGGTCACGCCATAGGCGTTTCCCAAGCCGATGTTGCGCAGCGTAACGGTCAGGTCGGCGTCCTCACCGGGGTCGAGCATGCCGTTACCGTTGCCACCGGGCGGCGGGTCATCGGCCCGGTAAGAGAGATAATGCAGCTCTGGCGCACCGACAACGATTGACACCGGTGTTGTCCAGGCCGAATCGCGGTTGTCCTTCACCGTCAATGTGAAACGCAGAATGTGCCGGTTGGTGCACGCGGTCGCGACATTGAAACGGAAACCGCCGGCACCGGTCCAGGCCGAGTCCCCGGCGGCAATGTCGCCAAAACTCTTCAACGAATCGGTCACAGTTGCCCATGGGTCGGTCGTCCGCAGCCAGCCCCGCGTCCCCCGGGCGGTCGAGCTGCCCCAGTTCTTGACCCAGGTCGGCAGGTTTATCGCCTCACCCGGGTTGACGATCCGGTCATTGTTGCCACCGGCCGAGTCATCGACAACACTGCGCAGGTACACGACATAAGGACCGCTGGTGGGCAGAGCCATCGTTATCCCCTGGTACGTCGCAAGATTGTGACCGGTGACGGTAACGATGATTGAATCCGGGGCCAGCGTAGTGACTGACAGTGTTGCACTTCCGCCAGCATCAGTGTAGGCAACGGCGTGGATTGACGTATCACTGCGGGCGGTCAGGCAGACGAGCGCTCCCCGAACCGGACTGCCATTTGCGCTGACCTGGACCTGCACCGGGTAGCTGCCCACCGGTATCACCGGCGGATGCTGAACAGTGATGGCAATCGGCTCCAGCCAGTAAACATCGACGCCGCCATCGCCCATCAGGTTGTACATTTCCAGATAACGCCGGGTCGTCCCGTTCGCACCCATCTGAGCGAAGTAGTGCAGCTTGGCCTTGTTGAATCCCGCCATTATGTAGGTATTGGAGGAATCGAACATCCAGTCAAATACCCGGCGCTCAAGGGTGTCGTCCTCAGTCCAGTAGGAGGTAACCGACGAGGCGATGTGAGCGATGGCACCGCGCCGGCCGTTGCGAACCCAGGCTTCGGAAAAACACTCCGGATAGCTTGTCGAAGCGAAGTCACCGGAAAGACAGGCATAGGTCTGCACGTAGGGCACCATCTCGACATTGGTCAGGGAGTGGACATCGGCATTGGTGAAGTTCGGGTCGGCCCAGGAATTCTCCGAACCGTGTCCGGAGTAGGTGACCCACGCCCGACCGCCGTTCAACGCCTGCACTATCGGTGTGCCGCTTGAGTAATACAACCAGATTGAATCGCAGACCACGCCGTACGGCCGGATTTTCGCCATAACGTAGCGGTGAGTCCCCTCAGCAACCTGATGGTTACCGCCATCGCTTGAGGCGATAAAGTAGGCCTTCTTCAGCCACGAACGACCAACGCTCCAGAGATTACGCTCATAGGTGACAGTCTTCTCAACCAGTGAATCAAGCTGTGCGGCGTTCGCCACCGACGCCCGGGCAACATCGATGTCGGGCAGATAATCGGCGCCGGCGACCAGCGCATAGTTCAGGTCGGTCGACGGCGAACCGGTACCCTGGCCGGTGAAATAACCGATGCGGTCAACATCGCCGACCAGCAGAACAAAGTCGGGCGGAATCGGCCAGTTGTCGTATGCGTTCTGAATGTACGCCTTCACTGCCGTTGCCGAACCACCGCCAACCTGCGACAAAGTCCGGACAAAAACATGCCAGCCCTTCTGGCGCCGCCAACGCGCCAGCGGCTGGACATTGCCGGCCCACTCGTCCGGGACGATAATCAAATAACCCACGGGCAGAGCCGGCGGGTCGTCCAGCCGGAACATCGCGCGATTGAGAACAATGCCGTCCAGCCGACCGGCAAAGGCCGGCGAATCGTAGCGTCGGGCAATGTTTCTGGTCCGACCCCAGTCGGCACCGGTCCAGCGAACATCAACCGAAAAGCGGACAGCGTAGTCCAGCCGTTTTGCCCCAGGGTCGTAATGAAACGGGCAAACCTCAATCGCGGCAAGACGGTGACCGCGCACCTCGACTATTTCGGCGATGCGGGCAAACGGCTCTACCGGCTGCTCATAAGCCTTGGGATCGTAGCGGAAATCGGGCGCCGTCCCGCTCTTGGGACACGGTTCCTGCCTCGGCTCGAGTGGCAGGTCCAGGGTCACGCTCTGAAAGGCCTCGAACTTCGGCTCAGCGCTCAGCACCGCGCCGTAGGGAATTTCAATCAAACGACGCAGGACCGGGACATTCGGTGCCCCGAAATCAGCAACCGCAGTAAACTGGTCGGCCTGCAGACGGATGAAAGCGCCACCGTCGGTCTGCACGGCTTCAAGCCCCGGCGCCGCCATCTCCACCGCCAACTTACCACCATCAGGTGTGTCCTGCCAGCTGACATCGACGATTCCCATCGCCAGCGCAGCGGACAGGAAAATCAAACAGGCAGCCCTGACCATCACAATACCTCCGTTTGTATGCGACTTCAGGAAAACGCACAGCCGACAGGGTTGAACGCTGCCGAACCCCCGTCGGCTTTCAAGTCATTATAGAACCGGCCCGATGCGAGTCAACGGCAATCAGCCTTCGCGCAGCCCGCGTCGTTGCCTTTCGGCAGTTCCACCGCCGACAGCGGCCAGCAACGGGCGATACCTTGACTTGAACGACGGGTCGGCTATTTTCCTCACCAAGATGGTGCGAGTGTGCGTCCTTTTCGCCGCCGGGACAAACTGCGACCGGGAAACAGCCTGGGCCTTCAATGTCGCCGGAGCTGAATCGGAAACCGTCCATATCAATCAATTCCGAAGCGGAAAGGTCACGCTGGACCGCTACCACATTCTGGCTCTCCCGGGCGGTTTCTCCTATGGCGATTACATCGCCTCGGGACGGATTCTCGCCAACGAAGTCAAGCATCACCTGCGCGAACAGATTGAGCGCTTTCTTGCCGCCGGCAAATTGATCATCGGCATCTGCAACGGATTTCAGGTACTGGTCAAATCCGGGCTGCTGCCCGGGTTTGAACAACCCTTCGAACCTCAAACGGTAACCCTCGACCACAACGACTCAGCCCGCTACGAAGACCGCTGGGTCTGGCTGAAGGTTGAACAGTCGCCCTGCGTCTTCACCCGCGACCTTGAATCGCCAATCTTTTTGCCGGTCGCACATGCCGAAGGCAAGTTTGTTGCCCGCGACGAAACTGTTATAGCCCGCCTCAACGCCAACCATCAGGTTGCTCTGCGTTATAGCGCCGCCGACGGTGGCGAACCGGAGTACCCTGAAAATCCCAACGGTTCGGTGGAGCACATTGCCGGCATCTGTGACCCTTCCGGGCGGGTGTTCGGTCTGATGCCCCATCCGGAGCGCTTCGTGATGACCGAGCATCATCCCTGGTGGCGCTCTGAACCCCGGGTAAGGGTCGATGGCATCAAGATTTTTCAAAACGCGGTGAACTATGCGCGAACAAACCTCTGACAAACAGCGCCGGCGTATCAAGGCGCACCCTGTCCTGGAGTTTCCTCCCCGGCAGGCAATCGAGTTCTGGTTCGAAGGCAAACGGATGAAGGGTCAGGCCGGCGACACAATCGCCGCAGCCCTCATCGCCAACGGCATCGACGTCTTCCGCCACACCGAGCGTACCGGCCGACCCCGGGGCTTTTTCTGCGCGGTCGGCAAATGCTCGTCCTGTCTGATGGTGGTTGACGGCCAGCCGAATGTGACGGTCTGTACTGAACCGCTGCGGCCCGGAGTCCGGGTCGAGCGCCAGACCGGACGCGGGAGGTTGCCATGATGACAACGCAGGTAGCCGTGATTGGCGGCGGCCCGGCAGGACTTTCGGCTGCGGCAACCGCGTCGCGCCTCGGCTGTCAGGTAACCCTCATTGACGACGGCCTGCGGCTGGGCGGCCAACTCATCAAACAGACCCACAAGTTCTTTGGTTCCAAGAGCCACTACTGCGGCATTCGCGGGATTGATATTGCGACTATCCTCGCCGACGAAGTCGCACAGACCAGCACCACGGTCCTGACCGGGCACACTGTCGTCGGCTGTTTTGCGGACCGGATTCTCGGTGTGGCATCGAGCGAGAAATTCTTTCGTCTGCGCTATGAGAACCTGATTGTCGCAACCGGTGCAGCCGAAAACTCGATTCTCTTCGAAAACAACGACCTGCCCGGGGTTTACGGCGCCGGCGCGGTCCAGACGCTGATGAACGTTCACGGCGTACGACCAGGACACCGGGTCCTGATGGTCGGCTCGGGCAACATCGGCTTGATTGTCTCCTACCAGTTGCTGCAGGCCGGCATCAGTGTTGCCGCTGTCGTCGAGGCACTGCCCCGCATCGGCGACTACCATGTCCACGCCGCCAAACTCGCCCGGCTGGGCGTGCCGATCCTCACCAGCCACACCATTCTTGCCGCTCACGGACGTGAGCGTGTCAGCGCCGCAACTATCTGCCGGGTAGACTCGCGCTTCCGCCCCCTGCGCCGCACTGCCCGCCGTTTGCGTGTCGATACAATCTGTCTTGCCGTTGGCCTGACACCACTTATCGAAACGCTCGACATGCTCGGGTGCCGGATGGTCTATATACCGGAACTGGGCGGCCGGGTCGCCTGGCACGACGAAAACATGATGACGACCGTCCCCGGAGTCTACGTTGCCGGCGATGTTTCAGGAATCGAGGAAGCGTCAACGGCGATGCTGGAAGGTCGTCTGGCCGGAGCCCACGCCGCACTCTGTCTGCGCGGAGAATGCCGCCCCGACGCCGAACCGGTAATTGCAGCGGCCCGCTGCGAGCTCGCAGCCATCCGGCAGGGGCCCTTTGGTGACAAAGCTGCCTGCGGCAAGGCGCGGCTCGCCGAATGCCGCCTGACTGACTGATGGCTGACAAAGCACCGGGTAGCCGGACAAACCGGACGGCCCGTTTGATTGAAACTCTGCTGCCGTGGCTGATTCTGGCTGTGGCGGTAGGTGTTTTTGTCTGGCACTCAGTCAGCAACGCATTTCTTCAGGACGATTCCTTTATTACCTACCGCTACGCCCGCAACATCATTCGCGGCATCGGCCCGGTTTTCAACCCGGGCGAGAGAGTAGAAGGCTACACCAACTTCCTCTGGCTGATGCTGCTTTCGGCACTCGGTGTTCTGGGTCTGCCCTTCAGCACGATTATCCCCCTCTCGCAGGTGATCGGTGTAGCCGCCGGCATCGGCACGATTGTCATCAGCTACTTTCTGCTCAGACGACTGAGCATCGGCCCGTCCCTGCTCCGACCGCTGCCATTACTGCTCCTTGCGGCCAATGGCTCGTTTGCCTACTGGGCCGTGAGCGGCATGGAATCAAGCCTGTTCGCCCTGCTGATTGCCGGTGCCACTCTCGCCTATTTCAGCTCTTCCGAACGACGGTTGATTGTCTGCTCGGGTCTGCTCGGTCTCGCTGCCATCACCCGCCCCGAAGGACTGCTGTTTGCCGCTATCTTCATCCTGCACACCGCCGTCACCACTCTCAGACACAGCAACCCCGACCGACGCTGGCATCAAATCGGTGTCAACCTGCTGGCCCTGCTGCTGCCGCTCATTGTCATCGTTGCCCCGCTTTACATCTGGCGTCTTTCCTACTACGGCTGGCTCTTTCCCAACACCTTCTACGCCAAGACCGGCACCTCAGTTTCCTACATCAAGACCGGCCTCGACTACCTCTGGGGCTGGCTGCGTGCCTACGCCCTGTTCGGCATCCTGCCTGTGGTGACGGCAATACTCGCCCTGCGGTCACGCCCGGGCCGGCCGGTTGTAAGCTTTGCCTTGCTTGTGCTCGGCGTTTTTTCGGCCTACGTGGTTACGGTCGGCGGCGACGTGCTTCGCATCTACCGGTTCTTTGTCCCCGTTTACTTCCTGTTCTACCTGGTAATCGCGGAAGGACTCTGGGCACTGCCGGTGCCGCGCGCGGTCAGCGTCCTGATACTGCTGGCACTCGTACCCTACACCTACATCGGCCCGTTCGCCCCCGCCCGTTCGATGCACGCCGAGGTCAAACGCAACCTTGTACTGGAAAAGGGCCTGGTCGAGAAAATGAGCCTCACCGGCCGCTGGCTCAATCGGCAACTCGGACCCGACGACTGGTTTGCCTGCCCGACCATCGGGGCAGCGTCATTCTACTCCGACCGCCGGCTCATCGACCTGCTCGGGCTGACCGACGCGGTCATTGCCCACCACCCGGAAAACATTCTCGGCCCCCGGATTTACTGGAAGGAACGCAACTACAACACCCGCCATGTCCTCGAGCGCAACCCGCGCTATATCTACTTTTCCACCGGCATCAAACCCTCAGCCGCCGCCGAACGGGCACTGTTTCTGCGCACCCGCTTCCGGGTCGGCTACTTCCCCTGTCCAATATCAATGATTGAAGGTGGGCAGATTTTCCCGGAAATCATCTACAAGGCCAAACCGGGCTCGGACACACTGCCGATTGAAACCCCCGGCGTCAACCCCGATTTCATTGACCTGTACAATCTCGCCATCAATTCGCTGCGGCTCGGCCCTGACACTGCCTACACGCTGTTTCGCCGCTGTCACGAAATTGCGCCAGCCGACTTCGCTTACCCGCTAGAATGGATGGGCGACATTGCGCTGCGCAGCAAACGCGAAGAGGAAGGCCGCCAGTTGCTCGAACAGGCCGTCGCAATCGACGACTGGTGCATCAACGCCCACATCAGCCTGGCCAACTTCTACTACAGCCGCGGAGACATCGAACGGGCGCTGCTCCACGCCGGCCGGGTGGTCGCTTACGCTCCCGACTACCACGAAGGCTACAACAACCTGTTTGCCGTGCTGGTGCAGGCCGGCCGTCCCGACTCGGCGGAAAAGGTCATCCTTGAAGCCATCAACCGCTTCCCGGCCATTGACGACATGAAGCTGCGACTGGCCTATGCAAGAATGCTGGCCGGCCGGCTCGATGAGGCCGAAAGCGACCTGCGCGGCTATCTCGCCCGCAATCCCAACCATCGCGAAGCCCAGGCGATACTGCAGCAGCTTCGCGAACGCCGGGCCCGGCCCTAGATTTTCAGATAGACAATCAACACCGCGCTGATGATATAGAGCGCAATATCAATAATCAGCGGCAGGTCAGTCAGAAAAACCTTTTCCGGCGCTCCCCCCATCTCCTTCTGATACACCAGGTACAGATACCGGTAAATGCCGTAGAGCACGAAAGGAACGGTCAGAATCAGGTAACTGGTCCCGAACTTGGCCACCGTTTCCGGCGCAATCGTGTACAGACAATAGGCAATCACGGTGGAGGAAGTCGCCACCGCCATCATCTGGTCGAGCAGTGTTTCGGAGTACTTGCCGAGAACCGTCCGGTGCGAAATTCCGCCCCCCTCCAGAAACAGAAGCTCGTGGCGACGCTTGGCAATGGCAACAAACAAAGCCAGCAGAATCGTGCAGACAAACAGCCACGGCGACAGGCTGACGTGGACGACCAGCGTGCCGGCAATCGCCCGCAGCGCAAACCCCGCCGCCACGATCATCACGTCCAGCACCACCAGTTGCTTCAAACGCAGTGAGTAGCCGAGCTGCATCACCAGATAACCGACCACCAGCACGCCGAACCGCCAGTCCAGCGCAAACGAACCGGCGATGCCCAACACCCCGACCACGCCGGCCCAGACCATCGCCGTGCCGGTAGTGATGCGGCCGGAAGCGATCGGTCGCCGCTGCTTGACCGGGTGCCGTCGGTCGCTTTCACGGTCAACAAGGTCATTAATGATGTAGACCGCACCGGACGCAAGGCAGAAGGCGACAAATGCCCCCAGCGTCCTCAGGAAACTGGCAAGGTGAAAGAGGTTGCGGGAGAAAATCAGCGCGGCGAAAATCAGCAGATTCTTGATCCACTGCTTTGGCCGCATCGAGCGAATCAGATCCAACAACATCGGGCAAGACTAACGTCAGACAACGGCCGGGTCAACCACCGACAGAATCAATCCGCTGGCCAGCGGCACTCCCTCCAAAATCACCAACCACCGCCCGCACCATTGACCGCCACTCCCGACCAAACCGACCCTGTAAAGCGCGCCCTGCCGATTGTCGGTATCGTTATCGCGACGCTGGCTGCGAGAACCGGCCGCGGGCTCAGGCTTTGGGCGGAGTGAGCAGGTCGGACTGAGTTTCGGCCAGACCCATTGCCATCTGTTCGAGCGTCTCGATGAACACGGCAAGGTTCTTGGGCGGAACGCGGCGCATCATCCGGGCCAGGCCACGGCGCCGGGCATCGTTGAGTTTGGCTGCAGTCCGCCGACCTTTGCGCGTCAGGCTGACCAGCACCACGCGCCGGTCCTCGGTCGAGTGCCGCCGCTCGACGATGCCGCGGGCCTCGAGCCGGTCAACCAGACCGGTGGCGTTGGCGCGCGACAGGCCAAGCAGCCGGGCCAGCTCGTTCATCTTCACGCTGTCTTTGTTCAGCAGCACCATCAGTATCAGCGTCTGGGAAAACGAGAACTCGCGTTCCAAACCTTCGACCGCGGGCATCAGCCGAAGCCCCCGGACCAGGATTGGCCCGAGCCACTCCAGTTTTGCGAGATAGAAGCTCTCTTGTTTGCCAGCCACGGCCAATTATGGCCGACCCGGCCGGACGGTCAAGCGCCGTCCCGCAATGAAGTTCTCAGGCCGGCAAATCTCCGCTCCTTCAGCGTACCGCACTGCCATTCCTGCCCTGCCTGTTTAGCTGAAGCAGCAGTTCCTCTGCGGCCGGCCTGTCATAGAGCATGAATTCGGCCGGATGGGCAGGGCGGGTCTCGGCCAGTATCCGACACAGATGGCTGCGTGCTTCCTGTTCCCGGCCCAGGTGCAACAGGACCCGGACCAGTTCGAGCCTGATGAGGGTGTAACTGGAATCGGCGGCAAGCCCACGGCGCAGATACTTTTCTGCCCGCGCTGGACTGCCGCCGGCAAAGGCAGGGAGTTCAAGATAGAGCCGGCCCAATGCATACCAGCCGAGAGCGAAACCGGAATCCAGTTCGACCGCACGTTCGAAAGCTGCGCGCACCGGCCCGAGCAGCCCCAGAGAACTGATGATGCCCCGTACCCGACCGGCACTGCCCTGCGCCGTCGCCCACCAGAAGTGCCCGGCCGGCAGGTCGGGCCGGGTGCGGCGCAGGGTGTCGGCCACGGCCGCAGCCCGCTCATACCAGCGCAACTTCTCGGCCGCGGTGCCGGCCCGGTCACCGTATTCAAGACACATCCGCACCTGAAGCGCAAGCAGGCCAGGGTCAGCCGGCCTCTGCTTTCGCGCATCCGCAACCAGGGCCCAGGCGCTCTCCAGAAGTCCGGGCCCGAGATGGCGATTCAGGTAGAGCGACTCGGCGCGGACCACAGGCGGCTGGAACGCGGTCACCAGCGTCAGGATACCGAGTACAGTCACCCCTCTCGCCTCATTCCATCGCTAGAACCGGAATCGCGCGCCGAGAAAAGCCATGTCGTTATCAGCGAGCGGGGCGAAGGCCGAACCGCTCTCTCCTCCGAACAGCATCGCGCCGAGCTCAACTTCAGCAACCGACACGGGTCGGATAGTCAGCACCGGCTGGAAAGCCCACGAGCCGTCGCGCAGGTCGAATGCGCCACCCAGGCGCACCTTCAGCCGGGTGGCGAGAAACTCACGCTCGATTGCGCCGAGGACAAAATCCTTGCCCGCACCGGACGCACCCGCGGCCAGGGCCAGCGGGAAACCGCCGCGAAGGTACTGAGCATTGAGGTAGAACCCGGCGACCGAGTAATCCAACCCGGCAATCAATTCCAGTTCATCGTCGGGCAGGCTGTCGTCGTTGAGCGAGTAAGCTGCCTCGGCGCGCAGGCCCACGCCGGCGAGGTCGGCCGCGAAGTCGGCTCCGACCACAGTGCGGCGGGGAAAACTGCCGACGAGGGTGAAACGGTAATCGAAGCTGTCGACGCTCACGACCGGTGCGTACCCGGGCAGAAAACCCCAACCGCGCAGGACGCTGGCCGACAGATCGAAACTGCCGAAGTGGGTCCGGGCCCGAAGCCCGCCGGTGAAGTTTTCGAGGCTGTTTGCGGGGAGGTCAAGCTGCTCCGCCACACTGATGTTGTACAACCCGGAGAGGTAGCGTGCGGTCGCCGTGTCGTAGCCGTTGCCGATGAGACCGAGCCTGATGCCCTCGCGGAGTTCGTCGACGCTGGGCAGCATCTTCACGCTGTACCACCGCGACGTGGTGCCGAGCGCCGGCTCGAATACCGGCTTGAATGCCGCCTCGATGCCGAATGCCTGCACCGGCGCGTACTCAGCCAGGGTCAGCCACGCCGGACGGCGCGCGTCCCAGACCAGCGGGTCGGAGTAGTCCGGTGCGCAGAGATTGTCGGTCGGATTGACCCCGTCACCGGTGCCCCAGTGAACCTTCTGTCGCCCCAGCGTCAGACTCAGACCCGGCAGGGCGTCGGGAAACTGAAGCCACGCTTCGTTGACGAGCAGCGACACTGGCTCGCGCCTGCCCGACTCAGCCATGTCGGCATAGCCACTGATTGCGGCCAGACCGTCGGCCCGCAACTCAACCCCGAGCCGGCCCCGCACCCGCCCGCCGAGGTCCGGTGAGTAACCGAGAACGGCCCGCGTCTCAAACCAGCTCACCGCCGCGCTGTCGAGCGTACCGAGCCGCAACTGAATACGCGAGCTGACCTCGCCGTCCGGCCCCGCCGCCAGCAGCGCGAGCACTGCAACTGCCGCTGTAGTCATCTCACACCCCCTTCTTCAGGTTTGCCTCGGTGAACAGATTGTCCTTGATGCCGGTATTCAGCTGCACGTCGGTGAGCTTGAGCTCGGTGCGGCTGCCGCGGGCCAGGTCACGCACCGTCACGAGCCGCGGTACCCAGCTCTCGCCCGACTGGATGAAATCGCCGAACTGGACCCGCTTTGACGGCTTGCCCGCACGGTCAAACCGGGTCAGCTCCAGCGGCAGAAACCGGTCCCGGTCAACCACGAGCCGGCTGATGACGCCGTCGCCCTCGCGGGTAGAGACGACCCACGCCGCCCTGCCGGCGACAGTCGTATCTTTGAGGTCTTCGACCCTGCCCTGGTCCGCGAACGAAATATTTGCCATTTCGCCGTAGGAGAAGTCAGAGCCGGCCAGTCCCTGGTCTGCCATCGCTCCGGCCACGCGACGCACCCGCCCCCGGGCCGGCAGGTATATCCACATGTTCTCGGGCGAGGTCGAAAGGAACGACACGCCCTTCAGGTCAGCCGGCGACTCGAAGGTCATCAACAGCTTGTCGTTCCCCTTCATCACCATTCGCAGGCTTCGGGTCTGAACCCGTCCGTTGCGGTCGGTGATGGTCATCGTCGCCCGTGCCCGCCGGTCGGTCGCGGTCGTGACCTGACGAACCCGGTCGATTATCTGCTGCCCGGACAGCGCCTCGCCCCCCTGGACGAGGCCGACCGCACAAAGCAGCACGAGTGCAAGGTTTCTCATTGATCACTCCTTGAGCCGGCGCTGCGAGTCGGTCTCGGCGAGAGCACGACCGGCAGCACCAGCAAGGCCCCGGCGCTCGATATGAGCATCGTGCCGGCGACCAGTGTTCCGAACTTCTGGATTATTGAAAGCGACGAAAGCGTAAGTACCGCAAAGCCCAGGCCAACCGCCAGCGCGTTCGCGACGATGCCCGGCCCGGAGCCCGCGACCGCGCGCAGGGCTGCGCCCGCCCGACCACCAGCCTCCGACTCTTCGCGATACCGGGCAATGAGGTGACATGAATAATCGATGCCGACGCCGATGGCAATGGACCCGAGCATCGCCGTCACCAGGTCAACGCTGGTGTGTGTCGCTCCCATCACACCAAAGGAAATGGCGAGTGTCAGCGCCAGCGGCAGGAGCGACGCGAGGCCGAGCCGCACCGACCTGAAGCTGATGGCCAGCAGGAGAAACACGGCGACCATCGCCGCGATGATGCTGATGAGCTGGTTGCGCTGGATCGCCCGGTCGAGCGCGAAGATGGCCATCGGCATGCCGCCGACCGACACTTTGTCGGATGCCAGAAACACTTCGCGCTTCAGGCTGTCGATTGCCCTCATCGCCACGCCGATGTCGCGGCTCTCCTGCCGCCCGAACCGCGCCGTGATGCGCGCGAGCCGGTAGTCGGGCGTCACGTAAGAGGCGAGAAAGTCCGACCCGGACAGCGACAGCACGAACAGGTACTGTGCGATCTCCGCACGAGTGTCGGGCAAGCGGTCGTACTCGGCCGCGCCGGAGTTGAACGCCCGATTCGTAGACCGCACCACGTCCGCAATCGAGAAGACGCTGGAGATGTTGGGTATGGCCTCAAGCCCCCGCTCGAACCGCTCCATCCGACCAAGCAGACCCGGGTCTTGGACATCGCCCTCGACCACAAACTCGAACTGATAGGCGCCGCCGAACCTCTCGTTCACGACCCGCGCCGCGCGCACCGGTACCGAGCCCTTCTTGAAGTAGCTGATGAAATCAGTCTGGGGCTGCACGCGCACTGCC
>CBFGJX010000003.1:0-177335 GCA_965649225.1 Caldifarciminota bacterium
GCAGGTCGGAACTTACCCGACAAGGAATTTCGCTACCTTAGGACCGTTAGAGTTACGGCCGCCGTTTACCGGGGCTTCGGTCGAGAGCTTTGCCTTGCGGCTGACCCCCTTCCTTAACCTTCCGGCACCGGGCAGGTGTCAGTCCCTATACGTCGCCTTCACGGCTTAGCAGAGACCTGTGTTTTTGTTAAACAGTCGGTAGAGCCACTTCACTGCGCCCTCCTTGCGGAGGGACCCCTTATCCCGAAGTTACGGGGCTAGATTGCCGAGTTCCTTAACGAGAGATCACCCGTCGCCTTTGGATATTCTCCTCACCCACCAGTGTCGGTTTACGGTACGGTCACCCGGGCATCTGGTATAGGGGTTTTTCTCGGCAGTCGGGCCGGCCCGGTTCCGCCCCCTTGCGGGGGCGTCCCATTCGCCGCAGAGAATTACGCGCGCGGATTTGCCTACGCGCCATCTCCACGGCTTAGACCCCGATCCAGCACGGGGCCGGGCCTTTCCTTCTGCGTCACCCCATAACTCGTAACGATACCAAGGTGGTTCCGGAATGTTGACCGGATTTCCATCGCCTACGCCTTTCGGCCTCAGCTTAGGTACCGACTAACTCTGGGCGGATTAACCTTGCCCAGAAACCCTTGGGTTTTCGGCGGACAGGTTTTTCACCTGTCTTTGCGCTACTCGTTCCGGCATACTCACTTCTGCTTCGTCCAGCGTGTCTCGCGGCACGCCTTCGGCCTACAACAGAACGCTCTCCTACCACTCGACTTGCGTCAAGTCCACAGCTTCGGCGGTATGCTTGAGCCCCGGTATATTTTCAGCGCAGAATCACTCGACTGGTGAGCTGTTACGCACTCTTTAAATGATTGCTGCTTCTAAGCCAACATCCCAGCTGTCTGAGTAACTCCACTTCTTTTCCCACTTAGCATACACTTGGGGGCCTTAGCTGATGGTCTGGGTTATTCCCCTCTCGGCCCTGGACCTTAGAGCTCAGAGCCTCTTTCCCCGGATCTGGAGTTGCGGAATTCGGAGTTTGATCGGGTTTTCCCTCACATTGCAAGGGAGCGCCCATCCAGTGCTCTACCTCCGCAACTGAACTCCGGAGACTGCCCCTAAAGGCATTTCGGAGAGAACCAGCTATCACCCGGTTTGATTAGCCTTTCACTCCTACCCACAGCTCATCCGAGACTATTGCAAGGGTCACCGGTTCGGTCCTCCCTCTCGTGTTACCGAGAGTTCAACCTGGCCATGGGTAGATCACACGGGTTTCGGGTCGTACGCGCGCAACTGGACGCCCTGTTCGGACTCGCTTTCGCTACGGTTACGGCTCAGAGAGCCTTAGCCTTGCTGCGCACGCACACTCGCCGGATCATTATGCAAAAGGCACGCGGTCACCATTGCTGCCAAACCTTGCGGAAAGGCAGCCACGGCTCCCACTGATTGTAGGCATATGGATTCAGGTTCTATTTCACTCCCCGCCAGGGGTTCTTTTCACCTTTCCCTCACGGTACTCGTGCACTATCGGTCAGTTGGTAGTGTTTAGCCTTAGGAAGTGGTCTTCCCGGATTCCCACGGGATTTCACGTGTCCCGTGGTACTTGGGAAACAGTCAAAGGAGGGCCCTTCACTTTCGCCTACCGGACTATCACCGTCTCTGGTGTCCCTTTCCAGGGGTCTTCGGCTAGCAAAAGACCTTTCTGACTCCTCTGCATCACGGCAGTACGCACGACTGCTCCCGCGACACCGCCTCAGCAACGCCTGCCGGCTTGACACTGAGGTCGGTTTAGGCTGTTCCCGTTTCGCTCGCCACTACTCAGGGAATCGAGTTTCTTTCTTTTCCTCCGGTTACTGAGATGTTTCACTTCACCGGGTTCGCTTCCCGGAGCTATGGATTCACTCCGGGATGGCCGGACATTACTCCGGCCGGGTTTCCCCATTCGGGCATCGCCGGGTCAAAGCTTGTTTGCAGCTCACCGGCGCTTATCGCAGCTTACCACGCCCTTCATCGCCTCCAACTGCCAAGGCATTCACCATACGCCCTTAGTAGCTTGAGGTGAAACTCAGCCTGCCTCTTCTCCAAATTGTCAAAGAACAATTGTGCGATAGATAGTCGCCTACGCAACTAATCGTAGCATTCTCGCACCCGAAGTCAAGCACAAAGTTTAGCCAAGAACACCCATCGCGCAAGTCTGGAATTCAACTGGGTGCAGAATTGCAAATCTATGAAACAAATCCAGTTATACCGAAAGCCCGGTTGAAGACCGGCCACACTCCCATCAGGGGGTGCGCAACCCTCTGCTTTCTTGTCAACCAGGGTACTGTTCAGGCCAGTCAAGCGCAGAAAAACCTGCGCTGGTCGCTACGGCCGTTTGAACCTGCCCACAAGCTTTGCCGAATCCAGAATCCGTCCGGCAATCATCTCCATCAGCTCATTCTCCGGCAGGCCTGGCCCGAACCCAAACTGTTCGTCCAGCGCATAGAGCGTAAAGACATAGCGGTGCGCCGGACCGGCCGGCGGCTGCGGCCCGATATAGCCGAACCTCCGTGCGCTGTTCATCCCATGCAGGCCGCCACTAGCGACAACTGGTGCCGGTGGCACGCCCTCAGGCAGACCGGTAACACTCGCCGGGATTTCGTAAACCACCCAGTGCACGAAAGTACCCATCGGCGCATCGGGGTCACGGCAGACCAGCGCGAACGTCCGGGTGCTCTCCGGCGCCCCGCTCCACTGCAAGGCAGGTGATATCCCTTCACCGAACTGGCTGAACCGGTGCGGAATCTCTCCGCCATCGGCGAATGCCGGCGAACTGATTCTGAAACCTCCGGCCTTAGCTTCAGAGCTGTCGGCTGGCGCCGCCTTCTTCGGACCGGCACAAGCCAGCAGCACGACCACGGTAAGGACCGCTGCTCGCTTGAGATTCGCCATCAAAAAAACCTCCTTTTCTCTTTGAACTCCTGAATCCAAGTCTAGCGCCGTATTACCCCAAAGTCCAGCCGCCGAACCGGGCGCCAAAACGCTACCAGTACAGGTACGGCCGCCAGTCGTCGGCATAGGTCGCCTCGAAACTGGACAGCTCATAGAAATTGCCCGACGCCATGCCCGCTTCTTCTACTGCGAGCAGAAAAGCAATCCAGCCGCTGGCGCCGCGGCCGGCGCGGAATGCCGAATCCGGGATGACGAACCGGAACCACTGGCCGTCGGGCGGAGTGGCAGTCGCAACCGGGCGCAAACCTTCGGCGCGCAGAAACAGCCGTGCGACATCAGTCCGAACCTGATAGTCGGGTATCGAATCGAAATCCGGCACGATGTAGAGCCGCACCGGCCCGGGTGAGCCGCGTCTGAGCCGACAGACCAGAAAGAAGCTCACGTCGCCTGAGTCCCATTCCGTCGCCTTGAACCGATAGAGACTGCGATACCAGAAGGTGTCACCCGCAACCGTGCTTACCCCGACGCCGCCGGCCGCGCTCCAGCCGTAGGCAAACCCGATTGCCGAATCGGGCAACATCGCGGCGTTGGCCGATACCACGCCGTCGTCGCGCCGCCGCGCCACTTCGACTCTGGGGTCGGGCAGCGGCTCCGTTCTTTCACAGGCAATACCGGCAAACAGAACCAGTACCAGCACTGCCCGGGCGGCCGATTTCACTTTCGCTAATCCAGTCCGTTCTGCCCTTCAGCTCCGCGCGGCAAAGCTGACATTGTCCAGCAGCAAAGCCGGGAACCGGCCCATCGGCCCATCCTGCACCGTGTCGCCGACGGCAATGACATTCCTGAGGTCCTCATAGACATTGCCTGCGACCATCGCGTCTTTGACCACGCCGACAATCCGACCGTCCTCGACCCACAGCCCCGGAGCGAGCCCAACCGAGTAATCACCGTTGAGTATGTTACCTGAATGCGCACCGAGCACACCGGCCACGACCACCCCCGTGCCCATCAGCCTAAGCAGTTCGGCCAGTGGCTTATCGCCGGGAACGATTGTCAGGTGTTCCAGTTTCGGCACCGGCCGCGCCATCACCGTTCCTCGATAGCCGTGACCGGTAGGTTCGGTTTGGGTCTTGTAGGCATAGAACCGGTCGTTGTAGAAGCTGCGGAACACGCCCTTCTCGAACAACACCAGGTCACGGCAGGGTGTACCTTCGTCGTCAAATGCCCGCGCACCCGGCAGCCGGTCATTCAGCGGCTGGTCAACCAGCGTCAGCTTCTCGCTCAGCAGTTGTTCGCCCGCCCGGTCGCACAACGGCGACACCCGCTGATACAGATACTCGGCATTGCTGGCGGCGGCAAGACGCCAGACCAGCGCATAAACTGCGTCGGGCAGAAACAACACCCGCGTCCGGCCGGTGACTGGTCGCACCGGCTTCTGTGCCGAGTTGTAGGTGTCAACAATGAACTGCAGTTCGGGCTCGGGAAAAGGCACAAATGCCTTGGCCGTAATCAACCGTCTGATTCCGGCGTAGCTGCCCGGATAAAGCACGCTGGCAAAGGCAAAATAGGCGGTGAACCGGGCGCGACAGTCAACCCCGCTCGACGTCAGTAACCGAACCTCGTTGGTGTCCCGGCCGGTTGTAAGATTCACCTGACCCTTGACCCGGCTCGACAGAAAATCGGCAATCCGGCGCGACTCTTCAACCAGCAGAGCGTTGCCACCGGACTGGGGCGCTTCGGTATCGAGCACCGGCAGACTGACCGGTTCCGGCAGCGGCCCGGCCGCCTCGACTCCGCCGGCCAGAGCCGCCAGCGCATCCTGCACCAGTCCGTCACGGTCAATCAGGTTGCTGGTATAGGCAAATCCCTGACGGCCGTTTTTGACAACGGTCAGGGCCGTACCCGAGTACATGCCGCTTTCGATTGTCTTCAACTGCCCGTTCTCAAACTCGACCCGGTCCGTCGTTTGACGGACGACGCCGTACACGGTCGCTGCCTCGGCCTTTTTCAGCGCGGCTTCCAGCAATCGTTCCATTATCTACCCCCCACTACCAGACTCTCAACCAGCACATGCGGCGCGCCATTACAGGAACGGTAATTGGTCTGACCCTTGCCGCAACCGCCGATTTCGCGCAGCGTCATGTCGTTACCTACCGCCGATATGTTCATCAGCGTTTCGTAAAGGTTACCCGAGATGTTGATGTCGCGCAGCATCCGGCCCGGCTTGCCGTTCTTCACCTCGAACCCGAACTGGGCCCCGAAAGTGAAGTTCTCGCCCGTAGTCTGGCCGCCCATGTGATTGCACAGATACAGTCCATCGCCAAGCAGTGCCAGCAGCTCATCCTTTGTCTTGTCGCGCGGCTCGATGAAGATACATCCCATCCTGACGATCGGCGCGTAACGGTGGTCTTCGGCAACGCAGTGGCCGGTAACCGGCTCGCCCATTTCGGCCGCGGTTCGACGCGAATGGAGCCGTCCGGTGAGCACGCCACCGGTCATCAGCCGCACCGGCCGCGCCGCGACACCCTCATCGTCGTACTTGTAAAACCCAAGCTGATTCGGACGGGTCGGGTCGTCGGTGATTGAAACCACCTCACTGCCCAGTTTTGCGCCGATCTGCATCTTTGCCCGCATCGTCGGCGAGTCTTCAATCAGGTCCGCCTCGGAAAAGTGACCGAAAGCCTCGTGGGTGAAGACGCCGGCCAGCGACTGGTCAAGCACCACCCGCCACTGCCCGGCCCGCACCGGCTCGGCTTTCAGCAGGTCAACACAGATTTTTACCCGCTCGGCCAGCTCAGCCTCACGGCCGTGCAGTCGCCCCAGGCCGTCCGAACCGCCAAAACCAAACCGAACCCGCTGAGTCAGACTGCCTTCCTTTGCAACAATCAACCCGGCCAGCCGTACCGTCACGAGTTTTTCATGCAGCCGGGTTCCTTCGGTCGATACGAAGTATTTGTCCCGACAGATGTCGTAGTAGCCGGTCTCGGTCGTCGCCACCTTCGGGTGGTCAAGGGCAATCGCGTTGTAGTGGCGCGCCAGCTCGAGCTTGGCCTCGGCCGGAACCGCCTGCGGGTCTTCAGTCAGTGGCGGCAGAAACTCATCCTGCACCACCGGCACGGCGGCCAGTTTCACCGGCCGCGCACCGCTTGCCGCCAGCAGCCGGGCATTCTCCACCGCTGATCGCGCCGCACGTTCGGCGTCGGCCGGCGCAGTAAACGCAATTGCCGACCAGCCGCCGTTCTGCAGCACCCTCAGCACATAGCCGTCGGTGGAACTGGCCGACAACCCGACAAGCTCGCGGCCGCTGAACGTGACCTTGGTCTCGCGCATCCGTTCATAGCGCAGGTCGGCGTAATCAGCCTGCACCAGCCCGAGCATTTTCAGTAACTGGTCAAACATGCAGCCTCCTGTTTTCCACACTGAACACGAGAGAGAAACTAAAAGACATCCTAACCAAGTCAAGCTCACGCCGCTGGCGCCGGACTTGCTCCCGGTCCGGCATCGGCTTAGCATTACGGCGAAAAGATGTCCGGCCATCACCACCACAGCGACCTCGCCCGCCAGGGCCGCAGCCTCGTGCTGTCAATCGCGCTCAACCTCGTCTTCGCGGCGGCCGAACTGGTGTTCGGCCTGCTCGCCAACTCGCTGGCACTGGTCGCCGATTCGCTCCACGACTTTTCCGACGCGGTTGCGCTCGGGCTGTCCTGGTTCGGGCTCAAGCTTTCCCAGCGCTCACCCAACCCCCGCCGCACCTTCGGCTACCGCAAGGTCCGCATCCTCACCGCCTTCATCAACGCGCTCGCATTGTTCGGACTCACCCTGTTCATCTTTCGCGCCGCAGTACTGCGCATATTCAACCCCGAGCCGGTCCACAGTCCGACCTTAATCGTAATGGCCATCGCCGGGCTGGTCGTCAACGGTGCCGCGGTGCTGCTGTTGCGCCGCGACCGCTCAAGCCTCAACATCCGCGCCGCGATGTGGCACCTGCTCGAAGACTTCTTCGGCTGGATTGCAGTGCTGGTCGGCGGCGTCCTCATCCGGCTCACCGGCTGGTATGTAATCGACCCGATTCTCTCAATCGCAGTCGGCCTGCTGGTCATCTGGGGCGCGTGGTCGGTGTTTCGCGAATCGGCCAGCATTCTCATTGACTCGACGCCGCATGACCTCGACTTCGATGCCGTGCGCCAGTTCATCACCGATTTCGCGCCCGGCATCCGCGGCATTCACGACCTGCACATCTGGACCCTAGGCGAAGGCGAGCGCGCCCTGATGGCCCATCTTGTCGTTGACGATGGCGCGGTCAGCTCTTTTCACCCTCTTCTTTCCCGGCTGGAATGTGCCCTGCACGACCGCTTTACCATCAATCACGTCACATTTGAACTCGAATGTGACGAATGTAAATCAGCCAACAGCATCTGCATGAACTAGAAAACGGCCGCGGACTACCGGCAGCCGTTCTCTGATCGCCATCCGGTTGCGGACTGATTGCTAACCGACTGCCCTGCAATCAGTTGACCAAACAACGTCACGCGCGGGGGTCGGATACCGGACAGCCCCACCCGCGGCCTTGTTCTGTGCTGCCGGACTCCGGACTTCCGGTCACAAGTCTCGACCGGTCAATGACATGCCGGTCATCCCGACTGACAGTTGCCCCGCTGCTGTTCTCGAAGCGCTCGGCGCAGAAAAAGGCGGGACACGGCCGGCCGTGTCCCGCCTTTGTGAGTTTCGCTCTATTCCAGTACGACAGTCTTTATCACCTGCCGCTCGACTGTGGTCTGGACCCGCAGAAAGTACACGCCCTGCGCAACCTTCTGCCCGACTTCATCACGACCGTCCCAGTTCAACTCGTACCGGCCCGGCGCCATCTCGCGGTCGGCAAGCGTCCGCACCCGCCGGCCCGAACGGTCGTACAGCGCCACGCTCACCCTGCCGGCCAGCGCCACGCCCAGACTCACAGTCGCGCGACCGCGCAGCGGGTTGGGACTCACACCAAGACGCAGGACAACCCGGGCCGCATCGGGCCGGTCGGTCACGCCGGTCTGCACCGGGTCGGTCGAGTACAAAATAGCCCGACCGGCGGTGACCGGCGCCGCCGCACGGTGGTAGTTGCCGTTGAACAACGCCTGTATCGCCACGGTACGGCTCGGGTCCTGGCTGCCGACGGTCGATGAACTCATCCCGTTGTTGGATAGATACTGCACTTTGACCCGGCAGTTGCCGTCGGGCGCGGCCTGACTCGTGTCATAGAAAATAACCTGATTCTTTTCAAACGTCGTCCGATTCGAGTAGTACGCAACCGAGTCCCACTCGACGATGAACCGGCGGTTGGCCGCATCGTGCCAGTACCAGACACCACCACCGGTCGGCGGGTACAGGTCATCCCAGTTGAGGAAAACCGCCGGCGGCAGGCTCGTGGCCGGCAGTTCGGTGTTGGAGTAGGCCGACGAAGTGGTCGAGCCCAGACCCACCCAGCCGTTGCCGCAGATGGACAGCTGCGTGTAGTTCTGGCCGTACCAGCGGAACGGACCGAACGATGTCGGCAGGGTGATGACCACGGTCTGGTCGTCAGAAAGCGTCAGTCGTGTGCCGACGCCGTTGATCTCGACCCACTCGAATTCGGGACAGGCGGTGTAGAACGTATCCACGTCGTCATAAGCGAAGTAGAGCGCCGGCTGGCGCGGGCCGTCCGGAATCGGGTCGGCCGCGGTGAGCGCGCCAACCGCGATGGTCACGACCCGCGTCGCCGAGTAGCCGTCGCCGGAAATACGCAGCGTGCAGGGAAGCTGGGTTTCGGGCGGTATCGCGCCGCTCGCACTCACGCCGAAGCGGTCCGAAGAATTGAACACGGTCTGCCCGGCCGGCACCGCGCCGTAGGTGCCGACCGAGTCACTAACGACAAGGCGCGCGTCGCCCGAACGCAGACGCGCCGAGACATTCTGGCAGTTACCCAGCCCGATGTTGGCAAGCCCAAGTGCGAGCTCGGCAGTCTCGCCCGGGTCAAGCCGGCCGTTGTTGTTGCCGCCCGGCCGCGGGTCCCAGCACTGCGTCCCGGCCGCGACGAGCTGCGGCGCACCAACGACCAGTGTCGGCATCGAGCTGTAAGTCGAATCGAGCGTGTCGCGACAGACCAGGACCAGCGGCAGGGTGTAGCGGTTGGTGCAGGCCGCGGCCACGCGCAGCTTGAAGCCGTTGGTCCCGGTCCAGGCCGAGTCCCCGGCCCTGACCGCGCCGAAGTAGCGCACCGAATCGGTCACGGTCACCAGCGTGTCGGTTGAAGTCTTGCGCAGCGTTCCCCAAACACCGTTCATCGTCCGCTCGGACCGGTTGGCAATCCACACCGGCAGGTTGAAGCTCTCACCCGGATTGATGATGCCGTCGCCGTTGCCACCCGGCGGCGGGTCATCGACAACCGCGCGCAGGAACGAGATTCCGCCCGGCATCTGGCGGTCGTACCATGACTGGGCCGAGTCGGCGTGTTCGTTCATCTCGGCCGCGCTGTTGGCTCCGACCAGCGCAAACGCGACCTTCTGCCGCGCACCCGGCGCGAGGTTGAACGGCCCGGCCGAAGCCACACACGACCAGTTGGCCGCGCGATTGGAATTGGGCAGGCGGATAGCGCCGCGCAGGAAGCTGTCCTTGACCGCCTCGGTCATCATACTGCCCGGAGTCACATAGATGGCGTGGTCGATGGCCGACAGGTTGGCGGCCGCAGCCGGCGACAGCACCTTGATCCCGGCCGAGTTGGCATAGCTGGACGACTGGGTCATGTACACCAGCCGGCGCCCGGCATCGGAGTAGACATTGTTTGACGTCGTGTTGTTGACATCGAAGTCGGAGAGAATCCCGCAGTACAGCCCGTTGATGGCGCTTGAGCCGGTGTTCTCCAGCGTGTACTCGATGATGACGAAATCGCGGTACCCGGGCGAGGACAGCGCCCCGGACCACTGGCGCACGCGCAGGCCCCTGGGACTCGGATGCGCGCCGTCGTCAATCACCGCAGCGTACTCCTCGTGTGCGCCGATTGGCGGCAGTACTGCGTGCAGCGTGTCCACCGCGCGCCAGTCGGTGTTGTAGGTCGAGGTCGGCTGGCCGTACCAGCGGTCAACCACGTACGCGGGTGAATTGCCGCACGCCAGCGATGTGAAGTAAAGCGAGCCGTAGCCGGCGTCGCGGGGATACTTCAGCCCCGAGCCCTCGCGATATGGTCCGAGCGTGCCAATCGAACCCAGCGAGGTCATCGAGAGGATGATGTTGCCGGTGTCGTGGTCGGCCCAGAGCTTGCGCGGCACCGGGGTCGCCCCCACCTGCAGTTCGAAGTACGGCGACCAGGTCCCCTGACCGGTCACGGTGCTCAGCACGAACTCCGCCAGCGTGCCGTTCGGGGTCGCGCCTGACGCGCTCACACGCAGCCGGTCACCCTCGACCGTGTCGCCCGGCGCGATGGTGCCGAAGCTGGCGGTCGAATCCAGCCGCGTGATGTAGCTCGACATCGTGCGCAGCGTCGCGTTCACCCCGGACGCGGCCGCGGCCCCGAGGTTGGCGAGCCTGACATACAGATCAGCGCTCTCGCCCGGGTCGAGCCGGCCGTTGCCGTCGGTGTCGTCCACACGCACGCCCGCGAACACCAGCGCCGGATTGGCCGACGCGCCGCTCACTGTAATTGTCGCGTCGTACGGCAGCCTGTCCTGCGCGGTGACCGACAGAGTAGCGCTGCCCGGGCTGGCCGGGTTCACGAAGAGGTCAACCCAGCCCGCGGAATTGGTCCAGCCCCGGGCATAAGTCTCCGTGCCCTTGGCAATGCAGACAAGCGCACTTCTGACCGGGTTACCGCCGCTCTGGACGGTCACGCGCACCACCTGTGGTCCGGTCGCGATAGTCGAAGGCGCGGTCACCGCCAGCGCGGTCGGCGGCTCGGACCACATCCCCAGCGACGGGTCGCCGAACAGGTTGAGCTCGTACACGCACCAGCGCCACACCTCCTGACCCATCGTCAGACTCTGGAAGTAGTCCTTGGACATCGCGTTGAGAGTCCCGAACTGGAACGCGTCGCGATTCACGAAGTGGCGGTAGTACTGCAGGTCAAGCATCTCGGACGGCCCGAACCCGGGCGGGTAACCGTAGCCGTAGCGCGAGTTCAGGCAGACCGCGACCGCGCCGCCGTTCGGCGCCTTGACCAGCGCCTCGGCCAGGCACTCGTATCCGTCGAACCAGCCCGACTGGCAGGCGATGGAATTGATGAACGCCAGCTTGCGCAGCCCGTTCGAGAGCCCCGGTGCCTCGGACGCGCTCATCACCGAGAAGCTTGTCTGATTGCCATGTGCGGCCACGTGCGAGATATTGTTACCGGCGCTGATCTGAGCCGCGTACACGCCCGACCCCGGGTCCTCAAGGTGGGTGAACTGCCAGTCCGGAGCGAACAGCTCGTTTATCATCCGGTTGATTACCCGGCCGTGGAACGGCGAGAAGAGCATCGTCGAACCCATCACCGCCTTCTTGATGTAGGACGGGTCAGGATTGCGCGCAAATGTCGTGCACTTGCGGAAAAACAGGTCCACGTCCGACGAGTTGTCGGCCGGAGTCCGGCCGATGAAGACATCGTGGAACAGGTCCACCGAATCGGTCATCTCCCCGAAATAGTTGTTGCGGTCCGAATCCCACGAATACTGCAGGTCCGCGTAGTAGAAGTCGGTGGCAATCTGCTCGGTCGTGCCTTCGACGGTGAGTCGCGCCAGCCGAACGGGCACCACCTCGGCATCACCGCCCACCAGCACCCACTTCAGCCCGTGGTTCTGCCAGTAGTCGATGATGCAGTTGCGGATGCGCTCCTGATTGTCACGGCCGGGATAGGTCGAGTAGATGGACTCGGTCTTGACCACCACGGTCTTGATGCCGGCGCGCGTCTTCCAGTTGACATAAGGCTGGAAGCTTGCCGCCAGCGCATTGGTCGTGATGACCATCATATCGCACAGCCAGTGGTCGGTGACGCGGGACTGGGGCCGCCAGGTCCTGACCGCTTCCGGGTTGGCCACGATGCGCGCGGCCGCACCCGCGAAGAGCTCGACCTGCGACTCATCAAGGGCAACCACCGGGTGCCGGCCGCGCTCGAAAGTCACCGTGACCTCAATCCGCGTCGCAAGCTCAAGCTGCCGGCGCGCCGGGTTGTAGGAGAGCGGCGCAACCTGCACCCCGGCGATGCGATACCCGCTCATCGAGCCCGAGCGCGTCAACCTCACCGGCTCGGCCGGGTAAGACTTGTCCGCGCCGTAAACTGCCGGGTCCGGCTCGACGAAAGCAAGTTGCGGCTGGGACAGGGCCTGTGCTCGCTGGGCCGGATGAATCAGATACTCGCCGGGCAGCACGACGCTGGTGCGGCTCGATACCGCCACGTCCACGACCTCGGCGTCAGGCGGAATGAGAATGTTGTACGTTGCCAGCGGCAGCGACGGCTTGCCCGGCTCGGTTGTCCAGTACTGCCCGGGCAGGGCAACGACATCGAAACCGTTTTCCCGGTCAAACACGAAATCGCCGGGCGCAAACTCAAACACCTGGCTTACCGTGCCGGTCGCGGCAATCGCCAGCGCCGACAAAACAAAAAGCACGCGGACAAAGCGCGTCACTGTGGACCTCCTGACGACGTTCAATCTGCCCTGTGTCAACCTTGCCTGCAAGACCGTTGCCGGCCGCAAGATTGTACCCCACGCCCCGCCCCGGTCAACCCGACACGGCACAGCGACGGTATTGAAAACCTTTGGTTTTTGGTCTTTGAGATTTGGCTTTTGACTTACTCCGGGATCCTATCTCGGTCTCGCCTGTGTCGTCTCGGCCGTCGCCCTGCGGTTAAGGTTGATGCTCGGCTCCACCCCGATTCCCAGCGAGATGACTTGCCCTTTGACCGTAGTGTCGGCCCACGGCGCGCCAGGTGACCGAACCCTGTCCGCGCAGGGTGAAATCGCCCCAGCGGTTCTCCACCGTCACACCCGGCCCCAGTCGAACCACGCTTGAAACCAGCCCCGCGCTCCAGTTCAGGCCCTGAGGCCGGCGCCGGCCGAGCGTGACTCGTTCCCCTGGCCGGAAGCGGCAACGCAATCTACCACTGCAAACTCAACAAGGTTTGACAGCGGCGAATCGTGCCGCGATACTGCCCGCCGATGAAAACAATCGGCCTGCTTCTTGTCTCCAACATCTTCATGACCTTCGCCTGGTATGGCCATCTCAAGTATCGCGAAAAGCCACTGCTGCTGGCGATACTGGCCAGCTGGGGCATTGCCTTTGTTGAATACTGCTTTCAGGTTCCGGCCAACCGGCTTGGCTACGGCCAGTTCACCGGCGCCCAGCTCAAGACCATTCAGGAAGTCATAACCCTGATCGTTTTTGCGGTCTTTTCGGTGCTCTATCTCAAGGAACCACTGCGCTGGAACTATGTTGTTGGGTTTGGTCTGATTGCCGTGGCGGTCTATTTCATCTTCCACAAATGGTAACACCACGCCGTCTTGCCGCGATGGAATGCCGGCTTAAAATGTTCTGATGCACCGCCTGCGCCGACTGCCCCTCAGCCGCATCCTGCCGATACTGATACTGACGGTGTCGGGCCTGCTTGTCGCATTGCTGCCACGGCGGCTTACGCCTGCTCGACAGGCTCGGCCGGCGACTGCAGTCGTTCTCGCCGACAGTGGCAGAATCCCGGCGGATTCGCTGCCACTCGACTCGGCCCGTGTCACCACTGCTCTCGCAACAGTGTCCGACCCCGAAATCGCCGTCGGCATCGTTGACCTCGGCCTGATTGAATCGCTTACAGTCAGAAACCACGCTATCACCGTGACACTGCTGACCACCAGCCCCCGCTGTCCACACAGTCGTCGACTGGCGTCCGACGTGCTGACAGCCTTGCTCGGCCTGCCGGGCGCCGGTCGCATCACGGTTCGGCTGGATACGACAAAACGCTGGAATCCCGGACGGCTCACGCCCAAACTGCGCCAGCACTGGCAACAACCGTGTACCGGTTCCGCCCCTCCGTTCTGAACTGCCGCTCAGCGGTCCTCCGCCATTCTGATTGACACCGCCGCCAGCAGTGTATTATAATCCTTCTGATGAGAAAAGTCCGTTCATCGGCCATTCGACCGACCTCCAGGAGGAATAGCCATGCCTGAGGAACAACAACAGCAACCCGACGGCAGTGATACCCCGGCTGCACTTGAAGCGCGGTACGGTGTGCCGTACGTTGACCTGACGAATTTCCGGGTTGACTCGGAAGTCCTGCAGATGTTTCCGGAGCAGTTCATGCGCCAGTACAAGCTGATACCATTGTTCCGCTCCGGCAACACCCTCGCCGTAGCCTTCGTCGACCCGCAGGACATATTCACTGTCGACGAAGTCCGCCGCATGACCGGCATGGAGGTCGAACCGATGGTCTGCCGCGAAATCGACCTCTTCGGCGCTTTGAATCAGTACTACACATCATCCGAGCAACCAGACCTGCCCGACGAACCCGAACTCGCCTCGCTCGACGACCTGCCCGAGGAGGAATCGGCGGTCGAAGCCGAACAGAGCTCCGAGCCGCGCAAGCTGGAGGAACTCGCCTCTGAAGCCCCGGTCGTGCGCTGGGTCAATCAGATGATCATGCGGGCAGTGCGCGAACGCGCCTCCGACATCCACATCGAGCCGACCCGGGAAGGCCTGCAGGTACGGTTCCGTATCGACGGTATCCTGCATCCGATCGTCTCGCCCAAGAAAGCGCTGCAGCTCGCGGTGGTATCGCGTATCAAGATCATGTCCAAGATGAACATCGCCGAGAAGCGCATTCCGCAGGACGGCCGTTACGGCGCCATCGTCGATGGCCGTGAAATCGACTTCCGTGTCTCGACCTTCCCCACCACCTACGGCGAAACGGTGGTGATGCGTATTCTCGACCGGATGCGCCTGCTCTCGCTCGATGAACTGGGGCTGATGGGTGACTCTGCCCGACTGATGCGCGAAATGATCGCCAAACCCCACGGCGTCGTGCTCGTCAACGGGCCGACCGGGTCAGGCAAATCAACAACCGTCTACGCTATTCTGGGTGAAATTCGCTCCGGCGACAAGAACATCATCACCATCGAAGACCCGGTCGAGTATGACATGGACCAGATCTGCCAGTCCCAGGTCAACGAAAAGGCCGGCTACACCTACCTGCTCGGACTGAAACACATCCTGCGTCAGGACCCGGATGTCATCATGATCGGTGAAATCCGTGACGCCGAAACTGCCGGCGTCGCCATCCGCGCCGCCCTGACCGGCCAGCTCGTGTTCTCGACCATTCACACCTCGGACGCGCCGGGCACGATTACCCGTCTCATCGACATGGGCATTGAGCCGTTCCTGGTTGCCTCGGCAACCGAAGGAACCTGTGCCCAGCGACTGGTGCGCAAGATCTGTCCCAAGTGCAAGGAACCCTACGACCCGCCGGCCAAACTGCTCGAAGAGCTGGAAATGGAGCCGGGCACCAAGTTCTACCGCGGCCGCGGTTGCGAACGCTGCCGTAACACCGGCTACACCGGCCGAATCGGAATCTTCGAAATCCTGAAAATGAACGACCGCATCCGCGAACTGGTCGTCACCCGGCCGCCTACCAGCGCCATCCGTGCCCTTGCCCGCGAATACGGCATGCGGACGCTGTGGGAAGACGGGATGGAAAAGGTCAAGGCCGGTATCACCACTATCGAAGAAGTGATGGACGAGGCCGAAAAAGTCGACTAAACAGGAGCCAAAGAGATGCCTTTGTTCAGCTACAAGGTACGCGACAAGGAAGGCCAGGTAATCTCCGGCACGCTCGAAGGCACCGATGTCAGTTCCGTAATCGAAAAACTGGACAACTACGGCTACGTCCCGATAACCATCCGTGAAATCAAGGCCGCCGGTCCGGGCGGTGGCGGCTTCGACATCGGCCGGTTTTTCGAACGGGTCAAACCGGTTGACCTGATCAACTTCACCCGTCAGTTCGTCACTCTGCACCGTGCCGGTCTGCCGCTGCTATCGGCAATCGGCGCCCTTCAAGGCCAGACCCGCTCCAAACCGCTGGCCAAGGCCCTTGATGCCATCCGCAAGGACCTGATGGGTGGCGCGGCACTCTCGGCCGCAATGGCCAAGTATCCACGCGTGTTCGGCGATCTCTATGTGAACTCGATCTGGGCCGGCGAAACCGGTGGTGTTCTCGACGAAATCCTCGACCGGCTGGTACTGCTGCTTGAACACGAACGTAAGCTGAAAAGCGACGTCGGCTCCGCCATGCGCTACCCGATGATGCTGATGGGAGCTTTCGTTGTCGCCATCGTCGTGCTGTCGGCATTCGTACTGCCCAAGTTCATGACCCTGCTCACGACTGTCGGCGGCAAGATGCCCCTGCCAACGCTGATCCTGATGCGATTCACTGACTTCATGGCCAACTACTGGTACGTGCTGGTGCTGCTGGCCGCCGGCGTCGGTGTGCTGTTCTACATGTTCATCCGCACCGGTCCGGGCCGGTTGTGGTGGGACCGATTGAAGTTCCGCCTACCGATCTTCGGCCCGATAATCTACAAGATGGCGCTGTCCCGGTTCGCCCGGATGTTCGAAACCCTTGACCGGACCGGTCTGCCGATTCTGCGCAGCCTCGGCCTGGTCTCCAAGACTGTCGGCAACGTCTACATGGCCGGTGCCATCGACCGGCTCGCCGAGTCGGTGCGACGCGGTCGCGGCCTGGCCGCGCCGATGCGCGAAATCGGCGTGTTCCCGCCGATGGTGGTGCAGATGGTCGCTACCGGTGAGGAATCGGGTGCACTCGACGACATGTTGCGTCAGGTCTCTGACTATTACGACAGCGAAGTCGAGTATGCGGTCAAGAACCTGACCGGGATGATCGAACCGATAATGATCGGGATCATGGGCATCGGTGCCGTGTTTCTAATCATCGCCATCCTGATGCCCTACATGGCAATCCTGTCGAACTTCGGTTCGGGCGGTGGCTACGGAACGAACTAACTAGAACGCCCGGAGACTGCGGCTGACCGCTGCATCGAGCCTCTCGATGACAGCGGTCAGCAGTTTTACGGCCGCATCGTAGTCCTGCTCGGCGATGATACCGGAGTGGGCATGAATGTAGCGCGCCGGCCAGCCGATGACCTGCGACGGCACACCACCGTGCTGCATGTGCACCGCGCCGGTATCGTACCCGCCCCGGACTGTGGTCAGATGATGCCGGATTCGCCGCCGCTCAGCAGTGTCGATGACAAAGTCACGCAACCGGACATTGGGAATCATCGTGCTGTCGTGAACCAGTACCGCTGCCCCGTTCTTCAGTCGCTCGGCCAGCCCCTTGCGCGGCGTATCGGCGCTCTCGGTGCACAGTGAAACATCAACTGCGAAGGCAACGTCCGGCCGGACCAGTTCGGCCGCAGTACGGGCACCGCGCAGGCCCACCTCTTCCTGTACCGTCCCGACAAAACAGACCGTGTTGTTGTGCTTGATGGCGGCAACTGCCCGGGCAACCTCAATCAAGATGCCGCAGCCGCCGCGGTCATCCCAGGCCTTGGCCATCATCAATCCACCCGGCATCTCGGTAAACTGCGAGAAGGGTACGATCGGGTCCCCCGGCCGCAGTCCAAGCTTCTTTTCCAGATTGAATCCCTCGCAAGCCCCGAAATCGATGAACATCTTGTCGATCTCGGGCAGTTTCTTCCGCTCCTCCTCGGTCATCTCGTGCGGCGGCTTTGAACCGATCACCCCGGGGAAATCACCCTTGCGGGTTCGAACCGTAACCCGCTGTCCGAGCAGCACCCGTGCGGGCCAGCCGCCCAGTGGCAGGAAGCGAACGTAGCCGTCCGGGGTGACCTTCTTGACCATGAAACCAATCTCGTCGAGATGAGCACTGACCATGATCGTCGGGCCGGACTTCCCGCTGCCTTCCAGCCGGCCGATGACACTGCCCAGACCATCGCGTGTAACCTTACAGACCTTGGCCAGTTCACGGGCAACGATTGCAGCCGGTTCGGATTCATACCCGGACGGGCCAAATGCTTCTGTCAGCTCTTTCAACAGCGCCTTGTCAGCCATCAGTGAATCTCACTTTCTGTCGGCATCTGCCGACTAAACATCAAGATTCTCGACTTGATGGGCGTGCTTCTCAATGAACTCCCGGCGCGGCTCGACATCATCCCCCATCAGCAGCCGAAACACCTGATCGGCCTCAGTCGCATCCTCAAGCGTCACCAGTTTGAGCGTCCGCCGGTCCGGGTCCATTGTCGTCGCCCAGAGCTGTTCCGGGTTCATTTCGCCAAGACCCTTGTAGCGTTGGACATCAACGTTTGCCCCGTTCAGCTTCGCCAGTTCCGCGGCCAGGTCATCTTCGCTGTAGAGATAGCGTTCGGTCTTGCCGTGCCGCAGCCGGAAAAGCGGCGGCTGAGCGATATAGACATGACCGGCCTCAATCAGCGGCTGCATGAAACGATAGAAAAATGTCAGCAGCAGCGTTCGAATGTGCGAACCGTCGACATCGGCATCAGTCATGATAATGACCTTGTGGTAACGCGCCTTCTGGGCATCAAAATCCTCGGCGCCAATACCGGCGCCAATCGCTGAAATGATCGTCCTGATCTCGGCGTTGGAAAGCACCCGGTTCAAACCAGACTTCTCAACATTGAGAATCTTGCCCCGCAACGGCAGAACCGCCTGAAAGCGTCGGTCACGTCCCTGCTTCGCCGAACCGCCGGCCGAATCGCCCTCGACAATATACAATTCGCTTTCGCTCGGGTCCTCGGAGGCACAATCGGCCAGCTTGCCCGGCAGCGTGTCGGAATCCAGCAGTGACCGGCGCCGGGCCAGCTCGCGGGCCTTGCGCGCCGCCATCCGCGCCCGGGCAGCGGCGACAACCTTGTCCAGAATCCGGTTGGCAATGCGTGGATTCTCCTCGAAGAACGCCGCCAGCTTCTCGTTGAGCACCGTCTCGACCACACTCTTCGCTTCGCTGTTGCCCAGCTTGGTCTTGGTCTGGCCCTCGAACTGCGGATCGCTGATCTTGACCGACACCACTGCGGTCAACCCCTCACGGGTATCCTCACCGGTCAGCTCGATTTCGTCCTTCAACCGGCCGTTCTTGCGCGCGTAATCGTTGATGGTTCGGGTCAGTGCCGACTTGAAACCGGAAAGGTGAGTGCCGCCCTCATGGGTGTTGATCGTATTGGCAAAAGAGAAAATGCTCTCGACATAGCCGTCGGTGTACTCGAACGCCACACCCACTTCCATGCCGTTGCGGCTGTCCTCAATCAATACCGGTTTGTGCAGCGGCGTTCGACCGGTATCCAGATAGCGGACAAAATCAGCCAGACCGTTGGCGAAGCAGAACTCGTCCTTCTGCCCGGTTCGCCGGTCCTCAAGAACGATTCTCAGGTTCTTGTTGAGATAGGCAAGTTCCCGCATCCGGGACTGAATGATATCGTGCTTGAACTCGACCTTCTTGAAAATCCGGGCATCAGGCCGGAAGGTTATGGTAGTGCCGGTACCACGGGCCTTGCCGACAACCTCCATCGGCCGCTTTACCTCGCCGCGTTCGAACTCCATCCGGTAGCGCTTGCCGTCGCGGCAGACCTCGGCGATCAGATACTCGGAAAGCGCATTGACAACCGACACGCCGACACCGTGCAGACCGCCGGAGATCTGATAGACTTTGTGCTCGAACTTGGCGCCCGAATGCAAAACGGTCAGCACGACTTCCAGTGCAGGCTTCTTCTCCAGCGGGTGAATGTCAACCGGGATACCACGGCCATTGTCGGTAACCGACACTTCGTCATCGGAGAGGATGACCACCTCGACCCGGTCGCAGTAACCTGCCAGCGCCTCGTCAACCGCATTGTCCACAACCTCGTAGACAAGATGATGCAGGCCGCGTACACCGACATCGCCGATATACATTGCCGGCCGATGTCGGACTGCCTCCAGCCCCTTCAGAACATGAATTTGTGCAGCACTGTATGATTCAGCCATGAAAGTTTATGATAAGCGCAGCCCGGACAAAATCAAGACCGTTCCCGACCGGCTCTGGCATCCAGCCGGAACCGAATATCACTCACCAGTTGCCGACCGGCGAGTGCATTCAACCGCCGGACCAGTTCCGGCCGGAGATAGACCAGCTGCGTCAACCAGCCGGCGCCGTCAACCGCAACCGTCAGTACACCATTGTCGATCGTCAGCGCCCGGGCATGCTGGGCGATCGCTTCACCCGCCGCCTGCGGCCACAGCTCGACTGCCGGCTGCTCGGCCAGCATCCGGTCAAGATGCAGCGACTTCAGCACTGCCGGCAGCAGTGCACCGATCGGCCGAAACTTCCTCGATCCGGCCTTGCGCAATCGCAAACTCCTTTCTCCCTGCCGTCAGTTCTGCCGGCAGACGCCGTGCTGCGGCGTAGATTACCTGCCCCTGGCACGAAACCGCATCGAGCACCAGTCGACAGCGCTGTTCATCCAGTTCCGACGCAATCTCATCCAGCAGAAAAACCGGGCGCTCGCGACGCTTCCGGGCCAGTAACTCACCCTCGGCCAATCGCAGCGCCACTCCGGCAAGACGCTGCTCGCCGACCGAACCAAACCGACGCAAATCGCGACCGCCAACCTTGATTGTCACATCGTCGCGGTGCGGACCGACGACCGTCTGGCCCAGCTCGCGCGACCGGAGTCGTGTCGCGGCCAGCCGCTCCGCCATCCGTGCCGACAGATCAGGACCCGCCGGGACACTCGCCAGATACTGCAGCTCGACACCCCTCAGGCCGAATTGCTCCATTCTTGCCGCCGCCCACGGCAGCAGCTCCCGAACCACGGCCATACGCAGTTCATACACCGCCGCGCCGGTGCGGGCAAGTTCCGCCTCCCAGGTCAGATGGAGTTCTTCGGCAGCATCCTGTTCCAGGAGTCGATTGCGCTGCAGCAGTACCCGGCGGTAGTCATTCAGCCGTCCGATGTAGTCGCGCCGAACCTTGGCAACCGTCATGTCCAGAAACGCCCGGCGCACACCCGGTCCGCCGCGTACCAGTTCAATATCATCCAGCAGCAATACCACGACCGGCAGCCAGCCGAGAAAGTCAGACAGCCGGTCCAGCCGTCCGCCATCCAGCAGCACGCATTTCTCGCGTCCGTCAAACCGCACTTCACCCTGCCGGCCCTGGTCGTCCCATCCCGAAACGGCAACCAGCTCGGCGCCGAATCCCAGCAGGTCGGTATCGGTACAGCGTCGGAAAGAGCGACCGATTGCCAGCCAGTGAATCGCCTCGAGCAGACTGGTCTTACCAGCACCGTTCGGACCATAGATGTAGTTGGCGTCCTCGGCAAACCGGACCGTGACCGGCGCGAGATTGCGAAAACCGGTCACCGTGAGCCGCACCAGCGCCATCGCCTCAATCTAGAACAGTGCACCGTTGCGGTCAAGCTGAGCAGCAAACGATTTGACAGCCGACCGACCTGCCGGCTAGACTCGTTGGATGCCCACTGCCGGCGGTTTGCTCCGACCCGAGGCGATTGCCCGTCTGCGCGGACTTGATCTGCGCGCCCGACTGGTGGTCGAAGGCTTTCTCGCCGGGCTGCATCGTTCACCGCACAAGGGCTTTTCGGTTGAGTTCACCGAACACCGCCAGTACCTGCCGGGCGACGAGCTCAAACGGGTCGACTGGCGTGTCTACGCTCGCACCGACCGCTTCTACATCCGCGAGTACGAAGAGGAAACCAACCTGCGGGCGTGGCTTGTCTGTGATATCTCGAACTCGATGAACTGGCCCGACAAACCGGCAAACCGGATGGGCAAACTGGAATACTCCGGCTGTCTCGCCGCCAGTCTGGCCTGGCTGCTGGTGCATCAGAAGGACTCCTGCGGCCTGGTCACTTTCGCCGACCGGATAATCCGTTACATCCCCCCGCGCTCGACTCCCGCTCACCTCCACGCCATCCTCATCGAGCTGGCCCGAATCCGCCCCGGCGGTGACACGAATATCGCCGCAACCCTTGACAACCTGGCGGCGCGAATCCGGCGTCGCAGTCTGGTGATCATTATTACCGACCTATGGGATGACGAAGCGAAAGTCATTCATGCGCTCAAACACTTCCGTTACCGTCGTCACGAGGTAATCCTTTTTCATGTCGTCGACCCGATCGAGGCCGGACTGGAGTTTCGGTCTCCCCTGGTCCTGCGCGATACCGAAACCGGTGCGGAGTTGACTGTTGACCCGCGCGTTATCGGCCCCGACTATCGCCGGAGCTGGCGACGGCGCTGTGGTGCATTTGAACGCGGCTGTGCCGAGGCGCGCGTTGATTACTGCCGGGTGACAACCGACACGTCATTTGACCGCGCCCTGTTGCGCTATCTGCAACGTCGTCGTCAACTTGCCCGATGAGTTTCGCGGCACCGGCCTTTCTTCCTCTCCTGCTGCTGACCTCAATACCGCTGTTGATCCACATTTTCAGCCGCGTCCGGCTGCAGCGCCGTGAATTTCCCTCACTGCGGCTGCTGGAAGCAGTCCGGCGGGAACGCTTCTCCTTCATCCGGCTCAAGGAACTGCTGCTCTTGATACTGCGCACTCTGGCCCTGCTGGCGCTGGTCCTGATACCGGCACGGCCCTTCCTTCATCGTCGTGCCGGTCTTCTGCCCGAGAGCGATTTCGTGGTGATACTTGATGATTCCTGGTCAATGGGCTGGGGTTCACGCTGGGAACGGGCAATCACCATCGCCCGCCATCTGCTGGCAACGGCCGGACCCGGCCGACGCGCTGCCCTGCTCACTGCCTCCGGCCGGTGGTCCGACTCCACTCTCTCGGAACGCCCGCCGGCTTCACGTCGGCTCGACTCGCTCGCTGTCTCAACCGCCGCTGTCATTCTTGATTCCAGCATCGCCCGCGCCTGGCGCATCGGTGGTGACCGGGTCACTGTCTACTGCATCACTGACCTGCAACAACAAGCCCTGCGGACGCTTCGGCCGGCCGCCGACCGCCCGGTCCGGTTGATTGACGTCGGTGACGACGATGCCGCCAATGTCACGGTTGTCTCGGTTCAGCCCGACATCCGCCTGCCGCCACCCGGGCGGTCGGTCAGAATCAAGGCTGAGTTTGCCAACCACGCCGACCGCCAGTTAACCGGCACTGCCCTGCTTGACGTCAACGGCAGAATCGAGCAACGCTCAATCGAACTGCCGCCGCGCGCCACCACCGTCTGCAACTTCAGCCTCGACCTGGCCGGTCCAGCCACCCACACTGCCCGCGTCCAGTTCCGCTCCGACTCGCTCGCTCTGGACAACGACCGCTGGTCAATCATCAACCTGCCAGCGCAACGCCGACTGCTGCTGGTCGAGACCGATTCCGGCAGTGGCAGATTCATCACTGCCGCACTCGGTTCCGAATCGCTCGGCTGGTTTGACATCAGCACCATTTCGCCGGCGCAGCTCGGCCGTTTCGACCTGCGTCGCTATGACTGCATTCTCGTCACCGACGCCGGCGGCCTGAGCCCCGCTGCTTTCGACCGGATTCAGCTGGCCCTGCAGGCCGGCACCGGTATCCTGCTCATGCTGGGACCAGCGACTGCACCGGGAATGACCCTGATGCCGTGGTTTGAGGTAACGGGAACGGCGCAGCCTGCCGGCTTTCAAACCATCGGCTCAGTGGACACCACTGCAGCACTGCTGGAGATTTTCCGACCGGCCGACTTCGCCGCGGTTCGGTTCTTTCGCTACGCCCGGGTCCTGGCCCGCTCCGCCCGACCGCTGGTTTCGCTCGCCGACAACTCTCCGGCGGTACTGGCAGGCGCCGACGGCCGGCTGATTGTCTGGACATTCGCCGCTGACCTCAATCACAGCGACATTGTGCTCCGCGCGGTATTCGTACCGCTGCTGCACCGCTGTCTGACCGCAGTTGCCGGTGGCAACAGCAATCGCGACCGGCTGGTCGGCGAAACTCTCCGCGTCGCGACTGCAGACCCCGCCGCTACGACTGTTCAAACCCCCGGTGGCAGCGACATCGGCATTGTCCGCACCGCCGGCGGTCAGCCGGTCATTGAGTACGCCCGCACCACCACTCCCGGCATCTACATCCTTGCCGGTCAGCCGCTCGCGGTCAATCCCGACCCGGCTGAAGGCGACCTGCAGCGATTCGAGCCGGCCGAACTTGCTCAACGCGGCTGGGTTGTGACAGAAGAAATCGGCGGCGGGGCCATTGACCTCATTCCGCTGCTTTTGTGGCTCGCGGTGGCGGCATTTGCCGCCGAGCTGATCCTGCTTTGTATCTAAGCCCGGTTCGGGCAGCTAGACCAGAATGCCGGTCTTCAGGTAGTTGACATAGCGCTGAAAGACCGTTTCGTCCTCGAGAATCGAGACCCGGGAGATGACGACGTTATTGCCGTCCATGTGGACCTTCAGGCCATAGGCCTGGTGTCCCGGCTCACGCACCGTGTACCCGAGGTCGTACACTTCCTCCGCCTTGGCATAACCCCGTCCGGTTACCTGTTCCATGAACTCGGCCAGATTGTCAGCCACTACCTCCAGTGTCTTCAGGGGCATCATCGCCCCGGTAGCCGGAATGATGATTACCTCGCCACCCTGTGCCCGGGCATCAACCACCTCAGCCTGACTGGTGTCAACCACCTGCCTTACCAGCTCCAGTGTCTGATTCAACATCAGCTAAATGTACCGTTCGGTGACAATCAGTCAACTGCCATCACTCATCTCTTCCCCGCCCGGCGAGATGAGCATAGACCAGTGCATTACGGACCATTTTTTCGATTACGCAATACTCGTCCGGCTGGTGAGCCCGCCCGTCATTGCAACCCCAGACCACTGCCGGAATGCCCTGGCGCCGGAAAAAAGCCGCCACCGTGCCGCCGCCGATGCCCTGAGTGAACGGCTCGGCACCGTACACTGCTCGCACTGCATCGGCAAGCCGGCGCACCACCGGTGCATCGGCCGGTGTCGGTGGCGCCGCCGGCGCCAGCTGTTCGGTATCGATACGGACTTCAACACCGTAGCTGGCGGCAATCTCATCCGCAATCCGCCGCATGTCTGCCAGCAGCTCTTCGAGCCGGTACTGCGGCAGCATCCGGCAATCAAACCAGAACTGATCTTCTCCCGGAATCGTGTTGACGTTGGGCACGTTGGCCGCTTTCTTCGTCGGTTCAATCGTTGAAACCGGCGGGGCAAAAAGCTCGTCCTTCGCCCCGTAAAGCTGATGCAGTTGCTCATCCAGCCGCACCAGCAGCCGGGCCCCGGCACGATGGGCGTTGTTGCCCTGCTGCGGCGCCGAAGCATGTGCCTGCCGACCGAGCACCGTGAATCTCACCCAGGCGATCGATTTCTCGGCAATCTCCAGCATTGTCCCTTCGGCATTGCCGGCATCGGGCACAACGACCAGATCGCCAGCCCGGCAGGGAGCATGCTCCTGCAGCAGCCATTCCGCCCCCAATGCTGAACCGGTTTCCTCGTCCGCAACCATCATCAACGCCACGTCGGTAGCCGGCGCAAGCCCGAGGTCCAGCAGTGCCTTGACCGCAAACGCCGAAGCCACCAGCTCCTGCTGATTGTCCTCGGTACCCCGGCCATATATCCGGCCGTCACGAACGACCGCCGTAAACGGGTCGGATGTCCACAGCTCACGCGGCCCGCTCGGTACGACATCCAGATGAGTCATCAACCAGAGCGTCGCGCCGCGGTCACGTCCTGCCAGTCGGGCAATCAGGCTCGGCCGATAGCCGCACGGTGCTGCGCTGTCCGGCGCACGATACTCGGTAACCGCCAGGCCCCAGTCGCTCAGCACCGCCCGCAGGTAATCCGCCCGTGCCCGCTCACCTTCACCACCGGAACGAGGACTGATTGCCGGCCGGGCAACCAGTTCACGCTGCATCTCGACCATTGCCGGTTCCAGATTGCGCAGACGTTCCGCTATCCGGTCAAAAACAATCTTGTCCCACACGACTGCTACCTCCTGATTCTCATACAGACGGTAGCGCAGTATCGGCCGAGACCACAGTCAAGTCAACGGCCGCCACTGTCCGGTCCGGCTGTTTACTTTTTCACTCCGCTTGCTAGAATCCGGCGGTGTCGCACATCGTTTCGCTGTTCACCAGCAACCTGCCCCTCAAGGCACTGGCACTGCTGCTGGCAGTCTTTCTGTGGCTGCTCGGCGTCCTCGACCGCAGCTACATTGTCAACGTCAATGTGCCGATAGTTCTGGAACGACCGGCCAGCGGCGGCTACGTCTCGGAACTGGACGCCGAGCTTGCCCGGGTAACGCTTGAAGGCCGGGGCCGCGACCTGCTCAAGCTTCGCCGCTCGGCGCTGCGGCTGCGCGTCCGGCTACCGGAAGGTGACATCGGCCGCCGCCAGTTCAAGCTGAATCCCGCCGACCTGCGCCTGCCCTCCGGCATCACCGTGCGCGAAATTGAACCAGCGCAGATAACATTCCGACTGAATCCGGTCGATTCCCGCACAGTAACCGTCAATGTGCCGACCATCGGCAAACCGGCCGGCGGACTGGTCATCGCGGTCAAACCGGTAGAGCCGGTCCAGCTCTTCGGGCCACCGGGAGAACTGCGGCTGTTCACTTCGGTAACGACCGAAACCCTTGACCTTTCGACAATCACCCAGCCCGGGACCCGCCGGCTGCGAATTGTCCTGCCCGAGGGCGAGGCCTTCATGGCCCGGCCGGAATCGGTTACGGTAACCATAACGACCGAACAGGAAGTCGCCCGTATCTTCCTCGATGTTCCCGTTGTCGTCATTGCCCCCAATGTTGACCGCGTCAGCCTGAATCCGGCCACCGCTCAGATTGCAGTTGCCGGCCCCGCCTCGCGGATTGACTCGCTGAAAACTTCGGACATCGGCACCCGCATCAAGATTTCCGGCCTCGGACCGGGCCAGTACAAACTCGCCGCCGAGATATCACTGCCCGAAGGCTTCCGCCTCGTCCGCTGCGAACCACCGCTGTTTGAGGTTACCATCCGTTGACCGGGCTTTGCCTCGGCATCGAGACCTCCTGCGATGAAACCGCCGCCGCCGTGCTCGAATACCCGGCCACGGTTCGTGCCAGCATCGTCTCGTCGCAGTACGTCCATTCGGTCTATGGCGGTGTCGTCCCTGAACTTGCCGCTCGCGCCCACATTCGCCTGATCGTCCCGGTGGTCCGCACCGCGCTGGCCGGTGCCGGCGCCTACCTTGCTGACATCAGGCTGATCGCCGTCACCCACACTCCCGGCTTGATGGGCGCGCTGCTGGTCGGTTTGCCCTTTGCCAAAACCCTCAGCCGCTGCCTTGACATTCCCTTCATCGGCGTCAACCATCTCGAAGGCCACATCTTCGCCCTGCGGCTGGAGCGGCCCGGCCTGACCCCGCCATTTCTCGCCTGCATTGTTTCTGGTGGTCACACCGAATTGCTTGTGGTCGAAGACTGGTGCCGTTACCGGCTGCTCGGCGCCACGATTGACGACGCCTGCGGCGAAGCATTCGACAAGGTCGCCAAACTGCTCGGCCTGCCCTACCCCGGCGGACCGCAGCTGGAAAAGCTGGCCCAAAGCGGCCGCGCAATCATCCCGTTTCCCGAGCCCGATGCCGGCGGACTCGACTTCTCTTATTCGGGTTTGAAAACGGCCGTACTGTACCATCTGCGCGCCAACCCGGCTGCCGACCGTGCCGACGTTGCGGCATCGTTTCAACGTGCCGCTCTGGGGCTGGTTGTGCACCGCATTGCCCAGGCTGTCGAACAAACCGGGCTCACTACCGTTGGTGTCTCCGGCGGCGTTGCCGCCAACCGCTTCCTGCGGGAACAGCTTACCGCCCGCGCTCAGGCCGACAACCTTGACCTGATTATTCCACGACTCGCCTACTGCACCGACAACGCCGCGATGATCGCCGCCGCCGGCGTCGAACGCTTCTGCCGCTGCGGCCCGTCACCCTACAACCTAGCGGCGGCAGCACGGACCCGGCTCGACTGAAAAAACTGCCCGCAGTCTTGCTGACAGCAGCCAACCCATGTCATGCACGTTCAGTCTGCCCGATGCGCTGGTCTTGCCGGCTGGCAACACCACTGCCATCCCCACCGTCCGGTAGCGAACCCCAAAAACTCGAGCCTGGAAATCTAACCTGCCGTCAGGCAGTGAATTAGCCAGCCGGCGCTGCCAGTAACAGCCGGCCGTCACCACGCCTCACTTTGTCACGGTGTCGCCGCACCGGCTTCGGGATGACCCGGGTGATACTCGACCAGCAGCATCTCGGTTTCGTTTGTCACATCCCGCATCGCGACGAAACGGCGTGGCGGTTCCAGCTCATAGAGGTAGCGCAGTTCCCGCCGCGGCGTAATGGCAACGACCTCACGGCACATCAGGTCACCCACCGGAGTGGAAACCATCTTTGTGCCCAGAACGGCAACCTTCACCGGTACGGTTCGAAACTCAACCGGCACCACTGCGGCAACGGTGAAACTCGTACCTGACACCGGCGGCACCGCGCGCAGATAAGTCTGCATCATATCGCTGACGAACACCGCTGCCGGCAGTTTGATCTGATCCTCTACCGTACCTTCGACGGTGCGTTTGACGATACTGGCCCGCCCCCGGCTGTAGCGCGCCTCGACCTCCATCTCCGAAACATCGGTCGCCAGACTGCGATAGGAACGTATCGGCAGGAAGCTGTCGCGCCGCGCGACCACTACCGTCGAGTCGAAAAAGAACACATCCGGGCTGAGCGGATATACCTGACTTGCCACCACCACCGTCGGCAGCGGCGCACCGGCCCCGGCGGGGTCCGACAGCTCTTCGTCGTAGCTGACCGTCACCGCGACCCGGTAGAGCACGGTGTCGTTGCGCACCACCCGGTACACTGAATACTCGCCGTCCGGCACGCCGTTCAGTTCCAGCCGGGGCAGCACCGGCGCCTGCCGCACACAGCCGACCAGCAATGTCAGCACTGCCAGCGCCGGAAAAGTCCTCATTATCCCCATCTTAATCACAACAGAAAATGCGTCAAGCGTAACGCCGGCCCGTCAACTGGGACTCCAGATACAGCAGCAGCCGTTCCATGTCCGCCGGCAGTGCCGAAGTGAACTCGACATACTGGTGGGTTCGGGGGTGCTGAAAGCCGAGCCGGGCGGCGTGGAGAGCCTGACGCTTGATGATACCCAGTATCTCGCGAAAGTGGTTGGCGTGGTCAGGATGACGGATGACCGATACCGCCCGCCCGCCATACTCGGGGTCGCCGACAATCGGATGGTCGATGTGCTGCATGTGTACCCGGATCTGGTGCGTGCGCCCGGTCTTCAGTCGCAGGCGAAGATAAGTGCAGATGCCGTAGCGCCGAAACACCTCGTAGTTCGTGACGGCTGTTCGCGAAGAGAAACTGGTCACCGCCATCCGGGTGCGGTCGATGGCATGCCGGCCAATTGGAGCATCGACCGTGCCCTCATCGGTTTCGAAATCACCCCAGGCAAACGCGGCATACTCCCGGACAACCGTCCGGTGTTCAATCTGATTGCCGAGGCTGCGCAGGGCGATATCGTTCTTGGCAAAAACCAGCAGCCCCGAAGTCTCCTTGTCCAGCCGATGAACAACGCCCGGCCGCACCAGTGAATCCTTGCGCAACGGCAGTGACTTGCAGTGATAGAGCAGTCCGTTGACCAGTGTGTGGTCGCGGTTGCCGCGCGCCGGATGAACGACGATGCCGGCTGGCTTGTCGATGACGATCACGTCCTCATCCTCATGGACAATCGCCAGTTGCATCGGCTGCGGCTCCAGCGTCAGTTCCGGTTCCGGTTCGTAGCGGGCGCTGATTTCGTCACCGGCCTTGACGCGATACCCGGGTTTGCTCGGTCTGCCGTTTACCAGCACCCGTCCGGCATCAATCAGCTTGCCCGCCTGGGTGCGTGATATCCCCAGCCCGGAAAGCACCAGATACACATCCAGCCGCTTGCCGGCGAGCCGCTCCGACGCCGTCCGTTCAAAAACCCTCAGTTCACTCACTGGACATCCGCCGACTCAATCACGGCACGTTGCAGCTCGATCAGCCGGGCGATGGTCTGAGCACCGAGCTCATACATCCGGCCAAACTGCTGCCAGCTGAATGGTACGTGTTCGGCAGTTGCCTGAACCTCCACCACCATACCGCTCTCGGTCATCACCAGATTCATATCGGTGTCGGCACGCACATCCTCGTCATAGGCCAGATCGACCATGACCTCACCATCAACAATGCCGATGCTGGTGGCGGCAACATGTTCAATCACCGGGTCCCGACTGAGCAGCCCGTTTGCCAGCAGCTTGCGCACCGCCAGCCGCAGGGCGACGAAACCACCGGTCAACGCCAGCGTCCGGGTACCGCCGTCCGCCTGAATCACATCGCAGTCAACGACGATCTGTCGCTCGCCCAGGGCCGACCGGTCGCACACCGCTCTGAGCGACCGGCCGATCAGCCGCCGGATTTCCTGACTGCGTCCCCGCGGCCGCTCCGACTCACGGGGCGTGCGCTGATGGGTCGCCCGCGGCAGCATCGCATACTCGGCCGTCACCCAGCCCTGGCCACTGCCAACCAGAAACGGCGGTACCCGCTGCTCGAGTGACGCCGCGCACAGGACCCGGGTATTACCGGCACTGGCAAGGCAGGACCCCTCGGCGTAGTCAAGATAATTGATTTCCAGCCGCACCGGCCGCGCCTCATCAACCCGCCGACCATCACGCCGAATCATGTCTGACCGGTGACGCTGTCAACTGTGCCCAGCGTCGCTCGAATCACGGTACCGGGCGGCTCGCCCAGAAATCTGGCCGCCACCACCTCGAAACTGGGGTTGACATCAGTCAGATAGCAGCGAAGGAACGCCGGGCCGCCGGTGCGCAACAGTCCGGCATCAGCCAGCGTGGTCGCGACCTCGCGGGCGGTCTCATCCGACGAGTCAACCAGCTGCACGGTCGGCCCCAGCACTTCTCTGATCACCGGCTCCAGGAGCGGAAAATGAGTACAGCCCAGCAGCACGGCATCAACACCTTCATCCGCCATCCCGGAAAGATAGCGTCGTGCGACGGCTCGAGCCACCTCGTTGTCCAGCCAGCCCTCCTCGGCCAGTGGCACAAACAGTGGCGTTGCCCGGGCGACTATCTGGACATCCGGCGCCAGCGCCCGCACTGCCCGCTCATACGCCCCGGAGAAAACGGTCGCCGATGTCCCGATAACCGCAACCCGACGCCGTCTGGTGCTCGCAACCAGTGCCCGGGCTCCCGGCTCGATGACGCCGACCACCGGCACCGGTAGCCGGCGTCGCAGCTCTGTCAGCGCCGCCGAAGAAGCCGAGTGGCAGGCAACGACAATCAGCTTGACACCCCGCTCGACCAGAAACTGTGCGTCCTCCAGTGCAAAGCCGGTGATTGTCGCGGCTGATTTGGTGCCGTAAGGCGTCCGGGCATTGTCACCGAGATACAGGATGCTCTCGTTTGGCAAACGCTGCCGCAAAGCCCTGACGACAGTCAGTCCGCCAATGCCCGAATCAAAGACTCCAATCGGCCGTTCGCCGGCATGGTCGCCATGCCCGGTTTTCTCAGGAGCCATTGACCCGCTGTTGATACTGCCGGCAGAACTCGACGAGACCACGGTAGATGCCTTCGGCCAGCTTTTCGCGATGGTCGGCTCGACGCAGCAGCTTCTCTTCGCTGCGGTTGGAAAGAAAGCCAACCTCAACCAGCACCGCCGGACAGAAAGTATTGCGCAGCACGTAGAAACCGGCCTGCCGCACACCCCGGTCCAGTACCCGGGCATGATTGATTGTGGCGGCCTGAATCCGCTGCGCCAGCTCGCTCGACTCGTGGAGATGCTCGTTCTGGGCCAGGTCGGCCAGAATCAGCTGCAGATCGTCTCCCAGTCGCGCACTGCTGTCCACTTCCAGTTCAACCACAGCGTTTTCCCGCGCGGCCACTGCCCGTTCCCAGTCGGTTCTTGCCTCGGAGAGAAAGTAGACCTCGAAACCATTGGCCTCCCGATTGGGGGAAGCATTGGCATGGATACTGACGAACACATCCGCCTTCGTCTGGGCAGCAAGTTTCGACCTCTCGCTCAAAGCCACAAACTGGCACGAATCGCGGGTGACCAGTACTTCGTAGCCGGCGTCCTGCAGGCGTCGTTTCAACCGCCGGACAATGTCCCACGTCACCTGCTGCTCATGAGTGCCGTTTGCTCCGACTGCTCCCGGGTCGCTGCCACCGTGTCCGGGGTCCAGCACTATCCGGTTGACCCGTCGTTCCGGCAGCGGCCAGACCAGCACCTCAACCGCACCACTTCGGTTCACCGTCCGGACACCGGACGGGCGACGAAAACTCAAACACAGCCGCGTGCCGGCGCCGCTGTCGACACTTATTCCCTTCAGCGTTCCAACGCCGGTAATGCCAATCAGCCGGACCTGGCTGGTGAAATCGTTTTCAGCCCTTGCCCCAAGACTCAACCGGTACTCCAGACTTGAGGGTCGTTCTCCCCGCAGCGGTACCGAGTCGCCCGGGCGAGCCCCCTCGATTCTAAGTGTAACTACCACCGTATCGCCCCGGACGCCGGTCTCCGCCCGGCGCAGAACCGCCCCATTCCAGTCCGGAAACAGACCAGGCAGGACAACGATCGGCAGCAGCAGGACGCCACTGTCGACTACCGGTCGGGCAATCAGCTGCACCGGGTTTGATCCATGCAGGACCAGCGTAGTGTCAGGACGAAACACATACTCCTCACCCGGACCGCTGTCTGTACCGGGAAGCACAACGATGTAGCGCCCGTTAACCGACCAGTGTCGCCCGCCAAAGGCGGCGGCCAGCCTTCCCAGCTGAACATAATCAACACCACCTATCGTCCGGGTCGGCAACTCGCGACCGGCTACCCGGATTGTCCCGGCAAGGGCCGAATTGACGACCAGCAGCAACCCAGTGAGCAGCGTAAGCCGAATGCTGCGACCGTTGGCGCCAGACTTTCGCTTCCCGCTCATCGCCTTCCTTTCCACCCGGACGCCTGTCGCTCGTCCATTTCCATCGCCCGACGCTTCAGGTCCTCACGCCGGTCGTGCATCTTCTTGCCACGACACAACCCCAGTTCCACTTTCGCCAGACCGCGGTCATTGAAATAGACTTTCAGGGGTATCAGGGTATAACCTCTCAACTGGGTCTTGCCAAAAAGACGCTTGATCTGGTCAGCATGAAGCAGAAGCCGCCGACGCCGTTTCGGGTCGTGATTGAAAACATTACCTTGGGCGTAGGGTGAAATGTTAACATCGTGGAGCCACACCTGTCCATTTTCGACCGAGGCGTAGCCTCCATCCAATGAGACCGCCCCGGAACGCAAAGACTTGACCTCGGTGCCGACCAGCTCAATCCCTGCCTCAAACCTCTCAAATACCTGATAATCCCGAAGAGCCTTCCGGTTAGTGGCAACTGGCCTCACTTCTTTCATTATATTACCCGTGGATTGTCCGTCAACGCAGTGCGACAATCAACCGCCGTCATCTGTCACTGCGTCATGGTGCGACAATCTCATAAGGCCGGTCGGCCACGCGGCTTAGACGTGGCCGACCGGTCGGCAGACCTGCGACATTGCCGCAGGCGAGCCTTGGCGTCCGTTACCTGGGTGGTGGTATTACTGGTCTCGGACGTGGCAGAATCGGAATTCCGTCCATGCGGTACCTCCGTTTAGCTAAACGCTCTTCTAAAAAGCAATATTGGTGCCAGGAATGACCGCGCCTGTAACCAACGCAGATACGCAACTTGCGAAATGGTACTCGATTGTCGCACCGATGGAACCGCGAGTGATTTGTCGCAGCGGAACAGACTAATTGGCTAACTGCTTGAAAATAACTTGCTTATTTTTGGGACAAAAACTGCGCTCTGCGTCAGCTTTCCGGCAGTTCCCCGCGGTCTATTCCATAGCGGCGGATTAGACGCTGGAGCTGACGTCGATGGGTTCCAAGTTGTTCAGCTGCCTTGCTGACATTTCCGCCGGTACTCTTGAGCGCTGTCAGGACCTGTTCCTTGTCCAGTGTCCGACGCCTGCCATTCCCGGCTGTCGCATCATCGGCCAAGACGCGAATGTAATCAGGCAGGTCTTCAATGCTGATACGCCGGTTCTGTGTCATCAGGACCGCCCGTTCAATGACATTCTGAAACTCTCTGACATTACCGGGCCAGGAATGCTTGGTGAACACCTTGATTACCGCGTCGTCAAACCCGGTAACCGGTTTGTCCACACGCAGGGCATAGCGTTTAACAAAGTAACTGGCCAGTTGCGGAATGTCGGATGTCCGTCGGCGCAACGGCGGCACGTCAATTGTAACAACGTTCATCCGGTAAAAGAGGTCCTGTCGAAACCGGCCGTCACGTACATCACGTTCCAGGTCCCGGTTTGTCGCGCAGATCATCCTGACATCGACCTGCCGGACCTTCGTCTCGCCAACCCGGCGAATAACCTTCTCCTCCAGTACCTGGAGCAGCTTGGCCTGCACACTCAGCGGTGCGTTGGAAACCTCGTCCAGAAAGACCGTGCCACCGTCCGCAGTCTCGAAGATGCCGGGTTTATCGGCAACCGCGCCGGTAAAAGAACCCTTGGCATGGCCAAAAAGTTCCGACTCCAGCAGCGTCTCGGTCAGGGTACCGCAGTCAACCGAAACGAACTGTTTTCCCCGCCGGGCGCTCTTCGAGTGTATCAGACGGGCAATCACACCCTTGCCGGTGCCGGTTTCACCGGTCAGCAGCACCGTTGCATCTGACCGGGCGATGCGGTCAACCAGCCGATAAACCTCCTGCATTGCCTTCGAACGCCCGAGAAAACAACCGGTGGCGGCATCTTCCAGAATATCGGCCCGGACTGCCGACACCTCCTCCTGCAGCCGTCGAAACGTCGCCGAACGGTCAATGGTTGCCGCCAGCAGGTTGGATACAGAAGTCAACAGATTGGTGTCTTCGTCAAGAAACAGGTGGGCAGTTATCCTGCTGTCGAGATAGATCGTGCCGATGACCTTGCCGTCATTGAGCAGCGGAACGCACAAAAGCGACCGGATTTTGTTCAGCCTGACACTGTTGGAGCTGGCGAATCGGGTGTCAGCGCTGGCATCGGCGGCAATTATCATCTCGGCCCGGCGTTTGACTCGCCGCAGAACCGAACGGGAAATCGACTCGGCATCCTCCAGGGTTGCCTTGTCCATCCCCCGGCCGGCGGCCGGCACCAGCCGGTCTTCGTTGACCAGGAACAGCAACCCCCGTTCCGCCCGGGTCACCTCAATGATCAAATCCAGAATCCGTTCGGCAAAGTCTTCTTTCTCCAGTCCCATCGAAATGAGTTCGCTGAGACGGTAGAATACTTTCAGATACTCGCCGCGCTCCTTCGGCTTCAGCACCATTGTCGCCGAAACCTGCGTAATCCTGGTCATCAGCTCCTCGGCACGCCGGGCCGCCTCCACCGCACCCAGCTCCCGGAACAGCTTATGCGCCTCGCGGAGATTCTCGGTCGCCCGCCCGATTTCTTCCTGCGGCACCGGCCGGAAGGAGAACGAAATCCGAAAAAGGTCAACCTTGACATCTCCCGGATTCTGTTTGATCAGGGCCTGCACCGACGCCACCAGCGACAACGCCAGCTCATACCGACAGCCGCGTTCGCGCAGTATCTCGATGCTGCGCTGCACCTCCTGCACGCCCCGCTCCGGCCGGTCAAGAAGACAGTTGGCAAGCCCTGAAAAACGCAGTGCAACAGCGTATTCTTTTGAATTAGGCCGACTTTCCAGCAGCCGTAGCGCCCGCAGCGCTTCAGACGCAGCCCGTCGGGCATCACCAGTTGCCAGACGCAGTTCAGCGGCCAGCGTATGCAGCAGGGCCAGATTGCGGAGATTGCGCTCCCGACGGATGGTAGCGAAAGCACTGGCAAGCTCGCGTCTGGCAATGTCAAACTTCTCGGTCCGCAAACCGACTCTGACCCGACAGGCGGCAAGATGAGTACGCAGGAATGTGTCACCCGACGAGCCGGCCATTCGCGTCGCTTCCTCAATCAGCCGCTCGGCTTCGTCAAAACGTCCCTGTTTTGACCGCAGTTCGGCCAGATTGGCCAGCGTCACCGCCAGCTCAGTCTGACGGGGAGTGGCCAGACGGGCATGGAGTGCCTGAGCCGTGTCGAAATACTTCCCGGCGGCACCCCAGTCGCCTCGCTCATCACAGACTGTTCCGAGATTGCTGTTGAGGTCTGCGGCAACGGCGGTGTCACCAATCCGGTCGGCATAGCCCAGCGCCTCGCTGAAGTAGTCGTGAGCCCGGTCCCATTCTCCTTCTTCCAGACTGATGACCCCCAGTCCCTGCAGCGAGTGCATCAACAGGTCAACATCGCCAGCCTGGCGGTGTTCGGCCATTTTCCGTTCGTAGAATTCGCGCGCCTTCTCGTTCGAGCCCCGCCGGAGCCAGAGCGTGGCGATAAACTGGCTCACCTTGCCGGCATTGTGCCGGTCGCCGAGCGAATCATAGGTTGCCAGACTGCGCTCGGCCAGCTGCAGCGCCAGCACCGGATCGCGCCGAGAAAAAGCCTGGACACTGAAATAGTAGAGCGTCGCTGCCGAAAGCCGGCCGTACTGGGCCGAACCGGCACGTCGCAGTTTTTCGACATACTGCAACGAACGGGTCAGCAACTCCTCGGCCTTGGCATGGTTACCCTGCATGCAGTAACACCAGCCAAGATTGTTAAGGAGATTGATGTGCACTACCGAGCCCGTCTCGCGCAGCATCGACAGCGCCTGGTTATAGAAACTGATCGCCTCATCAAGACGACCCAGCTTCTCGTAAACGGTTCCCAGCGACTGGAGAAACTGCGCCAGCAATGTGCTGTCGCCGCTCAGTTCCTTGTCGGCGACGACAATACTCATTCCCTGTTTGAAACAGTCGACGGCGTCGGCATGACGCCCGGTAAGACAACGCAGGACTCCCACCAGCCGCATCAGCTCCGCCTTTTCGCGCGCCGAAGGAATCTGCGCCGGCAGAGCCAGCGCCGTCTCGTAGAAAGTCAAAGCTTGTTCCCAGAGCTGATAGCGACGAGCACGGTCCCCGGCTCGAATCGAATAGTGATAAGCCCGGTCGCTGATGCCCGCCTGAGTGTAGTGGTGGGCGAGGTCGAAAATCAGTCGATCCTGCCGTTCTGGATAAAGCAGTTCCAGCGCCAGCGCCACACGGCGGTGACAGTCGCGCCGCTGAGCCACGGTCTGGTCATCGGTAATCACCGCTTCAAGAATCTTGCTGGCCAGAATCAGATAACCCTCACCATCGCCGACATGCGTCCGCAGTATCCCCAGCGCCTTGAGCCGCCCCACTGCGGCAAACAGTGTCTTTTCATCAATCCCGAGCACCGCCCGCAGAAAATCGAGGGTGAACGGCCCCGCTGCCGCGCCAACCCGAAGAATCTCCCGCTCCTCATCCGACAGCTTCTCCAGCCGCAGCTTGACGACTTCAGCAACAGTTGCCGGTACTCGATACGACTGCAAAGCATCCAGCTCCAGCACCCAGCGGACACCACGCTGGACGACGATACCCTTGTCAACCAGTCCGTGGACAGTTTCGATGACGAAAAGCGGGTTGCCGGCGGTGACGCCCATCAACCAGTCCACCAGTTTGTCAAGGTAGGTAACCTCACCAAGCAATGAACCAACCAGAGCCCGCACTTCATCGCTGGTCATCGGCGGGACAGCGATGTGCCGGAAACCCGGGTGCCGCTCCAACTCGGCGATGAGCTCAATAAAACGTTTCTCTTTCAGCCCGGCCACCGCAATCAGCAGCCGCTCGTCGGCCAGGCTGAAAACCAGATAACGTAAAAACTCCAGGCTGGTAGGGTCGAACGACTCGAAATCGTCCACCATCAACACCAGACTGTGTTCGACCCGCGTCGAGCTGGCATACTCTTTCAACTTGCGGGCGACGCTCTCAAAGACGAGGTACTTGGTTTCTTCGGGCACGAAACCGGTCAAGTCACCAGCCATCGGCAGGCTGCCGCCGTCCTGAAGCCGAAGCTGTGTGATTAGCGACTCAACCAGCGATTGCGGCCGGGCACCAAGCGACACCGGTTCAAAACGAAGGATCGTGGCGCCTTCGATCTGAGCCTGGAAACGGAACTCGGCAAGCAGCCGACTCTTGCCAACGCCGCGTTCACCCGAAATACACACCGCTCCGGCTCGGCCCTTGCCGGCTTCCGCCAGGAGAGCGCTGAGCTGAGCCAGCTGCTCGGACCGACCGACAAAACCCGGTGCCATCAGATACCAGCGATTGCCGGTCGAAAGCTCCTCGGGCAGACTGCCAGCCAGCGTTTCGATTACCGCCGAGGCCGAACGGGGACGCCTTTCCGGTTCCCGCTGGGTCAAGGCGGTAATCAACAAATCAATATGTTCCGGGATACTCGGATTGACTTTACGCGGCGGCTCCAGTCCACTCTGGTACTGTGTGCGCAGCCAGTTGCGCAGACTTGGCTCATGGGCCGGACCGACCCCGGTGAGAATTTCATAGAGAACTATCCCGAGGGAATAGAGGTCGGCACGGGCGTCAGCGTCGCCCCCCTTGAAGACCTCGGGCGCGATATAGCCTAACGTCCCGCGCGGTTCGTTGGCTTCGACCAGCGATACCTGCTCGGCGAATCCGAAATCCAGCAACTTGGCTTCAAAACCGTTATCGCACCGGCGCACCAGAATGTTCTGCGGTTTGAGGTCGCAGTGAATCAGACCCTGACTGTGAATTGTGTCAAGCGCATCCAGCAGCTGCAGCAACACTGCTGTCAGGTCATCAGGGTTGCAGTTCTTGTTAAAGACCTGATTGATCGGCTGGCCCGGAAAGTAGTCCATCGTGAAGAACGGCCGGTGGTCAGCGGTTGTTCCGAAATCATGTACGGCAATGATGCCTTTGTGGGCAAACCGGGAGAGATAATAGAACTCGCGGTTCAGCTGTGTCTCTGCTTCACGGGGTACCCCGCCTAGCAACACCTTCAGCGCGAGGACCTTGCCGCCGATGATATCCTTTACCCGGTAAACTTCAGTGACTTCACCACCACCCAGTCGTTCAATCACTTGAAAGCGGTCAGAAATCAACTGGCCGGGCTGGTACGAGCCGGTTTGATTCTGCACAACGGCCCAATATACTGCCGTCCTCTGTCTTGTCAATAGCAACAGCTCAGGGTGCCAATCTCTATATCTTTCACATCTCTGGACTTATTACGAGCCACCGACTCTGTTTGACTTGTCGCACCGGGCCGCTAGAATTCTGCGTTCATGGCAAATCGCATCAGGCACCATCTGAGCCAGACGATACTTATCGTTATCGGCTCGGTAGTGATGGCTCTCTCGTACAATCTCTTCCTCATCCCCCACCAGATTGTCCCTGGTGGTGCCGGCGGCATCGCCATGATTCTCAATCACTTCTTCGGCACGCCAGTCGGTCTTGCCATCGTTTTCATCAACATCCCGCTGTTCATCATCGGTATCCGGGTCTTGGGCAAGAGCTACGGAGTCAAGTCACTGTTGGGAATTGCACTCTCCTCGGCAATGATCGACGGCACCAGCTATCTGCTGAAAGTTCATTCCGCAACCGACAACCCGATACTGGCCTGCATCTTCGGTGGCATAATGCTCGGCGCCGGTCTGGGACTGGTATTCCGCGGCGGCGGTTCTACTGGGGGGTCCGATATCGTCGGTCAGGTTATCAGCCATTACAGCAACCTGTCCACCGGCAGCGCAATTCTGCTTGTCGACGCAATCGTGATCTCGGCGTCCGGGCTTGCCTTCGGTCGCCTCGAAGCTGCCCTCTACGGCTATGTTAACCTCTATCTGCAGTCACGGTCGATCGACCTTGTCCTCGAAGGTCTCAGTTATACCCGCGCCATTTTTGTCATATCCAGTGCGGCCCCACAGATTGCCCGTGCCATCACTTTGCGCCTCAACCGCGGCGCGACGGTTATCCCCGCCACCGGCGCCTACACTGGCGAACCAAGAAACATGGTGTTCTGTGTGATGTCGAAACGTGAAGTTGTCCGTGCCCGCGAGATTGCCCGCGAAATCGATCCCGGTGCATTCATCATCATTACTGACGTCTATGAAGTCCACGGCCAGGGATTCCGTCCGCGTACCTGAAGTGACCCCGCTTTCGTCGCCACTCCGACCTTGTCGTGCCTTTGACTTCCTGACGTCTCGTCAATGAAACGCTACCGCATCGGTTTCTTTCAGTTTCAACCCGTTCACCGGGACCCTCAAGCCAACATCAATCGTATCTGCGCGGCTCTGTCCAATGTTGACGCCGACCTGCTTGTCCTGCCCGAACTCTGCACCACCGGCTACCTCTTCGCCTCTGCAAGCGAACTGACCCAATATGCCGAGCCGGTTCCAACTGGCCCCGCCTGCAAGGCAATCGGACGTCTCAGCCACGAACGCAACGTCAGCATCGTTTTCGGCCTGCCGGAACTGACCCCGACTGCAATCTACAACAGCGCCGTCATGGTAACTCCGACCGACAAGACTCACGTCTATCGCAAGACCCATCTGTTCTGGGAGGAGAAACAGCTGTTCAGCCGTGCTGTGAACCGCTTCTCCGCCATTGATATTCCAGGATGCCGCGTCGGACTATTGATTTGCTTTGACTACTTTTTCCCCGAGGCTGCCCGGGCGCTAGCACTCGACCGGGCGCTAGTAATCTGCCACCCGGCCAATCTGGTGCTTGACTACGCCCAGTCGATGACGATCACCCGGGCGGCTGAAAACCGCGTGTTCTGGGTACTGGCCAACCGGATTGGTGCCGAGAAGCTGGGTGAAAAGGAGATGCATTTCACCGGCCGGAGTCAGATTGTCGACCCGACCGGCCGACTCCTCTGCCGGGCCGAACCCGACCGTGAAGAATTGACCGTGCTCGAAATCGACCTTGACCTGGCCGAGAACAAACTCGTTACCGCCGCCAACCACATCTTCGACGACCGCCGTACCGACCTTTACTGAACAAGCCGAGGCCGCACTGCCATCACAGTGCCAGACCTCCAGCTCAATCTGGCTTAGAATTCATCTTTGCCGGTAAGCTCCTGCTCCATTTCGTCGGCCGCCTCGACAACGAACTTTATCACCGACAGCAGTGTCTCAGCATCCGGCTCGGCCGAAATCTTGACTGAGAAAACCGCAAAATAGTCGTCGCCCATTTTCGCGGCTTCCCAGGCACCGAGTTTCATTTTACGGTTCTGTCTCAGCAACCGAAAAGAGACATCGGCCGGGAATTCGACCGGGCTCCGGTACGCCGGTGCCCAGACCTCACGCACTTCCATCCCGCGGTAGGTCGAAGTACCGGAATTGATCCAGACCAGTTGACTGCGGCCGTGGTCAAGCTGAAATCCGAGTCGGAAGTCGCCGTCTTCATCAATCTTGTATTTCAGACCAAGTTCAATCAGCAGCTTTTCCACCCTTGCGTCCGGGTGCTTTTTATCGCCGATCATTCTATCCTCCCTGCCACCAGCAGACTACTTGTCGTACAGCCAGGCCTCTGCCTTGTGCATTGCCTAACCGGCCGATTCGGCTTTGCCGATACGGGTGACTCCGGCATAGACAACATAGACATCCTTGCTCGAACGATCCCATCGAACCTCAGTGCTCTTATGCGTCTTTCCTGATTTGACGTGCCCTATGGTCATTCAGCGGTCCTTTCCGGCTCGGAATCATCGCGGACTTGCCCCCAAGAACAAGGCTGGAACTAAATTCTAGAACGTAGCATGCCAGGAAGTCAAGGTTCATCCACCCAAGAGGACGCTGCCGAAGAGACAATAAAGACAGCGGCCGGCTAGACAGCCTCGATTGTCGATGGCGGCTTGGTGGTGATATTATAGGTCACGCTCACCACCCCCGGCACCTCAATCGTGATGCGCTCGGCCAGCCGCTCCAGCTTCTCCCAGGGCAGGCGGGTCACCGTCGCGGTAACGGCGTCGGTGCTGTCAAAACAGCGCAGCTCGATTTGCTCGCCGAATTCACGTCTGCCGCCCCGCATCCCGGTCACCTTGTCCTGATGCAGAACGGCGAGATACTGAAACGCCTTGCAGCCGGCAAGCTCGGCCTCCAGAATCGCGGTCGCCTTGCGCACTGTCGCCACGCGCTCGCGCGTCACCTCGCCGATGACCCGTGCCGCCAGCGCTGGACCCGGAAACGGCGGCCGCGCGTAAATTTCCTCAGGCAACCCCAGCGCCTTGCCGACCATGCGGATTGCGGTCTTGCGCAGTTGCAGCACCGGCTCCAGCACCTTGTACCCGAACTCCTTCTGGGTATCGATCCCAAGCTGTTCGAGGATGTTGTGCTGACGCTTCACGCCCGCGACCGTCTCCTCCACATCGGTCCAGTTCGTACCTTGCAGGAGAAACTTCGCGCCGCTTGCGCGCACCAGTTCTCCGAACACCTTCTTGTAGAACGTCTGGGTAATCGCCTCGCGTTTCTGTTCCGGGTCAACGAGACCCGCAAGAGCCCCGAAGAACGCGTCCTCGGCATTGATCAGTTCGACCTCGACGCCGAGTTTTGCGAACACACCGATGATGTACTCCGGTTCGCCCTCGCGCATAATGCCGTTGGACACGAAGTAGGTCTTCAGCCGCCTGCCCAGTGCCCGGTGCCCGAGCATCGTCACGACCGACGAATCCACCCCGCCGGACAGGGCATTCACGGCCAGCCCGTCGCCCACGGTCCGGCGCAGCGACTCGACCTGCTCGTTGATGAACTGCTCGACGTTCAGTTGCTCGGGCGTTATCTCTTTGACGTTCACGTTGCCTCCTGTGCGACCGCTCTTACCAAGCCTAGGTCGGCTGATGCCTTGGTCAAGCTTGGGCTACCGCTCTTTGAATATTGCCACTCCGTCCTGATGTGCTAAACTGCGGCGAGTAAATGCCAGCACATTATCGTCTGAAGTTATCGCGTCAGGTCGGCCACACCTTTGCCGGTTTGGCCCTAGGACTGATAGGTTACCTCCTGCCCCTGCCCGGCATCCCCGAGCCGGCACGGCGCTGCCTCGGCATCATCATCGTCGCCGCATACCTCTGGGTGACCGAAGCAATCCCGCTGTATTCAACCTCTTTTCTCGTCGTATTTCTCGAAGTCACCCTGCTCACCGGTCCACTCAAGCTCGAACCGGCGGTATTCATTGCACCGTTCTTCGACAACGTGATAATGCTCTTCCTAGGCGGGTTCGTGCTGTCCGAAACACTGGGCAAGTTCGGACTCGACACACTGCTCGCCGGAGCCATCCTGGAACGCACGGGCACAAGACCCAATCGAGTATTGCTTGGGATGATGTTTGTCGCCGCGTTTCTGTCAATGTGGATGTCCAACACCGCGGCCACCGCCCTGCTCATCGGAATGGGCCTGACCGTAATCCGTGACCTGCCCGAGGACGACCCGTTCCGCACCGCACTCATCCTCGGTATTCCGTTCGCGGCCAATGTCGGTGGTATCGCCACACCCATCGGCTCGCCGCCCAATGCCATCGCCATTGGCATTCTCGCCAAACAGGGCATTCGGCTGTCGTTCAGCAGGTGGGTACTGTTTGGCTTGCCGGTTACCGTCGCACTGTTTCTTTTTACCTGGTGGCTCCTGCTGCGGCTCTTTCCGCCTCACGCCAAGACCGTCACCATTCCGCCCCGCCGGCGGGAGTCGCTGAGTCCTCGTCAGAAGGCGATTGTCGTTGTATTTGGGGTGACGGTTCTACTCTGGCTGACAGCCGAACTGCACCGCATACCATCATCAGTAATCGCAATCATTCCTGCCCTGATTTTCACCGGGTTCGGCTTCCTTGATTCTGAAGACTTCGGCCGTATCGGCTGGGACATACTGATTTTGATGGGTGGCGGCCTTTCGCTCGGCGTAGCCATCCGCTCGTCCGGCCTGGCCAATTGGCTGCTGCAATCTCTGCATCTTGGCGGGATGAGCCCGCTTCTGCTCGCCGCGGTCGCGATGCTTGTCGCACTGGCGGTCACGACCTTCATATCCAACACCTCAGCGGCAGCGATGCTGCTGCCGCTGGTTGCCGGTCTTTCTGATCAACCGGCAGCATTGGTCATGGCAGTGGGTATTGCGGTGTCGCTGTCAATGATTCTGCCCATTTCAACCCCACCCAATGCCATCGCCTACGGCTCGGGCCTGGTCAAAGTACGGACGATGGCCGCTGTCGGAGCCCTCGTGTGTACCGGCGGTTTGGTCGTGGTGATCGCCATCGTGTTTGCCGTGTCCAAACTGCTCGGCTACCTGTAAAGGAGACAAAATGGAAAGCGCCAAGGCGGAGTGCTGCCCCAGGTGCAACGGCACCCGCATGACCAATCTAGTCTATGTTCGCACTGGCCACGACACCTGCGTTTTTGTCAAATGCGCTGATTGCGGTAGCTATGTCGCCCGCTACGTCCTGTCCCGATACACGTCAGATCGGACCTATGAATCTCTCTTGGAGAATCTGCGCGGCTTTGCCCATGGTTCGGGTAAGCGCTGCCTTCAGGAAATCGAAGAATTCAACACAATGGTCAGGGCGGAATTCGAGCACGTCCAGAAGATTGCTGCTGCGAATCCGCAGGACCGCCGCGTAGAAGAAATGATCCGCGATGCCCACGAAGATGGCGCGGCTGACGGTGGCTGACCGACAACCGCCGCACTTGACACCACGACCGGGGGCAGTATTATTTCTCAGTCGCTGGTTCTAGAACAGCGACAAGCAGACAAACGAGCCGCAGGGCGGCTCGATTTGTTTTCTCCAATTTCCAGACCGCCGATTATTCTCTCTGTCGGGCTTCTTCCGCTCAGTATTCACCGCGATTGAAGCTCACTATTGCCGCGACGGTCGCAAGCACCGCAAAGACCACGATGCAACCCAGGTCCAGCCACACCGGGTAGAATCCAAACCCCAGCGCCAGCCGGCGCAGGAGGTCAACGCCATAGGTCAAGGGGTTAGTACGCACCAGTATCCCAAGCCACGCCGGCAGGCCTCTGGCAGGGAACAGCGCACCAGAAAGGAACCACATCGGCATGATGATGAAGTTCATTATCGTTCCGAATCCCTGAAAACTGGTCATCCGTGCCGCAATTACGATACCGACATTGGTCAGCGCATAGGAAAGCAGCGCCATCACCAGCACGAGCAGCGGGATGTTGTACCACGACGGCGTCACCTTCACCAGCGGCGCGAGCGCGAGGATGATCCCGCCCTGTATCAGCGAAAGTGTCATCCCCGAGAAAGCCTTGCCCACGGCGATGGACGAGCGCGGCACTGGGGTAACCAGGATGGCCTTGAGAAACCCGAACTCGCGGTCCCAGATGATGGAGATGGCCGACTGGATAGACGTGAATATCGTGGTCATCGCCAGGATTCCGGGAAACAGAAACTGGGTGTAGTTCGCGCCCTGCACCCCGGCTCGACCCGCGCAGACCCATCCCAAGGACGAACAGCCACAGTATCGGCCGCGAGATGGACGAATAGAACTGGCTCTTCTCGCGGAAGTAGCGGATGATGTCGCGCTGCCAGATGGTGAAAACCGCGGTGAAGTCCATCTGTCTCTAACGCCAGGCCCGGCCCACGCGCCGCAGGCGCGACCGGTTCTTGTCCCCTTCGCTTGCCCCGGTGTCGCGTATCTGCCGGCCGGTCAGCTTGAGAAACACATCATCCAAAGTCGGCTTGCGCAGGTCCACGCGCCGCACCGGCACCGAGAGCTCCTTCAGCAGCCGCGGCAGGAAACTTGCGCCCTCCCCGACCTCGATACTGAGCCCTGTTTCGACCGGCTTCGCTTCCACTGCCCAGCGCGCCCTGATCTCCGTTGCCGCGGCCGCGTCGTTCTCGGTCGCCAGCTCCACCAGGTCGCCGCGCACCGCCGCCTTGAGCCGCGCCGGCGTGTCCAGCGCGATGATGCGGCCCTGGTCGATGATGGCGATGCGGTCGCAGTACTCGGCTTCGTCCATGTAGTGCGTCGTCATGAACAGCGTGATACCGCGCTCGCGCTTGAGCCGCTCCAGGTGCTCCCAGATGCGGCCGCGCGTCTGCGGGTCGAGTCCGAGCGTCGGCTCGTCCAGAAACAGCACGTCGGGCGAGTGTATCAGGCCGCGCGCGATCTCGAGGCGCCGCTTCATTCCGCCCGAGAATTCACGCACGAGGCTGTTCGCGCGGTCCGCCAGCTCCATCCACTCCAGAGCGCCGTCGATGCGTGGGCCGAGTTCGGGTCCGGGAATGCGGTACAGCCGCGCCGCGAAGCGCAGGTTCTCGCGTGCGGTGAGCCGGTCATCCAGCGACGGGTCCTGAAAGATGATGCCGATGTGCGATCGCACCTCCCGCCTCTGGCGCACCACGTCGAACCCGGCCACGCTCGCCTGCCCGCCGCTCGGCATCGCCAGAGTGCACAGCATCCGCACGGTCGTGGTCTTGCCCGCGCCGTTCGGCCCGAGGAATCCGAACACCGTGCCCGGCTCGACCTCGAACGACACGCGGTCGACCGCGACGAAATCGCGGAACCGCCGGGTCAGCTCGCGGGTGACGATTGCCGGGTTCATCGACTATCCGGCGGGCCCGAGCGCCGGCTTCTGCCGGTCGGTCGCCGCAAGGTAGATTGCCGCCAGTATCACCAGCCCGCCCAGCAGCTCGAACACCCGCGGCGTTTCGCCGAGAATGGCCCACGCCAGCAGGGTAGTGCCCACCGGCTCGCCGAGGATGGCCATCGCCACGATCGGCGTGGCCAGCCAGCGCAGGGCCCAGTTGAACGCGGTGTGGCCAAGCAGTTGCGGCCCGACCGCGAGCAGCGCGATGAACAGCCACGCCCGCGGGGGCAGGCCGGTAACCTGCGTCCCTGATGCGAGCGCGACCGGAACCAGGGCCAGCGCCGCTATGCCGTAGACGATGAAGATGTACGTGAGCAGCGATACCCGCGGCCGCACGCTCCGGCCCACGAGCAGGTACCCGGCCGCGCACGCCGAGCCGCCGACCGCGAGCAGGTTGCCCGAGGTCAGCGACGCCGAACCGAGATTGGGCCCGGCCACGACCAGCGCCCCGACAACACCCAGGACCACGGCCAGCCACACCCGCGCCGAGGCGCGCTCGCGCACGAACAGAGGCGACAGCAGCGAGACGAATATCGGATCCATCGTGACCAGCACGACCGAGCTGACCACCGATGTCCGGTTGAGCGACTCGATCCACAGCGCGAAATGCGCTCCGAGCAGGAGGCCCGACACCACCAGCGGCCACGGACTCACCCCGCGCAGCTCGGCCCGCGCCGCGGGCAGGCGCAAAAGAAACAGCGGCGTGAGTATCAGCGTGGAGATTGCCATCCGGCCGGCCGCGATGACGATGCTCGCGGCCGGTGTCAGGCGAATCAGCACCGACGCGAACGACAGCACGATAACGCCCAGCCCGAGACCGAGCAGCACGCGTGCGCGCGTCGTGTTCACCGGCTAATTCTCACCGAACAGGCGCGAAGTCAAGCCGCGCCGGGCCGGGGCGAGGCGGCCGCCCGGCCCGCACCAGAGCACCAGCCCGCCTGACCTGCGCGTGTTGTACAGCTCGATGCCGGCCGAGTCGAGCCGCGCCTCCAGCCCCGCCGGCGTCGGGTCCCGGCCCATCACGATGACCTTCCGGGGCCGCACCAGCGCGAGCACGGTATCACGATTACCTGCAACACTGCCGTGATGCGGTGACTTGAGAATGTCGGCCCTGATATCCTGACCAAAACGTTCAAGCGACTCCATGTCTCCACTCAGCAACAGCCGAACGGAATCGCAAAGGGCCATCGCAACCAGGGAAACCTGGTTCGAGGAAGCGATACCTTGTTCGAACAGCAACCGAGTGTGAGTATCCGGCCAGAGAAAACACAGGCTGAACTCGCCGAACCTGATAGTCGTACCGCGACTGGCAATCCGGACATCGGTCCCGCGGTTTCTGTAAGTTTCCAGCAGTCGTCGGTAGGCGCTGTCACCGACCATCGTTGGAACAACCAGCCGACCGATTGTCACCCGACGATCCAGATCCAAGAGTCCACCATAGTGGTCACGGTCAGGATGACTGATGACGGCAACATCGATCCGATGAATACCACCAGAACGCAGCCAGTCGCGTACCACACCCGGGCCATCGACACCGGCATCGAATAGCATGATTATGCCGGCACGCGACCGAAGCAACGTTGCGTCACCACCCCCGGGATCAAAGAAAACTACCGTGGACCGCGACTGGGCCAGAGCTTTGCCCCCAAGAGCAACCGCTGCTCCGCCCAGCAGTATCAGCAGACCTGTCCTGCGCCAAGCCGGACGACGGGAGAAAACCAGTCCCGAGCAGTACAGCCAGACAACGCCAGCCCACGAAAGGCGACCGGGCTCCGCCACCGCCCAGCCAACCGCGCTCATCGCCGAACCGAGTCGCAGCAGCAGTGACAAGCTCAACCTCAGCGCCTCAACCAGCACTGTTCCCAGCCCTGGCACCGGATCGAGGACAATTGCCAGCAATCCGAGTGGTAACGCCAGACCAACCACAGGAACCGTGACCAGGCTTGACACGAAACTCAACGGCTGGAACCGGCCAAAGTGGTGGAGCAACAAAGGCATCGTCGAAATGGTTGCACCAAGTGCAACCGCCATAGCCGGCAGAATCCTCCGGAAAAGAAGACGAAACAGCCAGCCCCTGAACCCGGGCCGCAGGCTCATCTGTCTTACCCAACCCGCCTGCGACCAATCACCCCGGGTATCGAACAATGCGCGCAGCTTATCCACTGTCAGAATAATCCCGGTCGTCGCGGCGAACGACAACTGAGCGCTGACCGAAAACAAAGTACTTGGATCGAGAAGTAACAGCACTATTGCTGCAACTGCCAGCAAACCGAGCGGCTGTACGCGCCTTTGCAGCGGCAGTGCCGCCAGGACCGCCGTGGCCATTAGCGCCGCGCGCACTGCCGACGCTGAACCACACATGACTGCGTAAACGGTCACTAATGCTGCAGCGCCGAAAAAGCGGGCCCAGCCGCGCATGCCGGCGATGTCCAAAAGCAGCAGAATTGCACCGAGTAGAACACCGACATGCAGGCCCGACACAGCCAGAATGTGCAGAATGCCGGCCTCAGCGAATGCCAGCCGGGTTCTCTCGCTCAACGATTTGCTTCCCCCCAACAGCAGGCCCCGGAACAAAGCTCCCTCGTCACCCTGAAGGCGCCGGGTAATGAATCTGACAAGATGACGACGCAAAGGCATTACCAGCAGCCGTACCGGCGAAAGCAACCACTTCCGACCGACGATTGCAAACTCACCCGGTTTGAGAACCATCTGCCCGACCAGTCCGCGCTCTAGCAACGCTGCGTTCTGGTCCGGCAATCCGGGATTTCTCGGGTAATCAAACCGTTGAATCCGGGACCGGGCGATGAGAACGTCGCCATAACCGAGTGTCGCCAAAGAATCGCCAAGCCAGACACGGATGTTGCCGCTCGATTCATGTTGCAGTGCAACCACTGCCGGGTCACCCGGCAGAATCGGTTCAGCGACAACGACACCACGTATGACCGTCTTCTGATAAATCACCGGATCAGGAATCTTCGGTCTGCTTGCAGCCGAATAAAGCCCCGCCAGCGCCGCCACTATTCCCAGCAGAGTGAATCCTCGTGTAGGTCGCCAGAGGGCCACTCCGAACGCCGCGGCGAGCAGCCAGACCCACCAGGGCAGGTCGACTGTTCGACCGGCAGCGATACCCACTGCCAGAGCCACCAGGGCCCGCAGGGCCGCATGGCGCATGCCAATTCCTGAAACCGGGTTGGCTCCAATCACGGCTCAGAATACGAGCACTGTCATCATGGTCAATCGCCTGAATGCCCCGCAACTGCCTTCAGAGATTTCCGTTGAACGCCTTGACCATGACATTCCCGCCCGAACACTTACCAGAAACGCACGGCCCGGACATGCCGGGCCGTGCAGGCATTCAGGAGGCAGACGACACCAGTGAAACTGGTGCGGTGACGGCAATCAGTCCATCTGGCGACGGACAAACGTCGGAACTTCCAAATCCTTTGGATCAACCCATGGCATACCATCCTCCCCTACTCGACGCCGGCTGATTGGGAAGATCTCGGTGTTTTTCAGCATCTCAACCACGTCCTCCAGCTTGGGCAACGGTTCATTCAGTCCAGTCGCAATCATCGTCACTTTGATTGCACCGCGCAGACCGGGGTCTCGTGCAGCACCGATTCGAATGTCGGCCTGACCGTTGGTGGCATGGAACACCACTGACGCCGCCTGATTGACTTCGTCCAGCGTCATAGTGTCGTCACCGGCAATATTGAGCAGAACTCTCCGGGCACTGTGAATCTCGAAGCTGTCCATCAGCGGTGAATTGAGGGCACGATGGGCAGCTTCTTCCGCCCGGCCGGGGCCGTCGGCCTGACCCACGGTCATGACCGCTCCGCCCCGTTCCGACATGACTGTCCGAACATCGGCGAAGTCGATATTGATCATCTGGCGACCAATCACTATTTCCGAGATGCCTCGAACGGCATTCAGCAAGACCTCGTCCGCAGCTTGAAACGCCTTGCTGATCGACAGCGAACCGTGGACCTGCACCAACCGGTCATTGGGCATGACTATCAGCGTATCGACATGCGGACGCAGAGCCGCGATGCCATCGCGGGCCTTGGTCTCACGCAGCCGTCCCTCGAACTTGAACGGCCGCGTCACAACAGCCACCACCAGCGAACCGCTGGCCCGGGCCTGCTCGGCAATCACCGGCGCAGCGCCGGTGCCGGTGCCCCCGCCTTCGCCGGCGGCGATGAATATCATATCAAAGCCGGCGACATTCTCCCGCAACAATTCGATCGACTCCTCCGCCGCCTGTCGACCGATCTTGGGGTCTCCCCCGGATCCGAGACCACCGGTGAGCTGCGCGCCGATCTGGATTTTGTTGGGCGCAAGCGACATCCGCAGTGCCTGCAGATCGGTGTTTACCACAAACAGCTCCACGCCCGAAAGACCGGCGTCCACCATTCGATTAACGGCATTGTTGCCTGCTCCACCGACACCGAAGACCCCGATTCGGGTCAGGTGTTTCTCATCGACGACCGGTTCAATCATCCTCTGCCTCCTTGAGATAGCTGCCCGCGGACCCTCTCATACAAACCAGCTGCGAAACTCCTCCAGCAGACGAGTGAACCAGCCGGCACTGGGAAGACGACTGGCTCCCTTGCCTTCGATGCCCGATCGCACCAGCCCAACCGCAGTGGCAAAAGCTGGGTTGGCACTGACTTCGGATGGGGCGTTCAACCGGTCCGGGCGACCGATCCGGACCGGCATCCCGAAAACCTGTTCGGCCAGCTCGGCAATCCCCGGCAATGCCGCTCCGCCGCCGGTGAGTACGACGCCGCCGGACAATCCGTCAGCGAGTCCGCTCTTGCGGACTTCGGCATCGGCCAACGTCAACAACTCTTCGGCTCTGGGCTCGATGATCGACGCCAGCAACCGCCGCGAGACCTGCTTGGTGCCACGCCCGGAAGCATCTTCAACCGTAATCGGCTCATCCTTCTCGACCATCGAAGCCATCGCGACTCCCTGACTGCGTTTCACCGTTTCGGCCTGTTGCAGTGTAGTCCGCAATCCGATCGCGATATCCTTGGTAATGTTGTTGGCACCCACCGGCAGTAGTTTGGTGAAGCGAATCTCGCCATCCCGGTAGAGCGAAATGTCGGTGACGCCGCCGACATCAACCACAACCACGCCCATCTCCTTGTCTTCCTCGTCGCAGACGCCGTAGAAGGTGGCGATTGACTGCAGAACCAGCGAACGATTGCGTACCTCCAGTCGTTCAAGCACGCGGATGACATTCTCGACCGCGGTCACTGCACCGATCACCAGCAGAGCTTCAACCTCCAGCCGTATGCCGTAGAGTCCGAGTGGATTGCGCACCCCCCGCTGCCCGTCAACTATGAACTGAGTCGGCACGACATGCAGTATCCGCTCATCGTTGGGCAGTCGGACCGTCTGTGCCTGCTTGATGACATCCTCGACATCCCGCACGGCAATGCCCCGTTGCGGCTTGTGCACCGGCACCGCTGCTGTACCCGAAAGGTACTTGACGTGTTCGCCTGACACACCGACATAGACCGGACAGGCGCGAAACCGGCTGTCCGCCATTGACTCGGCGGCACTGATCGCTGCCTCGACTGACTCCGTGGCCTTGTCCAGATTTATCACCACGCCCTGTTTGAAACCATCGGGCGGAGCGGTGCCGTATCCAACAATACTGGTCTTTCCTGCACCATCGGTCTCGGCGATGACGCAGGCAATCTTCGTGCTGCCGATATCGATCGCCCCGGTGCGCCTCGACTTGGCCATGTCACTACCTCCTGAACCCGGGCAGCAGCGTGACCTCTTCGGTCAGAACCACGCCGGTCTGCTCCTCCACATTTGCCTTCACTATCTCAGCAAGTTCCAGAACATCAGCACAGCGGGCACCGCCGACGTTGACGATGAAGTTGCCGTGTTTCTCTGACACGCGGGCACCGCCAACCTGACGACCCTTCAGGCCGCAGCGTTCGATAAGCCGGCCGGCCGGCTCGTTCGGCGGATTGCGGAAAAACGAGCCGGCCGACGGCTCTTTCGGATGCTTAACCCAGCGTTTTTCCCTGATCACGGATGCCGGTTCAGGGCGTCCCGGCTTCAACTCCAACTCGACGGCAACCGCCACTTTCAGTTCGCCAATCAGCGGCTGGCGGTAACCGCCATGAATCTCACCCCGCTCGAGCCGCCAGCGCCGACCATCAGCGTCAACGCCGGTTATGCCAGCGACGATATCCACCAGACTCGAGCCGAACGCCCCGGCGTTGGTTCGCAGGCCGCCGCCGATCGTACCCGGTATCCCGGCCAGAAACTCGGCACCACACAGCCCCGCCTTCTCCGCAGTATCGGCTATCAGGTCCATCGTCGCACCCGCGCCGCACACCAGTCGGTTGCCCTCAATCTCCACCCGGGCCAGCTCACCGCCCAGTCGAATCACCGCCCCCCGCAGACCCTGGTCCGAGATCAGCACATTCGAACCACGGCCGAGCAGATACCAGTCCAGACCGTTATCACGAGAAAACCGTAGCGCCCGCAACAAGCCTTCGATGTTGCGAACGGTAATAAACAGATCGGCCGGTCCACCGATTCGGAACGTTGTATGACGGGCGAGCGGCTCATCCCAGCGGACCTCGCCCGTTCCGGCTAAAGCAGCTTGAGCAGCTCGGCGCCAATCCGGCATATGTTTCCCGCTCCCTGTGTTATCACGACATCACCCGGGCGCAGACGCGCCGCCAGCAATCGAGGCAGCCCGTCAACATCCTCAACGCGCTCAACGGTCGGCCGTTCGCGCTGCCGTCGAGCCACCGCCTCAACGATCAGCCCGGCATCGACACCGGGAATCGGCGGTTCCGAAGCAGCGTATATCGGCGTTACCAGCACTTCGTCGGCAGCATCAAAGCAGTCGGCAAACTCATCAGCCAGCAATCTGGTTCGACTGTAACGGTGGGGCTGAAAAACTACAACCAGTCGCCGGTCGGGCAACGCCGCCCGCAGAGTCGACAGCGTGGCGCGAATCTCGGTCGGGTGATGGCCGTAGTCGTCGAATACCGTTATGCCGCCCTTTTCACCAATGCGCTCCAGCCGCCGGTGTACCCCGGAGAACACTCGCAGAGCAGCGGCGATCGTCTCGAACTCAAGCCCCAGTTCGACGCCGACGGCAACTGCGCCCAGAGCATTCTGGACATTGTGCCGGCCTGCCATCGGCAGGTTGAACCGTCCGACCTCGTGACCGGCGCTGGTCACCGTAAAGGCAGATGAGAACCCGTAGAATTGAACGTCCTTGGCACCGAAATCAGCCGCGGACGTCAACCCGTAGGTAACTACCCGCCGCTTGACTCGCGGCCGTATTGAACGTACCGCCGGGCAGTCATTACAGAGAACCACCGTCCCGTAGAACGGCACGCGATTGACAAACCGCACGAACTCGCGCTTGATATCGGCAAGGTCACGATAGACGTCAAGATGTTCTCGTTCGATGTTGGTCACGACTGCAATCGTCGGATAGAGCAGCAGAAACGAACGGTCGCTTTCATCAGCTTCAGCCACCAGATACTCTGATTGCCCCAGTCGCGCTCCGGCGTCTGCTGCCTGGATACGGCCACCGATTACGGTCGTCGGGTCAAGACCACCCCGTTCGAGGACGTGACTGACCAGCGAGGTCACGGTAGTCTTGCCGTGACTGCCCGACACCGCGACGGCGAATTTCATCCGCATCAACTCGGCAAGCATCTCGGCCCGCCTGATGACCGGCACACCGCGCTGGCGAGCCGCCGCCAGCTCCGGATTCTCCGAACCGACGGCGGTCGTATAGACAACCACATCGGCATCAGCGCAGTTGTTGGCGTCGTGTCCAATCACGACCTTCACGCCGGCATCGACCAGCCGCCGGGTAATCTCACTCTCACGCAGGTCTGAACCACTCACCTCAAAACCGAGATTCTTCAGCACCAGTGCGATGCCGGACATCCCGACTCCACCGACGCCGACAAAATGAACCCGTCTCAGGCGGCCAAGCATTCCTTGATCCTTTCGACAATCACTCTTGCCGCATCGGGCCGGGCCAACCCGCGGGCTGCCGCCGCCATCAACTCCCGTCGCGCACGGTCAGCCAGAAGTTCGGCGATCACTGCGGTAATCCCGGACAGACGATCCTGGTCCAGTTTGATGGCGGCACCGGCCGCAACCAGGTACGCAGCGTTGGCGTGCTGGTGACGGTCGGTGGCGTATGGGAAAGGTACAAGCACGGCAGGGATGCCGAAGGCAACTAGTTCTGAGAGAACCATACCGCCTGCCCGGGATACCGCTATTGTCGCCCGCCGGTAGAGTTCTTCCGGCCGGTCGGTATACTCGACCACCTCACAATTCTTTCCTGCCTGTGACCGGAATGCGGCGAAATCGCGCCGTCCGGCCAGGACAATGAAATTCACATCCGGCAGCGCCGCCGCCGCTGCCAGCGCCGCTGTCGACAACGCTCGCGCACCCCCGCTTCCTCCCAGCACCAGCACTGTGCGGTCATCGTCAATTCGACGCGGGTCGACAACGATGCTGCGGCGCAACGGACTGCCCGTGACCCGCCAGCGGCCGTTGAAGCCCTCCGCCGGAGGAAACCCGAAGAACGACTCGCGAGCGCCACGGGCAAAAATCCGGGTCACTCGGCCGGGAAGACAGTTCTGCTCAAGCAGAAAGTATGTGACGCCGGACAGCGCTGCCGCCGCCAGCACAGCCGCACTGGCGAACCCGCCGGTCCCGACAACGGCTGTCGGCCGCAGCCGCCGTAGCAGCGCCAGCGCCCGAAGCAGACCGACTGCAGCCAGTCCTGCCCCCTTCACTTTCTCCCGAACGTGTTTCCCGAAGAAACCCGCTGCTGCCAGCGGCTCAAAGTCAAACCTGGCCTGGGCTGCCAGTCGGGCCTCCAACGAATCAGGCCGACCCGACCAGCGAACATCAAATCCGGCTGTGCGGAGCTCCTCGGCCAGCGCCAGTGCCGGATAAACATGTCCGCCGGTACCGCCGGCAGCCAGCAGAATCATCACCACTGTTTCCTCAGCAATAGCGGAGCTGTTCGACCTGAGCCAGTCGGCAGCGCCAGTCCGTCACTGACAACCATCCGCACCCGGCCAAAACGGGAAACATTCAGCAGTACCCCGGCCGCCAGCAGGTTGGTTACCAGTGCCGTGCCGCCGTAGGAAACAAACGGCAGTGGTTGACCGGTGGTCGGAATCAGCCCGAGTGTCACCGCCACGTGGGTCACGGCATAAAGAAACAGTGTCAGGCTGATACCGTAAGCTAGATACTGACCGAAATCGCTGGCGGCACGCTGGCCGATACGCATCCCCCGAAAGAACAGTAACCCGTAGAGCAGAAAGATCAGCACTGACCCCAGGAACCCGAACTCCTCGCCGATCGCGGCAAATACGAAGTCATTGTGCATTTTGGGCAGGAAATAGTATTTCTGCTTGCCCTCTCCCAGCCCGACGCCGACCAGTCCGCCCGAACCGATTGCAATCAGCGACTGTTCCTGGTGATACCGCTCGCCACTGACAAACTTCTGCCAGCGGTTACGGGCGTAGGGCACAAACAGCACCGTCAGTACCAGCATCGCGGCAACAACCGTTACGGTCTGTACCAGGTAGGCCCGTCTCACCCCAGCCAGAAAAAACATGCCGAATGTCACCAGCGCCATGATTGCAGCAGTACCAACCGCCGGCTGGGCGAGTGTCAGACCGATCACGGGCAGAGCTGCCAGGCCGGGTTTGAGCACCGAGTTACGCCAGCCCCACGACTTGCCGGTTTCACGCAGACTGGCGAAGTAACCAGCCAGCCAGACCACCAGAGCGTACTTGGCAAGTTCGGCCGGCTGAATCGACCCCAGCCCCGGAATCCGGAACCAGCGTCGGGCATCGCCGGCGGCAATTCCCAGCACCAAGGTCAGAACCATCAGCCCCACCGACAGGACCATGAGGAACCAGCGCCCCCGCCGTGCCAGCAGATTGTGATTGAACAACATCCCGAAAAACAACGCTCCCATCCCGAGTAGGACCTTGATGGCGTGCTGCGCCAAATAGGCCGAAGTACGGTGATGAGTGGCGGCGAACACGACAATCACGCCGACAACCGTCAACGCCAATACAATCGTCAGCGCAACCTGGTCCACCGGCGAGGTCGGGCGCTCACGCCGCAGACTGACACCAGTGTCAAACACGCTCCACCTCACGACAGAAAGCCCGGCCCCGGGCGGCAAAATCTCGAAACATGTCGAACGAAGCAAATCCGGGCGAGAAGAGCACAACGCCACCCGGCCGCGACCGCAGCCTGGCTGTTCTTACTGCCTCGGCCATGGTGCCGACGATATCAAACCGCCGATACCCGACTGCTTCCAATCGGCGCCCCAGCTCTTCCCGGTTTTCGCCCAGAAGAACTGTCCAGCGTGCCCGGTTTCGGATCGCCTCAATCAAATCTTCCAGAGGAAGGTTCTTGCCCCTGCCCCCGGCTATCAACACGACTTTCCGGTCAAAAGCTCGTAAAGACGCGACTGCCGCGGCCGGATTGGTGCACATCGAGTTGTTGACATAGACAACCCCACCCAGTCTGCGCACGACTTGCAGCCGATGAGGCAGACCGCGAAAAGAGCGCAAAGCAGCCCGGATTGCCTGCGGCTTCACCCCGACGGCATCTGCCGCCGCCGCGGCGGCGAGCGCATTGGCAAGATTGTGCCGACCGGGCAGCCGTACGTCTGTCACCCGGGCAACAGCTCGGTCACCTAGCACCATCTTCCCTTGCGCCAGATGGGCGCCGGGGCCACGACCGGCCACAGAAAACCATATCAGCCGAGCATGCACACGTTTGGCCGCCTGACTGACGGTCGGGTCGTCACGATTCAGCACCGCAACGTCGGCAGCGGTCTGGTGCTCAAAAAGCCGGAATTTGCTCTCGGCATAACTGTCAAACGAACGGTGTCGGTCAAGATGGTCCGGGGAGATGTTTAGCAGCAGCGCCAGCTTTGGCGCCAGCCAGCGGGACCGTTCAAGCTGGAAACTCGAGACTTCCACGACATACCAATCGCGACGGGACTGACCCAGTGCCGCTGACAACGGCCGACCCGGAGCAAGATTACCACCGCAGAACACCCGATAGCCGCCAGCCGCGAGCATCTCGGCCAGCAGTGCGGTCGTCGTCGATTTGCCATTGGTACCGGTTACAGCTGCAATCGGTGCGCAGAGCAGTGCCGCCGCCATGTCGAGCTCATCGACGAGCGGTATTCCCCGGCGCACAAAATCTCGCAGCACCGGGTGCTCCGTCGGAACCCCGGGGCTGGCAACTACCCAGTCATAATCACGACCCGCTGGTGCCGTCTCAGATTGCAGCCCCGAGCGGAGCAGCCGCCGCAGAACCGGTCGCTCAAACACGGCCGGATTGTCATCCCACCCGCCGACAACTGCCCGACGCTTCAAGAGAAACCCTGCCATGGCCGTACCGGCCCGACCCAGTCCGACAACGAGAAACTTCATTCCGGCCAGCTCTGACTCTCGGGGCGGCGGCAACGACATCTGTTTCATCTGATTTTCAAGCTGGCGACCGCCGCGGTTGCGAACAGGACCGCCAGAATCATGAACCGGGTGACTATCTGTGTTTCGGCCCAACCAATCAGCTCGAAATGGTGATGGATCGGCGCCATCCGGAACAACTTTTTGCCGCCGGTGGCACGAAACCAGCCAATCTGCAGGACGACCGAAATCATTTCCATCGCGAACACACCGCCGACAATCGGCAGCAGAATCTCGTGTTTGCACAACACTGCCGCCAGTCCAAGCACACCTCCAATCGGCAGTGAGCCGGTATCGCCCATGAACAGCTGCGCCGGATGAGCGTTGTACCACAGAAAGCCGAGACAGGCACCGGTGAGTGCAAGACACAGCACCGAAAACTCGCCCACCGTCGGACAGAAGATTATGTTAAGGTATCCGGCAAGCCGGTAGTTGCCGGCAACATAACACAGTACCGCGTATGCCGCTAGCGCCACTGATGCCAGTCCGGCGGCCAGCCCGTCCAGACCGTCAGCGAAATTCACCGCATTCGAAGAACCAACTATCACCAGCATCACGAACGGGATGTAGAAACGGTCCAGTTCGACGACGATATTCTTGAACAGCAGCACATTCGCCCGCGAGCGATTCACCGGGTCAACCGGCAGGAAATAAAGCAGGGCACCGATGAAAAGTGCCAGTGCGATTTGCCCGGCAAGCTTGGCAGTCTTGCTGATGCCGCGGGCCCGGCCGCCGCGCACTTTCACCCAGTCGTCCCAGAACCCCAATAGCCCCAGCCAGACCATCGTCAGCAGCCCGAGCTGGATTGTCCGATTGTCGAGATCGGCGAACAGCAGGACCGCAGCCACCGCCGAGGTCAGGATCAGGAGACCACCCATCGTCGGTGTACCACTCTTGGCGCGATGACGATCCGGCACTTCCTCGCGCACGTTTTGGCCGAGTTTCAGTCGCCGGACCAGTCGGATGAGCAGCGGTCCCAGAAGAAGAGCAATGATGATACTCAGTCCGCCGGCGGCGGCAGCGCGAAAGGTGATATAGCGCAGGAGATTGAATGCCCCGAATGTCTCGCGCAGCGGCACCAGCAGCCGGAAAAGCATCAGTTACCCTCCAGAATCTCCCGCGCCACAACCGCATCGTCGAACCAGAGACGCTGTCTGCCTACAATCTGGTAGTCTTCGTGTCCCTTGCCGGCGATTACAACAACGTCACCCGGCCGGGCAGCGGCCACCGCACGCCGGATTGCCTCGCGCCGGTCAGGTTCAACCACCAGCTCGGCACCGCCGACACTTTCCATCCCTTTAAGGATTTCAGCAATGATTGCCTGCGGGTCCTCGCTGCGCGGATTATCCGATGTCACCACTGCGAGATCGGCATTTGCCGCCACCGCCGCGCCCATCAGTGGACGCTTTGAACGATCCCGATCTCCGCCGCATCCGAATACAACAATCAGTCGCCCGGACGAGAACTCGCGCACGGTCGCCAGTACCCGTTTGAGCGCGTCGGGAGTGTGGGCGTAGTCGACAAAGACTGAAAACCCGCGGTCATTTGGCACTGGCTGGCACCGACCGGGAACGAGTTCGAGTGCCTCGGCACCGCCGACAATCTGGTCAATCTCCCATTTCAGCGCCCGACCGGCGGCCCACGCAGCAAGCAGATTGTGCAGATTGTGTCTGCCCACCAGCTTGAGTGCAACCGGCCAAACCCTACCGTCACAGAAAACCTCACAGGTCAGTCCATCGGCACGGACTGATACCGCGCGACCCCAGATATCGGGAACCGGCTCAATGTCCGGCCGCGTGCCGTAACTGATGACACGGGACTTGACTTCAAAGGGGATGTCGCGCCCCATCGCATCGTCGAAATTTGTTACCGCCCAGGCTGTAGGTAACAGGTCGGTGAACAGCCGCATCTTTGCGGCGCGATAGTTGGCCATTGTTCGATGAAAATCGAGATGGTCCTGGGTCAGATTGGTAAAGACTGCAACCTGGAAATCCAGGTCGAACACCCGGTCAAGCGCCAGAGCATGTGAAGAAACCTCGGCAATACACAACGGGATCTGTGCCTCGACCATCCGCGCCAGCATCGCTGTCAGGTCCAGGCTCTCCGGTGTGGTGTGACCGGCTGGCTGACGCTTCTGTCCGTCCCAGTACTCAATCGTACCGATGAAACCTGGTTCAACTCCGCCCAGTCGGGCCATTGACCGCAACAGCCAGGTAGTCGTGGTCTTGCCATTGGTACCGGTCACCCCGACCAGCGCCAGTCGGCGGGCCGGGAAATCGTAGAACCGGTTGGCAACCTGGGCCAGAAACCGCCGCGGTGACCGTGTCAGCACCATTGTCACCCAGTTACGCCGCGCCCGCGTCGGGTCGCTGGTGGCTACGACGGTTGCACCACGATTGACCGCTTCGTCAATGTACTGCCGCCCGTCAGTAGCGAGCCCTTCAATGGCCACAAACATGTACCCCGGCTGAACTGCCGCCGAATTGTAGGCGATTCCCTTCACCTCGGCATTGCTGTTGCCCTCAATCGAACAAGGTACACCCTTGACGAGATCGCTCAGCCGCTTCATCTTCCGGTCCTCGTCGTCGCTGCCAGCACGGTTGGGTTCTTTGCTCCCACCGGCCGCACCCCCCCCAGGGCTGCCCACACTTCGGTCTGCTGACGCATCCTTTCAAGCCGCAGCAGGTTCCAGCCGATTTCCCGAAACACCGGTCCAGCCACCGTACTGGCAAACCGGTCGGTTTTCGGCTCATCAACCATCACCGCGATGCAGTAGCGCGGGGCCTCCTTGGGCAGGAATCCGACAAAGCTCATCCGTGACCGGGTATTGGAATAACCGCCCCCCGGTTCGGTTTTTTGTGCGGTACCGGTCTTGCCGCAGACTGTCACTCCCGGCACCGCCGCCGGTGTACCGGTCCCCTCGGTTACTACCTTCTCCATGATGTCCTTCAGCCGCCGGGCAGTCTCAGGGCGCAGCGCCCGACGCACCCGAACCGGGCGATTGCGCTGAATCACCCGGCCGCTCTGGCAAACCGAATCAATCAGATACGGCCGCCAGAACTCACCGTCACTGGCAACACAGTTGTATGCGGCGCAAAGCTGAAGCAGAGTCGTGGTCAGACCCTGACCGAAGGCAATATTGGCAAAACGCAGCGTTCCCAGACGCTCCGGCCGGTCCAGTGTCCCCGACCGCTCGTCGGGCAGACCTACGCCCAGAGCGCTGCCAAACCCAAGTGCGCGCGCAATTTGATAATACTGCTCCGGGTCAAGTTGCATCGACAGCATCGCACAGCCGGGATTCGACGACATCACCATCAGTCCGTCGAAGTCCAGCACTCCGTGATTGTGCGCATCCCGGATTTTGTACTTGCCGATGGTAATAAAACCGCTGGAGACATCATAACGTCGGGCGACCAGCTCAGCGGCATTGGGACTTTCCAGTGCCGTGGCCATCACCACCAGCTTGAAAACTGAACCAGGTTCAAAGACGTCGCTGACGGCAGTACAGCGGTGCCGTTCACGTTCCGCCGTCGTCGCCGCAGCCGGGTCGTAGGTCGGCCACTCGGCAACAGCCAGGATTCTGCCACTGCCGGGTTCCATCACTACCGCCGCGCCCTTCAGGGCACCGGTCGCACGCACCCGTTCTGCCAGTGCCTGCTGGCAGATTGCCTGAATGTCAATGTCAAGTGTCAAATACAGGTCTGCTCCTGGAACCGGCTCGACCGTCGGATAACTCGGGTAAGGATGACTGTAACCCAGGGCATCCTTCTGCAGCAACCGCCAGCCCGGCCGACCACGCAGAATCGAATCGAACTGATACTCCAACCCGGCCAGACCGCATTCTTCGCCGAGGAAGCCGGTGACAGTTGCACAACTTGCTCCGAAAGGATAAATCCGGCGACGATCGTCATCGACCAGCGTGCAGTTACTGTAGCCACGGCGGGTAACCACCCGGCGCAGCGAATCGGCCAGTTGCACCGGCACGTTGCGCCGGAACCAGAAATGGCGCTTCCGTCGCATCAGCTCGGCGCGGATTGTCCGCCGTTCGGCAAAGCCGAATCCAGCCAGAATCGCCGCCAGCGTATCCTTGTCCTTCGCATACTGGGGCAGAATCCGAATTGAACTCACCGAACGGTTGGTCGCCAGCGGCCGGCCCAAACGGTCAAACATTCGCCCCCGCGGTGCCGGCAAAGATACCCTGACACCGTGCTGGACTTCGGCCTGGTGGCGGTGATGGCTTCCGCGGACAAGCTGATGCCAGGCCACCACCCCGAACAGGACGAGCCAGCAGAACAGCAGAACGCTCACTGCCAGTCGGAATCGACCACCTTCAGACCTCAATTGCCTGCCCCCGCCGCTGCGATTTCGGAACCGCGCCTGTTCCCCGGCTGCGGTGTCGGTTGCATCGACTCGCCACCCGCCATCTCTGCCCGGGCAACTGCCGGCGAACTGGCACCAGCCGGCAGCCGCATTGCCGCAGCATAGAACGAATCCAGCCGACAGAAACCTGTCAGCCGGGCGATATCGATCTCAATGCTGTCCAGCTCCTCTTCTGCCAGCACGATGGTTCGCTCCAGCTCGTCAAGCCGCTGTGTCAGTTTCAGACTCAGACTGTGCTGGCGCACATAAAGCACGCCCAGTACTGCCAGAAGAAACACGACCAACAGCACCCGTGCACACCTCACTGCCCGCTCCTGATTATCTCCACTGCCCGCAGCCGCGCACTCCGCGCCCGCGGATTCCGTGCCAATTCACTTTCACTGGGTCGCAACGGTTTTGGCGTCAGCACAACGGCCTGGCCGGCCTGCGCTGCCGCCCGAAAACTGCGCTTCACCAACCGGTCCTCGAGCGAATGGTAGGCGATTACCACCATCCGCCCCCCCGGCGCAACCAGTTCCAGCCCCACCCTCAGTCCTTCTGCTACCCGCTCCAGCTCCCGATTAACCGCAATCCTGACCGCCTGAAAAACCCGGGCCAGAGTCGCACGCTCACGGCGTCTGGGCACCGCCCGTCTCACCGCTGCCGCCAGGTCGGCCGTCGTTCTGAGCCCCTGGCGCAGCGCTGTCACGCTGCGTGCTATCCTGCCGCTCATCGGTTCCTCACCCCAGCGTCGCAACAATTCACACAGCTGTTTCTCTGACATTCGCCGCAATAAATCGGCAGCTGTCTGCCCCTGGCTCTGATCGAAACGCATGTCCAGAGGTCCGGCCACATCAAAGCCGAATCCCCGCGCCGGGCTCTTGAGCTGATACAGCGACACACCCAGATCGAGCAGTACGCCGCTCACCGGCAGAAGTCCCAATTGACGGGCAAGCAGGCCCATCCGGCAATAGTCAGAATGTACCAATTCCACGTTGTCAAAGCTCTCAAGTTGCCTGCGGGCGGCAGCGATTGCCTCGCCGTCCGCGTCAATTCCTAACAGCCGAATCGGGCCGGTTGCACGCTCGAGAATGACACGGGCATGACCACCGCCCCCGACCGTGCCGTCGACAATCGTCCCGCTCTGCGGCTGCAAAAACAGCGCGACCTCATCCGCCATCACCGGCTGGTGAAACATTCCCTGTTCCGGGTCGGGCGTCACCATTTTTATCTGCTCGCTCCGTGCCCCGTCTCAGCCGGTCCAGCTCCACCAGGTCTTTGTCATAGTTCTCCTCAGCGCCACCCGAATACTCGCGGTAGCGCGCCGGATCCCAAAGCTCGATGAAAGAACCGACACCGCGTATCACCGTCGCCGAACTGATGCCCGCAATCTCACGCAGCACCTGAGGAATCAACACCCGGCCCTGCTCATCCATCTCGACTTCCCAGGCATTACCCAGTTTTGTGCGGCGCAACCGCCGTGCCTGAGGGTCGTAAAGCGACAGTTCTCCCAGCGTCTCGCGCACATGAGCCACCCAGGCATCACGACTGTATAATTCGATACAACGGTCCGGCCCGCGTGCCAGCACCAGCCCGTGCGCAGCAACCGACTGCAGCTTTCGCCGAAAAGCATTCGGCACCGCCACACGCCCTTTCGCATCAACAGCATGCTCAAAAGTGCCGATGAAATTGAAATCAGTGAAATCTACCACTTTTCACCACTCTGAACCACTCCGGCAGTCTAGTCCGACTCCACTGAATGTCAAGTACTTGCGATTACTTATGATACTATTTTACAAGTGATTGAAAAAATTTATTTTAACAGGGACTCAGACCAGTGATGCCTCCCGGCGCGGAACCGCTTCCTCCAAAGGCTCGCTGACTGTTCAGCCCGAGAAATCGCCGCAGGTGGTGCTGTCCCGCTCTCATTTTCTCTGCCAGTGGGTTCAGTTCGGGTTGTCAGTCGGTCGTCTCTGTGCTAAGATTGAAAATTGAGACAGCCATCTGAATCTGCCGACAGGTCAACAACGCGGCCCGCCACTTTTGCCGCCTTTCGCCACCGCAACTATCGAATCTACTGGTTCGGCGCCCTGGTTTCGCTGATCGGCACCTGGATGCAGAATATCGCCTCGGGCTGGCTGGTACTACAACTCACCAACTCCCCGTTCTATGTCGGCCTCAATTCCACCGTTGCCTGGCTGCCGGCGTGGGTAGTCTCACTGCCGGCCGGTGTGCTTGCCGACCATTTCAACAAACGCAATCTGATGATTCTGACCCAGTCCGTCCTCGCCCTGCTGGCGCTGGTTCTTGCAAGCCTCACCTGGACCGGCGCGGTGACAATCGTCCACATCCTCGTCATTGCCGGTATCAGCGGTGTTGTCGTCTCAATAAACTCCCCGGTTGTCCAATCGCTTGTACCGGAGCTTGTCGACCGGCGCGATGTTCTCAATGCCATCGCGTTGAACTCAACCATGTTCAATGCCGCGCGCATCATCGGCCCGTCGATTGCCGGGGTCATGCTGGGTGTAATCGGACCGGGCGGCTGCTTCGGACTCAACAGCGCCAGCTTCCTTGCAATCATCATTGCGCTTGCCTTCATCCGTCTCAAGAACAAGACACCGCCGCGAACCGAGGAATCGCTCTGGCGCCGGATGACCGCCGGCCTTACCGTTGTCCGCCGCAATCCCGACATTCGGCTGCTGGTTCTGCTGGTCGGCGTCTTCAGCTCGGTAGGCATCCTTTACCTGCCGCTGATGCCGGTTCTGGCCCGCGACGTTCTGCACGCCGGTGCCCGCGGCTACGGACTGATGATGACCGCCGTTGGCATTGGTGCGGTCATCGGCAGTCTTACTCTCGCCTCTTTCAGTCGCACCGCCCGCCGCGGAATGCTGCTGACAATCGGCACGGTTGCGCTGGGCGTACTGGAGCTGGCGATTTCGGCAGTGCGTTCGCTGCCGCTGGCGCTGATTGTGCTTGTACTGGTCGGCTTCTGCCAGACCTCAATCGCCTCACTGGCCAACACGCTGATCCAAACTCTCGCCCCTGACGCTGCCCGCGGCCGGGTCATGAGTGTCTACACTCTGGCATTCAACGGCATGTTCCCGCTCGGCAGCCTCGCCGCTGGCGCTGTCGCCCAGAAAGCCGGTGCACCCGCCGCAGTACTCATCGGCGGATGCACCGTACTGCTGTCCATCGGACTGGTGACGTTGCTGCGTCCCCAGCTCCGGCGGCTTTAATTCAAACCAACAATCTGATAACCGTGCCAGCGGCCTTCAGCCCCGTCGGTCGAGCCGTCGGCATCCTCTGCTACCCACAACATGCCGTTACACCACGAAAGCGACAGCGGGAAACCTTTCACCGGCAACCTCACCGTCGCCACATAGCCGCCATTGTGTGTCAGGATATCAACAGCAGTTTCATCCTGCCAGACAAACAGATACTTGTCCGAAGCCGCTATCGAAGTGGAATACAGTGCGTCGTCGCAGTAGCGTTCTAGCCGGAATGCCTTTCGCAACTCGCCCATCTCGTCATAGACGTAAACCATGCTGTCAACCTGCTCAAACATCCGCTGGCCCTTGAGGGCAAAACCGATTGACGACTGCTCGTTCTGAAAAACCTCTTCCAGCTCTTCGTCGGCATCCTCGTCTTCAAGGTTCACGTCGTAAAGCGTCGTACTGAAATCCTTGACGTAAAGTCGCATCAGGTCTGGACGGTACCAGATTGTCCGTCCATCAAGGTCAACATCGTAGCTCTCAACCAGCTCCCCGTCATTGGTGTATTTGTTTATCTGACAGTAATCGTCATTACCGCCGTTAAGCGTATAGTAGTTGGTACCGTCGAAAGTTATGCCGACATTGTGGAAAAAGACGAAATCAGCAAAGTCTATCCGCTCCACCAGCTCAATCCGACTGGGTTTTCGCGGCCCGCAGGTCGCGCGCACAAACACCACCAGAGCCAGACCGGTCAGGACCAGTGTTACTGCCTGTCTTTTATTCAATCAGACCTCCTCATGTTTTCGCGATTACCGTTTCTGACCTCGGCCAGGTCGGTTTCCTGCCGGCCGGTCAAGGACTTATCTGTTTTGCCGGTCGGTTACCGGACGGTTTCCCCCGCGGCCGCTTCAACTCCCGGCAGTACCGCCATTGCTGCCCGAACTAGCGGCCGCCAGTGGCCTTGCCGGGCCAACCAGGCAAATCTGACTGACCACTGACCCGTTCTTCCGACGTTGACCACACACAATCGGAGGAGTCACACTGCAACTACCGAAACTGCCGCACGATGCGCCGGGCCCGCTCCAGTTGTTCACGATAGCCTTCGCCTCCGAGTGCACCCGCGGCATCCTCGTCGATTCCGCGTTCTGATTCTGCCAGTCGTGCCACCGCTTCCAGCCCCCGCCGTTCCCCAATCTGACGAAGGGCAAAAACCGCACTGCGCCGAACCGCCGGCTCCGAGTCTGAAAGCAGCCGAATCAGGACGTCAACCGCATTGGCAGAGCCAATGCGACCGAGCGCACTGGCGGCACCAGCCCGTACCTCCGGACGGCCAGAACGCAACAGCCTGACCAGCGGCTCTACCGCCGCCGTGCCCAGAGCCACAAGTGACTTCTGAACCACTTTGGCGGTCTTCTCGTCACTTTCGCTGCCATAGAGCTCGGCCAGCGGCCCGGCTGCGCGCTCATCACCCAGCAAGCCCAGTCCCCGCGCCGCCGCCGACCTCACCTCGGCAACACTGTCCCGCAGCAGTCCCAGTATCAGCGGCAGGGCAACCGTGTCTCGCTCGCTGACGAGTCGATCAATTGCCGCAATTCTCTGTCTGGGATCGGGATGATTCAGCTGCTTGCGTAAACGGGCGAGGTCGGGTCCGCAGAACAGCAGCAGCAACAGACTGCCGGTAGTCAGGATTCTACCCACGCTTCAGTATTCTAACCGGTTTCGGCCGCTGGTCAAAGCCGGCGGTTCGCTGCGACGGCTTGACCCCGGTTGCTCACCGTCTATGCTGACCCGTCGTGTTCAATGTCATCGTCACCGGCATCGCCAGCCTGCTTACCGACCTCTCGACCGAGATGGTCTATCCGCTTGTACCACTCTTCCTTGCCAGCTTTGGTGCACCACCGTCAATTCTCGGCATCATCGAAGGCACCGCCGAAAGCACCGCCGCCCTGCTGCGGGTATTCTCAGGCCGGCTTTCGGACCGCCTGCGCCGCCGCAAACCGGTCCTGATTGCCGGCTACGTTGGCTCGACCCTCGGCAAATTGATGTTGTATCTGGCAACATCCTGGCCGGTTGTTTTCGCCGGCCGACTGACCGACCGCATCGGCAAGGGCATCCGGGTAGCGCCGCGCGATGCGCTGCTCGCTGACAGCTCGGCCCCGAATCAGCGCAACGCTACCTACGGTCTGCACCGCACCCTCGACACACTGGGCGCGGCCGCAGGTGTGGTGGTGGCAATCTGGCTCGTTTCGCGCCTCGGCGGAACACTCCAGCGCCATGACTACCAGCGACTTTTTCTGTTCTCGCTGCTACCGGCTGCGCTGGGTGCAGCGGTACTTCTGCTCGTACGCGAACCGCGCCCCAGTCGCCGAGAAGAATCCGCTCCCCGCCTGACGCTGCGCGCTCTGCCCGTCCGTCTGCGCTGGTTTCTGCTTATCGCCGGAATCTTTGCCCTCGGCAACTCCTCGAACCAGTTCCTCATCCTGCGCGCCCGCAACCTCGGACTCTCGGTGACAGCGGTACTCGGCACCTACCTGCTTTACAACGTCGTCTACGGCACACTGGCCTGGCCGCTGGGCAAACTGGCCGACCGGATCGGTCGCAAGCGCCTGCTGGTTACCGGCTACATCCTCTACGGTCTGGTCTATCTGGGTTTTGCCCTCGCCCGAAGCGGCTGGGCTGTCTGGCCACTCTTCGGTATCTATGGTATTTACAGCGCACTCACCGAAGGCCTGGAAAAGGCCCTGGTCGCCGATCTGGCACCAGTTGAGCACCGTGCAACTTTCATCGGGCTCCACACCACTCTTGTCGGCATCGGTCTGCTGCCCGCCTCCGTTCTCGCCGGCTTGCTCTACAGTCTCGGCGGGCCCAGTCTGCCCTTCCTGTTCGGCGGCGCGCTTGGGCTTGTGGCGGCAATCGCACTGACGCTGGCACTCTGACCCTGCCCCTTGACATCCCGTCCCTGCCGCCGATAATGTTAGTGATGCCACCCCTGAGCCGGCTGGCCGTCTGACCCCGCCAAAACAACATGCGCATTTAGCGCTGGTTATGACCTTGCCTAATTCCTTTGTTTCAATCGGCATTCTGTCAATCAGGACTGACTCCTCTTCACTCTGATGCTGCTGTTTCGTCGATTCCGCATCCTTCGCACCGAGAAAGAGCTGCCGGCCTGGATCGACCATCTGAACCGCCTGACGCTGTGGCTCACAGCGCTGGCACTGGCACTGTTCGTCTGCCACCACGGCTACCGACTGATCTGGCATGGCTGGCTCCAATCGCTGGTCACACTGGTAAATGCTCTCGCACTCGGGCTCAACCTTGCCGATATCCTGTTGAACCTGACCTGGGCCCCATCGCTTGGTCTGTTCTTACGCCGCCGCTGGTATGAAATCCTGTTCCTTGGGCTGATTGTTTTCTCATTCCTGGTCGGCCTGCCCGCCACCCTGCCGGCATTCCTGCGTCTGGTGATTGTCTCCTATCGCCGATTCAGCTCCTCAAACCGTTTCACCGGCGTCAGTGAATACCTCCGGGTACGACCGGCCCGCACGCTGGCTTTGAGTTTCGCCGTCCTGATTGCGCTGGGAACCTTTTTGTTGACATTTCCAGCGGCAACAGTCGACGGTCGCGGCACACCGCTGCTGGATTCACTCTTCACTGCCACTTCCGCCGTCTGCGTCACCGGTCTCGTCGTTCGCGATACCGCGACCTACTTTTCCCGCTTCGGCCAATGGACAATACTGACTCTGCTCCAGCTGGGCGGACTGGGAATCATGACCTTCTCTGCCAGTATCATCGTGCTACTGCGCCGCCGGCTTGGCCCGGGCGAACGCAGCGCGCTTGCCGTCGGAGTCGAAGACCCGCGCGACATCGACATTACTGCTGCGGTGCGCTATGTCCTGCTGTTCACCCTGCTCGCCGAAGCGACCGGCACACTGATCCTCTTTCTGCGCTGGGCCGGCAGTTTCTCCGGACCGCTGGAAGGACTGTTTCACGCTGTCTTTCACTCGATCTCGGCGTTCTGCAACGCCGGGTTCTCTACGTTTTCGGACAGCCTTGTCCGCTGGCAGGGCGATCTGATCGTCAATCTGGCAATCGGCGGACTTGTCGTCTTTGGCGGGCTCGGCTTCGGAGTAGTCCATGAACTGGTCAACCGGGAGATGCTGCATCGCCGTCCGACCCGGCTGCTGACTCACGTCTCCACCCACACCTGGCTGGTGCTGCGGACATCAGCCCTGCTGATAATTTTCGGCTCGCTGGCTTTCTTCTTCTTTGAATACGACGGTGTGCTCGTCAACCTGCCGCTGCGCAATCGGCTGCTTGCCGCACTGTTTCAGGCAATCACCCCGCGCACAGCCGGCTTCAACACTGTTCCGCTCGACACACTCCGGCCGGTCACCATGCTGCTGCTGGTCGGGCTGATGTTTGTTGGTGCCTCGCCCGGTGGTACCGGCGGCGGAATCAAAACCACCACTCTGGCTGTACTCTGGCTTGCACTGCGCAATCTTGCCGCTGGACGCACCGAGGTGGTAATCCGCGATCGCACCATCGGTCGCGAAACGGTATATCGAGCCGCTGCAATCCTTGTGGCCGGGCTCGGACTCGTCACCTTCTTTCTCGCTATTCTGCTCGCTACCGAACGTCTTCCCTTTTCGAATCTGCTCTTTGAGACGGTGTCGGCATTTGGCACGGTCGGGCTCTCCACCGGCATTACCCCTGCCTTGAGCCTGCCCGGTCGCCTCGCTATCATCGTACTGATGTACGTTGGTCGCCTGGGGCCGCTGACACTGGCCCTGACCATGACCGCCCGCCACGCCCGGCTGCCGATTTCATACCCCTCTGCCCGGGTGCTGGTCGGCTAACAGGAGGAACTTTGAAACAGTTTGCCGTCATCGGACTCGGCACTTTCGGTGCCCGGGTTGCCCGCTCACTTACCGAACGCGGTGCCGAAGTGCTGGCAATTGACAAAGACCAGGATCGAGTCAATGCCCTCGAAGGCGAAGTCACTCGGACACTTCGCCTTGATGCTACCAACGAAGAAGCCCTCGCCACTTCCGGCGTTCTGGATGTCGACGCCGTCGTCGTCGCGATGGGCGAGCACATGGAAAGCGCAATTCTCACAACCGCGATTCTGAGACGACTCGGCGCCGGTCACATTGTCGCCCGTGCCGCATCCGAACTCTACGCCCAGATACTGCGTGACGTCGGCGCTGACCGCACGGTACTGATTGAAGAACAGATGGCCGACCAGGTCGCCAAAACGCTCATCGCCCCGAATCTGCTCGACCAGATCACGCTGGCCAGCGGCCACAGCCTGGCCGAAATGAAACCGCGCCGCGACATGATCGGCCGCCGGCTCGGCGAACTCGATATCCGCCGCCGCTGGCGGGTGAACATTATCGCGGTCAAGAAACGGGTTCCGGTCATCAACGAAGAAGGCGAAACCGTCTTCGAAGAACGCATCAACGACATCCCTGGCCCGGAAGACCGCATCGAGGCCGATGATGTACTCGTACTCGTCGGCCCGGACGAGGACATCGAGAAGCTAACCAGCAGCCGCTAGCATGCCCCACCGTAATCACAGTCATCGTCCGCGCGGGCCGCGCACGATTGCCGGCCGCATCACGCTGGGCATGCTGGCCGCAACCCTGCTCGTCAGTCCGGTAGTAGTGTTGTCACTGTTCTACAGCGGGCTGATGAACCGCGCCATCCAGCGCACCGTCGACGTCGACATCGAGCTGATGCGCACCGCCGACCGGATTACCGTCAGCTTCCTCACCGCCCGGCGGCACGAGAAGAACTACACCATCTTCGGTGACTCATCGTACCTGACTGGCGGGCGCGAAGCACTTGACCATGTCGCCGCCCTCTGTCGTCGTGGCCGCCGGCTTGACCCCGCCCTGGCACTGCACTTCGATTCTATCGTCGCCGACATCGGCATTTACCGCGCGCTGCTTGACACCCTTGCCCAGCTGCCGCCCCAGACACTGAGCAGTCCGGCAAGGCTAGAAGACTGGAACCGGATCCGTGCCCGGCATCAGCTGCTGCTTGATCTCGCCTTTGCCGCGGAGGAACCGGCTGTGCGCGAATCACTCGCGGCAGAAGCTGCCGCAGTCGCCAGCGAAATCGAACTGCCCCTGCGGGGCGGCATTGCCGGCCGACTGCTGGCGGCACGGATGCGTTCCGTCGAAGAATCTATCATCCGTCGCACCGACACGATCGCCCGCATCGCGACGGCTCGGGTCAACTCAAGCCGGAGCCGGGTCCGCCAGCTCAACGCCTGGGCCCAGCGCAACATCATTCTGGTCCTGGCGCTTTCGACAATCGTTCTGGTCTGGCTGATCGCCACCACCCCGCGCCGGATACTTCTGCCGCTGAAACGAATCGGCAACGCGCTCGCCCGTGCCGAAGAAGGTGACCTCGACATCCACGTAACCATCCGTTCCGGCGATGAACTGGAAACGCTGGGGCGTCAGCTCAACCGGGTACTTGCCCGGCTGCGCGAGTTTGACGAACGCAAGACCAATCGCATTCTCTTGCTGGAAAGACGGTTTCGCCTGCTGGCTGCGAGCATCGCCGAAGGGGTACTGGTCGTAGACCGCACGCCCAACATTGTCTTCGCCAACGCCGCACTCGAGCCCCTGCTCGGCGTCCGTCCCGCCGATGCGGTTGGCCGGTCGCTGGCCGATTTCCCGAACCTGCAGTTCCTGCGCGAGCCGCTGGAAAACACCCTGGCCGGTGCCGTCGGTCGTCAGGAATGCGAAATCGTACCCGAGCTGCCCGGCTCGGCGCTCTGCATCGAAGCGCTGCGCGACAACACCGGTTCGGTGGTCGGAGCGCTGGTCATTGTCATCAACCCGATGCAACCGTTGTCCGGCGATACTGCCGAACCGACTGCTGCCCCTCCCGAACAACCCCAATCGTCCACCGCCGGCTGACGCCGCGGTGAATGACCTGGCTACCCGTCGCGACGGATGTGTACCACCCGCTGCGGCAGCGGAATTTCGAGTCCTTCGCGTTCAAGAGCCGCCTTCAGTCGCAGCCGCAGTTCGCGCTCGGCTTCCCAATGCCGCAGCGGCAGAACCTTGACCACGACCCTGATCCGGACGCCGGACTCACCGAGCTCGAGCAGACCCTGAACCTCAGGTGGTTCCAGGCAGATTTCCCGGCGCTCGGCATACCAGGCGTCGGCAACTTCACGCGCCAGTCTCAACCCCCGTTCGGAATCCTGCCCGTAGGCCAGGTCCACTGTCACCAGCGCCCGCATGAAATCGCGGTTGCGGTTACCAAATCGAGTCAGCTCGCCGTTGGGGACAACGAACAACGTACCATCCCAGGCTCTGATCCGCGTCGTTCGCAAGCCGACCGCCTCAACCATTCCGCTGATATCACCGACCGTTATCCAGTCGCCAACACTGACAAGGTCTTCGAGCAGCAGAAAAAAGCCCGAGATGAAATCACGTACCAGGGTCTGGGCCCCGAACCCAACTGCCAGCCCGACGACACCCGCCCCGGCAAGTATCGCCGTATAGTCAATTCCCAGTGTCCGCAATACCAGCACCAGTGCCAGAAACGCAATCACATAACCGACGATGCTGTTGAGCAACGTCATCAACGTGCGGGCTCGACGTTCATGGGCCCGGCGCAACAGCCGACGGATGACCGCAGCGGCAATGACATAGAGCAGCAACGCCGCAACGACAATGACGACAACCCCGATCGCGCGCATGATGTGGCCCGCCAGTCGCTCGGGGGACACAAGCCTGTCGGCCAGTCGTCGACTCAGTTCACGCCAAAGCACCTCACACCACCTCAACAACACCGGCCGGTCCGGCGATCACTTCGCCGACTACCGCTGCCGCCATACCGCAGCTGCCAACCAGTCCACAGAACCGCTGAACGGAGTTCCGATCCAACGCGACCAGCAGACCGCCCGATGTCTGCGACTCCCACAACAGCTTTTTGGTATCTTCGCTTATGCTGGGGGCAAACCTTATCTTCGGCCCGAACGAGGTCTCGTTGGCCAGCACCGCCGGGTCCTCAACGCCCTGAGCGACAAGCTCCCTGGCCCCGGCCAGAACCGGCACCCGCTCAGCCACTATCCGCAGAGTACACCCGCTGCCCTCGGCCATTTCCTGAGCGTGGCCAAGCAGACCATAACCGGTGATGTCGGTGGCGGCGGAAACACCGCACTCAAGCATCGCTCGACCGGCGATCCGGTTTGGCGTCAGCATCGTCCGGACTGCCTGCTCGTAGTATGCCGGATCAACGCTGTCCAGTGTCAGCATCGCCGTACCGAAGACCCCGGTACCCAGCGGTTTGGTCAGCACCAGCGCATCTCCCGGTTTCGCCGCTGCATTGGTTACAATCCGTCCCGGGTCGATGGTACCGGTCACCGCCAGGCCGTACTTGATCTCCTTTTCGTTGAAAGTGTGGCCGCCAACCACCACCGCTCCGGCCTCGGCAACCGCGTCATATCCTCCCCGCAGGATTTCAGCCAGTACCCGTTTGTCCATTGGCGCGGGAAAACCGACGATATTCAGCACCGTCAGCGGTTCACCACCCATCGCCCAGACATCGGAAAGCGAATTGGTAGCCGCAATCCGGCCGTAGGTGTACGGGTCTTCAACCATTGGCGTCAGCAGATCCACCGTCTGCACGAGCGCAAGATCGTCCCGCACCAGGAAGACCCCGGCGTCATCGGCAGTATTGATACCGACCAGCAGTCGCGGATCGGTGGGGCGTTCCAGCCCCGCCAGTGCCTGCGCCAACTGCGCCTTGCTCAGTTTTGAGGCTCAGCCGGCACAGGATACCGTCGCGAGTATGCCTCGCTTGGCCATCTTACCTCGCTTTCTTCAGCACACGGACATCCCCTTTCCGCTGGGTCAGTCCGCGTGAATCGAAATAGTTGAGCAACGGGATCAGAATTTTGCGGGTGGTGGTCAGCGCCTGTCTGATTTCGGAAGCCGAAAGCTCGGCCTTTGTCGCAAACAACCGTAGAACTGTCGCTTCGGCCGCGGCAATCGCCTCACGGTGCAGCACAACCGATTCGCCGACATCAACCAGCGTACCGGTCTCCAACAACGCTGTGCGTACCCTTTCCGCCAGCTTGCGCTCGACCCCGGCCAGTGCTTCAGCCAGTCCTGGCGGTGCCAGCCCGGCAGCGCGGAAGGCCTCGGCGGTCCGGTCGAACAGCTTCTGCTCTGCCGGCGACAGTTTCAACTCATGACCGGCCCGCCGTACCTTGTCGCCTTCGACAATCACCACTCCTGCGGCTGCGAGTTCAGCAATCACCGCCTCAAACAGCACAGCCGCCAGACCGGCACGAGCCCGCAGCTCCGGCCGCTTGATCCCCAGGCGCATTGGATTATCGGCGTGAAACCGCTCCAGTGCTGACAGGACTGCCGTGCGCGCCTCGGCCAGCACCTGCTCGGCTGCGGGGTATTCACGCCCATCCACAGTCAACAGCCGGCAACGTTTGGTTTCGAGCAGAACCTCGAGCATCGCCCGGGCATCGGCATCGGATAGCGCCAGATCGCGGGTTGCCTGCTCCATGCTTCGCAGCTCGGTACGATGTTTGAGCAGATACTGTTCCAGTACGCTGCCCGCCTCACCTCGGGCCAGGGCCTGCAGCCGCTGCAGTACCGTTGCGTCGAACCGCCGCTCCCGTTCGGGATTGGATTCCAGCACCATGCCGCCACCGAGCGTCTGCTGTGGTGAGTACAATCGCACAACGAAGCGATCGCCCCAGTCACAGACAACCGGCTCCTCCAGTCGAAGTTGAACCACGCCATCACCGCCCGGCACCAGCTCGCGACGATCGAGCAGCATCACCCGACACATCGCTTCGGCAGTACCGATATGCAGCTTCAAACGGGTCATGTTCCGCAGCGGCCGCGAAACCGATTTCAACAGGTACAATGTCGCATTGATCAACTTCGTCGGCTGGTAGTAGCCGGGCGTTGCCAGCACGTTGCCACGGACAACTGTCTCGCGTTCGATTCCCTGCAGATTCAACGCCGCTCGCTCGCCCAGCCCAACCGATTCCAGTGTCCGGTTATGCTCCTGAATGCCCCGAACACGCACCTCGACCCCCTGCGGCAGCAGTTCGAGTCTGTCGCCAACCCGGCAGGAGCCCGACAACACTGTTCCGGCAACGACAGTACCGAAACCCTTGATGGTAAAGCAGCGGTCGACCGGCAGTCGGAACACACCGCGGTCGGGCTTGGCCGGAAGCTTGGCTGCCTCAGTCTCGATAAAAGCCCGCAGCTCATCAATACCCTGACCGGTTACTGCGGAAACGTTGACGACCGGGGCCCCTTCAAGAAAACTGCCCCGCACCAGCTCCTGAACGTCCTGTTGTACCAGTTCCAGCCAGTCCGGATCGACAAGGTCAATCTTGTTGATGACGATGATGCCGCGACGAATCGCCATCAAACGGCAGATTTCGAAGTGCTCCCGAGTCTGAGGCATGACCCCGTCATCGGCGGCAACGACCAGCAGGACCATATCGATCGTACTGGCACCGGCCAGCATGTGGCGAACGAATCGCTCATGCCCCGGCACGTCGATGATCGTTATCCGCTCGCCGAGAAATGCGAAACCGAGGTCGGTGGTCATCCCCCGTTCTTTTTCCTCTTTCAGACGGTCCGGATCGGTGCCGGTCAACGCCCGCACCAGTGCACTCTTGCCGTGATCAATGTGGCCGGCCGTGCCAACAACTGTATGGAGCATCACAGCATCCGCCGCTCGTTGCAGCCCGGAATTCCCATCTCGCCCCGGTATTTTGCCACCGTCCGTCGCGACACCGCGATGCCAGCCAGCTTCAGCCGGCCGACAATCTCGTCGTCGCTCAACGGTGACGTCTTGCTCTCGCATGCTATTATCTGGGCGATCTTCTCTTTGATACTTGTCCGGGCAGTACTGCCCGTTCCGGCGGCAAAGAAATGCTTGTAAGGGAAAATCCCCAGCGGGGTTTCAAGGTACTTACCGGCAATCGCCCGTGACAGCGTCGAGGGGTGGACGCCGAGCCTCATCGCCGCCTCGCGCAGTGTCGCCGGTCGCATGTGCTCCACCCCGCGTCGAAAGAAATCCTCCTGCAGCTCGATGATCAGCTCGGTCAGCCGGCGCAGAGTCCGGCGGCGCGATTCAATCGCCCGCAGAAACATCAGTGCCCGATTGAACTTCTCACGGGCAAACGCTACCTGCTCGCGCGTGAAAGCATCCGGATGGCGCAGAATATCCCGATATTTTTGCGACAGCCGCAGCCGCGGGAAGTTCTCGTCATTGGCTTCGGCGACCAGTTTATCGTCCCGCCAGACGACCGAGTAATCCGGAGCCACGTAACTCGTTCGTCCCGACGACCAGGCGCGGGCCGGCCGCGGCTCAAACCGCCCCAGCGACTGCACCGCTTGCTGAACCGCCTCGACTTCCACTCCGCAGACCTTGGCAATACGCGCGAACTGCCGTCGTCCCAACAGGTCCCACAAATCCCCGACCAGCCGACGCTCCAGTGACTGCGGACCATAGCCTGCCAGTTCAAGCTGAACGTCCAGTGCTTCGCGGCAGTTTCGACACGCCAGCCCGCCTGGTTCCAGGCGTTGAATCACATACAAAACAGCCTGCACCCGGTCAACGGTAACACCACGGCTGGCAGCGATTTCTTCTTCGGTCAGGGTCAAGAACCCGTCCTCATCCAGCGATTGGAGGACAAACTCGGCCAGTTCGGCATCGTCGGTGCTGAGCATCCCGCGCAGGCGCGGCATAAGCGCATCGGCCGGACTGCCGCCGGCTGCACACCAGGTCTCGGTGTCATCATCATCGTCGGCCGCCACCGCCATCGGACCGAAGTCATCGTTGGGCATCAGATCTGCGATGGTGTAGTCGAAATCGGAAACTACCGCACTGTCCTGCTCAACTTCGCTTCCCGCCGCCTGAGCCTGATCAGCCTGAACTGGAACGTCTGCCGACGGATCAACCCCGGCCGCATCCAGCCCTTCCCCCGGGGCATCGGCCTGTTCCAGGGCCGGATTCTGCTCAAGTTCCCGCTCAATCACGGTCTCGAGGTCCAGCCCGGTCAACTGCAGCAGCTTGAGGTTCAGAATCAACTGCGGCGTCAACCGCAGTTCCTGAGTCAACCGCTGGTCAAGTCCTAATCTCATATTCGAAACCGTTCACCCAGATACACTGCCCGCGCGGTCTCGTCCCTGACCAGGTCCTCTGACGTGCCCGAAAGCAGCACCCGGGCATCGTACATCACGTAGGCACGGTCGGTGATTTCCAGCGTCTCGCGGACATTGTGATCGGTAATCAGAATCCCGAGGCCCTCGGCCTTCAGACGGCGGATTATGTCCTGAATCTCGGCCCGAACGATCGGATCGATGCCGGTGAACGGTTCGTCCAGCAGCAAGAAAGACGGCCCCGAAGCGAGCGCCCGCGCCATCTCTACCCTTCGCCTCTCGCCGCCGGACAGGGTCCCTCCCTGCTGACGCCGCAGGTGGCTGACATTGAGCTTTTCCAGCAGCTCGTTTGTCCGTTCGATCCGTCTTTCTTTCGGAAATCCAATCATCTCCAGTATTGCAAGAACATTCTGTTCTACCGACAACTTGCGGAAAATCGACGGTTCCTGCGATAGATATCCCATACCGAGCCGAGCCCGGCGGTACACCGGCAGATAGGTTATATCGGCATCGCCCAGCCTGATCCAACCCTGCTCGGGTCGGACAAAACCGGTTATCATGTGGAAAGTAGTCGTCTTACCGGCACCGTTTGGCCCCAGCAACCCGACAATCTCACCCCGGGCCAGTTCAAGGCTCACGCCGTCGACTACCCGTCGACCACTGTAACGCTTCACCAGCCCGTTGGCGACAAGCTTTGCCGTTCCGTTCATGCCGTCACTGCCGCCACCCATCGCTTTGGCTACCTCCGCCGCGAACAAGCTGACCCAGAGTTAGACGCTCTACCTCAATCCGTTCCATCGCCCCCGCGGCGAAAACCAGCCGGATTACTGCACCGGCCACCAGTATCCGCTCCGCGTCAGTCGTCCGGTAATCGCCCCTAGCATTGCCCCTGATATCCACCTGTCTGAGCGCACCATCCGTCACCCACAAGTGCAGACTGTCGCCACTGGCGTCGCCCCGCTGATCGCGAACGCGTGGATTACCGAAAGCCAGGCCGGAATCAGGGCCGACAAAGAACACCACACTGTCACACGCCAGCTCAGCATCACCCGAAACCAGTCGCACCTGACCTGCGGCGTCGGCACGTGAGCCCTGCTCGTTCCAGCGCAGCCGCCGAGCTGTCAACCGGGCCGAATCTCCGGCATCAGGCCATGCCAACACCGGTGCAGAATCGACTTCGCCAATGCCGGATTCGAGACGGTAACTGCCCCGTGCCCCGCTGATCTGAAAACCCCGACCGGCTTCTTTCAATCGCAGCCCGCGGTCGGCACGAACCATCCGATCGCCAGCCCGGTACTCAAGCCACGGAGCCAGAATGTCCAGCGAATCACGTCGGACCCGCACAACGCCATAAAGCTCTGCGCGGCGCTCGTTGAACAGATACAGCACTGAATCCGCCTCAACGAGTCCATCCCGGTTCTCAATCCTGACATCGCCCCAGAGCATGGCACGACCGATCCGATCATTCAGTCGCGCCGCATCCGCCCCAATCCTGGTATCACCATCGACAATCACAACGCTGTCACGCAGAACCGCAACCTCCCCTTCAGGGCTGCGCTCCACCGCCATGTATCGAGCGTAAAGCTCAGCCGCATTTGCGATGACAGAGCCGGTCAGGATTAAAACGGTCGCGAGAACCTCTCGGCTGCTCAACACTACTCCTCGAACCGCCAGTTCGAAGTGCCACGGACTTCGCTTTTCATCTGTATGCGTTCAAGCCCGGCGTCTGACTCCAACCCAACTCCACGCACTTCACCCCGAGGAGTCCGCACAGTGACCGGAGCATCGGTGTGAACTCTGCGCGGGCCGTTGCTCCAGACCAGTGATTCACTGACCAGTATGGTACTGTCGGCCGTGCGTACCTCGACCCCACCCCGGGCAACCAGGTTTTCGGTCAGCCGCCAGATTGTACCCTCACGCGCGGTCAACACCGAATAGACACCACCGGTGTCATCATAAAACAACACCCGAACGCTTTTGAGCTCGACGATCTGTGAGTCTTCCCGCACCTCAGCCCGCCCAGCTTCAAGGGAAAACAGCCGCTCGCCGCTCGAAGTCTCATCGAGACGAAAATCCTCAATGACCTGGTCCGGTAGAACGCTGGAATCCACTCTTGTCCCCGGCTCCTCGCAACTGACGGCAACAACAGCAACCAGAGTCACAATAAGTTTTTGGGCTAACACGCGTAGCGTCCCGGCAATCAATTCACCCTCGCTTGAGCGACTGGCAGCGGCTCGATTGCTCCCGCCTTGCCCCACCACACCCATTGTTCCGGTCGTGCTGACACCTGTTCAAGCAAGGCAGCGACAGCCGCCCGCTCATCGCCGGGCGGGTAAATGTCGATTCTCAATCGGCCACGTTCAAGCCGGGAAAACGCTGTTACCAGCCCGTCACCGGCGATACGGAATCCCAGCACCGGCAGTCGCACTCGAAATCCCTCACATGCAACCCAAATTGCCCCGCCGCGACTGGTGTTATCCAGCATGAAGCCGGTGATACCTGGGCTGCCGCTTGAACGCAGCACCTGCCTCAGGTCCTTTGCCAGAATTGCACCGGCCCGTCGGCGCAATCTTCCCAGCAGTCGCCCCAGCCCTTGGTCCCGCTGTGTGCCGGTTATCAGTTGTACTCTCTTCCCGCGGTGGACAAAAAAGCCGGGCAGAAACTCCCACAGCCCGAAATGAAAAGAAGCCATCGCTGTATGCAAATTCCGTTCCATATAACCGGCCGAGTCATTGTGGTAATGAACTGTCGCACTGTCAATAAGTTTCTCGGCTTGGCGGGTACCGAGACGTGTCATCAGTGCCGCATTGCGGCCAACTGCCCAAGCGTTGCGAATCCAGAAAAAAACATCTCTCTGCCCACAGACCAACTCGTAGTTGCGGCAGCATTCAAGCCGGTAATCGGGACGCAGCAGCAGCCAGCCAATTGTCAGGCTGCGAATCAGTGCTGTTGCCGCTTCAAGCGGCAGAAATCTTGCCAGCCCGAGCAACAGCGCGACTAAACTCATGGGCTGCCTTGATGAAACCAAGGAACAACGGGTGCGGACGCAACGGTCGCGACCGAAACTCGGGGTGAAACTGACACGCCACGAAAAACCGATGACCACGCAGCTCGACTAGCTCAACCAGACTGCCATCCGGCGACCGGCCGCTTGCAATCATGCCGCGCGCCTCCAGTCGCGGCAGATACTTGAGATTAACCTCGTAGCGATGGCGATGCCTTTCCCAGACAGTACTGCGGCGATAGCAACGCCGGGCCAGCGACCGGGCTGCAAGCCGGCACTCCCACGCCCCCAGCCGCATCGTACCGCCTTTGCGGCGGATACCCCGTTGTCCGGGGAGTAGATATATCACCGGATGAGGTGTAGCCGGATTGAACTCGGTCGAATTTGCCCCTGTAAGGCCACAGACATTGCGGGCAAACTCAATCACTGCCACCTGGAGACCGACACACAATCCGAGATAAGGTATTCCGCGCTCACGACAGACCCGGACAGTCTCGATCTTGCCCTCCATCCCCCGCGTGCCAAACCCACCGGGAACCACTACCCCGGCCAGTCCCGCCAGCTGCTCGTCGGCGGAGTTACCCGAGACATCCTCGGCATCAAGCCAGCGGAGCTTGACCCTGACTCCCCTGGCTGCAGCAGCATGGACGATCGCCTCAACAACCGATTTATAGGAATCATGCAGCCCGACGTATTTGCCGCACATCCCGATTTCAACCGTCTCGGTAGCAAGTGTCTGGTTCTCGACAAACCGCTGCCACGCGCCAAGGTCGGGTCGCCGGGTGCGCAATCCGAGCCGTTTGACAATCAGCCCGTCAAGATTCTGCCGATGAAAAACCAGTGGAATCTGGTAGATGTTGGCAACATCAACCGCTTCAATCACGCACTCGGGCGGTACGTTGCAGAACAGGGCAATCTTGTCGCGCGCCTCCTGCGGCAGTGACTGTCCGGCCCGAACCATCACAAAGTCAGGCTGAACACCGTAGTTCTGCAGCTCCCTCACCGAATGCTGGGTCGGTTTGGTCTTGTACTCGCCGGAAGCAGCGATGTAGGGCACCAGCGTCAGGTGAATGAAAACAACGTTCTGTCGCCCCTCTTCAAGGGCAAACTGCCGTGCCGATTCGATAAAGGGCAAGCCCTCGATGTCGCCGACCGTACCGCCGATTTCCGTGATGACGACATCGGCACCATTGGCGAGCTTGCGAATCCGAGCCTTGATCTCGCCGGTGATGTGGGGAACAACCTGGATCGTCCGTCCGAGATATTCACCCCGCCGCTCCTTCTCGATCACCGCCGAATAAATCTGCCCCTGAGTGAGGTTGTTATCCCGCGACAGGTTCAGGTCGATGAACCGTTCATAGTGACCCAGGTCGAGATCGGTCTCGGCACCGTCATCAGTCACGAACACTTCGCCGTGCTGGAACGGGCTCATTGTTCCAGGGTCAACGTTGATGTAGGGATCGAATTTCAGCGGTACAACCCGCAGCCCACGACTTTTCAACAACAGGCCAATCGACGAAGTCGCAATCCCTTTACCCAACGACGATACCACTCCGCCGGTGACAAAAATGAACTTGGCCAAACTGCCCCCTGAATCAGTCCGGACCGGATTCGCGCCGGTCGGAAACCGGACGCCGGACCCGCAGAGTCAGCCCCGGGTCCGGCGCCCTGTCAGCCACAGTTCTGTAGCTATCCCTGGCGCTGTTTGTGCTTTGGCTCACGTTTGCAGATTATCCGCACGACGCCCTTACGCTTGACTACTACGCAGTGGGCACAGCGCTTCTTGACCGACGCCCTTACCTTCATCACATACTCCCTTCCGCAGACCTACTTGAATCGGTAGATGATCCGGCCCCGTTCAAGGTCATAGGGCGAAAACTCTACCGTCACCCGGTCTCCGGGCAGAATCCTTATCCAGTTCAGCCGCATCCGGCCCGATATGTGCGCAAGCACCTTGTGCCCGTTGTCTAGTTCGACGCGAAAAGTCGCGTTGGGCAACGACTCGACAATCGTGCCTTCAAGCTGAATCAGATCCTTCTTAGCCATTCTCTGTTAGTATCTCCGGCTCACCTTCGGTCACCAGAATGGTATTCTCAAAATGGGCCGACGGGCTGCCATCAGCAGCAACGACGGTCCAACCGTTCTCCAGCGTTCTGACCTCAAAACTGCCGGCATTGACCATTGGCTCAACCGCCAGCGTCATACCGGCCTGCAGTCTGACCCCTTCACCCGCCCGGCCGAAATTGGGTACTGACGGGTCCTCGTGCAGACTCAACCCGACCCCGTGCCCGCAGAGCTCTCGGACGACTGAGAAACCACGCGCCTCAACATACACCTGGACGGCATGGCCGATATCACCCACCCGCTTGCCGGCACGTGCTGCGCCGCAGGCAGCCCGGAAAGCCCCCTCCGCCGCCGCCGCCAGTGCCTGCCGGGTCTGGTCAGCCTTTCCGACCAGATAGCTGCGCGCCATGTCGGCGATGAACCCGTCCTTGGTGACACCAACATCAATCTTGACGATATCACCGTCTCGCAACGGTCGTTCCGACGGAATCCCGTGCACAACTTCCTCGTTGACACTGATGCAGACCGCCGCAGGGAACCCGCGGTAGCCGAGGAAAGTCGGCACACCGCCGTCGGCACGAATCGACTCAACACAGGCCCGCTCAAGTTCCAGCAGAGTCGCTCCCGGCCGAATCAACCTCTCTGCTGCAGCCAGTGCCCGGGCAGCGATACGCCCTGCATCTCTGATCCCGTTGATCTCGCGGGCCGACTTCAGTACTACCGCCAAGCTGCGACCTTCAAACGCCGCCCAGCTCCGACACGAGCCGGGCAATCTCCTCATACACCCGGTCACGTCCAAGGATGCCATCAACCCTGACGAGCTTGCCCTGGCCGCCGTAATAACCCAGCACCGGTTCGGTCTGGCGATGATAGACGCTCAAACGGTCACGAATCACCTCTTCGGTGTCATCGCGGCGCTGATACAGCTCTGCCCCACACTCATCGCAGACCCGTTCGACACGGGGCGGACTGAAACTCAGATTGTAGATCTTCGAGCACTGTCGGCACTGACGCCGCGCACTGAGCCGCTTGACGACTTCCTCATCGGCCAGATCAACCAGCACCGCCAGGTCAATTGCCAGCCCGTTGTCGGCAAGCACCGCATCCAGTCCTTCCGCCTGCGGCACCGTACGGGGAAAACCATCATAGAGTATCGACTTGCCGGCATGCTCGGCCAGAAAGGCGTTGACAACTTCCAGCACAACGTTATCCGGCACGAGCTTGCCTGCGACGACGTATTCTTCGACCTCGAGCCCGACCGGTGTCTTGCGGGCGATATGGTCGCGGAACACCTCTCCGGTCGAGTAGTGAACAAAGCCCAACCGGTCCCGCAACAGCTCTGCTTGGGTGCCCTTGCCGGAGCCGGGTGGGCCAACCAGCACCAGATTAACTGCTTTCTTCATCTGTAATTCCTGTCAGTTGTCGAAGTCTACCGGCGCTTTGAAAGTAGTCAAGCTGACGCCACTTGCGGCCGATAACCGGACTGGAGTTCTTACTTGACGGCACAACGGTTGGACCCCGTAGTTGTTCGAGCAGACTCTTGTCCTATCCCGTTGCACGTGCTCGACAGTCCGACAACCTCACTCACACGGCATTATCGACGCCGTTCGGCTGAAAACCTGCGCCCCGCCTTGGAGCGGGGCGCAGCAGCATCGAACGGATCCAGACTAGACCAGCGAGTCTCCACGCGCGGTGTAGTGAGTATGCAGGTACTTATGCGATACCTCACCACACGGCCCGTCGGTCAGGAACTCCTGATACAGCTTCAAGACGTGAGGATTCTCATGCGACTTCCGTATCGGCAGCCCCATGTCTTCGCTGTAGATCGCCTTGGCACGTGCCGCGCGGATGTCAGGCGAAGTCGGTATCGGCTGACCGCCACCGCCAAGGCATCCACCCGGGCAGGCCATGAACTCAATGAAATGACATTGACTGAACTTGCCTCCAGCCTTGATGTCTTCCATGACCTTGCGGGCATAAGCCGTACCGTGCGCCACTGCGACCTTGAGCGTCGCGCCTTTGAGCCAGTTCCAGTCCGCTCCCAGCTTGCCTTTCTTGACGAGCTGAGCAAGCAGTTCCGGCACCGGCCCGACTTTGGGGATGGGAATTTCCATGTACTTCACTCCCTCAAAGCCGCGTACCGGCTCGACGTTGGCATTCTGAAAGACCTCCTCAGCCTTGAGGCCGGTGACGACCTCAACGACGGTCCGGATCGCTGCTTCCATCACGCCACCGGTCGCACCGAAGATAAGCCCGGCACCTGACGCATCGCCGAACGGCAGGTCCGGGTGCGAAGGCGGCAGGTTGGGCAGGTCGAGCCCGGCCTCCTTGATCATCATCGCAGTTTCGCGCGTCGTCAGGCCGTAGTCGATGTCCTTGTAACCGGAGGAGTTCATCTCCGGCCGGTTGGCTTCGAACTTCTTCGCCGAACACGGCATCAGCGAAACGGTGACGATGCTCGCCGGGTCGACGCCTGCCTTCTGGGCATAGTAGGTCTTGATCAGTGCGCCAAACATCTGCTGCGGTGACTTGCAGCTTGACAGGTAAGGCAGGAACTCAGGATAAAAGTGCTCGCAGAATTTCACCCAGCCGGGCGAACAGGAGGTAAACTGGGGCAGTGCAACCGGTTCCTTCTTGACCAGTGCCCGGTAGAGCCGGATGAGCAGTTCGGTGCCTTCCTCAATGATTGTCAAATCAGCAGTGGTGTTGGTATCAAAGACAGCATCAAAGCCGGCACGGCGCAACGCCGTGTTCAGCTGGCCTGTCACCGAAGTACCGGCCGGCAGTCCGAATTCCTCGCCGATCGCCGCCCTGGGCGATGGCGCGGTCTGCATCACGACGTGCTTCTTGGGATCATCAATTGCCGCCCAGATTTCGTCTGACGGGTCTTTGGCCCGCAGCGCGCCGGTGGGGCAACGATTGATGCACTGGCCGCAATTGATGCAGATAACATCCGCCAAGTCACGATCCATGAACGTAGTTATCTCGGTTCGGTCCGAGCGACCCTCGGCCGTAAGCACGCCGACCGACTGCAGGTCAATGCAGGTGCGGACGCAACGCCGGCAGAGGACGCACTTGTTCATGTCGCGCACGACCGAGTAACTCGAACGATCAATCTCGTGGTGCGGTCTGTCGACGTGGCCGAAACGGAAGAAATCGACTCCGTACTCCTTGGCCAGTGCCTGCAGCTCGCAGTTGTTGTTGCGGAAACAGGAGTAACACTCGCCGTAGTGTTTCGAAAGCAGCAGGTCAAGTATGTGCCGGCGGGCCAGCCGCACCCGTTGCGAGGTCGTCCGCACGACGGTTGGTTCGGTACAGGGATAGGTACAGGCGGTTTGCAGTGTCCGTTGCTTCTCGACCTCAACGACGCAGATGCGGCACAATCCCGCCAGACACAGATCCTCATGATAGCACAGTGTCGGGATGCGAATTCCCGCGGTCCGAGCCGCCTCGAGAATCGTCGTACCGAACGGCACTTTCAGTTCGATGTCGTCAATCTTCACCGAAACAAGCCCGCCGATATCACCCGGTCTGCCGCCTGGCACCACCAGCGGCTTTTCCGACCCCGGGGTCGCGCAGGTCCCGTCGGCGCAGGGATTCTTTCTAGCCATTGGTCTCTCCTTTGCCGGCAACACGGCCCATGATTTCGGGCCGGAAATGCTCGGTGATGTCCAGAAAAGCGTTGGCGCTCGACTGCCCGAGTCCGCATTTCGAAGCCACCTGCATCGTCCGCCCCAGCGATTGCAGCTCCCGCAGATAACTGGAACTGCATCGCCCGGCTTTCAGCAGCCGCACCCCCTCGAGCAGTTTTGGATTACCCTCCCGGCAGGGAGTGCACTGACCGCAGGACTCCTCGACGAAGAACTCCAGAAAATTCTCCGCCACATCCAGCATGTCGCGCTGCGGACCGATGACAATAATCGATCCGCCAGTGGCAAGGTCCTCGTAGCCGAATCGCCGGCCAAACTGACTGCGTGGCACCGTCCGGCCCGAGGCACCGCCGACCTGCACCGCCTTGGCATCGTTGCCGCCAACAAGGTCCAGCAGCTCAGCGACAGAAGTTCCCCACGGCACCTCGTAAACGCCCGGTCGGGAGCAGTCGCCGGAAACCGACATCAGTTTGGTGCCGGTAGAAACATCGGTGCCGTAGCGACGAAACCACTCTGGCCCTTTGGCAACGATCAGCGCGCAGGCCACTAGGGTTTCGACATTATTCACCGCAGTAGGCGCACCAACCAGCCCGGTGTTCACCGGATAAGGCGGCCGGTTGCGTGGCTCCCCGCGACTGCCTTCCAGCGACTCAATCAGGGCAGTCTCCTCGCCGCAGACATAGGCACCCGAGCCCATCCTGATTTCAATGTCAAAATCGAAACTGGACCCGAGAATCCCGGTGCCCAGCAATCCGGCTTTCCGTCTCTTTTCCAGTACCAGCTCCAGCCCCTCGCGCATGAACGTATACTCGGCACGCAGGTAGAGCACGCCCAGCCTTGCTCCGATACAGTAGCCGCCGATGGTCATGCCCTCAAACAGCAGGTCCGGGCGTTCCGAAAGCAGCACCCGGTCCTTGAAAGTACCCGGTTCGCCTTCGTCGGCATTACAGACGATAAACTTCTTGTCTGCTTGAGCGACAGCACAGAGATTCCATTTGACCGCAGTCGGGAAGCCGGCACCACCCCGTCCCCGGATGCCCGATTCACGCACGAGGCGAATGACTTCCGTACGAGGCAGTGAAAGCGCCTTCTTCAGGCCGGCGTTGGGTTCATGCTTTGCCATGATATGGCTGACATTGGTCATCGGTAACCTCCCGTCTTCATTACGCTCGCCGGACCAAATGTGCGACGGTACTTCTCGATGATATCCGAGACCATGTCCGGCTGCACCCGGGTGTAGATGTCACTGTTGACCATCAGTGCCGGTCCCATGTCACACATCCCCAGACAATTGGTATACTCGAGGGTGAAAACCCGATCCGGCGTCGTACCGCCGAACGGGACACCCAGCTCATTCTCCAGCTGACGGGCGACATTGCGCTTACCGGCAAAGTCACAGGAAAGCGTCTGACAAAGCCGCACTATGAACTTGCCTTTCGGCTCGGTGGACAGAAATGAGTAGAAGGAAACAACACCGTACACCTCGCTCGGGAAAACCCGTAGCTGACGGGCAATTTCCTGCATCGCGAAGTCCGACACGTGGCGATAACGTTCCTGGATTGCCACCAGTATCGGCAGCATTCCGTCCCGTTTGTGCTCATACTTCTCAGCCAGGCGGGCAATCTCCTGGCGCAGTGTCTCTCGTTCTGTTGCCAACATAATCTATTCCATTACTGCCGCAGCAGCGACTTCACCTTGGCCAGCAGGTCAGAGGGCGCCACCGGCTTGGTGACAAACTCGTCCACCGGTGCCAGCTCGCTGTCCTTGCCGTACTTGTAACCGGTCACCTGGCCGATTGATGTCAAAATCATTATCGGCGTCTTGACACCCTTACGGCGGAGATCCTGCGCCGCGACAAAACCGTCATCGGGCTGCTCCATCATCACGTCGAGGATGATCAGGTCCGGCCGGGCTGTCTCAACCGCTTTCATACCGTCGGCACGGTTGTCCGCGCTGACGACCTGATAACCTTCAGCCTCGAGAATGAGCCGCACCGAATCGACGATATCGGGGTCGTCGTCAACAATCAGCACCTTCGGCATCATTGCTCCTTTCAACTGCCGGCAACAGCCATTGCTTGACTGTCGGCGGCAAGTCTTTTGCAGTTATTCACAAAACGGAGGCTGAGTATAACCGGTGCCGCTGTACTGTAAAGCCCACCCGATAGAACCGCCGGCATTTGACGTAGACCAGCCCGGCGCTATCCTGTCGATGCTGGTCGAATTTGCCATCTGCCATGGAAGAAACATCTGCACCGCTCCGACCCGAGCCTGGCACCGAGCTGGAAGTCAACCCGGCAGCAGTACAGATGGTTCTCACCGACCTGCGCGAAATCAGCCTCTCCGGCAAATCGCTGTTTGAAGTTCTGGACGCGGTCTATGATACCCTCTACCCGATTATCCCATTCGACCGCTTGTCAGCAGCTTTCTACAATGAGGAAACCGGCCTGGTGGTTTCCCGCTGGGTACGGGGCGAACGTCCGGCCAGCGCAATCGGCACCGGCTACTGGGCCGAACTGAAAGGCTCATCCCTTGAGCCGATCATGCGTACTGGACGACCGCGCATCATCAATGACCTTGAAGCCTATCTCGCCGACCATCCTGAATCGACGCGGACCCGGGATGCCCTTCGCGACGGCATCCGCTCCAACCTGACCTGCCCGCTGCTGGCCGGCGCCCGGCCGATCGGCTTTCTTTTCTTCAGCTCAAGCCGCAAGAACGCTTATCGTCCGGAGCATGTTGACACTTTCCGGGCGGTGGCGGAATCACTGTCGCTGGCGGTTGAGAAAGTGAAATACCTTGACGACCTGGCTCAGGCCAAGCGGAACTACGCTCAGATTCTCTATTTCGTCGCCCACGAATTGAAAGCACCGTTATCAGCAGTGGTCACCATCGGTCAAACTCTGCTCGACGGCTATGTCGGCAAGCTCACCCCGGCTCAGGCCGAGAAGGTCGGCCGGATGGTCACCAGCTCCAACCATCTGATCAAGCTCGTACGTGACTACATCGACCTTTCCCAGATTGAAACCGGCGAACTGCGCTTCGCTCCGCGCGCCGACGTTGACCTGGTTGAAGAAGTTATCCGGCCAATGCTGGAACTGCAGGAACCGATGGCCGCCGCCCGGAGCATGACACTCAAAACCGATCTCGAAAACCTGCTCGCACCCTGTGACCCAAGGCTGCTGCAGATCGTTTTCGGCAACCTGCTCAGCAATGCGGTCAAATACGGCCGTGAAGGCGGGACGATCATGGTCCGGCTGGTCCGCCGAGCCTTTTTTGACTACACCGACACCGGTGAACGGCTGCGACGCTGGTGGGCACTCTTTGCCGTACGCAATGATGGCGTCGGATTCACGCCGGAACAGAAACAAAAACTCTTCGGACGGTTTCAACGCCTGCACCACCCGGAACACAGAAGCGTTGCCGGCTCCGGCCTCGGCCTCTACATTTCCCGTCAGATTGTCCTCCGGCACGGCGGCGAAATGGCCGCCGAGTCAGAACCCGGTCAGTGGGCCGAGTTCAGCTTCCGCATCCCGCTGTCGCAGCAACCACCGCTGTCGACCGAAACTTCAGGCTAGCGACGCTTCAGCTTGCGCTGACCACCGCCAGCTCGGCGAATTCCCGTGCCAGCGCCGGATACAGCGCCCGGTAACGTTGATAGAGTCGGGCGTAACGCGCAGTTTCCGGCCCGGGTCGGGTAACGCCGGTCTCCTGTACCGCCGTGCGGCACGCCGCCGCCACATCCGGAAAAACTCCAATACCGACAGCGGCCAGCAGTGCCGCGCCATACGCGGCACCCTGATTGACATTTACCGTCACCAGCTCCCGGCCGAAAACGTCGCTCATGATCTGCCGCCAGAGAACCGACCCGGCACCGCCGCCCGAAACTCTGATTCGGCCGCACTCAACCTGCAGCCGGCACAACAGCTCCAGACAGTCATTCAGGCTGAACGCGACACCCTCCAGCACCGCCCGCGCCAGGTGGGCACGACCGTGCGCCAGCGAGAGACCGAAGAACACTCCCCGGGCGTGCGGGTCGGCATAAGGGGTGCGCTCGCCGGAGAGATAGGGCAGAAAGATCAGGCCATCGGCGCCGGCCTTGACACCGGCCGCCAGGCCGTCGAGCCGGTCGTAATCCGTCTCCAGCAGGTCCCGCAGCCAGCGGAAACTGCCCCCGGCGGACAGGGTGACGCCCATCAGATGCCAGCGATTCGGGGCGGCGTGACAATAGGCGTGCAATCCGCCGGCCGGGTCAACAACCGGCTGGTCGGTGGCGGCAAAAACCACCCCGGAGGTGCCGATTGTAACTGAGGCAACACCTTCGTCGACAATCCCGGTGCCGATTGACTGCGCTGCCTGGTCGCCGGCTCCGGCCACGACCGGCGTCCCCGCTGTCAGTCCGCATTCTGCCGCGGCCGCAGGCGCGATTCGTGCCGTTACCTCCGCCGACTCGGCAGCCGCCGGCATCAGCTCCGGCGCAACATCAAGCAGACCCAGAATCTCAGCTGACCACTGCCGCCGCCGCAAGTCAAGCAGGTTCGTACCCGAAGCGTCGGCGACATCGGTTCCCAAGAACCCGGTCAGTCGCAGCCGGACATAGTCTTTGGGCAACAGCATTCGATTCGCCCGGGAATAAACCTCCGGCTCACGTTCACGCACCCACAGCAGTTTGCCGGCAGTAAAACCGGTCAAGGCCGGCTTGCCGGTCAGCTCAATCAGTCGCAGCCGGCCAACGCGCCGCTCAATTTCCGCACACTGCGCTGCTGTACGCTGGTCGTTCCACATGATGCAGCGCCGCAACGCCGCCCCGCTGCGGTCGACCAGCACCAGCCCGTGCATCTGCCCGGTCAGCCCCACTGCCGCTACCGACGAACCACTGTAACCGGCCGCAGTCAGCACCTGCTTGACACCGGCAACAGTTGCCCGCCACCAGTCATCCGGCTCCTGTTCGGCCCAGCCCGGCCGCGGCACATGCATCGGATAGGCAACCATCGCCTCGGCAACGACTGCGCCCCGGCGATCAATCAACACCGTCTTGGCACCACTGGTGCCGATATCGATGCCGAGCAACAACTCCGGTTTCATTTCAGTCGGAACGGTGCCAGTGGTGACAGCCGGTCCGGGCACGCGGCCCGAACCCGAACAAGGTAGGCCTCAATCCAGCCCCGGGCCAGGTCGGGCCGGGTCACCGCGTTGACAATTGACTCATGGTCAAGGTCGTTGATACGGTCATTGGCAGCGCGGACGGCGTCCATTGAAATCCGCAATGCGGTCTCGACCGGCATCCGCTCCGGATTGATATCAATGCCGAACCAGCCCCGGTAGCCGTGCATCTTCAGTACATACAGCATCGCCTCGATTGCCTCCGGCGATACTGTGCCGACATTGAGGTCCTGGTCAAAATTGCCCAGCGGCTGACTGTTGAGATGAACGTGTACCAGCCGACCCTCGGCCAGCGGCCACGAATAGGCATACGGCAGGTCCTCATACGCCATCAGGGCATGCCCCACCTCCGGATTCAACCCGACCAGAGCGTGTCCCTCTGCCAGCAGCCGACGATTCTCGGTTGCGGTCAGCCGTGCTTCAACTGCGTGTGCCAGCAGCATTCCCTCGGCCGTCGTGCCGAAGATAATCCGGCCCCGCGGCTCGTAGGGCTTCGGCTCGAAGGCCACCCGCACTCCCGGCACTGCGTCGATTGCCTCAACCAGCCCGGTTACAAACCGCTCCCGCAACGCCGGGAAGTCGATCCCGAACGGATTCTCGTATCCGTCTATTCCGGGCCAGACCACACAGAAGTCCGTCTCCAGCTCGCGGTTGAGCTCCAGTGCCCGCCGCAGCAGTTCCACCGCCTGACGCCGTGCCGGCTCCAGCGGGCTTGACAGCGAACCGAACTCAAAACCGGCATCACGAAACAGCAGCGGAATGATTGTCAACAGCCTGATACCGGTGTCGCGGCTGAAACTGCGCCACAGTTCCAGATTCTGCTCGTTGATCTCATTCGGATAGTGCGCCTCGAGTGCGCCCAGCCCGTAATCCTTCAACCGCGCGGCGACGTCCAGCCGCTCCGCAATCGTCCGTTCCGGTCCGTAGCGGGCGTGAAAGCGGCTGTCTGCCGGCGAGAAATACCAGATGCCGGCCGAGAAGCGCAATTCGAGCTGGAAGGATTTGAGATGCTCAATCATTGCCGAAGGCGACCGGCGCACCGCCTGCGGACGCAAGTCCTGTCTGGGCATGGCCGATTGTCCCGCTCCACTCGCTGCTTGTCAACGCCGGTTGACTCGGCCGCTTCACAATTCTACACTGCCCCGTGCCGATGACGCTGTTTTTTGTTCTCGCATCATTGCCGACCTTGCTGTGGGAATCCCGTTACAACGGTCCCGACAATCTTGAAGACCGCGCTGCGGCGATGGTCGCCGACAGCATCGGCAACTGCTGGGTTGCCGGCTTCAGTTACGGGCTCGGCACGGACTTTCAGTTTACGGTTGCTGCCTTTGCGCCCGACGGCAGACTGCGCTGGAGCCAACGCTACGGTTCTCCGGCCAACAGCGAAGACCGCGCCTGGGTCATTGCCCGCGACTCGACCGGCGCAATAGTTGCGGCCGGCGGCACACTTGCTGACCCTGCCACCGGCTGGGACGTATTGCTCGCCCGCTACGACGCCGACAGCGGTACGACCCACTGGCTGCACCGGCTCGACCTCCCCTGGCACTCTGACGACCGCATCGCGGCACTCGGCATCACCGCCAGCAACAACCCGATCGCCGCCGTCACCAGTCGGCGTTCAGGCGGCCGTCGCGACACCGACATCGTTCTCGTCCTCTTCTCGGCCGACGGTGAGACACTCTGGACCCGTTCCTGGGACGGCGCCAGTCGGGGCAACGATGAAGCAGTCGCGCTTGCCCTCGGCGATAATTCGGTTTATGTCGTCGGCCGCACCACATCTGGCGGGTTGTCAACCGACATTGTCCTGCTCCGCTTCGACCTGGACGGCACTCTGGTCTGGAGCCGCACCATCGACGGCCCGGGACGTGCGACCGACTTTCCGGCTCAGGTTGTCTACCGTGCCGGACAAGTATTCGTCGCCGGTACCGTCACCGGTCTGGCCACTTCCTACGACTGGTATGTCGCGGTGTTCGACAGCAACGGCAGGAACCGCTGGCACCATCAATGGGACGGCAACGGTCGGTCTGACATTCTCGAAGCAATCGCTCTCGACTCCGCCGGCACGGTCATCGCCACGGGCCACACGACCAGCGTCGATGCCGGCATCGACGCCGCAATCGTCAAACTTGACGCCGCTGGCCGCCGCGTCTGGACCCGCCGCTACAACGGCGAGCGCAACTCCACCGACCGCGGCTGGCGCATCGCCATCGGCCCCGAAGGTCCGGTGGTAGCCGCCAGCTCAGTCGGATCGTCCGGATTCCCCGAACTCGTCCTGCTCGGCCTGTCTCCGACCGGTGATTCACTGTGGGCCTGGCGGCGCCCCAATCCGGTGCCGGGTGAAACTCGTCCGGTTGGCATCGCCCTGTTGACCGAAAGGAGTAATTGCCAGCAATCCAACCCGGTCCTCTGTGCCGGCTGGACCCTGGTCGCACCGGGCGGCAACTTCGACTGGTTCGTTCTGAGGCTGGCACCGGCGGGCCGGCCGCCCGACCCCGGGAATTGATTCATCCGTTCTTGACTGCACTGGCTCGCGCCGTAATGTAACTGCATATGCCCAAGCGAATACTGGTTGTTGACGACGAGGAAACGGTACGGCTGCTGTTGGGAAAACAGCTCCAAAACGCCGGCTATACTGTCGACCTCTGCGCCGACGGACGTTCGGCCCTGCGGGTTGCGCGGGAGAACCGACCCGATCTGGCGATTCTGGACCTAACCATGCCCGGGCTCGACGGCTATTCGCTGGTAACGATGTTTCGCCGTGACGCCAGCCTGCGGATGCCGATTATCGTGCTTTCTGGCCGCGTCAGGGAAATCGACATTCAGGCAGCTCTCGACGCCGGTGCGGATGCCTTCATTGCCAAACCCGCTGACCGCGACATCCTGCTGGCCAAGATTGCGGAACTGCTCGCCGGCTAGTATTTAGGCCGCTCGCCGCGCCAGCCAGGCTCTCGGGACGATAGAAAACCGTAAACGAGCGCGCCACCATTGAACCGAAAACCCCGACACCGCCGACCAGGCTAAAGCTGTCCAGCCCCGAGCCAGCGCCGCCACCGAAGCCACCGGCAATCGCCCACTCGAAGTAGTTCGTATCCAGAGCGCACAGTGTGAAACTGTGTAGCCCGGCCTGGTAGCCAAAAAGAAAGAACAATCTCGGCAACCGGTAATACAGGCTGTCCAGATTTCCGCCAGTAGTATCGTTGGGCGCAATCAGATTGAGCTCCAGCGTGTCGAACCGAAAACTCATGTAATATCCGGCAGCATTGCGGCTGCGCGTCCAGACCATTGAATCACGCAGGCTGACCGTGTCGCCGTCGCGCGGCCAGACAATCTGGAAATCACCCGGTACTACCGTCCGCCCCTCGACCGTATCGTACTCGGGGTGTGCCACCTGCAGCCAGATGGTATCGCCGAACCCGGCGCAGACCGAATCCGCCGCCAGATAGCGATCGCCGCCCACCCATGTGCAGGCGGTAGTTTCACCCCTGGTCCAGAGTCTTACCGCCGCGCCGGCAAACTGGGATTGAAACGGCTCGCCGATTGCATAGGTACGATTGACGCTGACAGTCGGCCGACAACCACCGGCCGCCACCAGACCGTGGACACTCAGCCGGGGCGTGAAATCAGCCCCGCCCTCATCACAGCCGCCCGCCAGCAATAATGCCACCAGCACTGCCCGGATCAGCATCGGTGTCTGCTTGCGGCTGTCGAACATCCTCGTCATTTTTCAGCGGAAACTGGCCTTCGCTCCCAGTGTCGGCAGAATCGGCAGCTGAGGAATCCGCCGACGGACCGGCAGACCGTCGGACCCGACCTCATAGTAGTACAACAGAACATTCCTGGCATTGTAGACATTGGCCACGTCGACAAATATCTCAACCCGTGCCCCGCGCAGGTCCCATTGCCGTGTTGCACCGACATCCAGTCGGTGATAAACCGGATAGCGGAACGCATCGCGCGGGCCGCGCAGAAAGCCCCAGGCCGGCTCACCGGGTTCGGGCTGGCCTGGCCGCTCCTGATACCGGCGATAGAAGCCGACCACGCCCGAGTAAGGCAGCCCGGTACCGATTGTCCAGCGCGCGGAAATGTCGACACCGTAAAACAACCGCGGCAGAGTCAGGACCAGATTGGCATTGTGTCGCCGGTCATAGTGCGGAAAGTACTCCTCGTCGCCGGTACGACGGCGCGTCCACGCGAATGAGTAACTCAACCAGCCGTTGATCCGGCCCTCGGTTTTGCGCAGCATCAGATCAGCACCACTCGACCAGCCCGATGCCGGCAAGAGCGAATCGGGCTGAGTAAAAAACCGCCCGTAGCGCGTTTCCAGCAGGTCCCGGTAATCCTTGTAGTAAAACTCCACCTGCACCATTGCCGTCCGTGCCAGCCACTGCTCGAGGCCGCCGATCAGATGCCATGCGGTCGGCAGCGGCCGCCAGTCCGGCACCGGTGCCCAGACATCGTAAATCGAAAAAACCGCCTCGGTCGAGTTCAGGGTTACCATCGCTTGGGAAAACCGTCCGGCGGCGGCATTCAGTGTCGTATTTTCCCAGGGCCGGTATTTCACCCCCAGCCGCGGTTCGGGCACCAGCCGGCCGCCCTTGCTGTAATAGCTCAGTCGGAACCCAGGCTTGACAAACAACCGATTCCCGATCGCCTCCCACTTTTCGTCCAGGTAGACCGCCAGCGGCCAGAGCGAGTCCCGGCGCGAGAAACTTACCGTATCAAAGCCAAAAAACACCCTGACTTGCGACCAGCGGCCGTCGATTCCGAAATCCACCTCGTGCCGGTCAGCGGCAAACCATGTCAAGTCCGCCTTCAACGCGCAGTCGGTCAATCCGGTACGAAACCGGGCAGTATCGGTCTGGATGAAACTCACGCCAAAGTTTGAGTAGAAATCGCTCCAGGCCGCCAGCGCCTCACCGTAAACCACCGGCGAAAGGATGCTGTTCAGCCGCAGCGAGACACCCCGATTGCCCCAGTCAAGCCGGGCGTCAAGCGCCCCGGGGTTGGCCGGGTCTCGAAATGTCAGCACATCCTCGGCCGACAATGCCGCCAGGGTCAGCTTCGTGTCGTGCGACAGGTTGTGATTGATCTTGCCGATGACGTCGTAAAAGTGGTACCCGACTCCCTCCACCCCGAAAGCATCCAGCAGGAGGTCGGGCAGATAGGTGCGCCGGCCGGCCAGCAGAAACGAACCCTTCGGAACCGGCCCCTCAACCTGAGCCTTGGCCGCAATGAAAGAAACTGACCCGTCGCCAACAAACCGTTTGGCGTTCCCATCCTTGGTGACGACGTCAAGAACCGAAGAAAGCCGACCGCCGTAGCGCGACGGAAACCCACCCGCAAGCAGCGTGACATTTGCGATCGCCTCGGGAATGAACGGCGCAAACAACCCGAACAGATGTGATGGGTTGTAAACCGTGATGCCGTCCAGTAGCACCAGATTCTGGTCCGGCGAACCGCCGCGAATGTAGAGCCGGTTGGAAAAATCTGAAGTCGTAACCACGCCCGGCAGCAGTTGTACGCTGCGAAACAGGTCGACCTCGCCACCAACCCGCGGGATGGACAGAATCTGGCGCGGGTCCAGCCGCACAGCCGAAACCTCCACCTCGCGCTCGAACCGGGCCCGCTCCGCCGTCACCTTCACCTCGCCGACCTGAACCCGCACCCGCTTCAGTTCGATGTCGACCGTAACCGTCCCCTCGCCGGTTACCAGCAGCCGTTGCCACTCCTCATAGCCGACAAATGACGCCCGCAGAAGGTACCTTCCCGGCGGCACCCGGCTGATGTAGTAGTACCCCCGTTCGGTTGCGGCAGTGCCCAGCGGCAGCGCGGTATCGCCATCAACCCTCTCCAGCCAGATGCTGGCAAACGCCAGTGGTTCACCGTCTGCCGCATCGCGGATGAAACCGTTGACGGCACCGGCAATGCCCCGGGCCGACAGACCGGCCAGCAGCAGCAAAACCGCCAGTCCCCGTCGACGCAACAGCGGTTATCCCTGTGCCAGCTCGCGCACGAGCCGGCGGCCAAACTCCACTGCCGCCCGGCGGATTTCTGCCCGGCGTTCCAGCCGGCGACGGTCCGGACAGGGCGCAACCACGTGCTCACCGACCAGTTTCAGTCCGGCGTACTGAGCCAGGCGCCGGAACATCTGCACGACAAGGTCGGCACCATCAAAAGGATCACCCCCGGCCGTCAGCACCAGTGCCCACCGGTTATCCTGCAGCAATCCCTCCCCATTCAAAAGAGCAAAACAACGGTCGAGCGCAACCTTGGTGACGCCGGAAACGCTCCAGCAGAAAACCGGACTGGTCCAGACAACCAGGTCGGCATCGGCCATCAGGTCGTAGATCTCAACCATGTCATCGCCCTGACGACAAGCCGCTTCGGTTCGACACTTCGCGCAGCCGAAGCACTCGTTGCACTCGTGGATGTTTTTCTCCATCAGTCTTATCCGTGTCGCGCGGGTCGTGCGCCCCATGCCCTCAACGACCCAGTCGGTTATCAGACTGGTATTGCCGATACGCGGACTGCCTTCAAGGAAAAGTACGTGATGCATCTCGACTCCTTTACGCTCAGGATGAGGCTACCGGTGAGGGGCAGTCAGTCAAGCCAACGCTGCCCTGCAACCTTCCGCCTCGTCCGTCCGTCTCAATGGCTGACAACGCACTTTGACCTCCTGACCAGAACGGTGCAAGCAGGGGCATGACAGCCCAACTGCCTCCATCTCCAGCCTCCTGCGGTCGCCCCCGACGGGGCGACCGCTTTCTGTTCCAGCCGCGCACTGTCCTCTTGACTGCAACAAGACTCTCATTACCCTGATGCATATCGGCAACGGTTGATTTTCCGGTCCGTCTCCAGTCAACACTGGTGCCGGCCGAAGCCCTGGCGACGCTCTCGGGCCGGCCCTGCCTGTCCCCAGGTGAACTGATAACGCTCGAACCGGGTGCCGTCCTGCACAGTGACCGCAACCCGATCCTGCCCGGACTCGGGTTCTGCGACCCGCACGCCCGGCTCGCACCCGACGGCCGGCTCTTCATCTACGCCACCCACGACGCCACACCATCAAATCCGGACTACACGATGCACGACTGGTGGGTCTGGTCGACGCGCGACCTTGCCCACTGGACATTTGAAGGCGCACTCCGTCCCGAACAGACCGCCATCGCTGCGCCTTCTTCGGCCTGCTGGGCAACCGATGCTCTGCTGGCTGACAATCAGGCCTGGTGGTATCTGTCGGACGGCCCGCGTCGCATCCGGGTGATGCACGGTGCCGGTCCGGCCGGTCCCTGGCGTGATGGCAGCGCCCGACCGCTGGTTGCGGAAACCGACCTGCCCGGTCAGTCACGCGACCCGGCCGTCTTCATTGATACCGATGGCTCGGAGTGGCTGGTATTTGGTACCTGGGATTTCTATCTCTGCCGCCTTGCCCCGAACCGGACCAGTTTCGCCGCCCGGCCGCGACGGCTGGAAATCCGCAACCCGCAGGGCCCCTATGGTCCGGGCCGCACTGACGACAAGCCCTGTCTGCACTTTCGCCGCGGCTGGTATTATCTGAGCTGGGGCTGCTTCGCTGCCCGTTCCCGGACACTGCTCGGGCCGTACGACTGTGACGGCCCGTTCTTCGCTCCAGCCCTGGCGGAACCTCCTTTCCGCAGTGTCGAGAACTTCTTTCTCGACCGCCATGGCTCGTTCTTTGATTTCCTCGACCGCCACTGGTTTATCGCCAACGACTTCAGCCGCAAAGGCGCCAGCCCGTACTTCCGCGACAGTATCATCGTGCCGGTCGAATACCGTCCTGACGGACGAATCGCCCCGGTCTCTCTCGGTGCTGCCTACCTGTGCTCGTGAACTCCGCCGGCCCTGACCACGATCACCCGTTTCCGCCCCGACGGCCAGCCGGCTTGACTTCTGCCCTGTCGTTACTAGCCTGACGCCATGGACGAGCTCAGACTTCGCTACGGCATCAACCCGCACCAGGTTCCGGCCCGCGCCTGCGTCCACTCCGGCCATCTGCCTTTTCGGGTTCTCAATGGCGCGCCCGGCTACATCAACCTGCTTGACGCACTCAACTCCTGGCAGCTCGTGCAGGAACTCAAGAACCTCACCGGTCTGCCCGCTGCTGCCAGCTTCAAACACGTCAGCCCGGCCGGCTGCGCCGTCAGCCGACCGCTGACGCCCGAGCTCGCCGAATCACTTTTTGTCAAACCCGCCGAACTCTCGCCGCTTGCCCTCGCCTATGCCCGGGCCCGTGGCGCGGACCGGATGTCGTCGTTCGGCGACTGGGCCGCGCTCTCCGACCCGGTTGATGAAGCTACCGCCCGCATCATCGCCCGCGAAGTCTCGGACGGCTGCATCGCCCCGGGCTATGAACCGGCCGCACTCGAAATCCTGAAAAAGAAAAAGGCCGGCCGTTACCCGGTGCTTGAAATTGACCCCGACTACTCACCCGGCCCACTCGAAACCCGCGAGGTCTTCGGCGTCCGCCTCGAACAGGCCCGCAACACCGCGGTCATCGGTCCCGACCTGCTCGCCAATATCGTCACCCGCAACCGAACGATTCCCGAATCGGCCCGGCTCGACATGCTCATCGCCACGCTGTGCCTGAAATACACCCAGTCCAACTCAATCTGCCTCGCGTGGGACGGCAATGTCATCGGTGTCGGCGCCGGCCAGCAGTCCCGCATCCACTGCACCCGCCTCGCCTGTGCCAAGGCCGACAAATGGCTGTTGCGCCTGCATCCGAAAATCCGCAACCTCGCCTTCCGGAAAGAACTCACCCGTTCCGACAAAGCCACGGCCATCGACCTTTATCTTGAAGAAGACGCAACCGAAGCCGAGCTCGCAGCCTGGCGCACAAACTTCACGGTTGTGCCCGAGCCATTGTCCGCCGCCGAAAAACGCGACTGGCTCGCCCGTTACAATGAGATTGCTCTCGCCTCCGATGCTTTCATTCCGTTCCGTGACAACATCGACCGTGCGGCCCGTTCCGGCGTGCGCTACGTGGTCCAGACCGGGGGCTCGACGCGCGATGAGGAAGTCATCGCCGCAGCCGATGAATACGGAATGGTAATGGCCTTCACCGGGTTGCGACTGTTCCACCACTAGCCTTGCCTGCGGCCGGCTGCCGTCCGTTTCGACCGACTGTGCTGTCTGCCGCTGTTCCTGGAAGCGGACTCTAGCCGCCCAGCCGACTCTACCGGTTTGCCGATACCAGCGACACCACCTGCCTGCACCCCCCAGTTGGCCGGCCGCCCCGATGTTCTCCCTTATGTTCTGACCGGCAGCAAAAGAGACGACCGGAACCGGACTCTGTCGGCTCGGCCAACAATGGTACAAAAGCAACAACATACTGACAAATTAATACTTAAGCTTGTAGAGGGTCTGCTACCGGACGGTTTCCCCCGCGGCTCTGGCCGACTGCGCTCAAGACCAGTTGCCTGCTCACCGTCGGGTCAACAGCAGTTGAACCCCGGTCTCCTTCGTCAACAAGCCGCCGGCCATCATCGACAGTCGTGAAAACCGGCAACTGCTGACCGGGACCTCTGTCTGCTCTCCGGTTGGTCTGACACTAACGGACGGCCTGTGTCCGATACCGGTCGTTTCTCCCCGCCTGACGTTGACCAGTTGAAGCGCGGTCGCATCCATGCCATATCCCGGACCGCAGGTTTGGCGGCCCGGCTGTGTCAAATATTCGGTTACTTCCGGAGGCCTCACTCGGGGACCGACTAACGGCAATGTCGGTCCCGGCGGTTTTTGACCGGCTGGCCATCGGATAGACAAAGCCGGCACAGCCCAACTGTGACCGAACTAAGGCAAGCACCCGTCCAACCTGACGGCGGGCAAAACGCGGACAGACTATCTGTCCCTGTTGAAAGGCGAATTGCATGAGACCTGATACCAGCAGCCCGGTTTCGATACTGTCGCTGACCGTAACGCTGCTGTTGTCTGGCGTAGTTGCATCGGCCCAGCCCGAACCCTGGCGCCACCCGGACAACACGATTCACTGGTACGATGCCATGACGGCACGAAACGGCATCCGCTGGCGCGAGGCAATGACTGCTGCCGGAAAACTCGGCGGCTACCTTGCCACGCTGACCACCGTCGCCGAGAACAACCTTGTCGCCAGCTTGTGCGACAAGGACAGCCTCTGGTATCTGCGTCCCGACCGTGGCATTCTCAGCGGCCCCTGGCTGGGTGGATATCAACTACCCGGCTCGCGCCTGCCCGACGAAGGCTGGGTCTGGGTGACCGGTGAGCCCTTCGACCTGCGCAACTGGTCATCGGGCGAACCGGATGATTTCGGCGGTGACGAGGATGCGCTCCATTTTGGCAGCTGGGGAACTGCCCGTGTTTCAACCTGGGCGGATTTGGCTTCGGCCTATCCGAACAACCGCGGCTATGCAATTGAACTTTCGGCCGAAACCACCACGGTCGGATTGATTCGGTCCGATTCCGGCGCCTGCCCCGGCTATACCCTGCTCGCGCCGCTTTCCTCCAACCAGGTCTATCTGCTTGATATCAAAGGCCGACCGGTCCACCGCTGGCAGGGGACTGACAACTTTGCCACCGCCAACTACCTGCTGGGCGACGGCCGCCTGCTGCGCATCGCCCGCGGTGTGGCCAACGGTCGCATCGAAATCCTCGATTGGAACAGCAACCCGGTCTGGCGTTTTGTCAATCCCGGTGGCGGCAGCTTCGGACTGCACCACGATGCCATCTATCTGCCGTCAGGGAACATCCTAGCCATCTCTTACGAATACAAGACCCGGGCCGAGGCCATCGCCGCCGGCCGCAACCCCGCCCGCCTGACCGACAACTACATCATCCCCGACAAGATCATCGAGGTCAATCCGGCGACAAACACAATCGTCTGGGAATGGCACGCCTGGGACCATCTGATCCAGGACTTCGACTCGACCAAGGCGAACTACGGCGTGGTCCGCGACCACCCGGAGCTGATTGACATCAACTTCGGACCGACCCGGGCCGACTGGCTGCACTGCAATAGCCTCGACTACAATCCTGAATTTGACCAGGTCATCCTGACCAGCCGCAACCTGAGTGAATTCTGGGTGATAGATCACAGCACCACGACCGAAGAAGCACGCGGGCACACCGGCGGACGTTACGGGATGGGTGGCGATATTCTCTACCGCTGGGGCAACCCGCAGGTATACCGTGCCGGCGACTCGACCAGTCAGCGCCTGTTTGGCCCGCACAACACTCACTGGATCCGGGACGGCCTGCGTGGCGCCGGCAACCTGCTCGTTTTCAACAACGGCTGGCTCCGCCCGGGCGGCTACTATTCCACGGTTGAGGAACTGGTGCCGCCTTGCGATAGCACCGGCCGCTATGCCCGGCCGGCTCCGGGCCAGCCATTTCCGCCCACGGCGCCGGTCTGGGTTTGGGGCGCCACTCCACCCAGCGAGAAGTACTCGCCCACCATCAGCGGTGCCCAGCGGCTGCCTAACGGCAACACGCTGATCTGCAACGGTGAGGCCGGCGACATCTTCGAGGTCGGATCGGACAGTCTGATTCTCTGGGAATATGTCAACCCCGTCTCCGACACCGGACCGATCCGCCAGAGCGAAATCGAAGCCAACCTCAGCGTATTTCGTGCTCTCCGCTATCCAGCCGACTATCCCGGACTCGTCGGCCGCGACCTGAAACCCGGCTATCCGCTTGAACGTTACGAAACTCCGCCGCTGGCCCTGTCGGACCGACCGGCCTCCTCCCGGACTGGCAGCGTCACTTTCGCCGTCGGGCCCAATCCGACCCGCAGCACCGCTACCATGCGTTATTCGCTTCCCGCGCCCGGCCCATTGCGCATCGCCATCTATGATGGCTCCGGTCGTCTGATCCGCACCCTCAAAGACGACAAACACGCTGCCGCCAGTGGCAAAGTCCTCTGGGACGGAACCGATGAAAATCGCCAGAAGGTCGGCACCGGCGTCTATCTCTACCTCCTTTCTGCCGGCGACGTAACCCGCGCCTGCCGGCTCATCCTGATGAGATAACGCCCGCCGGCCGGAAGCAAACAGCGGGACGGGAATCTTCCCGTCCCGCTGAATATCTGCCGGTTTTTCAGCGCAGTACCGTCAATCTGACTCCGACCCCAGCCATACCGGAAACCGTCAGATAATAAACACCGGCTGGCAGCCGCCCGACATCAGTCGCGACAGTTGAACCGCCGGTAACTGGAACAGCATGCACCCTGCGGCCAGCCGCGTCATAAAACTGCAACTGCGACACGGAACTACCGGACAGTCGAGCGGATGGCAGATTGACGATGACCCGGCCCGCGGCCGGATTCGGCGTAACCCGGAGCCCATCGGCCATTTCTGCACCAACACGACTGTCCCGGCCGGCGAATCCAGCAGCCACCCCGTTCTCAACCGGCACATAACGCCACAGTTCCAGCGTCCGGTTACCTTTCAGCGCATAGAGCGCCTGGCTGCCGGCCGCGATGTCGCCACCAGCCTTGACCCGGCGGCGTTTGAGTGTCGAACCGACCGCCGGTATCGTATCCTCTTCCTGCCAGATCTGCCGGTAGGGGTCATAGCTGTAGAAATCCTGGCTGTTGCCGCCTTTCAACGCCCAGATACGGCCTGCCAGCAGGGCGGCCGAGCCGCCGTCCTTGCTCTTTTTGCTCCTGCCGGTCTGACCGCACAGCAGCGGCATTCCAGACCGGACATCACTCCACCGGCCGGCAAGGAGATCATAACTGTACAGCTCATGAACCCGGGCCTTGTGGGCAACGATCAGACCGGCGGCTTTAGCTGCCGGCCGGCTGTCCGGCACATACACCAGCCAGGAACCCCGGTCCCACCTTGCCCGGGAACCACTCGGAGCATCAGGCAATACCTGCCACTCACCCGTTGTGGCATTGAAGCGGTAGAACTCGCAGCCAGAACCCTTGAGCAGATATACGTAACCGCTGTCGCCGGCATTGACCCAGACGAGGTCGCTACCGCCCTTCATCTTTCTGCCCTGCGGGCCGGCGGGAACGTCGGCGAGCTGTTCCCACGAAGCGCTGGCGATGTCGTAGCGCCAGAACCCCAGCGTTCCGTTGCCCTTGACCGCATAAACCCGACCTGCCCCGTCAGCACAGGCAGCCGCGCCCCGATAGGGTGGCCTGCCCTCCGTTCCTGCCGGCCACGGAGTCAACTGGCCGAAAGTATCCGCGACCGGCTGGAAAAACAGCATGTCCGGCGTCTTGTTTCCCCGGGCGATGACAAATCGGCCCGACTGCTGGTCAAAAACAATCCATCCGCCGTCCTTGACCGCCCGATTCGATGGTACCAGCGGCAGATTGGGCATCTCAACCCAGCCCGGCTGAATTGGCGGCCGACCGGCAACAACTGCAAACTGGCGGCTCAGCGTGTCGTTTGCCTGATTGCCATCGAAGGCAATCGCGACTGAACAACGCGCGACATACGGACCGGCCCGCCGCGACCCGGTCCATGGCTGAAACCACAGTTCTCGGGTCTCGCCCGACCCCAGACCGACAACAACGAGCGAGTCACGATAGTCGGTATCCGGACCGCTGATGCGGAACCACGCCATGAAATCCGCCCCGGCCGCGCCAAAATTGCCCAGCCGGGCACCGGGCATTACTGTCGCGGCTGAATCAACCGTATCGGCCGGTGCCAGCAGGCCGATTACCCCGACATCTACGGTATTGACCGTGAACGCCGTGGTCGCGGTGTCATTTGCCCGGACATTGTCAACCATTTGGGCGACCGAACAGCGCCCGACCCAGCTCCCGGGTGTTGCCGTCCATTGCGCAAAGCTCAGTGTCGTATCAGCCGGCGGCAGACCGGCGGCAAGAAAAACGCTGTCACGGTAGGAAGAAGCAATCACGAACCAGACCCGCACCGGTTCGCGCTGGGTGCCGTTGTTGCGCACCACTGCCTGCGGTACAACTGGACCGGGAGGTACCGCTCCCGTCGGCGCACTGACCGCAACCACTGCCGCGTCGTGCACCAGTACCGTGACACTGTCCAGCTGCCGGTCATTCGCCGGCAGCAAGTCCCCGGCCAGCTCAGTCGAACAGCGGACGGCGTTCAATCCGCGACTCTGGGCAGTCCAGGCCGGAAAACTCACCCGGCGTCTTTCGCCCGGGGCATGACTGCTGACCGATACTGTCTGATTATAACCGCTGCCGATTCGCATCCGGACGCTGTAACTGACTGTCGTGGGACCGTTGTTGACCACCGAGCATGCCGGTACAATCACCGCACCGGTATCCACAAGCCCTGCCGGTGCGGTGATGCCGGTACAGGCCACATCCAGCGGCGGATTGCCGTTGACCACCCGAACCCGCTGGGAATCGACCCGAACATTACCGGCCGCATCCTTTGCCCGGACATAAACCCAGTAGTAGCCGTCATGAAAATCCGCGGTTGCCCAGCGACCGGTGCTGTCGGTCACTTCGATTGTCGAATCGCCGTCCGTGTTGGTAACGATGTGGAAGTAATCACGGTAATCATAGTCGCCCCGGGTATTGCAGACGGCGTCATCCTTGTAGACAACACCGATTTCCGGTGTTCCGGGTGGTGGCAGTCCGTATTTGTAGCTCAAAGCCAGCCGCCAGGGTAGTGAATCCCAGTCTCCGCGAATCCGGTAGTCAAGAATGAACGGCGCCAACCGGTCCCAGACGGCATTGCCGGTCGAGAGCGTCATTTTGTCGTATACCTTGGCGATGATGTCAACATTCCCATACAGACTGTCCGGGTCGAGGTAGCTCGAGCTGTTGTCACGACAGAAGGCGAAGCGTGACCCGCTGCGGGCGTTTTCAAAAACCGGTCGTACCGTGTCGGACTGCGGCTGAAGCAAAGTCAGTGGATTCTGAATGAACCACCAGGTGTAATTGGGAAAACGCTGCCAGGTCGCACCGGTATCGGAAATCCGGGCGAAGTGAATATGCTGGAAGTTGTAGGGAAAATCCACCAGATAACCGATGAGTTCACCGGCCTGAACTTCATCGCCAACGTTCTTGTGCGGCCGGGCCGGATCGATATGAGCATAAAGCCAGCCGGTACAACGACCGGTGTTGGCCATCGCCGAATCGGATATTGCCAGCCGGTAATGCAGATTCGCCTGAATCGTGCCCCATGCCTTGACCCAGCCATGCGCCACGGCGTAAACCGGCGCTCCGGTTACCAGCGGGAAAATGTCGATGCCGTTGTGAAAATAGGCGCCGCCGCCGTAGTCCTGGTATTCCCCCCAGTTATTGCCTATCGGATGGGGTTGATTAACCGGTGCGATTGGCCAGTCGAAGGCCGCCACCGCACCCGCTGCACAGAGAAGACAAAAAACCAGCCTGCTCAATTGTCCTCCAAATCTGGAGTCGAACCAGCCTCAAGAAGGCAGAAAAGAACGGCGGCCGTGTCCCGCCGCCTTGCCAGCGCAATTCTAGGCATTCTCTCGCGCCGGTCAATGCGGCCAGAAGCGGAACAAGAACCCGGCTAAATCAGTGCTTCCAGCCTGTCGGCCAGCCAGTGTGCCTGCATGCGCCGGTCGTAACGGTCTCGGCTTCTGGCTCCGAACCGCGCCGGGTCACGGCCGGCCTCATCCAGCGCAGCAACAAGCCGTTCCGGGTCATCACCGCAGTCGAAACCGGCATCAGTTTCTCGCACAATCGCCACCGCCTCGTCCTGACCCTTGCCCCAGATGATGATTGGCCGACGGGCGCCGAGATATTCATACAGTTTCAATCCGACCGGCTGACCCGGTTTTCCGACATACAACAACGCACTGGCACCCTTCATCAATGCACAGGCTTCACGATGGGGTACCGTGCCAAGAAACTTCACCCTTCTCTCATTCTGAAATATTCGCTGGAGCCGGGTCCCAACCCGGCCGGCAAAATAAATCCGCGCCTGCGGTCGGACGCGCAGCGCCGCAATCAGTGCTGCCAGCTCCGCCTCGTTACCCCAGATGTTTCCGACGTGGACAATACTCTCGCCATCCAGCCGGGCCGGTTCCACCTCGAACTCGGCGGGGTCGAAACCGTTCGGCAGAATCTCGACACCCTGGCCAATCTCATGCGCGGTACCGACGTTGACTGCCAGCACCAAGTCCGAATGCTCCACCACCCAGCGCCGCAACCGCCGCAGCGCCGCCCGCTGATGCCGCGGTGGCGGTGCAAACCCGGTCGGCCACGGGTCACGGTAATCCGAGCAGAGCGGAATGTGCCCGTGGGCCTTGAGTCTGACGCCCAGCAGGTGAGCGGTAAAAGGTGGCGCCGTCGCGAAAATCGCCGCCGGCTTCTGGTCGTCAATGATGTGCCGGCCGATATGCGACGCGAAAGGAAACCAGCCGATTTTGGAATCGGGAAACATCAACGCATTGAGCAGTCGTGGCCCCCGGGCCAGTCCTTTTGACAGCGCCGGCCGGAGACGTTTCGCCCTGGTCCGCAGCAGATTGAAAACCCGGTTCGGGTCGATGCTGTCGGTGCGGTAAAACCGCGACTCTTTCAGGTCTGCCAGCAGTGCCGGGTCGTAGTGATAGTAAGCGACCGGCTTGACCGTCAGAATCAACGGCCGCCAGCCGGCCTCAGGCAGATACTTGCACAGCTTGGTCACCCGCATCACTCCGGAAAGTCCCAGTGGCGGGGTATAGTAGGCAACTACCAGCAGACGACGCATCAGCGATAAACTAGTTCCTGACCTCCGGCTGTCAATCATACTGATTCTCACCTCCACTTCCCGACCCGCTGCGCGATCCGGCCGATGACATCATCGGCCGGGAGTGGCTTCAGCCTCAACCCGGACAGATACTCCAGCAATCCCTCCCCGTCCAGCGCAAGCAGGTGGTCCTCAACCTGCAACTCACGGGGCAGGTAACGGAAGAACGCACCGGAGCCAAGACTGTCCTCAAATCGCGTCAGGTTGCGTTCGACTACATCCCTCACCGCCGACAGCTGCGGAACGGGAAAACTCTCGTCGATTGCTCTTGCCTGCGCACCACGCACGACCAGCAGCTTGCCGTCGATGTCCGAACAGTCCAACCCCTGCTTGACCAGTGCCTCGGCGACAAGATAACCATTGGTCACCCCGAGCAGATGAAGGATATGAAGCTGACCGCCGGACCAGAAACAGGGAAACTCGTTCGCCGCCAGCTCCGGGAACAGCCGGGCTTTGAGTACCGGCGCCAGCCGGTAGGAGTAGCCGCCGGTGCCCGTTCCCTCAAAAACCCGGGTGTTGGTCGAAAAATCTGCCAGCGGCCGCACCAGCAGCGTCTTCTCGGCCGCATTCTCTTTCACCAGTTCCCACGACCGGCCGGCAAGGACAAAGTGCTTGAAGTAATAGAAGACCGTACCGACGGTCCGGTTGGTCGTCACATCAATCACCCGAAATTCGCCAAACGTCTTGTCCTGAATGTTGGAGTGAATCTTGCCCAGCTCAATCAGCTGCTCCGCTGCCGGCCCGCACTGATAGATTCCGGGCCGAACCGCAACCGCTTCGCCCCGGTCAATCAGCTGACGAAACACCGCGTCCACGCGCTGGCGCTCTGCCAACGGCTCCAGCACCCGGTAAAGCGACGGCAGCGTCGTCCCGATGCGGCGGCGCTGAAACAGATAAGACAGAATCTGCTGAGGCAGCACCGCGACGCCGGGCGTGTAGCGTTTCTCATGAAGCCTCCCGGCGCGCGCACAGTCCAGCAGGGTCTCGAACATCAGCTTCTCCCACGGGTCGGCATGAACCCCGATAACGAACAGCTCTGACTGCCGCCGCCGGTTGCCGCGCCCCAGCCGCTGCAGCAGCGACGAGACATTGAACGGCGGTCGCACCAGCACCACACCATCGATGTCGCCAATGTCGATACCCAGCTCCAGTGTCGAAGTACAGCAGACCAGCCCGGTTCGCTCCCGGTTCATCGCCGCCTCGACCGCTTCGCGTCGCTCACGGTTCATCGAACCGTGGTGAACCCAGGTCCGGCCACTGAACGGCGGCAGATTCAGCTGGCGCGCCCCGGCCTCGGCGCCGGAGCGGGCGTTGAAGAAACACAGCACCTTGCGACAGCCGGCCTCGACCAGCGCGGCCACGACTTCCTGCGGCCAGTCGTCGCCCATCGGTTTCAGCTGACTGATAATCTCCCGCCGACCCGGAACCTCGACGACTGACGGATCGGGAAAATAGCGCGCCCCGATATTCTCGTCGTCGATTGTCGCGGACAGCGCATGACACCGGACGTGCGGATTAATCAGCCGCAGTCGCCCAAGCAGCGCCCGCAGCTGGTCACCACGGGGTGTGTTATCGAGTAGATGAAGCTCGTCAAGAATAACCGTGCTGACAGAACTGAACACCCGGGTATGCCGACACAGCAGCGAGTCGAACGATTCCGGAGTGGTAATCAGCAGAAACGGCAGCTTCTTCTCGTCGACAGTCGGATGGTCTCCGGTTTTGCGCCCGAGCGGGAGTTCCAGATATTCAAACGCCGGACCCAGCCGACGATACAGGTCGTTCACCAGCGCCCGGGTCGGCGACACATAAAGCACCCCCAGCCGGCCCTTTTCAGAAGGCAGCAGGGTTTCGACCACCGGGGCAACAACCGCCTCCGTTTTTCCCGAAGCCGCCGGCGATATCACCACTGTATTGCGGCCGGCAAGTATCGACGGAATCGCCTTGAGTTGAACTTCGGTCAAATTGCCGAAACGGGCAAAAAACGGATTCCAGGTCCGGTGCAGCGCCTGCCGGATTTGCTCCGCTGTCACTGTCTTTCGGCCGGTGCGCGCGGTCGCAGGCGAGCGATATCCAGCGCCTCGACGGAAAACTTGATGAACGCCCGCACGCCTTCGACGTTGTACCGGCCCGCCTGCCGCAACAGCTTTTTCTGTTCCAGCTCGGTCAGCTCAAAACCCGGATAAGCTCGACTGTAGATCATCACCAGCGCACTGAACGCTTCCACCAGCGCCCGGTCATCAAGCGGCTCCAGCGTGATTCGGTGCCGGATGCGATTGGCCAGCTTGATGTAGGCGTAATCGTATGGGCTGGGAGTGGTGGCAAAGACCAGCAGCAGCGCCGGGTCCTTGTAGATATAGGGTACCGGTCGAACCTGATTGTGAATCATCCGGCTGCTGACCCGTTTGAGTTCAGGGTCGCACTGAGCGGTACGCACCAGTCCGTCCATGAAATTGACGCTCTTGGTCAGATAGATAATGTCCCAGAGCCTCGTCACCGTCTCGGCCTCGTCGATCAGCAGCACCAGTCCTTTCAACCCCAGCTGTCGCGCCATCCAGGCAATACCCGACAGGACATTGCAGTACAAATCGGCAGCAGTGGAAAAATCGTACAGCGCCGGAATCCGCTGTCCGCCCCGAACCCGGTAGGGACTTCTCTTTTCGACCGCGTACTCCTTGGTGCTTTCTCCCTCTACCCACTGCCACAACACTTCGGCCTGCAGACTGCCCCGGTCAATCCGGCGCAGACGATCCAGCACCGGCCCGAAAAACACATGATCGGCGAGGTCCAGGTCCAACGCGAGGGTCAGCAGATCGCGGAATCCCATTTCCCGGCCGTCCTTGATGAAACGCAGATTGTGAACGATCTCCCGGTACACCCGCTTCGGCCGGTGCGGACTGACCTCGCTGGGGTCGAACTGACAGAAACTCGTCAGCATTCCACCCACGAGTGCCCGGTGATGGGCATACTCGAGAATGTGCGTCTTGCCCGTGCCGTACTCGCCTTCGACCATGAAGACATCACCCTGACCGCGCTCCAGCTGCTTCAGGGCACCGTCGATAATCTCAATCTGCTGGGTCCGGCCGAAAGTGAAAGTTTCAACATCCTGATGCGGGACAATCCCCAGCCGGAACGCCTCCACCATCCGCAGGGCCTGAATCCGGTCAATTGTCTCCAGTCCGGGACCAGCCGCGCCCAGCAGCGAATCATCCAGTCTCGACATCAGTCGCAGCCGCCGGACCGGCAGCCAGAGCCGCAGTCCGCTGGCAAACTTCACCAGCAGCTCGGTACCGCGCCAGCGCGAATCGAGAATTACGCCGTCGCCAAAGACTGGATGCGATACCAGTCGCCGGGAAGCGTTGGCAACCGCTGCCCGGCGGTCTTCGGTCACCGTTCCGTCACTGGCCGGCGGCCGGTTGTCGTCGTTCGGCTGCGTTGCCGCCCCCGGTTCTAGAACTCCTCGCTCTCGACCGCTGCCTTTTCCTGCTGTTCCAGCCGCTGAGTGGTAACCCGGAGCAGTTTCTCGGCATCCTTGGCTGTGAACTGCCGTCCGGGCTCAGCCCGCAGATTGTGCAGCGCCTCCAGCAGTGCCACAACAAACAGTCGCCGATAAGACACGTCCAGCACAAAAGCGCTTACTGCCAGCTCGGCCAGCGTCTTGACAACCCGGTCGCTCTGCTCCGGTGCAAGCTTCGTGTCGTAGGCCGTCTCGAACAACCCGACCAGCCGGCCGCCCAGCGCAACCAGAAAATCGACCGGTGCCACCCCGAGTTTCTCCAAATCGATCTTCACCCCTACCGGATTCATCTCGTTGAAAACGCTGCGCAGCCGTTGCTTCAGTGCTTCATAGACCCCACCCGAGCCTTCCAGCAGCAGATTCTCGTCGGGTACGGCATAGAAGAACATTGCTCCCGGCAGCCGCGAGTTGCCGCACTCATCTACCAGCTGCCGCAGATTGTCCAGTGCCCGCCGCTTGTCCCGCGACGATGCAATCGACATCCCGCGTTCGGCCTCATCGAACAGCAGCACCAGTCCGGCGTAGCCGATCGCGTGCACCCACTGCGCCAGCGAACGCAGCATTCGGAACGCGGTTGCCCGGTCGATGCGCTCCGAAATCCGGAAGCGGGTACGCACGTCCCGATGGACCTCCTCACCTTTCAACCACTGCACAACATCCTCGAAACCGGCAGCATCTTCGGCCAAGAGACAGCTGAACGCCGCCCGGACCGCATTGTGGAAACTCGTACTCTCGGTGGATGGCAGCTGGTCGAGATGGTTGCGCAGGGTATCGGCACGACCGGCATCAGCCCGGCGGTCCTCAAACCACCGCCGCAGCACGCTCTCGATCCCCTTCCGGGTATCCAGTCCCGGCTGACTTCCCGACTGCGGTGCGGTCAGGTTTGCCACGATGCCCTTATAAACCAGCTCCAGCCGGTCAAACGGACATTCAGTCGGATTCAGGCTGACGTAGGCAACACAGTAACCGTGACGGAACGCCAGATCCCGGACGACATAAAGAAAGTGCGTCTTGCCGCCGCCGTAGTTGCCGGTTACCAGTTTAAAACTCGAAAGATTGAATTTAAGAATGCCATTGAGGTACTCTTCCTCCAGCGGTCGGATGTAGCTGTCCAGTCCAACCGTGAAACTTTCGATACCGAACTCGGGCGGGGTGCCGGTCGAACCGAGCTTGGTGATTACTGCCTTGGCGAGCTGCCGATCCATCATCCCCTCCTCAGTCCCTGCCGGCGAAGGACAGGTAAGAGTAGTAGGTCCCTTCGCCATCCTCGTTGTCCGGCACCCAGATTGCGCGTGACTTCTCTGTCGTTGCATCAAAATTGGCCACATGCAGCTTCAGCACCCATCCGGCATGTTCAAACTGCCCGGATTCTTTCAGTCGAAACAAGTCATAGGAAAATCGCACGCGCGGATACTCGACGAATTTCTGCTGAACCGGATCAACCCGGAATGCCGGCGGCTGCATCAGCATCACCAGCTCCGCAAGAATGTCGGTCAGAAACACTCTGGTGCCCGGCGGCAGGTTGCCCAACAGCAACTGACGCTGATATGCGCGGTGCAGCAGCTCGATCATTCTCGCTGGCGGCACCGCCTTCTCGGCCAGTCGTTCCTGCCAGGTCTGCAACATTGCCACCAGCGCACCCGGGTCGAGGCTCAACCCTGTTTTCAGTCGCTCAACCCGTGGTCCCCAGAAGATGCTTGCCTTGCCCGCCGCAAAATCAACCTCCAGTCCGAACAGCCCGACCCGCAACTGCGGCAACTGGCCCTTCACCGTCATACCAGTTCCCTCGAGCGCTGCGCTCAGACTCCGGCCAAACTGGTAGCGGAGCTCATCCTTCTGTACCGCCACCGCATTCTGCTCGGTTGCCAGCCACACTTTCAGTTCCTCTTTCATGGTGGTGTCGGCAAAACCTTCCGCCGCCTGCGCCAGCCGCGCCAACGCGGTCTCTCGGACAAATGCGTTTTTCTGCGGTTCGGCGAGCAGGGACTGGTATTCTTCAAGACCGCGGGCAAGTTTCGTTGCTGCCGCTCCAAGCGCCTTCAACCGGGCAACTAGTCCTTCCATAACCCCTCAGTATAACTCTGAGCTGACCGGGGTCAATCGGCGTCCGGTTCTGCTGTCATTGTTCTCCGCCCTCCATCGCGGGCATGGTCGTTGCCGGTCAGTGCCGTCGCTCACACCGTTCGATCCATTCAAACCTGACCCGGCTGCCGGCGGCCGCTTGACACACCTCTGGGCCGAACCCACAATTTTCCCGGGACAAACGCAGGACAACGAGTCACTGGCTCGCTCATGCTCTCACCGTAAGGAGGCAACATGATCGCCAGACTGCTGCTGAACCTGCTGACAACAGGCGGATTGCTGACTACTGATTACATCGGCCGGGTGGACACCATCGGCGGCACGGTCTACGACTGGCAGCTGGGCGGACCCCAGTACCGGTTTCTTGTCTGTTCCGAGCCGTACGGGCTGCACGCTGCCTGGCTGTATTCCTCAAACCCGAACAACTATCCCGACCGCAACGAGCGTTACAACTTCTATGACTTCGCGACTCGGCGGTGGAACTGGATTGACTCCAACTTCATGCAGTCGGGCATGGGCGTGTTCGGGGCACGGTCCGGCTTCGGCACTTTGGGCGCCGACCCTGTCTCGGGCGGGGCCGTGCTCTCCACGCATCAGGGTATCATTTACCCGGCCGTTGCCCGTGACGTCGCGCCCGGGGCCGGGATATTCGATTACTGCACCGGCCAGCCGCAGCTGGAGGGATACCTGGGGCCGGTGCTGGCCGTCAGCGGAACAGGCACGCTGCACCTGGCGCTGCTGGACGACTCGACGCGCGACCGGCTCTACTACTCACGCGCCGCCACCTGGTGCAACTGGGACCCGCCCGTCGCGCTTCCTCCGCCGCTGCCTGCCCCGATGTTTCCGTGCCACAACATCGCGGCGTCGCGCTACGGCACCAGGGTCGCCGTTACTTGGGTATTCTCCGATGAAGCCGGGCCGGTCAACCCGGGGTTCTACCGCGAATCACCCGATGATGGCGTGACTTGGGGCCCGCCCGAGGAACTGCCGATTCCTAACCCGTACGGGCCGGACACGATCGCTTCGTTTCACATCAGTTCGCTGTATCCGTACTACGACTCGGACAACAACCTTCACATCGTGGCGAGCGTGAGGCCGATCGTGCGCGATACAGCCTACGTGCTGCCTGCGGCAGTCTACCACTGGTGCTCGGCCAACACCCCACGCTGGAACATCGTGCACCGCACTGATTGCGACAGCCTCGCTGGCAGTATCGGCTACAACGCGCTGTACGCGACCCGACCGAGCATCGGCCAGGACGGCCGCGGCCGACTGTTCATTGCGTGGGAGCAGTTCCACCCGCGGAATGTCGAGCCGCGAACCGGCCAGTTGCGCGCCGGCGTTTGGATGGCGGCCTCCACCGATCGGGGACTGACCTGGACCCCCGGCCTCTGCATTACCGACTCAAACACGGTTTCGCACCGGTTCCCGTCGATGGTCGACGTGGTGATGCCCGGCGATACCGTGGCAGTGCATTACCTGATGGACCTCGAAGCCGGATTCGTGGTACAGGGCCAGGGCCGGCATACCGAGAACCCGGTTGTGGTGCAGTTCGTGCACGCAGAACTGCTGGGTGTGAAGGCTGACGAACAGACTCAGGCGGCCGGAACGAGGCTCGGGCCGACTATCGTTTGCGGAACGCTGCGGACAGAACGGCAGTCCGAAGGCACCCTGCGGCCAGAGCTCGTGAATGCAACCGGGCGAAGGGTAATGAAACTCAAGGCCGGCGAGAACGACTTGACCCGGCTTGCGCCCGGCGTCTACTTTCTGATGGAATCAGGACCGGTCACCGGGGCCCGCAAGACGAACCGGAAAATAATCATCGCGCGCTAGCACGACTGTCACAGCTGCACCTGCCGGCGGTCAACCGCCCGATCCAGACTTGCTATGCGACGAACGGGCGCGAGAAAACTCACAACCGCAGTAGTGCTGACGGTAGATTCCCATTTCCCGGGAAACAACCACACTCTGCTGTTGTCCGCCCTGCTTTTTCCAGTCTCCCTCGAGAAAATGCAGACCGTATCGCGCACAGGAGGCCCGCCCGATTGAGTTTATCACCTCGGCTCGCTTGTTGCGGCCAACCGTCAGCGTCGATGCCACAACACTGCAGCCATTGGCAATCGCCGCCGCCGCTGCCGACTCGAGTCGCAACCGAAAACAGGTCAGACAACGTGACCCGCCCTCGGGTTCAGCTTCCTGCCCGGATACGGCAGCCAGAAATCGCCCGTGGTCGTAGGGAGCGACATCCAGCTGCAGATGCCACAACGCACTCAGCTGCTCGGCCGCCAGCAGCCGCCGGCTGTACTCGTCTTCCGGCCAGATATTGGGATTGTCAAACCAGCCAACGATATCATAGCCATCACGCAGCCGCAGCAGCACCGCAGTCGCACAGGGGGCACAGCAGATGTGCAGCAGCAGTTTCGGCCGCAGACTGTCGGCGGCAGCTCCGGTGTCAGCTCGAGCCATCGGTATCGACATTATCCGCCCCTCACTGCCGGTCAAGCGGATTGATTCTGTGAATTGACTGCTGTGCTCCAACCGCTAGTCTTGACCGTGCCGCTCGTCCATGACCGAGAAAGACTCCGTGGCTGGCTCCAGTCGCTGGGCGCCCGCACGGCGTCGGTTCGAAACCTGGTGTTTGGCACTGCCGGCCTGCGCGCACGCTGGGTACGGGTTGACCATCTGGAACGACCCCGGGCAATCGTCTGCCGTGGCCGCAGATTCTGTCTTTGGGCCCGGGACTCAGCCCACGCCCAAGCCCTGCTGGGTGAAATACCAAACCACTTCCGGCCCCAGTTCGGCGCCACTCCCACCCGGCTGCTGGCTGCCTGCCGAGCACGTTTTTCTGACCGAAACCAGGCCCGGTTCTGGCATGAACCTTGCTGGCTTTACGAATTTGCTGGCAAGATACCGGCCCGGCCAGCCGTCAAGGTCGGCGTGCTCCGTCAAGCTGATGCTGCAACCGTTGCCCGGTTCTGGCCCCACGGTCGTCGGCCCGAATATATTCGCTCTCGTATTGCCGCTTGGCCGTCAGCAGCCATTCGTCGCCAGGGCCAGCTGGTAGCGTGGGGTCTGACTCATGACGACGGCTCGATGGGATTTCTCCACGTCCGTGAAGAATGGCGCGGCCTGGGGCTGGCTCGCGCAATCACCACCGCCCTTGTACGCCGCCTGCTGCGCCTGGGCATCCGACCTCATCTGTATATCGTGCGCAACAATCTTCCCTCAATTGAGCTGAGCGAAAGCATGGGCTTTCGCCGTGTTGAATCCTATTCCTGGTTTGGTTGGGGCTAACGCAATCCTGACGCGGCCAGCTCTCTCAATGCTTTCAGCTCATTGACAATCTGACCCGCCTCGTTGACGCTGGTCGCCAGCAGCAGTACCGCACCTTTGTGTTCTTTACGCTGTGCCCGGCGCAACGAACCAAGGAAATCCTCGATCTCGTTAGCCGGCGTATCGAGCCAGCCGCCCAGCAGGTCACTGCGAACGACCACAATCACCTCGTCCCGCCCCGGAGTCGGCCAGCGGTCAGCCTGTACCGAGACGACGATGGCAGCCTCAGCGGTACCGGACTCGAGACTACCCGGCACATAGTAGCCGAAACCACGCCGCACCAGACCAAGCACGTCGAGCTCGGTGAGCCTGTCGAGTATCTCCTTCTGTCGTTCGCTCCAGTCGCCGTTCGGAAACGGCTCACCGCGCTTGATCTGACTGGTGGTGGCTCCACCAAAAGCCGTCGCCGAAACATGCTCCTCCACGAACCGACGCTGCGCCGGTGCCGCCGGCTCCACCGGCCGGTCGGAAATTTGCCCGGACTTGGGTTGAACCGGTGCCGGCCCCGTCGGCTTGGCTGGCGAGGCAGCGGCCGGTTGCCGAACCGCCAGCAGACGCGGCCGGACGACCTCGTTGCCACCGAAGCGCCAACAATCCCAGGAGCACAGGCGAACCTCAAGATTCATGTTTACCAGAAAGGCAACCGCCTCTTTGACTATCGGATCTTCCTTCTCGACGAAAAGAACCACCGGGAACCGCCCGCCGAGCAGAGAGTTTTCGGTGCCCTTTCTGAAAGCATCGGCCGACCAGTCGGGGCCCACCCGACGGCTGATCCAGTCAACCAGACTCATGCCGAGGAATCGCTCGAACGGGTCGGCAAGTCGCTCGTACGACTGCCGCCAGAGCCAACCATTGGCCGCCAGCACCTCGCTGACCAGCGTGTTCATCGGAGTTGCGGCATCAGGGCACGCCACAACCATCACTCCGCCGGTCTCGGTCACCGCCAACAACACATGGCCGGATTCGGCCTGCGGGGCCGGTGCCGCAGCGCGCGGCAGCGGCTCACCGGCAAGAAACAACCCGAGAAACTCCGGTGCCTCAATGACAAGCCGGACAGTGTCCAGCTCTCGCGACGCGCCCGAACCCGAAAACTCACGCCAGTTGTCGCCCGAATGAGCCACGCGCAGACAGAATGGTGCGAAACCCTGTTTCATCACCGCTTGCTGCCGAGACCGCCCCAGCCGGACTTGGGTGGACGCTTGTTGGACATGATTCCCGGCAAAGTGCCGGGCCCGGGACCCTTGCCTTGTTCCGGTGGCGGTGAAACCGGCCTGGTAGAAAGTGGCGAACGTGTCGCCGACTGTGGACCACTGCCGCCGGCCGGTTCGCTCACCGGCGGCTCATCCAACCCGCCCAGCTTCGGCCAGTTCCGCTCGATTTTGCCTTCCTTGGCATCGTCGGAACCACCCGGTGCCGACCCGGTTCCAAAGCTTGCCTGACGGGGCTCGGTTGCCAGTGTCGGTGGACGCTGAGATTGCCAGCCTCCTGCCGGACCCGTGCTGGCTGCGGGCTTGACACCAGCCTCTGTCGGCTGCGGTATTGGCTTCGCCGCCGGTTTTGGCCGCTCAATCGGCACTGCCCTAGGCTCAGGATGCACAATGACCGGTCGAGCAACAACAACCTCGACTCCGCAGCACTCGTAATGCTCCGGTACCAGGCCGACTACATCCAGACCCAGCATCGCCAGATGTCCGATTGCCTGCCGGCATTCGTCATTCTCGTCCGGTGCTACCAATCGCACTGCAAAGTGCCCGCGAGCCAGACTCTGCTCCAGTCCGGACCGGAACTTGTCACCGCTCTTGGCCGCCGGAAGAACAGCTGCGGCAATCTCCCACAAAGGCAAACCGCCGACACTGGCAAAATGTTTGGTGTACTCTTCAACCGACATCCGCCACAATCTTCCCAGCAGAACCATTGTCTCACGAACAAGTTCAGTCCAGTCTTGGCGCGAACCGTCGCCGGCGATGGCGACGATAATCACGTTACCGTTCTCGTCAACCGCCGTCCAGAATCCGGCCTGAGCGGCTCTCCCTGACGACAAGGGCGCCAGTGCGACAATCCGCGGTCCGCTCGGCAGATGGAAATTGAGAAACTGAGGGGTATCACGCAGCAGTGCCGGAAGGTCCAAAACCCCCTCGGCAGGCACCGGCAGCACGACATTCCAAGTCCCGGCATCACCGCCGCTCACGCGGAAGGAAAAATGCTCAGCCGGGCCGACGGCTGACTGCGTGTCCGACTCGGATGCCACGCTAAATTATAGCGGGCAATCTTGTAACTGTCAATGTTTCAGAAGCTTGGCGGCGGCAGTCGATCCTGCCGCCGCCGGTAGCTTGTTGACTATTAGGCGCTGAAGGCAGCCTGACGCCGATGCAGCAGCTCCCACTGGCGATCAACCTGTCGCTGCAGTTCTGCTATCACCGCCTTGCCTTCATCGCCCTTGAACAGGTGGCTGAACCGCCCCTGCGGCCGCAAGAACTCCTCAATCGGTTTCTTCTCTTTGGGCTCGTAGTTAATCCGGTATCCGCCGTTCTCGTACTCGTAGATTGGCCAGAAACAGGTGTCGGCCGCCAGTTTTGACACCTCAATGGTCTGGCTGCCCGGATGACCCCAGCCCAGTGGACACGGCACCAGCACGTTGAGGAACGCCGGCCCGTCCGCAGCCAGCGCCTTCTGGACCTTGGTGACGAGGTCGTTCCACAGCGCCACGGTCGTCTGGGCGGCGTAGGCAGCGTTATGGGCGATCATTATCTCGACGATATCCTTGCGGTGTACGAGCTTCCCCGGCACTACCTTGCCGGCAGGCGAGGTCGTCGTGTGCGCGCCATAGGGCGTGGCCGACGACCGCTGGATACCGGTATTCATATAGCCCTCGTTGTCGGTGCAAACGTAAAGAAACTTGTGCCGACGCTCGAATGCGCCCGACAGAGCCTGGAAGCCGATGTCGTAGGTACCACCGTCACCACCGAAGGCGATAAACTTGACGTCTTCCGTCATTCGGCCGGTCTTCTTCTTGAACCGATAGGCAGCCTCGACACCCGAAGCGGTGGAAGCCGCTGTCTCAAACGCAGTGTGGATCATCGGTATCTGCCATGCGCTGTGCGGGTAGATTGACGAGAAAATCTCGGTGCAGCCGGTTGGCATTATTCCCACCACCGGTTGCGGCGCGGCCAGCAGAACCTGTCTTACCGCCAGTGCTTCGCCACAGCCGGCGCAGGCGCGATGACCGCTCGAAAACAATTCGGGATTCTGACAGAGGTCCTTGAGTCTTGCCATTGCCTACCTCACTCCAATGTAGGTCACGAGCTCATCCTTGGTACCGGCCAGTGCGCCTTCGAGAGCTGTTGCCGCATCGACAAGCGAAAACTCCTTGCCGCCCAGCCCGTAAACATAGGAAAGCACCGCCGGGCGCCGGTCCAGTTCATACAGCGCTGCTCTGGTCTCGGTGTAGAGCGGGCCGCCGAATGAATTGACGGAGTCGGCACGATCAAGCACGGCCACGGTACGGTAACGAGCCAGCTTCTCCTTCAGCAGCCGGTGTGGCAGCGGACGAAACACGCGTAATTTGACCATACCCACTTTCCTGCCTTCGTTGCGCATTGCGTCTACGGCATCGCGCATCGTGCCGCAAGCCGAACCCATCAACAGCACTACCGCTTCGGCGTCGTCAGTACGGTACTCCTCGATAACACCGTAGCCGCGACCAAACCGCGTCTGAAACGCACGCTGGACCTCTTCGATCACCGGCAGTGCCTTGTTCATCCCCTCGATCTGCGAGCGCTTGAACTCGAAATAGTAGTCCTGCATAGTTGCCGGGCCGACGAGAATCGGCTTCCTGATGTTGAGCAGGTCCCAGTTTGGCTGCCAGCGGCCCAGCCAGTCCCTTACCGCCTTGTCTTCCAGCGTTTCCATCCGCTCCATGCAGTGAGACAGGATAAAGCCGTCGACGCAGCACATCGCCGGCAGCGAGGTCCGCTCGGCAATCTTCACACACTGAATCAGCGTATCGTACCCCTCCTGCACCGACTCGCAGAAGAACTGCAACCAGCCCGAATCACGCGAAGCCAGCGAATCGGAATGGTCACCGTGGATGTTCAGCGGCGAAGAAAGCGAGCGCGATGCAACCGCCATGACAATCGGCAGCCGCAGCCCGCCGGCGATAAACAGCATTTCATGCATCAGCGCGAGCCCTTGGGACGCGGTCGCTGTCATCGTCCGGCAACCCGCCGCCGCCGCACCGATGCACGCCGCCATCGCCGAGTGTTCGCTCTCGACAGCGACGAACTCGGAGTCCACGATGCCGTCGCTGACGTAGCTGGCAAATATCTGAACGATTTCGGTCGAAGGCGTTATCGGATAGGCAGCAACGACGTCGGGATTGATCTGCTTCATCGCATAGGCCAGCGCTTCGTTCCCGGTCTTGGCAATAATCATTTCCGCTCCGTTTCCATCGTTATCGCCTGCACCTTTTTCGGGCAGACACTGGCGCAGATGCCACAGCCCTTGCAGTAGTCGTAGTTAATGCCCGCTACTTTCCCGTCAACAATCAGAATCGATGCATCCGGGCAGTATATCCAGCAGGTGTAGCAGTTGATGCACTTTTCCTTGTTCCACACCGGCCGCTGTGATCGCCAGGCCCCGGTTTTGTTTTCCAGTACCGCCTTGGGATCGTCGATAATCGCCCCGCAGGGCAGTTCCTTCCAGCTCAACAGCCTTGCCATTCTAGCACCTCACCTCTTCGTAGGCCCGACGGATGCTGACAAGATTAGGCGCGATAAACTTCTCTTTACCACCCCGGAATTTCTCCGCCAGCTTGCCTTCGATCGCCTTCATCATTGACTCGAATTCCAGCACGCCGGTAACCTTGACCAATGCTCCCAGCATCGGGGTATTGGGCACGTTCTTGCCCACGGTCTCCATTGCGATTCGCGAAGCATCAACGACATACAATTTGATGTGGTCCGGAAGTCGCATCCTCGCCCGCAGCACCGCAGGGTCCTCGGTGGAGTTGACAAGCAGAATCCCGCCGTCCTGCAGGCCATCGGTGACCCGCGCCGGCTCGATCAGCGAAGCATCAAGCACAACCACAATCCGCGGCGTCTTCACACCGGCATGCGAACGAATCGGTCGGTCAGAGAGCCGGTTGAATGCCTGTACCGGTGCGCCCATTCGCTCCGGCCCGTACTCTGGGAACGCTTGAATGTACATCCCGGTGTCCAGTGCCGCTTCACCAAACAACAGCGCCGCGGTTTTGGCACCCTGACCACCACGACCGTGCCAGCGTATTTCCAGCACCTGGCCGGCGAGGTTGATGCAGACATCTGATACAGCCATCTTGCCTCCATTTTGAAGCCCGGCCCGGATGCAGTCCGCAGCACTGACAGCGAATCAGGACCGCCTGCTGGCTTCCGGCCTGCCGCCCGGTCGGGCATCTTGTTCGAAATTGTCCTTAGCGGCCGACAATGTTACTCCTGACAGGAGTAAAGTCAACCGCCTGAATCAGACTCTGGAAAGGAAAATTGGCTGTCGGTTGACCGTACCGGCAGGCGAAACTATGATTTGCCATGCTCGAGTTGCCCGAGATCGAGGTCATCCGGGAACGGCTGCGCCTCTCGCTTGTCGGCCGGCGAATCATATCGGTTGACGCCTTAGAACGCCGGGCGCTGGTGACCCGTCGGATACCGCCGGCCGCTCTCGTCGGGACTCATCTCGGCTCGATCATCAGACGAGGACGCCTGCTGGTGTTTGAAACCGACGCCGGCACGGCGTTCTGCGCCCGCCTTGGCCGCACCGGCTTTTACAGCCTGCGCCCCAACGCCGCTCCGGTTTCACCCCGTGCAGTACTGGGTTTCACCACTGCCGAGGCGGGACTGGACATAATTGAAGGCGGCCGCCGTCTCCGCGTCGAACTGGCAATCGCTGACAAAACAACCAATCTGCCCTGGCTGGGCCGCACCGGCCTTGATCCGCTTGACCCTGCGTTCACCCTTACCGCGCTGCGCTCAAGGCTGTCGCGGTGCGACTGCACTCTGCGACTGGCCCTGTCCGACAACCACGTTATCGCCGGACTCGGCGACGCCTTTGCCGACGAGGTCCTTTTTGAGGCCCGGCTTTCTCCGTTTGAACCCAGCGCACTGCTTGGCCCCGCCGAAGCAGTCCGGCTTCACCTTGCCATCAAGAAGACCGTTTCCAGTGCTGTGGTTCGCTACCGAACACTGCCAGCCGGCACTTTGCCGGACGAAACCCATCGCGACTTCCTGCGCATTCATCAGCGAGCCGGTCAACCGTGTCAGGTCTGCGGTACGCTCATCAAAACCGTACGCGAAGGCAGTCTGACCTCATTTTACTGCCCGACCTGCCAGACCCACGGCATCGAACTTGCTGACCGCAACGCCCCGCTCCGCTGAGCCGTTCGCAGACCCCACCCTCAACGCAATCGGCTGATAACAGCTGATCGTTAGGCTGTCGCAGCTGCCTGCAAACTGGCTCCAACGGCAGCGGCGGGCGACCAGCCGGTCACCCGCCGCTTTTCTCCGACTGAACGGACTACCGCTCGACCACGACCTTGGTGGCGGCAGTCAGGTCCCGGCTCTCGAGCCGGACCAGATAGACGCCGGCGGCAATTCCGCGCAGGTCAAGGTCAATCCTGCCGGTACGCACCGCAACAAACGCCCGCCGCATCACGATTCGGCCGGCAGCGTCAAACACACTCACTACCACCGGCCCGCCTCTCGGCAGGCTGTAATGCAGCGTCGTCCGTCCTGCTGCCAGCGGATTAGGCGCCAGCGCGACACTGCCCGACGGCATCGTTGTCGCTCCCTGGACACCCGAACGCGGAGCCTGACTGAACACACCCGGCAGCTGATAGTACCGCCAGAACTCGAGCGTCTTGTTGCCCTTCGCAGTGAAGAAGCCACCGTTGCCGAACGAGACAACATCGGCGCCGGCCTTGACACGCTTCTTCTTGTTGGTGGAGCCAAAAGCCGGCATCGTGTCCAGCTCTTCCCAGACATTGGCGGCAATGTCATAGCGATACCAGTCCTGGGTATTGCCGCCCTTCAGCGCCCAGATTCCACCGGCGAAGTACGCTGCCGAACCACCGTCCTTGCTCTTCTTGCTCTTGCCGGTCTGGCGATTGAGCAACGTCATACCCACCAGTGGTTGAGTATTCCACGTGCCGGTACTGAGGTCGAAGGTGTAGAACTCGTGATACTTCGCCTTGTGCACATACAGCCGATTGCCGCCGTCATGCACGAGCCAGGAACCTTTGTCGTACTTTGGCCTGGTGCCGGCCGGGGCATCGGGCAGGGTCTCCCAAACCCCGGTCGCCACATTGTAACGATAGAACTCGTTCTTGTAACCCTTCAGCAGGTAAACATAGCCTGAGTCGCCACGCTGAACATATACCAGATCGGTCCCGCCTTTGACCTTCTTGTTCGAGGCGCCGGCAGGAACATCGGCCAGCTGGTAGAACGAGTCGCGCTGGACGTCGTAGCGCCAGAAACCAAGGGTGTTATTGCCCTTGGTGAAATAGACATAGCGATTACCATCGGCTGTCCCGGCCGCACCCTTCTTGGGCAGCTTGTTTTCCGTTCCAGCCGGGATCTCCCGCTTGAGACTCCAGCGATTTGCCAAGGGCTCGTAGCCGTAGAAGTCTCCGGTCTTGTTACCCTTCGCCACGTAGATCGTCTGATTGCCGGTCATCATCGCGGCCCAGCCACCGTCCTTGACCGCCTTGCCCGATGGCCCGACCGGTACCCCGGCAACCTCGTGCCAGCCGGCCGGCCACTGCGGGCCGGTCGCAACCAGGAACCGCGATTCGAGCACGTCGTTGGCCGGATTCGGGTCGCCGGAGGCATAGGTCGAACAGCGGGCGGTCCAGTAACCGGTATCCATGCCGACATTGTGCGTCGGAAAACTGATGACGGTGTCGCGGCCACCGGCAAGACCCTCGACGTTCACCGACCGGTTATAGACCCGGCTGCCGCCCGGACTGGTGAGCGCAAAGAACGCCCGGAAACTGGCCGGCACGGTGCCGTTGTTGCGCCAGCGGCCCTGCGGTGTCACGGTGGCATTGGTGTCGACCACGCCGGTCGGCGCAACGACAGCAGCCACGGCAATATCCGCAGTCTGACGGGTGACAGTGAAAGTACCGGTGACGAGGTCGTTGGTGGTGTTCTGGTCACCGGCGAGGAAGGTTGAGCAGCGCGCCGAATAGCCGCCACTCACCGGGAAGCTCGTCGGCGTGAACTCCACCGTGTCAACTGCCCCGGCAGGCAATGCAACAACCTGAACCGAATCGAGATACCGGGTAACGCCACCGGGAGTGCTGACACAGCGGAACCAGGTCCAGAACGTCTCCGGTTCGGCGCCCAGATTGGCCACGACTGCCTGCGGTGTTACCACCACCGAAGTGTCGAACGTACCGGTTGGTGCCAGAATCGTCCTCGCCGCGACGTCATGGGCGATCGTGCCGACAACCCAGAAGGTATCGAACTTGATATTGTTGGCCGGATTGAGATCGGTCATCAGCAGTTCAGCCCGGTCCAGCCACATGCCGGGTTGTGAGAACAGCGAATCCCGGAATTGAACTGAAGTGAAGCTGCCCGGGGCAAGACCGAACACGGTCTCTTCGTCCGCCCACGCACCAATCGTGAAGCGGACCGGCACCACCGGCTCGGTCGTGTTGCCGTAGTTGCGGATAACACATTCAGGATGCAGCCAGGTTGAATCCGGCACTGTGTCCACCGGCGCGACAATCCGGCTGATACCGATATCCCGGACGGCTACAAAGAACGAATCGCGCCGGCTGTCGTTCCAGTTCGTCGAGTCAAGCGCAAACTCAGTCGAGCAGGATACCGGGTGCCAGCCACGGGTGGTAAGCGTCAGTTCCGGGAAAACCAGCTCCCGCCGCTCGCCACTCGGCTGGGCGGCAACCTGCATCACCTCGTTGTAGCTCGTGCCAATCTTCATCCGCACCTGGTACGTGGCAGTCTGGGTCCCGAAGTTCTCAACCGTGCACACCGGCGCAACCACCGTACCCGAGTCAATCTGTCCGACCGGCGCCAGCAGCGCGTGGACACCGACATCATAGGGAACCCGGACGATAACCGTGTCGGTCAGTTTGTCATTGGCATGATAGACGTCGGTGCCAAGTCGGGTCGAGCAGGCGACGACGTGAACCCCGCCCTGGTTGTTGCCGACAATCCAGTCCTGCGGGAAAGTCACATACCGGCTCGTCCCGGGAACGTGGTTTATCACCATGCCGAGCTGGTCATAGAAGGAACCGATCTGCATCCGGACCGAGTAGGAAACCGTCTCGGTGCCGTAGTTGAAGGTCGAGCAGGCCGGTGCAATCGTGTCGCCCGGATTGGCATAACGACCGGGAGCGATAATCCGGGTGCAGCCGACGTCGATACCGACGACTTCAAACGGCTCGGTCCAGGTGTCGTTCGCCGGGAAAGCATCACCGGCCAGCCCCAGCGAACACCGAACTGTGTAGGAACCGGCGGGCGAGGCAATCCAGATGCCAAAATTGATCGTATCCTCGCGGCCAGGCCCGAGCGTCTTGGTGCGGGTGAACGTGTGCGACCCGAACCGCATCGTGGCGGGGAAAGTCCGACTCTGCAGAGTGTCGTAGTTCCGGGCGGTGATGCGCAGACGCACGGTATCGCCGACGTTGTAGGTCGCGCGGGGCGCAATCACGCCGGTAATCCCGACATCGGACGGGAGCAGCCGATGCCAGCCGTCGAGCTTGTAGATCATGTTTTCGGGATTCTGCATTATCCCGATCCAGTAGTCGCCCGAGCGCGGGTCCCAGGCTACACCACGAACGTTGTTGACATAACCCGAGAGATCGGGCAGGCGCTGACGGTTGATGATTGAAAAGTCATTGCGGTTCAGCTCAAACAGCACACAGGAATCCAGTATCCCCGAACCCGAAAAGAAGCTGTAAATCATCAGCAGCGAGGGCATGTTCGGGTTGGTGGTCGAATAGTCAAAGTCGATACACCTCGCTCCCGCGTAGGAGTATCCTAAATGGTCCAGCCCGGCCCGCTGCAGTACCGTACCCATCGTGTCCATCACGTAGATTGAACAGGGGAAAACGCCCTCGCCCATCCGGTCAACGACGTAGAGCCGTTTGTTGCGTTCATCAAATGCGATACCGGTGGGATAGTTAACCGCCGGCGACTGAAAACTGCGCGTGACTCCACCGCCGGCGGCATCAACCTTGTAAACCCGCTTGTACTTCGACGAATGAACCCAGATTGAATTGTCGTAGCGGCAGTAAGCGATATCCTGGAACGAGTCGTTCACCGGCCCCGGAATCGAGGTAATCGCAATCGTGTCCTTGAGCATCGGATTGGTCGAGTCGTCTGAACGGTAGCGGTGAAAAACGCTCTGCCAGAAATAAACCCCCAGCAGTTTGTCGCTCAGGCCGTTGTAGGCCATCCCGTAGTGACCCCACTGCAAACCAGCCAGGTCACTCAGGCGGGCCGGTCCCCACAACACTGTCGGTGGCGGGTCCTGCTCCGGCACCTTCACCGGCGCGGCCCACTCGCCCCCGCCCAGGAACTCTCCATCCGGTGCGGGCGCGGCGGCATAAGCGACGGTAACCGTCAGTGCCGCGAGCAGCACGGCCATCGTTGTCACTCTACTGACGTGCATCTTAGCCTCCTTGCTAAGGATAAGTTTCTTTGTCTTGGTGGATTGTTCCGGCTGAGCAGACTTTTGAGTGCAGACAGAACCAACCCACCAGGCTTAAGTCTGAGCCCCTTATCGGTGCGGCCGTAGCCCTTGCCGCACCGCTGCAATACTATTCAGCCCTGACCGGCTGTCAAGCTTTGTTGAAAGACCGCATGCAGCCTAGTCGGTGACCGTCAACCGAATCCGAACGCCGGTGCCGGTGACTGCCGCCGTGTAAACCCCGGCCGGAAGGCCGTCGATGCGCAGTTCGCCTGCCAAGCCGCTGCTGTCAACGTTACGGCGGAAAATCAGCCGCCCCGAAGCGTCACAGATCATCAGTGCCGAACCCCGCGGCAGCGATCCGTTCAAGCGAATTATGGCCTGGCCGCGGCTCGGGTTACCGGCGGCCCACATTTGAACGTCCGCTCCGCTTCCCGGAACCGGCAGTGTCGGTTCCGCAATGCCAATAGCAAGTTTCTCGTATATTTCCAGGCCGACCATGCCTTTAGAGACGTAGGCATAGGGTCGTGCTGTGACGACATCGCCGCAAAACGGCGGGGTGAAATAGTAACCCAGTTCTGCCGGGCTGGTCGGCCGGGATATCAGAACCAGCCGCAGCCCCCGGTCACCATCAGCCACCCAGGCCACCGAATCAGCCAGTGCGATACTGCGCGCTGAACCCGGGGTGTCAAACCAGCCCGTCTCAACCGGCCGGGTGGGGTCACTGACATTGACAATCCTCAGGCCGGCGTTGTCGGCGGCGACATAGGCATAGCTGCCGCTCACGGCCACACCATAGGCAGTGCCCTGGGTGTCAATCGAACCCCGCTCAACCGGATTGGCCGGATTGGAGACATCAATTATCCGCAGACCGGCGAAGGCATCGGTCAGGTAGAGATAATTGCCGGCGATTGCGGCGGCAGTTGCGTAGCCGGGACTGTCGTAGAAACCGACCTCGGTCGGGTTACTTGGATCACCACAGTCAAAAATCCGCACGCCTAGCGCTTCGTCGCAGACATAGGCATAGCGCCCGGCAACTGCCACCTGATAAGCGACCCCCGGCGTATTGGCAGTTGCCACCAGTCGCATCTGGGCTGGATTCGAAACGTCAACAATGTGAAATCCGGCGGTGTCGGCAGCAACATAGGCCAGTGTACCGGCAACTGTCACGTCGCGGGCGAAACCAGTCAGTGCCAGCCGACCTGCTTCCGACGGGCCGTATGGGTCGGACACATTGATCGCCCACAAACCGGAACGCCCGGTGGCACAATAGGCATAAGAGCCCTGAATTCCGATTCCGTTGGTCACATTCGGCACGGCAAAAGAACCCAGCTCGGTTGGATTGAACGGATCAATCGTCTCGATTGCCCGCAGTCCACCGGTGTAGGCGGCAACGAAAACTCTGGTTCCGGCCGCCGCTGCCTTGTAGGCCGGCCCGACAGTCCGGTAAAAACCCAGCTCCTGCGGGCTGGCCGGGTCCTGAATGTAAATAATCCGCAGCCCCGAGCCCAGGTCAGTGACGTAAGCATAGGCACCGGCCAGCACCACGCTGTAAGCGGTACCGGGAGTATCGACAAATCCAACCTCGAACGGGCTGGCCGGATTGGCGATGTTGACAACCCGCAAACCGGCATCGCCATCGGCAACGTAGCCATAAGTTCCGGAAACCGCGACTCCGTAGGCAAAACCGGGCGAGTTGTAGACACCGACGCCAACCGGATTCTGGGGATTGGCAACATTTACCACGTGCATACCGCTCGTCCCGTCGGCGACATAGGCGTAGCTGCCGGCAACTGCAACTCCGAAAGCATAGTCCGGCGTATCATAGCGACCGACCAGCACCGGCCGCGCCGGGTCCGAAACATCAACCACCGCCAGGCCAAGAGCTTCCTCGGCGACGTAGGCATAGCCGCCGGCCACTGCCACATCCAGGGCCAGACCCTGAGCATCGTAGTAGCCCAGTCTCACTGGACTGGTCGGAACTGCCATGTCCCATATCTCCAGTCCCTCCTCACCGTTGGCGATGTAGAGCCGGCGACTGGCATTATCGTAACGAAGCGCCTGGATTACCGCGCGGGTGTGAATCCGTTCCGACACCTTCACCGGCGCCGAAGGATTCTGAATGTTCAAAACGTAAACCCCGCCCCCGGAACCGAGATAAAGCAGATTGCGGGGGATATCCAGTGCTACGGCATAGCTGAGCCCGAAAGGCCAGTTACCGATGAATTTGACGCCAACCGAATCCGCTGCCAGCGAAGCCGGCAGCATACCTGACCCGGCGGCCAGCGCTGAAATCGCCAGAACCAACACAACACAACTGCGCAATTTTCCTCCTTGCATTCTGAAAATGCACCCTGACAGAAACTGACAAAATAAATTATACCCCGTCACTGGTGAAAGTGAAGCTTGACCGAGAACTCAGCTCAACCGACGTTGAGCCGCACCACTGACAAGCACCACAAGCATAACCAGCATCACCGGCTCAGTCATTGAACGGAAACGCATGTTCTCGCCCACCTCGAGCAGGATGCCGGTTACCAGCACATACCCGAGCAACAGCCCGATGAATGCACCGGTGGCGGCAACGGCGGCAGCCCGCCGGCGCAGTCGCAACGCAAGCAGAATCGAACCAAGAAGTGTCAGCAGATACATCACCGGCAGCAGCAGCCCGGCGTTACAAAGCTTCTGCCGGTAGAACCGGGCGAGGTCACATCGCTGCAGCTCCGGGTCAACGTAGTACATCAGCCGCCCCTGCAGCAGCTCACCGGCCAGCACTGCCGGTTTTATCCGGTCGCGATTTCCCTGCAGCAACCGGTTGGCGGTCACCGGCATAAAGAAAATCAAAGCGGCATCCAGCACACTGCGCCAGTACGCTGCGGGCCGGTTCCGCAGTAACCAGACCGCATCCCGCCGATACAATCGCGCCACCGCGATGTAATCCCGGTGGTTGTAGTTTGGCATTCCGCTTTCCCGCAACGGCTGTTCCAGCACCGGGATACCGGCCGGCACCCGCAGCACCGGCGGCACATACCGTCCCCGATATGCTGCCAGCGGGCTGAACGGTGCGATTTCCGAAACCGACGAAAGCCTGCCCGAAAGGACCAGTGAACGCCGCTCCGCCATCGGCACAAAGGTGTGGGTCATCCGGGCCAGATTCATACCAAACCAGCTTGAACCGGAGAAGGAACCGAACATGATCCAGTTCCGGGCATACCATCCCAGCACAACTGCCAGCGCCACTGCCAGCGCCACTGTACCGCGGCGACGTGCCACCGGCGCCATCAAAAGCATCGGCAGGATGGCCAGCACCAGCAACACCGGATGGAACATGCTCACTGTCAGACACAACAGGGTCAGCGCAGTTCCCAGCAACACCGCCCAGCCGCGACCCGCTGTCGCCCCCAGCCGTTCCACTGCCAGAGCCGCGACGGTGAGCAGAAAGGCTGCCGGCAATGCGTAGGACAACCAGTTTTCATAAAGCACCGGCGTCGGGCTGATGGCATAAAGCCCAAGAAGAACCAGCGCTGGCAATCGTCCAGCGCCAAGCCGTCTTGCCAAAACCCAAGCGGCAGCGACAGTCAACGCACCTAGGGCAAGACTTGCGCCGGCGAAGGCGGCCGTGGGGGAGTCAAAACCACGCACCACCAGTCCCAGATAAATATATAACGGCGGCTGGCTGTGCAGGAACCAGATACTGCGCCAGAGGTCGTTGCGCAGCAACTGGGCGTCGATGTACTGCCAGAAGGTTGCCAGCGGCGTCAGGTCAAAGCGCACGCCGGCAAGCCGGTAGCCGAACCTTGCTCCGGCATACGCCCCGGCCAGGACCAGTAACCCGGCCAGCTCCCTCCAGGCCGTCAAGGGCCGTGCCCTGACAACCGGTCGCCGGCTTCTCACCGTTCCCTCACCGGTCTGATGTCAAACACCCTGCCCCCCGGCACTCGCCCCAGCTCCCGGAAATCAACTCCGGCTGCTTCGTAGTAGCGTGACTTCTCCAGATAGCCGAGCCCGGCCGGCAGCGGCCGAGGGTCACCGTCCACCCACAGTGCCAGAGCTGGCAGCCAGTCCTCCAGCCGACGCCGGCCCGACCAGATTTCAGCAGCGACCGTGTGGTAATCAACCGCACGACTGCGCACACTGCTGTCCTTGGGCAACTGCGCGTGCAGCGGCCAGAAGACGCTGCGATAGCCGGTCGATCGCCGCCCCGCCGCCCGTTCCAGACTGTCCAGTGTCGCCGAAAGCGCCGATTCGGCGAACCCGGTCACTGATGAACGAACCAGCCTGCCATCGCGCACCAGCCAGCATTCCCGTCCGGGTCGGGCAACGGTCAGCGCTGAGTTCAACGGCCCCAGATCTCGACAGTAAACCACCGGACCGGCCAAATCCAGCCGATTGAGGTTGAAGACTGCGCCAATTTCGGGGGAAAACACCAGCGCGTTGTCGAGCCTTCTCGAAGCAATCTCACGCTGCAGTCGTCCATTCACTCCCCAGTAACCGCGGTACCAGCGCACTAGTGGCGGCAGCCCGACGGCCAGTGCAAATACCAGTGCCAGCGGCAGTGTCCGGGCGGCAACAGCGGCAGTCTGACGCCGGTCGGCAGTCAGCACTGGTGTGGTCAGTCCCCGCGTGACCAGCACCAGTGCCGGACCGAGTCCTTCAAACAAAAACCGCGGGCCGAAAGCAACCCCGTGGGCCCAGTAAAAGAAATAAGCCAGTGGCAGCACCAGCAGACAGAGCAACAGCACCCGGTCGTAGCGCCGGGGAGTTGGACCCAGCAATGGCAATAATACCAGCAGCAGCGCAGGCACCGGCCACTCCAGCAGAAACCGGTTAAACATGTTGAGGTCGTGTCCAACATTCACCAGCCCGCGCAGCGGAGTGTGCGCCGCTCCCCAGCCGCTGTGTCCGAAACCGATTTCATGCCCCCGGCCATACCGGGCGACATAGCCGAACAGCAGCGGGTCACCGTGAACCAGCCAGTTCCAGCCCAGCAGCAGGCTGCCGCCCAGCACCATACCGCCCATCAGTGCCAGAGCACTGCCCGCGGCCCGGCGTCGGAACAACTCAGGCAGAACAAACACCGTCGCCGGCAGTGCGAACGCCAATGCGGTATAGGGCCGGACGCAGGCGGCCAGCCCGAGCAGCAGTCCGGCCGTGAAACCTTCCAGCCGGCCCAGCGTGCGGCGACTGCGCAGCGCCAAGACCAGAAATCCAGTCAAAAGCACCAAAGCGCTGGCATGGTTCATATACTCGCCCGACATCGCCCACAGCCACGGCGAAACCACTGCCAGCAATGCCGCTCCCCGCCCGGTTGTTTCATCATGTGCCTCGCGACCGAGCAGAAACACCAGCGGCACAAAAGCCGCCCCCAGCAGCGGATTCACCAGCCACGGCGCCCCGACCAGCACGCCCGCCGTCAGCAACAGCGAATGAAAGAACGGATACACCGAAACCCAGCGGCCGTGGTTCATCACGGTGAAGCTCAGGTCAAAAAACTCGGGAAATTCAGGAGCCGGCAACCACAACCGGCCGGCGGCAAAAATCCGCGCCTGAAAAAGCTGAGCAATCGAATCGGGCAGATGCGGAATTCCCTCGAAGACCAAAAGCGACCAGAGCAGGGCAATCACCAGCACCAGACCGGAACAGAGCAACAGGAACGAGGCTCGATTCAGTCCGACCAGCCAGCCCCAGACCCTTTGAGCGCCGCGCGCCGGCAAGGCAAGCCACCTCCAGCTGCCGATGACCAGCAGAACAAAACCGAGACCGGCCAGCATGACATAAAGAACCAGTTGCGAACGGCTCGGACGCACCCAGGAGTATTCCCAAGGGACAAGACTGAAAGCCAGCAGCAGCAGAACCGCAGCGGTTCGGAGTCGCCGGCCGGCCACAAACATCGCCTGCACCGCCCGCCGCCCTTCGCCGGTAACCCCCAGCATCACCCCCAGACACCCGATGCAGCCGAGCAGGACAACCCACACCGACAGTATCGGCTGCCCGCCCACCCGGATCAAACCGGCATCGGCGTAGCACCAGTTCGTATCCTGACGCAATAGGCCCGCCGCTGCCAGCAGCACCGCGCCGGCCACCGCAGCGATGGTTCGTTTCAAGCCGTCACCATCGGCAGAAGTATCGAACCGGCGTCTTCGGAGTCAAGCCAGGACGGCTCTTGCCCGAACGCCGGCAGCGGTTACAATCAACTGCCAGTGCCGACTATTATCAGCCACAGCTCTCCCGGGAGGCGCGATGTCAACCGTAACCGTTCTGGTCTGTGTCCTGCTCCAAGTCCTGCCCGCCGCAGCGGAAAATGACGGCCGTGCTTGCCTGATTCCCCTGCGATTTGTCCAGAATTACAGCTACGACCCCCTCCTCCAGCCCGCTGACCTGCCGCCGGAACTGACTTTTGACCAGGAGCAGGCAACGGTTGACGGCCGCTGCTACTGTATCATTCAGTTTCACGGTCCGATTCGCCCCGAACAGAAACATGCCGTGGAGCAGGCCGGAGCGGAGCTGCTCTGGTACATTCCCGACTACGCCTTTGTCGGCCGGATTCCTCTTGACAGAATTGCCGTTGTCCGCAACCGGCCGGAAGTACGCTGGCTCGGCCCCGACCAGCCGGCATTCAAGTTCTGCCCCGGTCTTGACCGACTGGCGCTGTCCGCCGGCCGCTCCGGGCTGGACTTCCCACTGCGCCTGATTGTGGTATTTTTCCCCAACGAGGACGCTGTCTCGCTGCTGCGCCAGATCAACGCGCTTGGCGCCACCGACATCGCCACCAGTTTCAACCGCTGGAACCAGAGTATCCGAATCACTCTGCCTGCCTCCCGGCTGATTGACCTTGCCCGGCTGCCGGGCGTCTTCTGGATCGAGCCCTACGGCGAACTCACTCCGGACAACCAGGACGTTCAGTGGGTTGATCAGCATGGCTACTCGGCCAGCGACACGACCCGGACAATCTGGCGCCGGGGTCTGACCGGCCGGCGGGTCCTGGTTGGCATCACCGATACCCCGCTCTGGCTCGGTCACGACCTGTTCCGTGACCCGACAAACAACACTCCCGGCCCCAATCACCGCAAGATCGTCCGCTATGTCGGAACTCAGGGTGCCGATGTTCACGGCACCCACACCGTCGGCACCCTCTGCGGCAACGACGCACCGGTCGGTGGCAGCTCCTGGCACGATGGACTGGCCTGCGATGCCCGGGCCTATTTTCAGAACTACGAAGCGCTGAGCGGCAACTGGGACATGAACAACTGGTTTGCCGGCCCTGACTCCGGACTCAACATTGCCGTGGACTCGTTGCGCGCGCTCAACCACTCGATGAGCCTGTCACGCAAGGACACGTTCAACATCTACATATTCACTGATATGACCGCCGACCAGTTTGTCTGGAACCACCGCCGCTTCCTGCACTGCAATTCGATGGGCAACTACGGCAACAACACAATGGGCCACCCGGTCATCGCCAAGAACATCATCTCGACCGGCGGCACCCGCAACGGCACTGCCTGCCGCAGCATCTACACCGCATCCTCCCGCGGCCCCACTGCCGACGGACGCCGCAAACCCCAGCTCGTCGCACCGGGCGAAAACGTCTATTCGGCCAGCAACACCAGCGCCTCCGACTATGTCGCATTGTCCGGCACTTCAATGGCCACTCCCAACATGACCGCTGCCACTGCGCTCATTCGCGAGTACTTCCGCAAAGGTTTCTATCCCACCGGCGACACCACCACCGGCACACCAATGGAAATCACCGCCGCGCTCAACAAGGCAGTGGCAATCGTCGGAGCCGACAACGACATCACCGGCTACACCGTCCCCGACAACAACATCGGCTGGGGCCGGATTGACCTCGACTCGTCGCTCTACTTCGCCGGCGACTCATCCCGTCTGTGGGTATTTGATGACACCGTCGGTCTGACCACCGGGGACTCGGCTCTTTTCCCAATCACGGTGAACTCGTCTTCCCGCCCCCTGCGGGTAGCCCTCTGCTGGACCGACTATCCCGGCACAATGCGGGCCGCCCGGATTCTCGTCAACGACCTTGACCTCGTTCTGGTCTCGCCGGCCGGCACTGAATACAAGGGCAATGTCTGGTCCGGCGGCCAGTCGCAGACCGGCGGCAGCCACGACAGCCTCAATGTCGAGGAATGCTGCCGGATCAACGCGCCGGCGGTGGGCACCTGGACCGTCAAGGTTCGTGCCCGCCATACGCCGCAGGGCCCCCAGCCCTATGCGCTCGCGGTCATTGGCGGCCTCGGCACCGGCGCCGGCAGCGATGTCGGCGTGACGCGGATAATCGCTCCGGTCGGTATCATTGACTCGACCCAGAACATCACGCCCGCCTGCTCGACCTGGAACTGGGGAACTCAGACCGTCAGCTACTCGGTCTTGATGCGGATTGGCAGTGGCTATTCGCAACTGGTCACCGTCAACGGTCACACGCCCGGTACTGCCCGGCTGGTGCAGTTTCCGCCGGCAGCGGCGTGGCCCCGCGGCACCCTTGACGTCTCCTGCTCCACCCGGCTCGCCGGTGATGTCAACCCGGACAACAACCGCCGTTACGACTCCTGCTTTGTGCGCGTTCTTGATGTTGGCATCCGGCGACTGCTGCTGCCATCAGCCGGCATAGACTCCGGAACCGTTTTCACGCCGGCCTGCACCCTGTTCAACCGTGGCAATGTCGCCGCCAGCTATCCTGTCCGGTTGACCATCGGCACCTTCTATGACCGTACCACACCAGTCGTTGCCCATTCGCCCGGCACTCTTCATTTTTTGCCGTTTCCTCCCTGCACTGCCCGGCTGCGCGGTGGCCATCCGGTCGTCTGTTCAACCCGGCTGGGCGGTGATATGGACAACTCCAATGACCGTGCCAGCGGCATGCTGGTCGTCGACGTCGGCGATGTCTCGGTCAGCGCCATCATCGCGCCGAGCGGCACTGTTGACTCCTGTACAGTGGTGACGCCAGCCTGTTCGCTGCGCAACAACGGCACGGTGAACGCCAGTTGTCTGGTCCGCATGCGGATTGGGGCAGGCTACGAGCAGACAACCGCAGTCAACAACCTGCCACCCGGCGCCGCGACACTGGTCAGCTTCCCTCAGTGGCAGGCCGAGATCCGCGGCCAGCTCACGGCCGCCTGTTCGGTTGCCTTCAGTCTCGACCGCATCCCGGCCAACGACACCATGTCTCGACCGGTTTTCGTACGGGTTCTCGATGCCTCAGCGCTGGCAATCATCGCTCCGACCGGCACTGTCGCACCGGGTGAGCGCATCACACCCCGGGTCAGAGTTCGCAACCTTGGCAATGCCGTTGTCAGCTTTCCGACGCTGCTGCGGATTGGTGCCGAATACACCGACACCCGAACCGTCAATGGACTGCCGCCCGGTGCCGAAACCGAGCTTGCCTTCTCGGTCTGGACTGTGCTGTCCGGCACCCGAACGGTTCTCTGTTCGGTTGGGCTTGCCGGCGACATGGTGCCGGCCAACGACACCATCAGCCGCCGCGTCACCGGCGCCCGGACTGGCTGGGTTGAACTCGCCTCGATACCAGGCCTGCCTTCGGGCAAACCGGTAAAGGACGGCGGGGCAATTGCCTTCGATCCGTCGGGTGAACGGTGCTTCGTTCTGAAAGGCAACAAGACCGGCGACTGCTATCTCGGTCGGCCCGGTTCGTTCACCGCACTGCCGCTGGTGCCGCCCGGCGGCAGCGCCCGGCTGCCGGGCAAGGGCGCGGCGGTCTGCGCCGGTGACGATGGCACCTTCTACCTGGTCAAAGGCAACAACACCGCTGAGTTCTGGCGTTTCGCATCTGACGTCTGGACTCGGCTTGCCGACATTCCCCTCGGTACTTCGGGCAAGAAACCGAAGGGCGGGACTGACATCTGTTTCGTCCCTGACAGCGGCGGCTGGGTTTATCTGCTTAAAGGCGGCACCGCCGAATTCATGCGCTACAGTGTCGCCGGTTCATCCTGGCAGATTCTCGCCGACGCGCCGGCCGGAATCCGGCCGCGTTACGATAACGGCTCCTGGCTGACTCTCGACCAGGACCGCCGGCGCCTGCTCTGTCACAAAGCCCGCTACCACGAGCTCTACACGTGGAATCTCTCCACCGGCACCTGGACCAGTCTGCCCGTCGGCATGCCGCTTTTCTGCTCTCAGACCGGCCGGCTCAAACGCAGCCGGGACGGCTCGGACGGAATTGTGCTTGGCGACCGGCTCTGGGCCATCAAGGGCGCCAACACCCCGGATTTCTATTCCCTCGACCTCAACAGCCTACAATGGTACGAGCAGGAAACAATCCCGTCGGTCGGCTCAACCGGCAGACGCAAGCGGGTCAAAGGAGGCGGCAGCATCACCACCGATGGCAATGTCATTTTTGCCCTCAAGGGCAACAAGACTCTCGAACTGTGGCAGTACACTCCCGCCGCCGAACCTGATAAGCCCACCGACCTCCTGCCGGCAAGACAAACACTCTCGTCCGACCCTGCCCAACCGCCGGCCACCGAACTGCGGATTCCGACTCATATTCGCCGTCACACACCCATCAGGCTCCGGATTGAATCAGCAACCCGGCCGGCTCAGTTGACGGTCTGCGACGCTTCGGGCCGACTGATTCTCGCCCGCTCTGTCAGCCCGTCGGCCCGTCAGACAGTCGTCCTGCCCGGACTGCCGCCGGGAGTTTATCTGCTGCGTTTTACCGGCGGCCCGGAAGCAAAGTACAAGCTCGTTATCGAATGACGGACTGAAAACACCGCGCCGGTTACTGCCGACGAACGCCCTGCCGGTTCCCGGCGACAATTGTCACCGGGCGTCGGGCCGGCCGGCGCGCTGCCGGCAACGCAACAATCTACCTGTCAGTGAGTTACCGTCTCGGGACAACATGCCGGCATCAAACCGGAAAGTTTTTTCACCCTCCCGGAACCGTTCCCCTTGCGGCGCTGTAGCCTGCCGCTTTGCTTGCTTCAAGGTGACGCTGGTGTGTCGGTATTGGTCAACAGCCGCTGCCACCGGCCGACTTACCCGTTGCCGGGCTGCAGTCGTTGCCGCAGCACTGCCGGAGAACCCGCGTTTGTCAGTTCTGAATCAGCGGAAACCTTGCGGCGGTCGTCAGTGGCCGGACCGGCTGTCACTGCCGACAGCAATCTGCAACACCGCGGCCGGATCAGCCGGCTTGCCATTCTGACGGATTTCCAGATGAAGATGGGGCGCCGAAGAACGGCCGGTCGAGCCGACCCAGCCGATTGTGGCGCCAATGCGAACTGTGTCACCGCGGTCAACATTGTGGTCCTGCAGATGGCCGTAGTAGCTCTCATAGCCGCCGCCGTGGCGAAGCAGAATGAAATTACCAAACACCCGGTCCCGACCCGCGGCAACCACCACACCATCGGCAACCGCCCGTACCGGCGTGCCCTCCTGAGCGGCAAGGTCAACACCCGGATGCGTCTCATCGGCAACCCGGGAAACGACAAACCGCTCCAGCGGTTGCAGGGCGGGCACGGCATTCGGGTCCCAGGTGGTCCGTCCCACCCACTCCGGCAGCTCGCCGGCCTCGGGGTCACCCGCGTCCCAGTCAACCGGTGGCGGCTCACGGTCGATGCCGAGCATCGCCGCCATCCGCGCCGCCTGCCCCTCCAGCTCGCGCAACCGCCCGCGCAGCTCCTGCACCTGTGCCACCTCTGCCTCCAGTCGCCGGTTGCGCGCCAGCAGCGACACCAGCTGAGCGGTCCGAATCACGCCCGACAAACCGAATGCCAGCGCGGCAATATTGGCAACCGTCAGACTGGCGGCGACCACTGCCGCCAGTCGCGCCACCCAGAGCGGTATCGAAAGCCGCCACGATTCCGGGCTCCAGCTGTTGGTGACGATCAGCGATATTACGCGACGAGGCATCTCGGCAGAACTGCGCTACTGACTGCGCCGACCGCGAATCTGGTCGGCAATGCGGTTGAGATCATCGGTGGACAGATAGACAATCGCCACCTCGCCCGGCGCCCCGGCGCGCTTCGGCTCCCGGATTACCACCCGGGTACCCAGCGCCTCCTGCAGGCTTTCTTCGAGTTGCTTCAGAAAAACGTCTTTTTCCGGCCTGGCCGGCGGATTGCGCCGCGCGCGACTGCCGGCGCACAACCGTTCGACCGCACGCACCGACAACCCCTCGCGGACTATCCGCTCACACAACTCGACCTGCTCCCGCCGGCTCTCGAGCTGCAAAAGCGCCCGGGCATGACCGGCGGTAATCTGGCCCGCGGCCAGCGCATCGCGCACCTTGAACGGCAGGCTGAGCAGCCGCAGCGAATTGCTGACCGTCGAGCGGTCCTTGCCGACCCGCCGGGCGATATCCTCGTGGGTCAGACCGAAGTCGGCCGCCAGTCGCTGATAGGCCAGCGCCTCTTCCATCGGGTTCAGGTCGCGGCGCTGAACATTTTCCACCAGCGCCATCTCCAGCATTGAGGCGTCATCCACCGACCGCACCACTGCTGGAATCTCGGTCAGCCCGGCGAGTCCGGCGGCACGGAACCGCCGCTCGCCCATCACCAGCTCATAGCCGTCGCGGCGGCGTCTGACCACCACCGGTTGCAGTACGCCGTGCTCGCGGATTGAGTTCACCAGTTCATCGAGATTCTCTTTGGCGTCCTGGCGCGGCTGAAACGGATTGGGCCGGATTTCGTCCAGCCGGATCGGCCGCGCTTCGGCGGCCAGCGCCTGCTGCGTTTCTTCCGGAATAATCGCATGAATGCCCTTGCCCAGTGCCTTGCGGCTCACACCGCCTCCTCACCCGTTGCTATGGCTCTTGGCTGTCCCAGCCGCCCGAGCAGTTCGTCCGCCGCCGCCAGATAAGCCTGAGCCCCGGCCGATTGCCCGTCATATTCAAACACTGTCTTGCCGAAACTCGGTGCCTCGGCCAGCCGCACCGAACGCGGGATAACCGTATCGAAGACCAGTTCGCGGAAGAAACTGCGAACTTCGGCCGCCACCTGCTGGGCCAGGCTCAACCGGCTCGAGTACATCGTCAACAGCACTCCCATGATTGCCAGCCCGGGATTGACGCTGCGACGGACAAGCTCGATTGTCTCCAGCAATCGCGCCATTCCTTCCAGCGCCAGATACTCAGCCTGCACCGGCACCAGCACCCCGCGGGCCGCAGTCAGGCCGTTGATTGTCAGCAGCCCCAGCGACGGCGGGCAGTCGATAATGATAAAATCGTAGTGCGGCTCGACCAGTGCCAGCGCCTTGGCCAGCCGGAACTCCCGCTCCTCGGCATCGACCAGTTCAACTTCTCCGCCGGCGAGATTGGTCGATGCCGGCAGCAGATCAAGCCCCTGAGCCCGGCCGCGAATGATGGCGTCATCAACCCGCTGCGCTTCAACCATCGCCTCATACACGCACAACCGGACCGCCTTCCGGTCAACGCCCAGCGCCAGCGTGGCATGACCCTGCGGGTCAATATCCACCAGCAGCGTCTGGCTGCCGGACCGCAACGCCAGTGCCGCCGCCAGGTTCACCGCGGTCGTAGTCTTACCCACGCCGCCCTTCTGATTACAGATTGCTACCGTCCGGGTCACGGCTGCATCCTCGTCATCGCGGCGCCGCCAATCGCAGCGCCAGAGTGACCAATCACTGGAGCAGAACCCAATAGCGGCCGCCTGCTGGTCTTCGCCACTGCTGTCTAATCGGTGCGGTGAATCAACTGATTGCGGGCCCGCACCAGCCACGAAGAATCGCCCCGCACCACCAGTGCGACAACATCGACGGTGACTCCCGGTCCCCATTTCGGTCCGCCGGTCGCTGTGCGGTCGGTCTGCCAGCTTGTGCTTGCCGGTTCCTCCAGCGGCCGGTCTGCTCGCGGCACTGCCTCCCATAACTGCCGGCCATTGACAACCCACCAGCGCTCGATCGCCAGCCCGTCCGGCACCCGCTCGCCCGGTTTGCTCATCAGCCGGACATTGGCCATCAGCGACTCGCCGTCCGGCGGAGCAACCGGCTGGAAGTCACGCCAGAGATAGGTCTCGAGGAAGAGCCGGACGCCGTCAATCTCGAGCGTGTCGACGGCACTGGCCAACCGGCTCATCGTCGCCGCCGCCGCGCGGTCAGTACGGTTTCGGCAGACACCGCTGCAGCCGGCAACAAGACCGGCCACTGCAACAACGAAAATTGTCTTTCGCAGCAACATTGACGGATTGTAACCAACGCGGGCGGCTTGTCCAATCGCCGCGACCGCAAGTCCTGCCTGCAGAAATCGAAACTATTCCCGCGTCGGGCCGGCGCCCTTGCGTTCGAAAAGGTCGAGAAACCGGTCTTCGTACAGGCCGAAAAGTCCCCAGCGGTCCAGTTCCCGTTTCAGGCGCAGCGCGGCAGCCCGGTCATTCTGGGCCGCCTCAAACAACCGTTCAATCCGCTCCATCAACACATGCGGCTCGGGTCGCTCTTCGCCTTCTGATTCGCCTTCCGCCGGCCCCTCTTCGTTCGGTTCCGGCTGATTCTCGGGCTCGGCCCTTTCCACCCGCAGCCGCAGCGACTGCACCGCTTCGCTGACACGTTCTTCAAACTCACCCAGTACCCGGTCGCTTTCGCGGATTGCCTCATCCAGCTCCGCCATGTCCACGGTGGTATTCAGAATCCGCTCGTAGACCTGAACCACCGCCTTGACGGCACGGGGATTGGGACTCTCGACCGCATATTGCGGCATCGTCGCGAGAAAACACGCTGCCGAAAGCCCCCGCTGCCGGGCAAGCCCGAGCAGAATTCCATTCAGACCGGTAATCCGGCCCTCGGCCATTGGCTCGACCTTGAGGCTGGCAAAGCTGTTGCGGGTTATCTCGTCCGCCGCGACGCCGTAAACCTGGGTCGGGTGGCGAAAACTTACCGGAATCGCGTAGGCGGCACCGGTGTAGACCCGCTCGGTGCCGTGGCTGATGACAAAATCGAGCAACTCACTGGCAACGCGGGTGCCGGCAATGCCGGGCAGTTGTGCCTCAGCCTGAAAAACGAACAGCGGCGGCTGCTCGCACAAATACACCAGCTGAACCGGCGGCTCGGGGAAAGCACCCAGCCCGTTCTCGACAATAATACCATCCGGCGCACTTGCATCCGGCACATCAATCCGGGCAACGAGTCGGGCACCGAGCTTACGCCGGAGATAATCGGCCGCGCCAACGCCAACCTGGCCCATTCCGGGCCAGCCGGCAATCGTAACCGGTACTTTCGCCGGAATGTCCTTACCTAGTTCTGTGAGCATGATTCCTACTTTTTAGACTACCAATCCGGCCGGGCAGTTCAATAGTCTGTTTGACCGTTCAAACCCGCGCCGGTCGACGCCGGAGCATGTCGGCCAAAGCCCGTTCGAAATCCCTCAGGCCCAGCAGCCGACCGGCCAGCCAGTAAACGACCGCTCCGGCGCTGCCGGCACAGAGAACTTCACCCGCCTGGACAATCAGGCCGGCAGTGCCGACAAATCTCTCCCACAGTCCGGCCGCAAACCACGCCGTTGCTCCCCCGGCACCCGCCGCCACCAGCGTCTCGAATGTCCGCCTCAGCAGTTGCCGGTCGCCCAGTCCGCCGATTCTCCGGCGCAGGGCAAGAAACAGCACCCCAAAATTGAACAGCTGCGTAATCCCCGCCGCCAGCGGAAACGAACGAAAACCGATCCGCCCCATCAGCAGAAGATTGACAATGATGTTCGCCGCCACGGTCCCGACGGCAATCAGCGCCGGGGTCCGGGTATCGCCGGTCGAGTAGAACCCGGCGGCACAGTTGCGGCTTGCTGCCGCCGGCCAGATTCCCAGACAGTACAACGCCAGCGCCTGCGCGGTGAGCAGGGTATCGGCCGGCGTGAAACGACCGTGCTGATAAATCAGCCGGACGACCGGCACCGCCAGCGCTGCCAGCAGCGCTGCGGCCGGCAGAGTCAAAACCGACACCAGTCCCATCGCATGCACCATTCGGCTGCGCAGGGCATCGAACCGCGCCCCGGCGGCTTCATGGGCATACTCGGCAATCGCCACCGACCCGATCGCGGCCCCGAACAGCCCGGCAGGCAGATGTTGAATGCGATAAGCATAATTGACCCAGGTAACCGAACCCTCGCGCAGAAAAGTCAGAAGGAAGGTGTTGACCAGAAAGTTCACCTGCCAGGTGGCGAACCCGAGAATCATCGGCAACCAGCGGCGAACCACCTGGCGCAGCTCCGCATCCCGCCAGTCCAGCACCGGCCGCCAGCGCAGCCCCATCTGCGCCAGTGACGGCACCTGAACCAGAAACTGGGCCGCCGCCCCCGCCGTGACACCCCAGGCCATTCCAACAATCGGCTCGACCCCGCGGCTCCGCAGCCAGGCATAGGTCGCCAGCGGCAGCGCTGCCGAAACGACATTGAACGCGGCCGGTGCCGTCGCCGGTACAAAAAACCGCCCGCCGGCATTCAGCACCCCCATCGCCCAGGCTGCCATCGCCACCAGCACCAGAAACGGAAACATCAGCCGCGTCAGCGTAACGGTCAGGGCGAATTTCTCCGGCTGGCCGACAAAGCCCATCGCAATCACCCGCACCACTGCCGGCGCGAAGACGATCGCCAGCACCACTGCCGCCGACAAAACCAGCACCAGCGTGTTGAGCGTGTTCGCGGCAAAACGCCAGCTCCGCTCCCGGTCACCCTGACGCAGACTCTGCACGAATGCCGGGACAAACGCCGCCGACAAGGCACTTTCGGCAAACAAATCGCGCAGAAAATTCGGAATCCGGAAGGCAACGTTAAACGCGTCGCTGGCCATGCCGGCGCCAAAAAGATAGGCAAAAACCGACTCGCGCACCACGCCCAGTATCCGCGAAAGCATCGTCCCGGCCGAGAAAAGGCCAACCCGGCGGGTGAAACGCTCGCCCGTACCGGTATCAGCCGGCTCTGGCACTGCCTTGCTGGTCACGCCGCAGTATAGGTTCTGCCTCCGGCCTGTAAAGACTGCCGCCGGCTTGACTGGCCGCCGAGTGATGCTATCGTTGCCCGTGCCCAGAGAAAAACCGCCCGTGATTGACGTCGCCGGCCGGCCGGTACGCCGCATTCCGGTTTACACCGGTTTGATTACCGAAAAAGACGACATCGTCGAAGTCGTCCAACGGACTGCCGGGCCACTGCTTGAACCTCAGGACATCATCACCGTTGCTGAAAGCCCGGTCGCGGTCACTCAGGGCCGCGCCATCCCCATTGACCGCATCCGGCCCGGTTTCTGGGCCAACCTGCTCTGGCGATTCGTCAAGAAGGTACCATACGGCATCGGCCTGCGCAGCCCGTGGTCAATGCAGTGTGCCATCGACGAGGTCGGCGCGCCGCGGATTGTGCGCGCGGCAATTGCCGGCGGCTGGGGCAAGCTGCGCGGACGGTCAGGCGACTTCTACCGGGTTGCCGGCGATGCGGTGGCAATGATTGATGCCGCCCACACTTCGGGCGTGAAGGAATTCTACAACTGCGTAATCATGGGACCGAAGGCACCGGATGAAGTCGCCGGTCGAATCGCTGCCGCCACCGGCCGACCGACAGCGATTGTTGATGCCAACGACATCTTCGGCTGCAAGGTTGTCGGTGCTTCCGCCGGACTTGACCGCGAGCTGGTTCAGAATGCGATGCGCGACAACCCGGCCGGGCAGGGCGGCGAGATGACCCCGATCGTCATACTCCGCCCCGAGTAACTTCACCCCGGACCGCCAATACCAACCAGAACCAGCGCCAGCACAGCCAGCGCTATGCCGGCCACGCCAATCAAGCTGACGCGCTCACGCCAGATGAACACACCGGCGAGGGCCGAAAGCCCGACCTCACCCGCCGCGATTGTCGGATAGACCGCAACTGCCGGCAGTAACGCCAGTGCCAGAATGAGAAAAAGATAATTGCCCAGATTGGCTACCCCGACCAGAGCGCCCAGCTGCAGAGTGCTGCGGTCAACCCGCTCAGGCCGGCCAAAATACAAAACACTCGTCACCGCAAAGGCGGCAACAAAAAGCATCGCCTGAAACGGCAGCGCCTCGGTCGGCGGCAGCTGGTGGCGAAAAACCTGCGCCGCCGCCATCACCAGCCCGTCAACTGCAAAAAGCAGTCCAAGCCACAAAGCCGCAACGCTGCGGCGCGGCCGTTGGGTATCCCTGCCCCGGAGTACATCCAACAGCACCAGTACCAGCGCAACGACCGCCGCACCACCGCCGGCCAGTTCAAGTGCCGTCGGGCGTTCATGCCAGATGACCGCACCGGCCAGAACCGGCACGACAATCGCACTGCGCATCGCCGTGACTGAAAACGCCAGTCCGGCCTCCTGCATTGCCCGCAGCCACACCAAGAGACCGGCAACAAACAACGCTCCGGTCGCAACTGCAAACAGCGCCGTCGGCCGTGAAATCGTTGTCTGTCCGGTAGCCACTGCTGCCAGAAAGGCCAGCAGTGCGGCGACCGCGTAGTTGACCCGGACCAGCGGCAACCGGGGCAGACCGCGGGTCTCGGCATGACGCAGGGCCAGTCCCATTCCGACCGCCGCAACAATCTTCAACAGCAGAAAAAGCACCCGGGATTATCAACGCTGCCCGGCCGGCGTCAACCGAACTCTGAAACCAGTAGCCAGGAGACCAGTCTAAGAAGGTGAAGACAGCAATATCGCAAAGGAGGTGGTGATATGGCTCGCAATCTGATGACTTGGGATCCGTTCCGTGAGGTCTCGCTGCTGCGTGATGAGATGGAACGATTCTTCGACAGCCTCAGTGGTCGCTATCCGCGTGAGCGGACAGAGGTGATTTGGGGTCCGCCGGTCGATGTTGAGGAAACGGATGAGGAAATCATCGTCCGCGCGGAGCTGCCGGGCATGAACAAGGACGACATCAAAGTCAGCGTCATGGGCGATGTCCTGACCATCAACGGTGAGCGCAAGCACGAATCGGAGCAGAAGGGCAAGACATTCCATCGCGTCGAGCGGCTCTACGGCAAGTTCCAGCGCAGTCTGACCTTGCCGTGTGAGGTCGAAAGCGAGAAGGCCAAAGCGTCCTACAAGAACGGCGTGCTTGAGCTGACACTGCCCAAGACCGCCCGGACCAAGTCCCGCGAGATCACCATCAAGGCCGAAGACTGAGGCTGATTCGAGCCTGGACCCGCCTTCGGGCGGGTCCTTGCTGTTTTCAACGGGACGATTGACCGTTGTCCGCCGCCCTTCTATACTCGTAGTTACCGACTACTGATGAAGCGAATAATGAACTGGCTCCGCCGACAGGCTGCGGCCTGGTTACCGGTAATCGTTTCGGTATTGCTTATCCGGTCGTTTGTCGTCGAGTCGTTCGTGGTGCCGACCGGTTCGATGGAAGACACGATCGAAGCCGGTGACGCGATGCTGGTCAACAAGTTCATCTATGGCATCCGGCTGCCTTTTACCGAGCGGATAATCATCCCGGTCTCGGCCCCGAAACGCGGCGATATCATTGTTTTCCGCTATCCCCAGGACCCCGAAGTCCCGCCCGGCTGCTCGCGCATCTTCCCGGCCTGGCTGCCGCTGCTGCCGGTGTTCTGGGACAACACTACCGGCTTTCTTCGTTTTTACACGCCGACCAATCTGATCAAACGCTGTGTTGCTCTCGCCGGCGACACGGTCGAGTACCGGGAAAAACAGCTCTACATCAACGGCATTCTCCAGCATGAACCCTATGTCCGCCACAAAGACCCCCGCTTCCTGCCCGGGGTTCCCGCTCTGCGCGATTCCTGGCAGACACTGTGGGAGGCAGACCGGTTCTACCGCACCGGTTTCACGCCCTATGTCCGGGACAATTTCGGGCCGATTGTTGTCCCCGAAGGCCACCTCTTCATGATGGGCGACAATCGGGACAATTCCGAAGACGGTCGGTTCTGGGGGCCACTGCCACTGAACTGCATCCGGGGCCGGCCGCTGGTGCTTTATTTCTCCTCGTCCGCGGCAGTCCAGCCGGTCAACATTCTCCGGGTGCTCCTCTCACCCTGGGCAATCCGGCCCCAGCGCATCGGGCGCATTATCCGGTGACGTCGACCAGAAAGTTCACCGCTTTCCTTGCTGTCCTGATTATTGCCGGACTTGACTGCAGCCGCCGGCCCGCCCATCCCCAACCCTGGCTCTGGCCTGGCGCCAACTCCCACAACACGCTGCTGTTTTCCCAGCGTGGCACCCGTCCCGGCCGCCTGAACTACCGGCGTCTCTGGGATGCCGAACATCTACCGACGACGCCATTTCAGGCCGGCCCGGTTGTTGATGCTGCCCAGCCGTGGGTGGCCACTGCCGACCTTGACGCTGAACCGGAACTGGAAATCCTGCCTTCCGGCCCGCACCGGTCTCTCGACATCATTCTCGACCACACCGGAATTGCCACCCCGGATGCCCAGCCGTCCCGGCCGGTCTTTTCCCGGGTTCTGCTTGTCGACCGGCCCGGGCACACCGCTGTCCGGCAGTTCCAGCTGCAGCCGAATCGCAATCCGGTCGCCTGGCACTTTCGGCTCAACGACCGACCGGTACTCACCGTTACCGATGTCGTGGACGGCGTCCCCGGCTACCGCTTTTCAGTTCTCGACAGCAACGGCAGCCGGGTCTGGTCGTTACAGCTCGCCCCGTTCCCGATGCTGTGGGCAGTTGCCGACCTGGACGCCGACGGTTCCGAAGACCTGCTGCTCGGCACCTATGGTGAAGAGCACGGCCAGCGCATCAACGGCTTCACCGACAGCGAGAGTACCTATTGCATTGCCCTGAAATCAGACGGCAGCCTCTTGTGGCGGGCGGCCTTCGGCGGGTCAAATTTCCTCGGTTGCCGGGCCGCGCTCGCCGATATCGATGCTGACCAGCGGCTCGAGGTCTGCGTCGCACTCTATACCTGGCATAACCGCTTCGGCGGCCTGCGGGTGCTGGACGCCGCCACCGGCCGACTGCGCGCCGGCGTCGAGGGACCAGCCGAACTGCCTGCCTCTCACACCTCGATCGGGCTGGCCGACCTCGACGACAACGGCCGGTGTGAAATCATCACTGCCACTGCCGGCCGCCAGGCCTGGGCTGCAGTCTGGCGGTTTTCCAACGATACGTTGAAACTGGAACAGCGCCAGCTGCTGGGCGAGTCGCGGGATTCAACCGGCCGGCGCTGGTCAGCATTGCAGGCAATCGGCGACCTGGATGGCGACGGCAGCTACGAACTGGTGTTTCTTTCCGAATTCCAGCGGCCGCTCTGTCCCGACCCGGTGTTCTACCCCACCCGCAATGAATCCTGCCGGGTAGAGATACTGAGCGGTGAGCTGCGACCGCTGCTCACGCTGCCGCTGTCGGCCCCCTGCCGTTCGCTGGTGCTTGGTGACATCGTCCCCGGCGGTAACCTCGAAATCCTGACCCGCTCCGACCGGCTGACGCTGTTCTCCGCCGACCGCCGCTAGCTACCGGCGCCCGCGCCTCACCACCACCGGTCGTGCCTGGACCGCACAGCCGAATGTCCCCAGTGCACCGCTGACATTACCACCGGCGATGAAAAGGTCGAGTCCGCTGCGGTTCCAGCCGCCATTGATTGCCGTGACACCGACGACGTACTCGCCGGGCTGGTATACCCCCAGCGAATCGGCGAAAGCTTCGACCGGGACCAGACAGGTGGTCTCCCGCACCACCCCGGTCCAGCCGAGGGCAGTCGACCCCGAATCGCGCGGAGTGACGCCGACGACATAGTTCTCGGCGCTGTCGGAACGGGTCCAGCTCACCCGCAGCGGCACAAATCCGCCCGAGTCTCCCGGCAGCGGCTCAACCAGCGTGAAGCTGTCGGGCAATGTCGCCCGCGCACTTATCGAGCGACCGTCGGCTGTGGTAATCGCCAGCGTGTAGCTCTGTCGGTATTGCAGCGTCAGCGTCGCGTCGAGATAGATTCCCGGCAGCCGCTCCGGCATCACTGCATTGTTCAACCGGACATCGGCACCGCCCAGCGGCACTACCCGGGCCGGAAAGACATAATCCCAGAATGTCGTATCCCCCGGTTCCGGCGTCTCCATCCAGTCATCGCGAAAGAGATTGGCCACACTCGCCCGACCCAGCAGCACCGTCGTACTGCTGCTTTGCGGTTCAAGCGTTCTGACAACCTGGCCGGTCACAACCAGCGTCGAAAACTCCGCCTGGTCACAGGCCAGACCAGCCAGCAGCACCAGCGGCAAAGTCGCGCCGGCAAGCGAACGCATCGTCATTCCTTCAGCCGAAGTTCGACCCGGTTACCCGCAAGCCCGAGCACCTCAAAGGGGACACCGAAGCTGGCGGTTCGCAGCCCGTTGACAACCTCACTGCTGGCGGTCTCGGAAATCACCTCCAGCGTCGCCGTTGCGCCGGTCAGGTCTCGAAACAGCACGTCCTTGACACCGCGCAGCTTCTGACTGATTTCCGACTTGAGCTGCTGGACCCGTTCGAAACTGGCATTACTGATGGTCAGCACCGTAACGTTCTCGCGCCGGCGCCAGCCACGCAGGATACCGCTGATCAACGCCGTTGCGGCCGAATCAATCGCCTCACGGCGGGCCTCGTCCTCGGAAAACGGCAGCTCGCGGACGACATTGCTGACCGCCAGCACTGCGCCATCGGCGACGTTGACCGCCCGCACCGAAAGCCGCATCCGAAACATCAGCATCTCCCCGCCGCCGTAAGGAATCTGCTTCACCTCGGTCTCGCGCTGAGCCAGACCGGTAACAAACACCTCGGCACCGGCGCGCTGCCCCAGCTCGGCCGCCGCCCGGTTATCACCGGTCAGCACCGGTTTGAGCTGCTGCCGCTTCAGGTTCTCCTGGACCTGCCGGTAGTCAACTATCGGGAACCCGCGCCGGCCGAAAGCTTCCAGCAGCCCGGCCTCGGTCATCTCCTGGGCCATCATCCGGTCTTCTACCGAGAACTCCTGCCAGTTTTCCAGTTCCTTGACCAGCACCGCCACGCGCGGCCGCCCCTGCTCGGCAATCAGGATGCCGATTGCCGGCAGGTCGTTCTCCAATTTGTCGGTTTTCACCCGGGCACGGATGGTGACCCGGTACAGCTCTCCGTCCGGCCGCTCGGCGATGACCCGGTATGATGACACATAACCTTCGGCGACCGAATAGATCCGGTCCGACAGCAACTGAAAGTTCTGCACCCGGGTTTCCGAGCTCACCATTGTACCAACGCCCTGTTCGACCGCCTTGCGCAGGGCATCCCGCAACGCCGCATCGCGGGCAATGTCCCAGCCGCCTCCGGTCCGGGCGGCAACACCTTCAACAATCACGTCGACACCGTCGCCACCCGCCATCATCACTTCTTCGCCGGCCGCCCCTGCTCCCGTCGGCCGCCAGTCGGTCGCTGTCTGAACCGGCGGTGGCTGACTTGGGGCGGTTGCCGGCGGAACCTGCGCCGGATAGAAACATCCAGCGGCCAGCAGAACGACAAACATCAGCGCTGGCCGTAACTCTCTTCTGAAAAAGGACACCGATTGCCTCTTCATTGCCGTCACCTACAACACCAGCCGGAGGATGAAGCGACCGGCCGCGGCAAGGTAACGGAAACCCTCTTTCAGCCAGCGCACCTTTTCGGCATCCTCGGTCGAAAGCACGATATCCGTTCCCAGTCGGCCGGTAACTTGCCGGACTTTCAAAACCAGCGGCGAACGGGCGAACTCCGGCCGTGCCAGCACCTGGTCAAGCTTCTGAACGAACTGCAAACCATAGCCGCCGGCAGTGCCGAGATACTGCCGCGTATCCAGCAGCAGATTGCCGTTACTGTCGTAGATTTTCGGATACATTGCCGGCTTCAGCCCTGAAGCTCCGGCATCAAGCAGAATTCCCGAATACTGACGCAGAAACTCGCGCACCTGCGGCGCGACCGCGGCGCCGACTTCGCCGCCGTAGCCACCACCGGTCAGCACCGGTGCCAGCGCACTGCTGAGCGAAGTATCGCCGTACAGCGCAACCTCCAGCTCCACTTCAACCGTGCCGGCAACCGAATCGTACAGCGCCGGGCCACGCTGCCGCGCCCCTTTGACCACGCCTTCGACCGATGAGTAGATGACATCGTAGTCGGTCATGTAGTTCTGGACCCGGGTTTCCGCGTCCACCCGCACGCCTTTGATGATTTCCAGCAGATTGCGCTGGGCAACCACCGTCGCCGCCCGCTCGGCCATCACCCGGGCCTGAGCCCGGTTGGAATTGCCGGGGTCAAGCACACCGGTACCGCGGGCCCGCACCACCCGGCCCGACCAGTCAACCGCACCGCCCGGCATCCGTTCGACCAGTTCACCCGGCGCGGCAATCGGCCCGACCGGAGCTGGCGGCACGAAAGCCCCGGTGTCGGCCTCGACGCCACCGCGTTCGGGTCGCGTCTGAGCGGGACCACCGACCGGCGTGGTCGTCTCGACACTCGACTGCCGCACTGTTGCCCGGCTGACGCAACCTGCCGCCAGCACCACCAGCAACAGAACCAGCACCAGTACCGTCCCGTGACTCCGCCGACCCCGAATTGCGCTCATTTCCTGCCTCCTGCCTGCGCCAGCGGCGCCAGTGCCATCTGGACTGCTCCGGCCAGCGCTTCCTCGGCGCCGGCAAAACTGCTCGACTGTCCCTGGGAATAGTAAAGCACTTCGGCTGTCTCGACCGCGACAATCTTGACAAACACCTCGGCATCACGCTGCTCCGGGCTGTCCGAGAAGAAATCGTCGTGCTTCAGTCGCGCCACGTTGACCAGCATCACCGCCTCGGCCCCCAGCATCCGTCCCAGCCGGGCAGCGCTGGCCGGGTCCACCAGTCCGGAGCGGGAAAACTCATGCTCGGCAAGCAACCGTTCGACCTCCATACGGTCCACCAGCACCACCCGGCCGGTGCGCATCAGCGCCAGCTGGGCGGCATCGTAAAGATTGCCGAGCGGTACATCACCGGCGGTGGCGGTCGGCGGCAGAACCGCAATCCGCCAGGTCCGGCTCAAGTCAAAGTTTGGCGACAGCGAATGGGGCTGAGCGGCCGCTGCCGCCTGCTGCATGTGCTGCATCGCCTGCGGGCTGACCACGCAACCGGCTCCGGTTGCAAGCACTGTGACCGCCAGTGCGAGAGCTCTGGATAAGTAGTCTGTCATTGACTCTCCTTTTGAGGCAAGGCTGGCTGATTATCTGTGCTCCTGCCGGATTGTCAAACAACCCTGCCCGATATACCCGCGGCTGCTGACTGCTATTCCCCGGCGCCCCGGATTTGTACGACGAGGCAGCGGGCCGGCAGAAGCCGGCCCGCCGGAGGCTGAGATGCGTGTACCGAACGCGGCCTAACCACCCTGGCGCGACAGATACAGATTGTCGGTCCGCAGCATCCGTTCTGCCGCCCCCTTGCAGTTGCGGTAGTTCTTGGAGGCATCGTCGAGCCGAACCCGGTAGCGCGAACGCGGCACCTCGGCCCGGGGCTTCGACGTCATCAGGAACACACCGCTCCCCACCATGATGCAACCCAGCAGACCAATCAGCGCAGTCACAAATCTTGAACCCGCCATGGAAACCTCCAGTTTGTTTGCTGTCATCGTCTTTGCCGTCATCGCCCCTTCTATATGCAGCAACCGTGCCAGCTGGGCCCAAACCCGTAAGATGATTTTTTTTCATGGCCTTACATATCAGCTCCTCGATTTCCGACCTAACGTCGTCTCATTATTGAGACATGAGACACGAAGCGCCTGAGAACAAGCGTAGAAATATCAACATGTTATGCGGCTGAGGCGATTTCTCGCCGATGAGACAGTTTGAGAAATGAGACACCGGGCACCGGATAAATCCGGTGCCCGGTGGGAAGAGAACGGTTCAGGCTAACGAACCATCAGCTTGCGGAAGGCTGATAATTCGTCCGACTCAATTCGGAGCAGGTACACCCCGGCTGCCAGACCGCGCAGGTCAAGCGCCGCGGTCGTGCCCCTGCCCAGCTGTACCGGCATCTGCACTATCAGTCGACCAGTGGCATCATAGAGCATTGCTCTGCCGAACGTTGTCGCCGGCAACTCCCAGCAGATTGTCGCCACACCCGAAACAACCGGATTGGGGACGACTCGCAAGACCCCGGTTGCAGCGATTGGCCGCGCCATCACGCCGGACCGCTCGGGCAAACTCAGCACCGTTGTCGCTCCCGGCGTGTACATCCAGAACTCCAGAGTCTTGTTACCCTTCAGGGCATAGAGGCGGTCATCGTACTCGACGATGTCCCCGCCGCCTTTAACCCGCTTTTTCTTCTGGCTCGAGCCAACCTGCGGCATCGTATCCAGCTCCAGCCACGAGTCGCCGCTGACATCATAGTACCAGAACTCGGCGGTATTGCCGCCCTTCAACGCCCAGATGGCATCGTCGAAGTAAACCGCTGAACCGCCGTCCTTGCTCTTTTTGCTCTTGCCGGTCTTGTTCGACAAAAGCGGCATTCCGGCGAGAGAAACACTCGACCAGGTCTTGGTCGTGGTGTTGTAGGTGAACAGCTCGTGGTACTTGGCCTTGTGGGCGTAAATCAGCGAACTGTCGTTGCCGAACCGGCGCGCGACAATCCATGACCCCTTGTCCCACTTCGGCTTGGCGCCGGCCGGCGCATCCGGCAGGCTGTCCCAGTGCAGACTCTGAGTGTTGAACCGGTAGAACTCCGACTTGTAGCCCTTGAGCAGATAGACGTAGTTCGAATCGCCGCCGCGGCCGCGCAGATAGAGCATGTCGGTACCGCCCTTGACCTTCTTGTTCGATGGCCCGAGCGGTACATCGGGCAGCTGTTCCCAGGTCTCAGCGCCGATATCGTAACGCCAGAAACCGGCGGTGTTGTTGCCCTTGGTACAGTAGATGTAGTCGTCATCACCGCCGCAGGCTGCCGCTCCCTTGCCGGGCGCCTTGGCCTCAGCACCAAGCGGGATACCGGTAAGCTGATGCCAGACCAGCGAATCGGCATCGCAGAAATAGAAATCAGCGGTCTTGTTGCCCTTGGCGACAAAGAACCGCCCGCCCTTTTCCACCAGCCAGCCGCCGTCCTTGATTGCCTTGCCCGAAGGCGGCAGCGGCAGTTGTGATACCTCGGTCCAGGTGCCGGCGGTCACGACATTGACGTTAAAGCTCGCAGTGGCAGTGTCGTTGGCGGGGTTCTGGTCGCCGGCAAGTACGGTCCAGGCCACGGCCGTATAGGTCCCGACCGGATTTGCGGCCCAAGTGGCGAAACTGCGGTTGACCGTGCTGTTGCCGTTAAGCGTCAGGCCGAGCACCGAATCGCGGTAGACTTCGGCATTGGCCGCATCGCGGATGACATAGTAGGCGTTGAAAGTGGCGTTCTCGGCGGTGTGATTGCGGAAACGGGCGCGCGGGGTGACAACCGTTCCCGGTGTAATCAGACCCACTGGCGCCAGAATGTCATCGGTGCCGACATCGCCGCCGACCACCTCAACCGAACCCGACCGGGCATTATTGGCTGCCACCAGGTCTCCCGGTGCCCGGGTTGAACAGACCACGGCATAGTTGCCGGCCGGACTGGCAGTCCAGGTCGGGAAGGTTACATACAGGCTGGTCCCGGGGGCGTGATTGTTGACGGTGACGTCTTCACTGTAAGCCGTGCCAATCCGCATCCGCACCGGATACGACAGCGTCTGGTTGCCGTAGTTGTACACCGAACACGCCGGCGTCACATTTGTGCCGATCGTGACCGTCCCGGCCGGTGCCAGCAGATGACTGACTCCGACATCGGGAATCACGCCGATATCGTAGCGCTCGGGCACGCCGACGATGTTGGCATCGGAGAGATGGCGGCCACCGAACACCCACAGACCCGGGATTCCGCTCTGCCCCGGGCTGCCCGGAATCAGTACGCCGGCATGATTGCGCCGGGCAGTATCCAGCGGGGGGAAACTAGACCAGGTATTGGTCGGCACATCATAGATGTAGCAGGCCGCGGTTTCTGCCGGCCAGGAACCGCCGCCGGCAACGATGACCTTGTTCTGGAAAATGTACGGCGCACTGGCGCCGATGCCAAAAGCCCGGCCCTCACCGCAGACCTGCGGCAGTGCTGCAACCGCGGTCCAGCCTGCCGCCGGCGTGCGGGTGTCGAAGCGATGACAGGCATCCACCGCGTTCAAGGGCAGCGTCCCCTGGTTGACGGTATCGCCGCCCATCGCATAGATGACACTGTCCACCGCACACAGGTTGATGTAACAACGCGGGACCGGCAGGTCGGCCGTGGTCAGTTGCGTCCAGCGGGTCCCGGCCGGCGCCAGCGGATTGTAAACCCAGGTCCCCCGCACGACCGTGTAGGGCGTACCACTGAGATAAGCACCGCCGGTGAGATAAAGCTTGTTGTTCACCACGACGCAGTTGAACGCCGAATAGACCCGGCCCAGACTGTCACGTCCCGGGAAAGAGTCGGTCGTAACAACCCGCACTGTGTTGGAACGGGGATAATACACCTGCACCGCCGCAGTGTTGACCCCGGCGGAGCCGCGGCCGCCGACGATATAGAGGCCGTAGGTATCACCAGCCGCCAGATTGTAGTTGTCCCGGAGCAGACAGATGTCGTAGTTGGAAACCGCCACCGGCATGTCAACACCCATGTCGGTAAACACGCCGGTTCTCGGGTTGAAGCGCCAGACGCTGGAATCGGTGGCAAGCGTACTCAGCCGGCCGCCCAGAAAATACACCATACCGGTGTCACCGGACGGCGAATTGAGCGGGAAGTACTCGCCGTCGAAGCGGGTGTAGCGAAAATCAAGCGGCTGAGTCGGGCCATTCTGCCAGGCTTGGGCCAACGCACCGGCGGTCAGTGCCAGAAGCACTGCGCCAATCGTCAATCCTCGCATACTGCCTCCCTTGGGCAATGCTGCTTCTGCCTTTCCTTTTGCCCAAAAAAGAAAAGGCCCCCCGGCTGCCCCTCGCCGCCGGGGCACGCTGCCTGTAACCCGAACGGGCACCACAATACTAATTCTGCTGTCGAAAACTGTCAACAGCCAAACCGAAGCGCAACGAGAAAGCCGGGCTCATCTCAGGTTAGAGCCGGCAACGGCTTTCCCGGCGACATCTGCCCGCTGTTTTCCAGAAGCCGCCAGCTCCACCCACCCGGCCAGGTTCAATCGGGTCAAACACTTGCGCTGCGGTTTCGAAGTTGGATGCTGGATTTCCGCGTGGTCATTGACCGTATCCGGACCGCTCTCCCCGCAGTATTGACTGCGGTAGAAGGCTGCAAAACCCAAAATCCCGACCCCGGCTGTCTTGTTTGAGCCGGGCCGGGCTGATACGGTCATTTATTTCACCGTCGGGCGCACGACATCGGATTGAGGCAGCCGGGCCGAAAAAGCTGCGGCGGGGAGTTTTCTCCCCGCCGCAGACAAAACACTGTTCGTGCTACCGGGCGATGACGACCTTCGCCACCGGCACAGTGCTGCCGATCGCCCGGGCAAAGTAGATGCCCTCGGGCAGCAGCCGGCCCCGGCTGTCGCGGCCATCAAACCGGGCACTGCCACGCTCCAGCTCGAGGGTACGGACGACCGTACCGGTCGCATCATAGACCTCGACTCCGGTCGGATTGCCCGGCGCATTCTGCAGTTGCAGCAATGTCACGCTGCCGAACGGATTCGGGTTGACCTCAATCCGGGCCCGCGGCCGCACCGGCGCCGGCGCAAGCTCCATCAGCCCGACCGGTCCGGACACGGTCGCGTTGGCCATCACGTCCTGCCGCGGTGCATCACGACCGGGCGCCCAGACGCCGGTGTACTCCCAGCCCTGATACGACAGCGGCGGCACCGAGTCCATGCCGAACGAAGGTGCCGAAGACACCGCCGACATCGCGCCGACAAAGAAGCCGCCCGAGGTGATGACCGCCGGGGTCGGCAGGGTCAGCGAATACCAGTTGGCGGCGCTGACATTGATGTCGCTGATGTAAAGCGTTTCGCCCGGCGAACCGCCCGGACCGTTATCCTTGAACAGACCGAGCGCGCAGGTCGTCGGGCTGGTCGCCTGAGCGTAGATTCGAATCGCGCTGATTGAACAAGGATACACCGGCGGATAGAAGAAGTTGCCGAATCCGCCCGGCCCGTTCCACGACATTGACGCCGTCGGTGTGCCGCGGTCATAGGTCAGCGTTGCCGGCATCGTGATTACCCGGTACTCAATCTTGGCCGTGTCGTTGGTCGGCATCACGTCGCCGGTCAGCCGGGTATAGATTGACAGCACGTAGGTACCGGTGGCGGTTGGCGTGTAAACATTCGGGAACACCACCGAGTCGCTTTCACCCGGATTCATCGCCCGGGCCGTGGCGGAATCAAAGAACACCACCGAGCCATTGGTGCGGGCCACCCGGGCATAGACCTTGAACGCCGGCTCAGGCTGATTGCCGAAATTGCGGAACACGCCCCAGAAACTCTGCGGGCGGTTGTTGATGCCGAAGAAAGCGGCGGTCTTCTCGTTCATCGCCTTGTGGGTGCCGACGTCGTGCACCTGATAGGTGGTCGACTCCGGCGGGAAGAACCGCACTGCCAGCGCCGGATGATACATGTTGCCCGGCGGAATCGTGCCCGACAGATAGTTCAGCCCGACGCTGCCCGAGACATTCTCGATGCCGGTCTGGTTGCTGGTCGGCGCCCAGCCCTGATACGGCGCGCCCGACTGCTCCTTGTACTGGAAGGTAATCGCCGAGTCCGGCTTCGACAGGATAATCTGGAAACTGTTGTTGCCGCCGGTGCTCCAGAACGCGATGGAGTCGAACTGAACGATGAAGGTGTCCTGGGCCGGGTTGGTCCAGTACCAGGCCGAACCGCGGGGCGAGCCGCCCGAACTCGGGTCGAGGTCACTCATCAGAATCGCCAGCGTATTGTTGGTGCGCAACGGCGAAGGCACCGGATTGAACGGCGAAGCGTTGAGACCGTTGTCGCCGAAGGTGATGTAGCCGTTGGAACCGACATAGACCGAGTTGACGCGGTACCAGTAGTAGGGGAAGTTGAAACCGATCGGGAACGGCCCGACGACATTGTCGTCACCCAGACCGGTGATGCGGGTGCCGATACCCTTGATGTCAACCCAGTTGTAGGTCGGCGCACCCGGTGCGGTCGTGTCGGAATCGAGGTAGCGGTAACCGTAGGCATCCGGCCCGCCGCCGCCCGCGATTACCGGCGCACTGACGCTGCCCGGATTGACCGGCGAGACAGCGACCAGCGCGATCGCAATAATGGACAGAATCACTCTGACCTCCTTTTGGCCCCTTGTCGTTCAGGGCCTTTACTGTTCTTGCTGACTGTGCCGGATTGTCCGGCGCGGCAACCACCGCCGCTTCCAGAATATATGCGCACCTGCTCCGGTGTCAAGCCGCTATCAGCATCGGCTGTCACTTGCTTGACTTGTCCGGTCGGTCGTCAACAATGTCCCGTCATGGACAAATTTCTCATCCGGGGTGGCCGGCGGCTTGAAGGCCGGGTTTCGGTCGCCGTGGCCAAGAACGCGGTTCTGCCGATACTGGCCGCCTGTCTGCTCACTGATGAACCCTGCACGATCCGGGGTGTACCCCAGCTCGAAGACGTCGCGACGATGCTGCGGCTCTTGACATCGATGGGAGCGCAGGTGACCCGTCGCGGCGGCACGGTCACGATCACCGCCGCCGGCAGAATTGACCGCACCGCTCCCTACGACATCGTCCGCAAAATGCGCGCCTCCTATTACGTGCTCGGCCCGCTGTTGGCGCGCTTCGGCGACTGCCGGGTATCGCTGCCCGGCGGCTGCGCAATCGGTCCGCGGCCGGTTGATCTCCATCTCAAAGGCATCGGTGCGCTCGGCGCCCGGATTGCGGTCGAACACGGCTATATCCACGCCACCGGCCGGCAACTGCAGGGCAGCCCGATGGTACTGGAAGGAGCCAACGGCCCCTCGGTCGGCGCAACCTGCAATGTGATAATGGCCGCCGCGCTCGCCCGGGGCGAAACCGTCATCGAAGGCGCGGCCGCCGAACCGGAAGTCGCCGACCTCGCCGACTTCATCAACTGCCTCGGTGGCCGGGTCGAAGGCGGCGGCAGTTCCACTGTCCGCATCCGCGGCGTCCGCCGGCTGCACGGCGCCGAATACCGGCCGATACCCGACCGCATCGAAGCCGGCACCTTTGCCGCGGCGGCGGCCATCACCCGCGGCCGGGTCGAAATCACCAACTGCAACCCGGCACATCTGGTTGCGGTCATCGCCAAACTCCGCGAAGCCGGCATCACGGTGGAAACCGACCGCAACACCCTGATTGTCTCGGCCCAGGACCGCCCCGAACCGGTGCGGATCAGCACCATGCCTTACCCCGGCTTTCCCACCGACCTGCAGGCCCAGTTCACCGCCCTGCTCTGTCTCGGCAAAGGCACCAGCGTCGTCACCGAAAACATCTTCGAATCACGGTTTCTCCACGCGCTGGAGCTCAACCGGATGGGTGCCCGCATCGACATCACCGGCAACATGGCGGTGATTCTGGGCATCGAGTCGCTCAGCTCGGCACAGGTGATGGCTTCTGATTTGCGGGCCTCGGCCGCACTGGTACTGGCCGGCTTGGCGGCACGGGGCACGACCGAAGTACTGCGCATCTACCACCTCGACCGCGGCTACGAAAAACTGGAAGCCAAGCTCAACGCACTCGGTGCGCGGATTGAGCGGGTGCGCTGAAATGACCCAGCGCCGGGCAGTGACCGTCGGCCCGCTTGTCATCGGCGGCGGTGCGCCGGTGGTTGTCCAGTCAATGACCAACACCCGCACCGACGATGTCGCCGCTACCCTGCGGCAGATCCGCCGGCTCGAACGTGCCGGCTGTGAACTGGTGCGCCTGGCCGTTCCCGACCACGCCGCTGCCGCTGCCCTGCCGGCCATCCGCGCCCGCACCCGCCTGCCGCTGTGTGCCGACATCCATTTCGATTACCGTCTCGCCCTTGCCGCCATCGCTGCCGGCGTTGACAAAATCCGCATCAACCCGGGCAACATTGGCAGCACCGTCCGGGTAAGGGAAGTCATCCGTGCCGCGGCTGACCGGCACACCGCCATCCGGGTTGGCGTCAACTCCGGTTCCCTGCCCAAAGCGGTCCTGCGTTGTCACGGCCGGCCGACCCCGGCCGCGCTGATCGAAAGTCTCAACCGCTCGCTCGAACCCTTTCAGGTGCTGAACTTTCACGACATCGTCCTTTCGGCCAAAACCACCGCCGTGTCCGACACCATCGCCGTCTATCGCGAACTGGCCCGCGTCCTGCCCTATCCGCTCCATCTGGGGCTGACCGAAGCCGGCCTCCCCCTCGAAGGGGCAATCCGCTCGACCGCGGCCCTGGCCCCGCTGCTGCTTGATGGCATCGGCGACACCATCCGCATCTCACTCACCGGTGACCCGGTGCTGGAAGTTCACGCCGCCTGGCAGCTGCTGGCCGCGCTCGACCTGCGCCGGCGCGGCCCGCTGGTCTACGCCTGCCCCACCTGCGGTCGCACCGGCATTGACGTTGCCGGACTCACCCGGCAGGTACAGCGCGCCCTCGCCGGCTCGAACCGGCTGGTGAAGATTGCGGTCATGGGCTGCGTCGTCAACGGGCCGGGCGAAGCCCGCGAAGCCGACTACGGCATTGCCGGCGGCCGCGGCCGCGGCGTCATCTTCGCCCGCGGGCAGGTGGTCAAGACCTGTCCGGAAAAGATGCTTGTCCCGGAATTGTTGCGTATAATGTCCCAATGAGCCGCACGGTCTGCTGCCGGATGCTGTTCGTCCTGCTCGTCTCGCTCGCCGGTGCTGCCACCGCTGCCGCCTGCACCATCGGTGCGTTCAGTGGCCGGGCAACCGCCGACGGCCGGCCGGTACTGTGGAAAAACCGCGACGTCGACAATCAGAATCAGGAACTGCGTTTCTGGCTCGGCGGCCGCTACCGCTTCGTGTCCAACGCCTACGCCGACGACACTCTCAACGCCTGGGGCGGCATCAACGAAGTCGGGTTTGGCATCATGAATTCCAACGCCTACAACCTCGGCCCCAAGCTCAAACGCAAGGGTCCCGATGACGGCAACATCATGGCGCTGGCTCTGGCCACCTGTGCGACGCTGGCCGATTTCGAGAAACTGCTCGACTCGTTCAACTTCATCGGTCGAACCACCCCGGCCAACTTCGGTGTCCTCGACTCCACCGGTGCCGCCGCCATTTACGAAGCGTCCAACACCTGGTATGTCCGCTGTGACGCCGCCGCCGACACTCTCGGCTATACCCTGCGCGCCAATTATTCGTTCTCCGGCGACTCGATCCGGCTGCGCGGTCACAACCGTTTCCTGCGTGCCTTCGCCGTCTGCTCCACCCGTCACCGCTCCCGGCCGATCGACGTCCGCTTCATCATGGGCCGCCTCGCCCGTGACCTGGGACAACCCGGCTTCGACCCCTACCCGCTGCCCTTCGGCGGTACTTTCGGCAGTCTGCCGGTCGGCTATCTGCCCACCGACACAACTATCTGCCGGCTGAAAACCCGCTCGGTGGAAGTAATCGTCGGCGCCCGCCCGGGTGCCGGACCCGGCACGGCGATGATGTGGTACTATCCCGGCTCACCGCTTACCAGTCTGCCGATTCCGGCCTGGCCGGCGGCGGAAAGCGTCCCGTCGGTACTCGACGGTCCAGACCGCGCCGTGCTCTGCGACGAGGCGATCCGGCTGCGCGACTACCTGCTGTCCGAACCCGGATTTCCGACCGCCGTCAACACCCGCACGCTGGCGGTGGTGCTGGAGTTTTTCGCGCCGGTTGAATCGGTTATCTACCAGCTGGTTGACAGCTGCGAAGCGGTCTGGGGCGACAACGGCCCGTCACCGCTGCAGGCCTGGCAGACAACCAGCCGCTGCTGTTCCCTCGCGCTGGCGGCCTACCGCGGGGTCTGGGACCGCCTGCTCTGGGAAAGACTGGCTCGTTTCAGCATTCCGGTGGTCGATTCGACCCTGCCGATTCTGCACGGCCCGAGCCGGCTGCGGTTGCCGACAGACTTTCCGGCCGGTCAGGTCGCCGTGCTTGACGCCGCGGGTCGCCACGTCGCCGAACTGCTCGTCCCTTACGGTCATTCGGTTGTCCAGTGGCCGCCGGCACCGCTCGGCACCGGCACCTACTATCTGGTCGCCGGTGATGGCCGCAACATCAGACGGCTGCGGCTGATATATCTGCTGCCGCCAGCGCCGCGCCGGTAGCCGCTGCCAGCAGTGGCTTGGCCGCCACTGCCACCGGCAGACCGATGGCTCTTGCCAGTGCTGCCCGCATGCCCTCGTCCTGCGCCACGCCGCCGGTGAAGACGACCGGGCCGACCAGCCGCAGTCGGGCCGCCATGTTGGCCACCCGCCGCGCCAGCGCCTCGTGCAGACCGGCAATGATATCTGCCACCGGCGTGTCTGCGGCCAGCAGCGACAGAATCTCCGATTCCGCCATCACCACGCAGAGGCTGGACACCGGCACCGGCCGCCGGGCCGAAAGCCCCAGCTGACCAAAGCTCTCCAGCGGCACCGAGAGCGTCCGGGCAAGAACCGAAAGAAACTGACCGGTACCGGCCGCGCAACGGTCATTCATTGCAAAATCGCTGACCCGCCCTGACTCGTCCAGAGTCAGCACCTTGGAGTCCTGTCCGCCAATATCAACAATTGTTCGACAATCGGGATGCCAGAACCTGATGCCAAGGGCGGCGGCTTTGATCTCGGTTATCTGCTCGGCCGCTCCTTCGACCACGCCCCGCGCGTAGCCGGTCGCGACCAGCACTCCCCCCTGACCGTGCAGCTCCGGATGTTCGCGCCGGCAGTCTTCCAGCAGCATCCGGACCGTATCCCGCGGCCGCGGCCCGGTCGATTCAACCCGCTCGCACAACACTCTCCGACTGGCCGGCTCAATCACCACCAGCTTGGTATTCACCGAGCCAACATCAATCCCCGCCGCCGTCAACTGCTTTGCCTCCTGTCGGTCTGCCGGGCTCGACCGGTGCCAAAACCGGGATTGGTCCCGGCCTGCCGCGCCGCCCGCACGAATGCCCGGACATTCTCCTCCGGCGTGTCAATCGGCACCTCGCAGCCGGTCGCGGCAACAAAACCGCGCGGACAACCCTGCCCGGCCATCACCATCTGGGCCGTGCTGCGTTCGATTTCACCCGGTGCGGCCAGCAGCAGTGTCGAGGTGTCGAAATTACCCACAATCCGGCACTGCCCGCCGGCAGCGGCAATCGCCCGTTCCAGCTCGAGCCGGTCGATGCTCAAAAGGTCTGCCCCGCTCTGGGGCATCAGTTCGACGATTGAATCGGTATCACCACAGATGTGCAGCACAATGTCCAGGTCAAAGCGGTGCAGATAGCTGATTACCGTTGTTTCTGCCGGCAGTGCGAACTGCCGGTAATGGTCGGCCGAAATCACGCTGCCTGATGCCAGCGGGTCAACCAGTATCGGCAGCCCACCGGCACCGATTATCGCCCGGCAGAAACGGATTGTCGAACTGCCTGCCCAGTCCAGCAGCCGCATAACCAGTTCCGGCCACTCAACCAGCCCGGTGAGAAAAGCTTCCGGGTCAACCAGCTGCTGAGCGGTAGTGAACGGTGCCGGCACATACGCCAGAATCGGGACCGTATCGCCACGCGCCTCCCAGGCATCGGCGATTGCATCCAGATAAACTCTGAGTCGGCCGTCGCGCACCGGGTCAACAGTCAGTTCACCCTGCCGGTTCAGTGCCGCGGCCGCTTCGTCCAGTTTCTGCCACCGCGGCCGCGCCAGCATCGGCAGGTCATCCTCAGGGTAGCTGTACTCGGAACCCAGCGCTTCTGCCAGCAGACCGACTTCAGAGAAGAACGAGATGAAATCGGTTCCGTAGTGCTCCTGTGCCACCAGTTGACTGTGCGCCATTGCCCGGCCGTCGGTGTAGTAGTCGCGCAGGCTGATTCCGGCCACCCGCGCGGCATGAGCAGTAATCAACGGGAAAACCGGCACCCGGTCCTGTGGCTCATCGATCACCAGCAGTCCGAAGCGTTCTCTGGGAGTAAGCCGGTCTTTCATCTATGCCCGGCCCTTGGCCAACCACCCGTTCTGGCCCGAACGTCAATCAACATGCCCACTGGGAGCAGAATCACCTGCATCTGACCGCCCTTTAACTCTGCCGGCGTCCGCGGACGACTTCAAGAAAAGCCGCTATCCGGGTCTCAATCTGCCGGTTGAGTTCCCGGGCCGGTGCCAGCACATCAAACTCCAGCACCGGCAAATCGAGGGCGGCCCGCACCTCCTCGGCAATCGGCCGCGACTCCATCGCACAGTGAGAACCGCCCAGTACGCCCGAAACGATGACCCCTTCGGCATCGTACTGCCGGGCACGAACAATCAAAGCCTGCGCGCGCTGACGGCTGGAACCAATCAGCGAGGCTGCCATGAACGACTCGGCAATATCGCTCAGCCGTGCATCGCAGGCTTCAGCCTCACCCTTGTCACCGCTGCCGATAATCTCCAGTGCCTGATTGATCAGATACTCGGTTGCAACGACCCGGCAGCCGCGGTCCTCAACCGCGCAGAGCAGCAGCGGGTCGGCCGGTGGTGAACACCAGGCAATCCGCAGCGCGTCAGCAGCCAGCGGCAGGTCGCCACGCTCGACCCGTTGCTGCGCCGTGTCCAGCAGCTGCTCGAGGATATCGGCCCATTCGACCATGTCCGAGTAGCCGTGCAGACAACCAAACTCGACCACCATCATCTCCAGCGCCGGCAGCGCCCCCCTGCCATAGGCCAGTGCGGCAAGCTCCCGTGTCAACCGGCGCACCCGATTGGCCTGGGCAATGCTCCGCTCCAAGTCCGCCGGGGTCAACCGGTGACCGGTGATTGACTCCAGCCGCGCCACAATCCGCCGGTACTCGTTCACCAGCAGGTCACGCGCTGCCGGGTCATAGACCGTCCGGCTGTCGCCCGTCGCCGCCGGCCGCCCGAGACACCCGCGGCACGCCTCCGGGTCGCTGCGCATCGGCACCTCGACCCAGAGCGTTTCCGGCACCAGGGTTGCCACGCGCGACTCAACCCCGGAAAAATCATCGCAGGTCGCGCCGGTCGAGGCAATCACCAGGTCCGGGTCGGGAAAGTAGCTGTGCTTGAAGAACGCGCCCAGTGCCGCACGCGAAAAGCAGGTCGCCTCGCCGATGCCCAGCTCGGCCGCGGCGTCAAACAGCACGTTTGACTCCATCACGAACGGCGTCCACCAGATACAATCAGGATAGAACGCGACGCAGCCGGGAAACGCATTGACAACTACCGGCACGGCGCCAAGGTCACCCATCACCGCAACAACCTTCAGCCCGAGCTGGCGGGCCCGAAACAGCCGTTCCGTTTCGTTCTGAACAAAACCCCACAGCCGCAGTGCGGCCAGTGAATTGTCAAACCGCAGCCGCTTCAGATGCCGGCAGCCGTAGATGGCAAAAGTCTGGGGTGGAAAAAGATAGGCCGACCACTGTGCCGGCACTGGCTGATGCTGCCGGTAGTAATGGTAACGCCCGATCGTCTCGTCCGGCACCAGTTCGAACAGGTTCAACCATTCGTCAAACCCGACCCGGGCCGCTTTCGGGTCAACCCAACCCCTGCCTGCCGGCCCGCTGTCACCCTTCACAGGTTCTCCAGAAATGCCTCGAGCCGGGTGCGCACCTGCTCCCGGTTTTCGACCGAGTAGGTACTGTCGATATGCAACACCGGCAAACCCAGTTCACTGCCCAGCCGGGTGCGTTCCAGCGCCCAGGGGTCACAGTAAAGCAGGGTTTTGTAAACCAGCCCTTGCACCGCGAAATCCCGCACCCGCGTCCGGGCGTAGTCAAAGAAAGCGTCGTTCGGCCTTCGATGGGCACACGGCACCCGGCCGAAGTAGTACCGCGCCAGCCCGGCATAACCGTTGTCCGCCACCAGCGGACCGACGTCTTCGGCAAACCACCGCGTCCCCGTGCAGAGAAAATCGGTAACGATGTCCGCCTTGGCCTCGACCAGTCGCACGAACCAGCGGTCATCATCGGCAACAATACTGCCCCCCAGTGCCAGCCGCGGGCGCTGCACCCGAATCATCTCCCGCTGTGGCTGACTGGCTGCGGCTGTTGCGAGTTCACTGCCTGCCTCCGGGCCGATGAGGTTCGCCACCGCCACCAGGTCCAGCACCGCACTGCCGGCGATGCCGGGTGGCACCTCCCGCCGCCTTTCGTCAGCCGAACGCAGCGCCTGGCGCAGCCGGTCATAACGGGCGGCGGCCGCATTCAACTGCGCTGCCGTCACTGCAATTCCCGTCAGCGCTCCCAGTTCACTGGCCAGCCAGCGCAGCTGTCGTTCGAACTCCGCAATCCGGTGCGGCAACGGCTCGGCCGTGCGCGGCAGATAAAGGCTGAAGGCCGGAATGCCAAAGTTGCGCTGAATCAGTTCCGGCAACCGCCGCATCATATCGCAAGTACTGACACCAATCACCGCATCACACAGCCGGTACAGCCGGTCGGACTCGAAGTTGCCCAGACAGCTCTTGCAGAACGAACAGGCGTCGCTGCGAACGTACTTCTCGCCTGACTGCTCGGCCGTGAACCCGCCCCGCTGCAGCCGTACCGGAATCGCACCAGCTGCGGCAATCAGCTCAATCGGGGTGTACAGACAGAAATAGCCTACGACTCTGCTGCCCGCAGCCCGCAGCTCGGCCAGTTCCTCAATCAACCCTGACCGCAGCAGCTCCGGCAGCCCCGTTCCTGTCAACACCAGTCGGCCAGCTCCATTCGGGAAACAAACTGCCGCTCGAAATCAGGATGCTCGCTCAATCGAACCTCCCGGCAACGCAAACCCAGTTCTGCCGCCTCTTCCCGGGCCGCCCGATTGGTCAGTCTCACTGCCCCGGCCAGCGCCAGATTGCCGTGCTGACGCACCTGCCGGGCCGCGATTGCCGGCACCAGTCCAATCGCCGCCGCTGCCGCAATATCCAGCGCCGCCCCGAATCGGCCGGTCAAATGCACCCGCCCGATATCTTTCGGCTTCGCCGGCCACTCATCCAGCAGCACCGCGATGCCGGCGGCAATCGCTGCCTTGGCCAGCTGTATCTCACGGACATCGGCCTGAGAAAGATAAACGCCATCGGCCAGGTTCATCTTGCCGTCCCGGACTCGGCCGCCCGGCTCAATCAATCCAGCCGCCAGCCCGGCCGCAACTGCCGACAGCACGCCGGAGCCACAGATACCTGTCGGCCGCCCATTGCCAACCGTCGTCAACTGCCAGTCCTTGCCGACACGACGCACCGCCGTGATTGCCCCGCGCCGGGCAAACGAACCGCACTCCAGCGTTGCGCCCTCAAACGCCGGCCCGGCCGCAGTCGAACAGACAAGAATCCGCTCGCGGTTGCCCAGCGCGATTTCGCCATTCGTACCGGCATCGACGAGCAGACTCAGCTCCGCGCGTCGGTGCATCCCGCTGGCGACAATCGCCGCACTGCAATCACTGCCGACAAAACTGCCCAGCAGCGGTGGTGACCACAGTCTCAGTCGCGGGCTGAAGGCAAAACGTCCGGCCAGCGGTACTTTCAGCGGCAGCCGTGACCGGTACGGATAACTCCCCAGTCCGGCCGGCGTCCGGCCGAAAACAAAATGCATCATCGCCGTGTTGCCCACCGCGACCGCGGCTCGTGTTGGCGGTATGCCGGCCGTGAACACGAATTGCCGTACCACTGCCCCAAGGTCAACCCGTCGGACCAGCCGGGCTGCACCAATCCGGCTCATGACATCTGCCCCCAGCACCGCCTGCGGATTGAGCCTGGCTCCCTGCCGCACAATCCGTCCGGTATGGCGGTCAACTGCCGCCAGCGATACCGTCGTTGTCCCGAAATCAACCGCCAGCAGTCTTTCTCGCAGAACGACACGCCGTGTTGGCGGCAGTCTGCCGGCATCGGCCACCCGCACCCACACCGGTCCCGTCGGCACATAGCGACAGGCGAGAACCTCCTCGCAGCCCTCGGCAGTTACAATCTGAACCCGACACCGACCGCAGCGCCCGACACCGCCGCAGTCCGCCGCCACCATTGCCCCGCTGACCGCCAGCAGCTGCAACAGATTCAGCCCGGGACGAGGGCGAATCAGCAATTCGCTCAAACCAGACCCCTCCCGGCGTTCACCAGCGCCGCGACATTCTCGGGCGGACTGGCGGCCGGCACATCACAGCTGGTCGAAAGTATCAGGCGCGGGCCGGCTGCAGCCAGACACGCGTGCGCCGCCGCCGCAACTTCCTCCGGCCGGCCTTCCAGCATCAACTGCGTCGAAACATTGCCCATCAGCGCAACACTGGTACCGGTCCGCATACTGCGCAGGTCGCCCTCGTCAACACTCAGCACCGCTGCACCGCTGCAGACCATGTCAGGCAGAATCTGGCGCGTGTCGCCGCAGATGTGCAAAACTGCCGGTGCGCCAAGCTCCCGAATCCAATCCACCAGCTGCTTCAAACCCGGCAGCGCAAACTCGCGAAACATCGCCGCACTGATCATCGAACCCGACGCCACCGGGTCGCCGATAAACGGAATTGCCCCGGCCCGGACAACTGCCTCGGCATAACGCAACTGATTATCCAGCGCCGCAGCAAGGTAATTGCGCGCCCGTGCCGGGTCGGCCAGCAGGTCTTCGAAAAAACTCCCGATGCCGCGCAGGAATGCCGCCAGCGAAAACGGCCCTTTGATGCCGACCAGTACCGGCACTTCACCCTCAAGCAGCTTCACCAGCCGCCGGGTCGCCTCCAGCACCACCGGCATCCGACCATCGCTTTCGGGGTCGGCCGGTTCGAGACGGGATACCCGCGCCGGCCCGATGACAAAAGGATTGTCTTCCTCAGGAATGACGACCTGCGCGCCCATTGCCTCGGCCTCGACCGTCGTGTCGGCAAACACCAGCACGAGGTCATAACCGTAGCGCCGGTACGCCGAATACAGCACCCGCGCCAGCGTATCGCCCTGCGTCACGGCTTCGGAAACTGAATAGCCCTCCAGCCGCGCCGCGTGGTCTGCGACCACCATCGGAAACACGACCGGCTGCTCGGGAGCGCCGCCGCGCACGAGCTCGCGCAGTCGCTCAACCCGCTGTCCCGGCCCGCGCCTCTCGGTCATTCTCTGGGTTATTGCCGCTGGGTCCGCTGACCAGTCAACCTTTCCGTTTCCAGCACCGCGCCGTGCGCGTCGGCGGCCCAGCCGTCGGCGCCAATCCGCCGGGCAAACTCCGCCGTCACCGGTGCACCGCCGACTATCACCTTCACACCCGGGCGCAGCCCGCGCCGGTCCAGCGCCTCGATGACCTTGCCCATCCGCGGCATCGTCGTGGTCATCAGCGACGAGATACCCAGCACCGCCGGCCCGTCCTCGGCTGCGCGCAAAAAATCCTCGACCGCTACGTTCCGACCGAGGTCAACCACCGTAAACCCCGCCGCCTGAATCATTACCTTGACGATGTTTTTACCGATGTCGTGGATATCGCCCTGCACCACACCGAGAATGACGCGACCCCGGCCAGCCGCATCGGCCGTACCCAACGCGTCCTTGAGAATGTCGAACCCGGCGTACATCGCTTTCGAGGCCAGCAGCACTTCGGGCACGAAACACTCTTTCGCCGCAAACTTCTCGCCCATTCGGCGCATTCCCGCTGCCAGCCCTTCGGTGATTGCCGTCTGCGCGCTCAACCCTTCGGCCAGCACTCTGCGCGCCAGCTCGGCCACGAGCTCCGGCTTCAGCGCCACGACCGCATCGGCCAACTCTCGATACAGCTTGTCCACAGCAGCTATCCTATCCGCGCCAGAACCACGCTGCAACATCAACCTTTGTGGCGCCCGTTGGTTATCTGAGTATGACCTTCTGCGTACCAGCGCTCTTGGGCCGAATCAGCAGGTACACACCCGGGGCTACTCCGCGCAGACTGTTGACACCCGGAGTCAGCCATCTCAGCCGACGTCCGACACCATCAACCAGACACGCCCCGTCTGACCAGTGTATCGTGACCACGCTGTGGACAACTGTCGACCGCGATACCCAGACACCGACTGCCGGCTGCACTGTTTCAAACACGCCCGAGCCAGTCCGGGTGACGACCGTGATTGAATCCGTCAGCATTGTGTCGCCGAGCGAGGTCACTTTCAGGTTAACGCGCTGAACCCCCTGCCGGCTTCCGGCATAGACCGTGACATCAATAGTTGAATCCGACTCGCCGGGGGCGAGTGTGTCAAAAAGCGGCGACCCGGGCTCAACGCAACGGCCATGCGCACACACCACCACCACCCAGCCAGGGACGCTTTCAAGCACGCGACTGTCCAGACGGAAGATATCGGGCACGCTGGCGGTGTTCGTGAGCGTGAAATGAAACTCGGCTATCCCACCCGGTTCGATCTGCCGCACCGTGTCATCGCGACAGACAAAATTGAAGCCGAAGCCGGCCCAGGCAATTCCCCCACCGAGCAGAATCAGTACAAGCACAATCCTGAACCTGTCCTTCATCGGCAACCTCGGATGTTCTGTTGCAGTCTTTTCAAACCACACGCCTGCAAGACGCGGTTCGTGACCGGATGCTGGACGAACGCCACTGCGCCGAGTCGCCTCGGGTTCCAGCCTGGCGCAAGGCCGAAGCTCTCACTGAACTCCAGCGTATCCCGCCGCGCCAGCAGAAAGTCCCGTCCCCGGCAACCGGGCAGCATCTGTCGCATCACGCGGTTAAATACGCTGTCCGTCGCGCCTGGCTGGGTCGCGCGCACGCTGTCCTCGACCAGCACCACATACAACCGCAGGCTTTCGGCCGGAGTTGAGTCAACACCGCTGACCTGCACAGTTAGCGTACCACCGGAAGAATCAAGCCGGGCGGCCATGTCGAGCTGAACCCCGGGCGGCACACCCTTGGCCGCAATAATGAAGTTCCGAAAAGTCGGGTAGTTGTATTCTGGCCCGGGCGTGCGCACCGGTGTCCCGCCATCGAAAACCGTTGCCGGTTCGCCGCCGGTCTCGTAGTAAAGCCCCCGCCGCTCTTCAACATACTCCGGCGACAGCGTGTCGCCCGCCACACGCCGATGATAGGCAATCACCACGACGCTGTCGTGCAACTCCATTGCCAGACTGTCCAGGGCCCGCGCCGCGTACGGGCAGTAAGAACATCGCTGCCAGGTGAACATTTCCGCCAGCACGACGCGGTTGGTCGGCACGAGCGGCACATCTGGAGCAACTGAGCAGGCAGTTGCGGCGAGGCCGGCAGAAGCCAGCCCCGCCGCAAAAGCACGCAACAGACCCATGCTACCGACCGACCACCAGCTTGACCGACCGGGTCCCGGCCGCCGAACTGAGCCGGCAGAAGTAGGCGCCGGCGCCGACTCTCCGGCCGCTGCCGTCGTCGAGCTGCCACACCGCTTGGCCCGACCCGGCAAGACCACAGGCCAGCACCTGTACCTGCCGCCCGCCGGCGTCGAACACCACAAGGTCGCCGCGCGCGTTTGGCGGTAACGAATACTCAAAGGCGACCGGCGTATTCACGATGGTTCGCGTTGCGGCCGCGCGCAGCCCGACTGCCGCTGGCGGCTCAGCGAGGGCCGAAGCATACGGGCTGACAACGATGTCGTCCACCGACCAGCCATCGTCGGTAACGCTGCCGTCGGACAGGAAACGAAACCGCACCTGCAGCGTTGCTCCGGCAAACTCGGTCAGGCTGAAGCTCTGCCTTGCCCAGTTGCGCGCCGCCCCGGTCCACGTTCCAAGCGTGTGCCAGAACGGCCCGCCCGGGCTGACGTCCACCATGCAGTAGTCCCAGCCCTGCTCGACCGCGTACCATTGCCAGAAATCGAGCGTGGCACCGTCGCCGACCAGAAAACGTGGACTGGTCAGGCGCATGTCGGTCTGGTTGGGGTACTGACCGCTGCTGGTCGTTGTCCATGACCTTGTCGGCGAATGCGAACGGACCGTGCTGAGCGCCCACTGGCAGTTGATACCGGTGCGGGACCAGCCACCGACACCGCTCTCGCAGTCGTCGCTGAACCCGGTGCCGGCTGTCACCAGCATCGGGATCGTGAAACGGCCGCCGCTGCTGACATCCAGCGTCAGCGTCACGACCCGGTCCGACGGGCAGTTCGCAGCGATGGTCAAAGCGAACGGGGTGTTGGGCCCAAGGGTTCCGGCAACACCGATGTCCGGATAAGCCGCACCGGGTGTTGTGACAGTGACATAGGGATCGGTCGTGGACAGCGAGCCGGTCACGCCGGTCGCTGTCGCCGAACCGAGGTTGCGCAGCATCGGTCGCAACTGCACACTGCCACCCGGCCGCGCCGGCGACCCGACAAAACCGTAGTACTCAAGCGTCGGCCGCTGCACCACGTCGCACCAGGCTCCCTGATGGATCGCCCGCGAGGAGTTGTTCTGGACGAACACTATGAACCGGCAGTTCCGTGCCACCCAGGACGGGTTGATTGTGAAACTGCGGGTCCGCACTACTGAATCACCCACCGGCACCGAAATCGCCTCGCCGGACGCCGACGGCAGCATCGTGCGCTCGACATCATGCAGGCTGTCCATTCCCTGCCAGTAGTATGGGATGTGGCTCTCGGTGAGCGCAGTGTGCAGTTGCCCGTTGATCGGGACAGAGCCGGTGTTGCGCACGACAATGGTCAACACACCGCTTCGGGCAACTGAGTCATAGGTTGTCGAGAGGTCAATATCCAGCGGACTCGGATTGGCGGCGTGGCTGCGCCAGTAGTCCCAGTAAATCGGAAACATCGTGCCGCTGTGAATACCCCCCACCACGGTCGAATCGCCATCGAGTATAACGGTCGGGTAACCGGACACCCCGTAATAACTCATGCGCGCGGCAGCGGTCGCGGTGTAGAACGGGTCGCTGCTCGATGAATGGTAGGCGATGGCCACGACCGAATCGAACGCCCGGAACTGCAGTTCCTCGATGCCCCGCGCCGCACCCGGGCAATAAGTGCACCACGTCGCGGTGAAATCCTCTATCACGGTCACAAGCTGGCTCGCCGGCAACGCGACCGGCACGAGCATCAGCACGATCAGTACGGCTCTTCTCATCGTCCTTCTCCTTTTTCCAGACCATGCGCAAGGCCGTGCGGGCCTAGACCAGGCCCATGCACGACAGTCATATCTGCGAACTGAACTGGTAGATGCGCTCCCAGTCGCGGAGCGCTATGCCCGCCACCACTGCTGCCAGACCGGCGGCAAGCAGCAGCCCAAAGGCGACGCGTCGCGCCATAGTTCGGCCTCCTTTCCTGGGGTCCGTTGTTTTGAAAGCTTGACATGAATGGACGAATCCGGTCCGCAGGACAGACTGTCCCGCTGGTGGAGCCAGTCACGACTTCCACCTCCGACCCAGCGCCAGCAGGTGGCTCAATCGGACTCCCGATCCGGCCGAACCAATCCAGCGGCCGCCGTTGCCCGTCGCCGTGTCCCACTTCTGCGGTCGGTCACAACCAACGCTACTCCTCGGCAGGGGCGGCAGACTGACCCTGCCGCCCCTGCGGTCTCGTTCTACTCACTTGCCGCCGCCCCCGGCGTGTAGTACAGCCGGCAGAAGCAGTGGCCATCCCGCGCGAGTTCCTGTTTGAGAGTCGGACACCGACAAACCACGTCTGTCTCGGGATCGAGCGGCTTGGACTGCTTGCACGGACAGCGGCCTGGCCGCGAAAGCGACTGCGGCCAGACACACCAGCAGTGCGGGCTTCTTCACCTCGCTCTCCTCTCGTTGCCCTTCCACGGACTTCTGCGGTCCGGGCACCGGGCAGCGGTGACTTCACCGCTGCCCAGTGCCTCGTGGTCTTCCCAACCAGCCCCTGGTCGGCAGGCTGAAAGGGGCTATCCCCTTGGTTTTTCTGCCTGATACCAGCCCCGTCCGACCTGATGTCTGTGCGCGGCATCCCGCCACAGATTCACCAGGCCCTCGGCGAAAGCGTAAAGCTCCGGTCCGAAGTTCTTTTCGATCGTCGGCCTCAGGTCAACCTCGACCATTTTCTTGTACTCGTCAAAGCACTTCGCGTATTCGTCGGTCTGGTCTTTAACCTCCAGCACCTTGAAACCGGCTTTCTTCAGCACTTCGGCCCAGCCGTTCAGGGTTTCCATGTACGGAAATGCCATTGATTCGTACAGCTTCGCCAGCAGCGACTCCTCAATCTCACCGGTGATAACCCAGTCGGTAAAAATCAGCTTGCCGCCGGGCTTGAGTACGCGGAACGCCTCGCGTGCCAGCTCGTCCTTGTTGGTGACGTAGCACCACGCCTCCTGACCCCAGACCACGTCGAAGGTGTCCTTCTTGAACGGCATATCCATCGCGTTGCCCTCGACAAAGGTCACCAGATGCTCCAGCCCGGCATCCCGCGTCCGCTGGCGCGCCTTTTCCAGCATCGTCTTGGTGAAGTCGAGGCCGGTCACCTTCACCCCGTACTTCTTGGCGATATGCCGGGCCGGTGCGCCCAGTGCTGAACAGACATCAAGCACATGCATCCCGGGTTTGAGCCCGACCGCTACCGCCATCCGGTCGGTCACCTCAGCACCGCCGGAATGAATCTGCTCGCTCATCACTGCTTCCCAGAGCAGCCCACCCGGCCCGTCATAAACGTCCTGCACGTCCTTGCCGGTATAGTCGTAACGCTTCGGCATCATTCCTCCTGTTTTTGGGGTATCGTTGTCGAATCGCCCGGCCGACGCTCTAGCGACCGGTCCGGGCGGATTGTTGTTGCTATCTTGTCGGCCGGCAGACTGCCGGCACAATGCCGGACAGTCACCTGCCGCACCTCTTTTTTACTGCAAAAATGGTCTGACTGCTGCCGGACTGCGTGATTAGTCCCGTCCGGTTCATCAGTCCTGAATTAATCGGCATCGCCCCACTACCGACTCAGCAGCAATACCGCCAGTGCCGCGCAGACCAGCCCCGCCGCATGCGGCAGACTCAACCGCTCCCGAAGCAGGACAAAGCCAAACACGGCCGGCACGACAATGTACATCCCGGAAAGCGGCACCACCACCGAAGCCGGCCCCCGGCGCAGCGCGAGAAAAAAACACACCAGTGCGACCCCGTAGGCCAGCCCCGAACCGACTGCCAGCGGGTGTGGCTTCAACCAGCGGCCACCGTCCTCGGTGAAAGCGAATGCGGTGACCGGAACGATTGTCGCCACTGTGCTCCAGAACGCCAGCGACTGCGGCGAGATGGAGCCGGCAACCAGCTTGGCGAGAAAACTCCACGCGCCCCAGAACACCAGGGCCAGCACTGCCAGCAGGCGATAGTCTGGTGCTGCGGTCAGTCTGCCTCCACTTCAGGCCGACGGCGCCTTGTAGATTACCACCTCGCGCAGGCTCTCAACCTGCTGGCCGGCGCGCTGGAACATATCTTCGACGGTTTTCCGGTCCGGAGCGTCCCAGCAGCAGATCGGCTGATTGGTGGCCCGGTCAACATAGGCCCAGTCCATTGTTGCGCCGGTCCCGGCTGAAGCGTTCAGCACCGACAGGCAGGCGGGCTTGACCGCCTCAGCCGCCATTGGTTTCAGGACGATGATATACTTGGCCATCGTTCCTCACTCTCTGGATTGTTGACTTGGATATCAAACGGCAGGTCGGCTCCGGTCATCGGTCGGCGGGGCGCCCGGCCCCGGCTCATCGCCGAAGTCACGGCACCCGCCTCACGTGGTCGCGGACCGGTGTCTTCATCACCAGAATCCTAACCGTCACCCGGCCGGCGTCAAGTCAGCACGAGCACAACTCGCCCGACCGGACGGTCTCGACGCCTTCCTTCACCAGCCACGCCGCGATGACCAGCCCGGCTATCGGGTCGGCAAACCAGATGCCCCATAACTGGTTGAGCAGCAGACCGGCGAGCAGGGCGACCGACATCAGCGAGCAGGCGAGCGTCTGCTTCGAGTCGGCCGCGAGGCTGTGGCTGCCGATTGAGCGTGCGGTGCGCCGCTTGAGCAGAAACAGGGTCGGCATAGTGACAATCGACACCAGCGCGATGATGATACCGGGCAGGCTCGGCTCGGGCATCTCGCGGGTGATGAGCTTCTTCGTGGCCTCGAACGCGATATAGGCCGCGAGGATGAAGAAAGTCCAGCCGACCAGTTTCACGGCCCGCTTCTCCACCCGCCGCTCCTGCTCCTCTGAGAGTCGACCATGCTGGCCAAAGCGCCATATCATCACCCCGCCCGACAGCGACTCGACGAAGCTGTCCAGCCCGAACCCGACCAGCGCGATGCTGCCCGCAGCCGCGCCAAAAGCGACTGAAACGATGCCCTCGACGATGTTGTAGCCCACCGTCACCAATGCCAGCACCAGCGCCCGCCGGCCGAGCGCCAGCCTGTCTTCACGGCCACAGCTGCAGCTTTCAGCTCTGACATCTGCCCGGCTCACCACCGAAATATCCAGCCCCGGTCCGTGCAGTCAAGCACCGCGCCTTGACCCGGCCGCAGGCACAGGGCCAGAAACTTTCGAGGTATCCTCGGGCGAAAACCGTCGGCTAGGATGTCTGGTTAGGGTATGATGTTGT
>CBFGJX010000003.1:177345-177638 GCA_965649225.1 Caldifarciminota bacterium
CGGCGATGCTACCAACCCAGAATCGCCGGTAGAGCTGGTTGGCTTGCGCAGCGTCGCGATTGTAGCAGAATACCTGTACGGTTACCGTCATGCCATCGTGACAGATGCTCTTGGGCTTCTCATTTTCCTCAAATAGGTGTCGGTAGCCATCGAGTTTATGATAGGTCTTGGCGTGGGCCATGCCCTTGGGGTCCACGAAGACGATACGATACTCGCTACCCTTTTTCAGCCAGAAGACGAAGTCGGGTCTGAACTCCGCAATCCGATTCTCATCCGGGTTGTAATACGGTATG